>NZ_SODI01000001.1:2852606-3565758 GCF_004365915.1 Cryobacterium psychrophilum
CTGGGTTTCGTCGAGTAGACAGGGACCATGGCTCATCTGACCTCCGAAGCAAGTCGACTACTGGGACTTCGTCTGCGTGAGCGCCGCCTCGCCCTTGCGCTCAACCAGGAGGATGTGGCATTGGCCGCCGGGATCAACGTGTCGAACTACGCCCGCATCGACCGTGGACACGGGAATCCCACGTTTCACACACTGCTTCGCCTGTCCCATGTGCTGGGGATTGATCTGAGTGCGTTGTTCTCTGACTTCAACGCGGGCCCTCCGGCCGGTCGCGCTCAGGGGAAGAGCGCAGCTCAGGCCGGCTTGACACCGTACTCGGCGTTGTAGCGGGCGAGCACCTCATCGATGGGGCCGTCGAGCACAAGATCGCCCTTGTCGAGGTAAAGTCCTCGTTTGCAGAATCGACGAAGATCGCGTTCGTTGTGCGACACGATGAACAGGGTGCGTCCTCCGGCGAGCAACTCTTCGATGCGGCGGTAGCACTTCTCTCGGAAGGCCTTGTCTCCGACGGCCAGAACTTCGTCGACGAGGATGATCGGTTCCTCGAGCCGTGAAATGACGGCGAACGCGATGCGCACCTTCATGCCGCTCGAGAGATGCTTGTACGGCGTGTCAACGAAATCGGCGATTTCCGCGAATTCGATGATCTCGTCAAACTGCGCATCGATCTGCTTGCGAGTCATCCCGTGCAGCCCCGCAGTCAGGTAGACGTTGTCGCGAACCGTCAGGTCGTCGACGAAGCCGCCCGTGATCTCGATCAGCGGGGCGACGCCCTCCGTGACATTCACAACACCGGCATCGGGGAGAACGACCCCGGTCACGAGCTTGAGAAGAGTCGACTTGCCCTGGCCGTTGCGCCCCACGACGCCGATCGCCTCGCCGCGTTGCACGGTGAAAGACACGTTTTGGAGCGCCCAGAACTCGCCTGGTCGACTCCGGCGGCTGCGGGCGGCAAAAAGGTCCTTGAAGTTTCGGCGGCTTCGCCGATTCCGGCGAAAGCGGATGCCGACATCCGTCAGGGAGATCACGGGCAGGGTGCTCGGTACAGTACCGACGGGAGTAGCCACTAGATCTCCTTCAGGACCGCGCGCTCGGTGCGCGAGAAGACGAACAGGCCGAGGACCAGGAATGCAACCGACATGGCGCTGCCAACGCCCACGGCGAACCAGTCGAGCTGCTCGGGAAAGAATGCGGAACGGTAGAGGCTGAAGATGCCGCTCAGGGGATTGAAGGCCGCCCAAAAATGCAGGTCGGGTGGCAGATCTGCCGTGCTGTAAATGATGGGGGACGCGTAGAAGAGAAAGCGCAGGATGAGCTTCACGGCGCGTTCGAGATCACGGAAGAACACCACGAGCGGTGCCACCAGCAAGCCGACGCCGGCGGTGAGGAGTACTTGGAGCACGATGGCCAGGGGAAAGAAGAGGATGTCGAGGTTGATTTCGGCCCCGTAGACCACGGCGAAGAGCACGAGCACGGGAATCGCAGCAAGAAATTCGATTCCTTTGGAGAGTACGAGGCGATTAACCCAGATGGTGCGGGGAATGCGGGTCGACCGGATCAGCTTGGCCTCGCGAAGGAAGGCGCGGGTGCAGTCGGAAACGGCACCGTTGAACCACATCCAGGGCAGGAGGGCCGACAGAAGAAACACGATGTAGGGCGACTCGCCCACATCGCGTTCGAAGACCTGGGTGAACACGAACCAATAGATCCCGGCCATAACCAGCGGATCCAGGATCGACCAGAAGTAGCCGAGAGCCGAGGTCGAATAGCGCACGCGCAGGTCACGTCGGGTCAGTAGCCACAGGGAATGCCAATACCGCGCAAGCGGGCTGCGCTGCTGCGGGGACACCGTGGCGAAACTACTATTCACGCGCTCTATCGTAGGTGAGCGAATGCGACCGTGCGTTCACGGCGCATCCGCTCGCTCGCCACAGCGACACGAAGGTCTGGTTAGACGAACAGGTTGGCGCGCTCGAGGTCTTCGGCGAAGTCAACCTCGACGGCGTAGAAGTCGGAGATGTTGACCGGCTCCACGAGCATGCTGTTCTTCTCGATGGCCAGCTCAATGCCGCGTTCGAAGTAGTCCTGGTCGCCGACCTTGGCGAGCTGACGCATGAGAACGGCCTTGTCTGCGCTGGAGACGTAGTTGATGCCAACGGCCTCACCGAGACCG
This sequence comes from Cryobacterium psychrophilum, assembly GCF_004365915.1. Taxonomy (NCBI): domain Bacteria; kingdom Bacillati; phylum Actinomycetota; class Actinomycetes; order Micrococcales; family Microbacteriaceae; genus Cryobacterium; species Cryobacterium psychrophilum. The sequence continues at coordinate 2,854,780 of NZ_SODI01000001.1, forward strand.
TTCTTGACGGTCTTCGAGAGCTCCTTGATGTAGCCCTCGGCGCTCGTGGTGTACTTCACTTCTTCATCGGACACCTTGTCGGTGTTGACCGTGACGAACGACTGGTCGCGGGCCATCATGGCTGCGGCACGGTCGAGAATTGCCGGGTCGAAGACAACGTCACCGTTCATCCACAACACGCCACCCGTGGCCGAGGCCTGAAGGGCGCGCAGAAGGCTCTTGGACGTGTTTGTCTGGTCGTACTCTTCGTTGTAGACGAAGGAAGCCTGCGGGAACGCCTCGATGATGTGCTCAAGCTTGTAGCCGACGACGATCGTGACCTGGGCTGCTTTGCCGAAGGCGTGATCGATGTTGTCGAACTGCTGCTGCATGATCGTGCGACCGTCGTTGAGTTCGGTCAGCGGTTTCGGGAGCGAGCGGCCAAGACGGCTGCCCATTCCTGCCGCAAGAATTACAATTTGGGTATTCACGATTATCTCCTCGAGATGGATCGGGTGACCCCGATTACCTCTCAGAGAGAAGAGTTTGCTCAGGGTTCACCCACAAGTTTCTGTAAAGACACACCGTTATGCCAACCTCATCGTACTGCTTTACCCGTCAAAATGGGGAAGTGTGCCCGATTATGGGACCATGCTGTGACATACCACCGGGCTGTTTCTCTGCTCGGATCGCGGTGATAACGAACGATCACCACTCACTCAGATTGACCTTGGTAAGTTTGCAAGGTGACCACTGTGCCGCCGAATTCAGAGCCCGACGGGCAGTCGTCAGACGCGCACAACGTCGGCCGTGCTGCGGCCCTTTCCTCGCCTTTCATAGCGCCTGACGCTCCCGCGTCCGCGGACATTGCGGCGGTCGCCCCCGTGCCTAAACCAGCCCCCGTGCCTAAACCAGCCCCCGTGCCTAAACCAGCCCCCGTGCGCAAGCCCCCGGTGCGCAAGCCTGCCGCGGATCGCACCACAACGGCCCGCGCGAAGCCGGCCGGATCAGCTACTCCATCGTCGACAGCCGCCAAGTCGACGGCAGCGCCGCGCAAGCTCAGCACGCCGAAGCGGGTCACTCCGCCCCCGACGTCCGGCGCCTCGCCAGTTGAATCCGAGCAGGCCGGGCCTGGCGTGGACGCACCCATTTCGACTCCGGTGCGCTCCGGTGCGGTCAAGCCAGCCACCGCCAAACCGGCCACCGCACAGACCGGTGCCGCCGGTACGAGCGCAACCCGGTCGGTAACGGCGGCCAAGACGGCTGCTGCCCGGGCGACCGCCGTCAAGACCGCCGCAGCGAAGTCGCCCACCACGAAGACTGCCGCGGCTCGTGCGGCCGCGACCAAAGCGGCAGCGACCAGGGCGGCGGAAGCGAAGGCTGCCGCGACGAAGGCTGCAACATCCACGGATGGCGCGGTGGAACCCGCTGTGGCCGTGACGACGACGGTAGCAGCGGATTCCGTTGACCGGGCCCCCACGATCGCGACGGCCGCACCCGCGGCGGCTGAGCCTCCAGTTGCGAACGCTGCCGAGCGCCCCGCAACAGGTGCCTCAACCACTGCCGCCCAGCCGGACCTTCCCATCCCGATTGCCGCAACCGTGCTGCCCCCGCTCGCGAAGGAGTCACCAGCCGTAACAGAACAACGTTCCCCGCGGCCGACAGCAACCCGTGCCCCACTCGCAAACGCACCCGCCACAAGCGCGCCGCGTGCGACGGTCGGCACAGCTGCCGCCACGTCACAGGCTCCGGTCGTGCTCTCGGCAGTGGGACTGGGCAAGCGCTTCGGCCGGAACGTCGCCGTCTCCGGAATCGACCTCAAGGTTCGCGCCGGTTCCTTCTTGGGGATCGTCGGCCCCAACGGCGCCGGCAAGACCACCACGCTGTCGATGATCACGGGGCTGCTTCGCCCGGACCACGGCTCGGTGCACGTGCATGGCATCGATGTGTGGAAGAAACCGCGTGAGGCCAAGCGCGCCATCGGGGTGCTTCCCGACCGGCTGCGCGTCTTCGACCGGCTCACCGGTGCCCAGCTGCTCTACTACGCCGGCATCCTGCGCGGACTCGACAACGAGACCGTGCGTGCCAGATCCGAAGACCTCACCGCAGCATTCGGACTCTCGGATGCCGTCAACCGACTGGTCTCCGACTACTCGGCTGGCATGACGAAAAAGATCGCCCTCGCATGCGCCATGATCCACTCGCCGCGACTGCTGGTGCTCGACGAGCCCTTTGAATTCATCGATCCCGTGTCAGCCGTGACCGTGACGGAAATTTTGCAGAAGTACGTTGCAGGCGGCGGCACAGTCGTACTGTCCAGCCACGGGATCGACATGATCCAGCGGGTGTGCGACAACGTGGCCGTCATCGTGCACGGCCAGTTACTGGACGCCGGAACGATCGACGAGGTGCGAGGGGACAAATCCCTGGAAGAGCGCTTCGTGGAACTCTCCGGAGGACGCAAAGAGTCGGAGGGTCTGGAGTGGTTACACAGCTTCTCGGACTAAGACTTCGGCTCCTGTCCAATCTTTTCCGACGCAATCCCGGGCAGATAGCGGGCGTGGTTGCGGGCCTTCTCTACGCCCTCGCCGTGGTCGTGGCCCTGCTCGTGTCACTCGTCGGCTTGCGCTTCGTCGGCGAACTCACCGTCATCCGTGACGCCTCCACGGTTGCCGGCTCGATCGTGGTTCTCGGCTTCGTGCTGTTACCGCTCGCGTTCGGAGCCGAAGACGGCATGGACCCCCGCAAGTTCGCTCTCCTGGGACTCCCGAACCGGCAGCTGTCGCTCGGGCTCGGGCTCGCTGGCCTCCTCGGCCTTCCCTCCCTCGCCCTGACCCTGGTGCTGCTCGGAACGGTCGTGACCTGGTCCAGAGGCTTTCTCGAGACCCTGCTCGCGATTGTTGCCGCCGCGCTTGTGCTCGCCACCTGTGTTCTCGTGTCGCGCCTCAGCATGGGTATGGGCGCCCTGGTGCTGTCGACGCGCCGATCTCGGGAGTTCACCGGGGTCGGTGGCCTCGTCCTGCTCGTGATCATCGCGCCGGTCGTTCTCCTCGTGGTCAACTCGAACTGGGTCTGGAGCGGCCGCAGCCTGCTTGGTGATCTCTCCGCAATCCTTGGGTGGACGCCCCTCGGCGCGGCCTGGTCGGTTCCCGGGGACGCGTCAACGGGCCTGTGGGGAGCTGCGGCGTTGAAGCTGCTCGTGGCTGCCGCGACGGTCGGCATCCTCTGGTTGGCCTGGCAGGCCGTCGTCGCCCGCCTGATCCTGACGCCCGGACGGGAAGTCCTCACCCGTCCGAACACCGGCCTGGGCTGGTTCGACCGGCTGCCGCACAACCCGATCGGAGCCATCGCGGCGCGGAGTCTGACGTACTGGGCACGCGACTCCCGGTACTGGGTCTCCTTCCTCATGATTCCGGTCGTGCCGATAATCGCTGTGCTCCCGCTGGCCATTGCCGGCGTGCCCCTGCAATGGCTGGCACTGCTTCCCGTGCCGCTCATGTGCGTTTTTTTGGGCTGGACGATCCACAACGACGTGGCCTATGACAGCACCGCGATCTGGTTGCATGTGTCTTCCGGGATGCGGGGCTTCGCCGACCGAATCGGACGGTTGCTCCCGACGCTGTCCGTGGGCATTCCGCTGATCGGCCTGGGGTCAGCCCTGAGTATTTACCTCTACGATGACTGGGCGGTCCTGCCGTCCATGCTTGGGGTCAGCACCTGCATATTCCTGTGCGGGCTCGGATTCGCAAGTTTCACTTCGGCGCGTTTTCCGTACCCTGTAGCCAAGCCGGGCGACAGCCCCTTCGCCCAGCCACAGGCATCCGAATCATCGTCGCCCCTGACCCAGAGCCTGACCTTTTTGGGGCCGATTGTTCTGGCGCTACCCGCCTTCGCCGGTGCCTACCTGGGCCTGACGAGCGACCCCAAGTGGCACGTCACCGCGCTCGTGTGGGGTGTGGGGATCGGGCTCGTCGTCGTGATCACGGGGGTGTGGGCCGGTGGCCGCGCGTTCGAGCGTCGCGGCCCCGACATGCTCGCGGCCGCCCAACGTGCCTGATCTGGTACGCGGCCCGCGGCGCGGTTTACACTGGAGTCATGACTGATATCTTCCGTGCAAGCATTGCTGAACCCGGCCAGCCCGGGGGCGGAACCTCCACCCTCGACCGTGAATTGGAAGAGCTGCTCAATCAAGAGCAGATTGAGCCGGGCGACCACGAGCGATTCTCGCACTACGTGCCCAAAGACAAGATTCTTGAGGCGGCCATGACCGGCAAGCCCGTCAAGGCGCTGTGCGGCAAGAAGTGGCTGCCGGGCCGCGACCCGGAGAAGTTTCCGGTGTGCCCCACCTGCAAGGCCATCTGGGAGAAGATGAAGGACAAGTAGTCCTTGGGCAACTGGTCGTTGGGGCTACCGGTCGTTGGGGACTAGCGGTAGATCGTGGGGATGACCGCCTCGCCGCGGCCGAGGCGGAAAGCCTCAATCGGCAGTTCCGTCATCACCGTCGCACAGTGGGCACGGGCCAAAGTGGTGCCCGCTGTGCCGGTGTAGCGTTCGTCGACGACGCCCTCCACGATCAGGGGAACGAGCAGCGCACGATCGCGGGTTCCCTCTTGGGGAGGCTCGGTATCGAGGGGCGCGGCGGCGGGTTCCGCGCCGAGCAGCACGATCTCCTGCCGTGCAGTGCCGTGCTCATCAAGGCGGCGGACGGCATTCTTGCGCCCGCCGATGGACACCTTTGACGCAGACGTTTTGGCGACCGGGACCCACTCGGTATCCGGGCTGCGGTGCGCCACGAGCTTGTAGACCAGGCCGGCGGCGGGTTCGCCCGATCCGGTGACAACGGATGTCCCCACGCCGAACGCGTCAACCGGGGAGGCCGACAGGGCCGCAATGGAAAATTCATCGAGGTCGCTCGTGACGGTGATGGTCGTGTTGACGGCGCCGAGAGAGTCGAGCTGCACTCGGGCCGCGGCCACGACGGTCGGCAGATCTCCCGAGTCGATGCGGATCGCGCCGAGCTGCGGCCCGGCTACCTTCACGGCGAGGGCGATGCCGCGCGGGACGTCGTACGTGTCAACGAGCAGGGTGGTGTTCGTTCCGAAGGCGTCGACCTGCGCGCGGAAGGCCTCCTCCTCACTGTCGTGCAGCAGCACGAAGGAGTGCGCTGCCGTGCCCATGGTGGGAATGCCCCAGGTGCGTCCCGCTTCGAGGCTGCTCGTTGCGGCAAAGCCGGCAATGTAGGCGGCGCGTGCGGCGGCCACGGCGGCATGCTCGCTCGTGCGGCGGGAGCCCATTTCGGCGAGGGGCCGCCCGAGGCTCACCGAGACCATGCGGGCCGCGGCGCTCGCCACGGACGTGTCGTAGTTGAGAACGCTCAGGATGATGGTTTCGAGCATGACGCCCTCGGCGAAGGTGCTCTCGACCTGCAGCAGGGGCGAGCCGGGAAAGTAGGCGTCGCCCTCCTGATAGCCCCAAATGCTGCCGCGGAAGGAGTAATTCGCGAGAAAATCAAGGGTGGGGCGGCGCACGACCGCGTTCTCCTCCAGCCAGCTCAGTTCGGAATCCTCGAACCGAAACTGGCGGATGAGCTCCAGGAGGCGTCCGGTCCCGGCGACGATCCCATACCGGCGCCCGGTCGGCAGCCGCCTCGCGAAGGCTTCAAACATGCACTCAAGGTCGGCGCGCCCGCTCTGGATCGCGGCGTCAACCATGGTGAGTTCGTAGCGGTCTGTGCGGAATGCGGGGGACGGGGTCACGGCAAAAGCCTATCCGCCCTGCCCGTCCGCCGTGGCGAGGGCCGGGCGACTAGGCTGGATCGAGTGACTGACGCGCCGATTGGAATCTTTGACTCCGGAGTGGGTGGCCTCACGGTCGCGCGGGCGATCAAGGACCAGTTGCCCAACGAGTCCCTTCTCTACATCGGCGACACGGCGCATTCGCCCTACGGGCCGAAGAAGATCGCCGACGTGCGCGGATTCGCGCTCGGCGTACTCGACGACCTCGTGGCGCAAGACGTGAAACTCATTGTCATCGCGTGCAATACGGCGTCTGCGGCGATGCTTCGCGACGCGAGGGAACGCTACAGCGTGCCCGTGATTGAGGTCATTCAGCCGGCCGTGCGCCGGGCCGTTGGTACGACGCGCAACAAACGCGTCGGGGTGATCGGCACCAGCGGGACAGTGAATTCCCGGGCCTACAATGATGCCTTCGCCGCGGCCACGGACATCCGCTTGTTCAGTCAGGCCTGCCCCCGATTCGTGGAATTCGTGGAGGCTGGCATCACCTCGGGCGCGGAGGTGCTCGCCGTTGCCGAGGAATATCTCGCACCGCTGCGCGACGCGAACGTTGACACGCTCGTGCTCGGTTGCACGCACTACCCGTTTCTGCGCGGCGCCATCTCCTACGTGATGGGCGACGCGGTGACGCTCGTGTCGAGCGACACCGAAACCGCCAACGACGTGTACCGCGTGCTCGTGAGTCAGGGCCTTGAACGTCAGAGTCGAACGGCTTCCACCTATCGCTACGAGGCCACCGGCGCGAGCGCCGACGACTTTCTGAACCTCGCCCACCGCTTGCTCGGCCCCGAGATTTCCCGGGTCAACCTGATCGAGACGGGTTCCCTCAGCCTCAGCGACCTCAATGAGTTCGCCGCACTGCACCCACACACCACACGCAAGGAGAACCAGTGAACGACACCCGACGTATCGACGGACGTACCAACGACGAGCTGCGCCCCGTCACGATCGAACGCGGCTGGAGCGACCAGGCCGAAGGTTCGGCGCTGATCTCCTACGGTCGCACCAAGGTATTGTGCACCGCCTCGTTCACCAACGGTGTGCCCCGTTGGATGTCCGGCAAGGGCAAGGGCTGGGTCACCGCGGAATACTCCATGCTTCCCCGCTCCACCAACTCCCGGATGGACCGTGAATCGGTCAAGGGTAAGGTCGGCGGACGCACACACGAGATCAGCCGCCTCGTGGGGCGCAGCCTGCGCGCCGTCGTCGATATGAAGGCCCTCGGCGAGAACACGATCGTTCTGGACTGTGACGTGCTGCAGGCCGACGGCGGTACGCGCACGGCGGCCATCACAGGCGCCTACGTGGCCCTCGCGGATGCCCTGGCGTGGGGCCGGGAGAAGAAGTTCATTGCGCAGAAGGCGCAACCGCTCACCGACAGCGTCTCGGCCGTCTCGGTCGGCATCATCAACGGTGTACCCATGCTCGACCTGGCATATACCGAGGACGTGCGTGCCGATACCGACATGAACGTCGTGGTCACCGGTCGCGGCAAGTTCGTCGAGGTGCAGGGCACCGCGGAGGCTGCGCCCTTCGACCGCAGCGAACTCGACACCCTGCTTGACCTCGCACTCGGCGGCGCCATCACCCTGACCGATTTTCAGAACCGCGCGTTGGAGGGCTGACCCGATGCAGATCGTGCTGGCCACGCACAACGCCCATAAGGTCGACGAGTTGCGCCGCATTCTCGAGCCGCAACTGCCCGGCATCGAGGTGCTCGCGTACGACGGCCCCGAACCGATCGAGGACGGCGCGACGTTCACCGAGAACGCGCTGATCAAGGCGCGGGCCGCCGCAACCCACACGGGCCTGCCTGCCATCGCTGATGACTCCGGCATCTGCGTCGACGTGTTGGGTGGTTCGCCGGGCATCTTCTCCGCCCGCTGGGCCGGTCCGGCCCGCGACTCTGAGCAGAACCTGCGGCTTCTCCTCTGGCAGATCAGTGACATCGCCGATGACCACCGGGGCGCGCACTTCACGTGTGTCGCCGCGCTGGCGCTGCCCGATGGAGCTGAACGCGCCGTGTCCGCGGAGTGGCCCGGGCAGCTGCTGCACGAGCCCAACGGCACCAACGGGTTCGGGTATGACCCCATCTTTCTGCCGGACGGGTACGCCATTTCTGCGGCAGAGCTCTCCGCGCACGTGAAGAACCAGGTCAGCCATCGTGCGATGGCCTTTGAAGCGCTCATTCCCGTGGTGCGCGAGATTCTGGGCGGGTAGCCGCCAGCCGAGAACGGCTCTCATTCCCAACCAGCGGCCCAACTGGCATTCCTGCAGCGACGCACCTAACGTGGAGTCATGGGTCATGACCACGCGCACTCCTCGGAGTCGAACCGCACCCGCTTGTCCCTCGCGATCGGCATCATCGGCCTGGTGCTGCTGGCCGAAGTCGTGGGCGCCATCATCAGCGGTTCGCTCGCGCTGCTGGCCGATGCCGGTCACATGCTCTCCGACCTGCTGGGGCTGTTCGTCGCCCTCACCGCAACCGTCGTCGCGGCACGACCGGCCACCGACCGGCAAACCTTCGGCTACCAGCGAGCCGAGGTCTTTGGTGCACTGATCAACGGGATGCTTCTGCTCGGCGTCGCCGTTTTCGTCGTGATCGCGGCGGTGACGCGACTGCTGAACCCCGTGGAGGTCGAGGTTCTCGGCGGCCCCATGCTCGTTGTGGCCATCATCGGCCTCGTCGCCAACATCGCCGCACTACTGCTGCTGCGCCCGGCCGCCGCCGGCTCGATCAACATGCGCGGCGCCTACCTCGAGGTGCTCGGCGACACGCTCGGCTCGGTCGCCGTGATCATCGCGGCCACCGTCATCCTGATCACCGGCTTCGCCCCAGCGGATGCGATTGCCTCGCTGCTCATCGCAGCGATGATCGTGCCGCGCGCGTTCGTGCTGCTTCGTGACGTGGTGCGTGTGTTCAGCGAGTCGGCACCGGCAGACACCGACGTGGCCGAGATTCGCCGCCACCTCGAGGGGGCCTCCGGCGTGGTTGCCGTGCACGACGTGCACGTGTGGGCGATCACGAGCGGTGCGCACGTGTTCACGGCGCACATTGTCGTCGAAGCGGAGGTGCTCGCCGGCGGCGGCGCCGGGGCGCTTCTCGACGAGCTGTCCGAGTGCCTCTCGACCCACTTCGACGTGGAGCACTCCACTTTTCAGCTGGAGCCCGCGGAACACGCCGACCACGGGCACGACCACATGCATCCCTGACCCGGCAGGCTTCTCGGCCGACTACACCTCTGGACGATCCATGAGGGGGATCCGCGCGGTGCGGCGGGCCTTCACGGTGGACTGCACGTAGTGAAACACCGTGGGGATGAGCGTGATTGCCACGGCGGCGAGCAGGATCAGGTCGATGTAGCTGGTCACGAAATCCGCAACAGGCGGGATGTATCCGAGAAAGTACCCGGCATACGTGAGCCCGGTGCCCCAGGTCAGGGCGCCGATCAGGTTATAGAGCGTGTACTTGCGGTAGTTCATCTTGCCCACGCCGGCCGCGACCGGCGCGAACGTGCGCACAATGGGCACGAACCGGGCCACGATCACCGCCACGCCGCCGTAGCGCACGAAGAACGAATTGGTGCGCTCCACATTCGCGATACTGAACAGACCCGACTCCTTGCGTTCGAAGACGTGCGGGCCGAACTTACGCCCAATGAAATACCCGGCCTCCCCGCCGAGGAAGGCGGCCAGCCCGATCGCCAGGGCAACCCACCAGATGTCGATCGTGATCACACCGGCGGCCGGAAACGCGAGCAGACCCGTGATCACGAGGAGGGTGTCACCGGGCAGCAGGAATCCGACCAGCAGACCGGTCTCGGCGAAGACGATGGCGCACACGACAAGCAGGGCCCACGGGCCGGCTGAGTTGATAATCTGGTTCGGATCCAGCCAGGGAATCAAGGCGGTTTGAATCACAGGTGAATACTCCAGTTGACGACGGTGCGCCGAGATGGTGAGCGAATACTCTGGCACACGATACCGTGTTAGACCGACAATTTGCCCGGGTGGCAACCCTCGTCGTCGGGGTGTCTCCATCCGATTCTGTGGGAGATTCGGGAAGCCCTTCAGGGCCGGGCAGACGGGGAGCGCCGTTCCGGCTGGGCGGGATTCAGATCCTGATGTAGGCCCACCCGTCAAGTTGTCTGGTCGCGAGGTGAGCGACGGCGGCCGGGACCACCGTCACGTCCCGTCGACGCGTACGCAGGAAGTAGATGCCGGCGACTGCGATGAAGATGACCAACGCACCGAGGCCGATGGAAAGCAGACCCGACGCAACCATCAGCCATGAATTCTGCCACCGTCCCACGCGAACCGTGTGGGGCTTCACCCAGCCACGTTCGGCAACTTTCAGTCGATCCCAGACGAGCGCCAGCACGAAGAGGGGAATGGTCATGCCGAGTGCATAAATTGTCAGCAGGATGCCGCCGCAGGCTGCGTTCCCTCCGACGGCGGCGATGGTCAGAACCGACCCGAGAATGGGTCCCGCGCGCAACCCGGCGACCCCATAGGCAGACCCCAGTATGAAAACGGATGCGGAGGAGGTTCCCTCGCCCGCACCGCTGCGGGTCAATGCCGGAATCCGGATCCCGACCAGCTGGATGAGCCCCAGCACGATCACAAGGGATGCCGCGCCAATCACCAGCATGGTGCGGTTCTGCATCAGGAATGCGCCGACCGTACCTGCCAGAATGACCACCGGCACCAGGGTGGTGATCAGTCCAAGGTAAAAGATGACCGTTCGGCCCAGGAGCCGTGTAGGGGACGAGAACGCCAAGGCGAAAAACGCCGGCAACAGCATGACCGAGCACGGACTCAGGAGCGTGAGTACCCCCGCCTATCAGCGCGCCCGCATAGCCAATATCCACTACTTCGCTGCCTTCGCGAGCTCACTCTCGACTATCTGGCGGAAGACGTCGACGGGTTGCGCTCCGGACAGGGGCGTGCCGTTGATGAGGAACAAGGGGTACCCGTAGCGCCGATCGAATTGGCCTCCTTCAGGTCCGCGTTCACGCGTTCCAGGAGACCAGGGTTGGTCAGATCGCTCGCGAAACGCGTCATGTCGGGCACGCCGGAATCCTTGGCAAATTGGAGCAGGATCTCCTTCGTCACGTCGAGATGAGCCCGCTCAGGGGCGTGCGCGAAAATTGTTGCGCTGAACTCCCAAAATTTCCCTGGCTCCCCGCCGCTCGCGTGCGCCCCCTGCTCGTCGTGGACTTTGCCGACACCGCTCTGTACAAGGAACTTCGGGAACGCTGTGGCATCACGCTGGACGGAGGGCGAGAGGAGATTCGCGCCGACACGGCGGCAGCCACCGATCTGAAGAGCCTTGACTGCGCCGTCGGCGCTCCGATATTTCGCATTAGTAGGATCGGCTTTCATCAGGGATCCGCGCTGGAGTTGCGGTGCAGTCGCATCCGCGGCGATCGTTTGGTGGTGACGGCAACCTTCGGCGAAGGAGTACCAGACTCGTAGCCCGCCGCGACGAGATGCGGGACACCGCCTGCGGGACGACCTGAAAGAATCACGCTGCGAACCCGCCGGCCGGGCCTCACAGAACGAAGGCTGGCCTTACCGTGAGCGCCCGTGGGCTCACTTCCTCGCGGTGCCATCTGAGCGCCGCCCCACGACGAGGTACGCCAGCACATGGAACGCCGGAGCGAGGCCCCGGGGAACCCGTGGTGGCGCTGTCCGCCTTCGTGCTGGTTGAACAGATCGACAGCAAATTTGACCGTCGACCTGCCGTGGCTTTCGTCAGTGGCCCGTGGTTGAGGCTCTTGAGGACTCGGTCTTCGCGGTCGCGTCGAGGGTCGCTTGAAGCTCTGCGATCTGCTGGACCAATGCCCTGATCTCTCCGTGCGTTGCGACTCGCGAATCCTCTTCCTGTTGGGCGACGCGCTCAACGATCCAGGAGGCGAGAGTTGCGGTCACGACGCCGAGAAGCGCAATGCCCCCGAGCATCAGTCCGCCGGCAATCAGGCGTCCGGCATCCGTGACGGGTGAGAAGTCTCCATACCCGACAGTTGTAATCGTGACGAAGGCCCACCACAGTGCATCACCAAAGGTCGTGATGTTCGAGTTGGGAGCGGATCGATCGGCGTCCAGCACGGCCAGGGAAGCGACGAAAACGAGCAAGATTGAAGCTCCGGCAACGTAAACCACGACACGTTCACGGAACGCCGCCCCGGCAGTTCGTTTCAAAACGGTCAACAGGGTGATGACCCGCAGCAGACGCAGCGGCCTGAGAACAGGAAGCACGACGACGAGGAGGTCAAAGATGTGACCGCGAAACCATCCCCAACGCTGAGGAGCGAGAGCGAGGTTGGCCACGTAGTCAACCATGAAGATCACCCACGTGGCCCAGATTATCGACTCGGCGGTCACTCCTGCGACGCCTTCCAGATCGGCGATAACCTCCCATGCGTAGGCGACGAGGAAGACAATTGCCGCGATCGTCAGGGGCCACTCGGCATTCTTCTGCCAGCGTTGTTGGGTCATCAGAGGACTCTAGGGGATCCTGTCGGTCCCGGCCGACGGCCGTCAACGATCGCAGCCTGTCACGACGAGCACTCGCATGCCCCAGGGCCTGGTTATCGAATGATCCCAGGCACGCCAACGACGGGGAAAACGTTGGCGCTCATTCCCCGATTCGCCACTGCATCACAGGGTTTCAGAACGGCCGGCGCGGACCCTCCATGTTCGGTTGCCGAAAGCCCAACGAAGTCCACTATGAAGGAAATTCGACCTTCTAAATCCGGAAATTACACCTAGACACTGGATTGCAGGTCCGAGATCAGAGCAAGATGCCTGGTTGCTCCCGGCCCTCGGGGATCTCGACCTCATCAGCCCTGCACCGCTCACTGGCGCGCGACCACCCCTACCAGATGTCCTAGAAGGCGCTACGGTATCCGCGAGCGTGGAGGTATTGCCATGGATATGAGGGCCCCACGGGCCGCGATCGAGCGGTCTCCTGTCGGGAGGGCTGCGTTCCCCAGGGAAGGGGCGCGACCGTGAGTTTGAGGGGCTCATCCCTGCGGCGCCACATCGGGGTCATCGCGGTGGGAATCCTTGCAGCGTGGCTGATGGTCGGCTGCAGTCAAGTTGGCGCGCCAACCGCCAACGACACCGCCACGGATTCTCCACCAGAGTCGAGTTCGTCCACCACAGAACCCACCGTGTCGCCGACGCCGCCGGTCGCGCCCGAAACTGATTCTGATGACTTCGTCACCCTCTTGGGCAATGTTTCCGCCCTGTGCGGTGACGGGGCTGGCATGCCGGGGACAACCGCCTACGACCCTGCTGCCCAAGGACGGCACCCGGTTTTCGTCGTCACCGGAGACCACCCCGACTACGACTCCTACTTTCCCGTGTTGTGGTCGGGCGACGGGGTCGTAGGGAACCTGGACGCCAACCAGTACACGCAGGCGCAGTTGGTTGCTTGCGTCGACGGCAGAAAAGGACTCGAGTTGGCCCGAGCCTGCGGCCCGTACGGAGGGTCTGAGGATCACAGAGTCGAGATCTACGAGGCCGCCGAATACCACATCACCGTCCACGTGGCAGCAACCGGCAAGCCGCTCACTGAGACCAGCGTGATAGAGAGTGAGCTCGCGGAGTGTCCCCTCCTGGTGAATTTTAGCCACGATCAGACGGTGGTCCGCCGGTATTCAGGCCCCAGCGAGGAGAGCCTCCGAGCGGTCCTGGCACCCCTGATCGGTGGGGCGGAAGTCCTCGCTGGACGCGATGTCGATCGTGCCCAGGCCTCCTTCGAAGACTTTTCGTGTGAACATCCTGGCGGCGGCCCGGCGCAGGGAGGCTCCGATCGCTCAGGTTGCCCATGACTTCGTAGCCCCGAACCTGTTCACAGAGCCAGCAGTTGTGCACAACTCACTTGTGTGCAATCATATTTTCATGTCCGTAACCGATGAGATGGTGTGTTTCTCCCTCTACGCCGCCACCCGAGCGACGAACCAGGCCTACCGCGCCCTGCTCGAACCGTGGAAGTTGACGTATCCGCAGTACCTCGTACTGGTGACGCTGTGGATCGAAGGCGATCAGACGGTGTCCTCGCTGGGCGAGCACCTGCAGCTGGATTCGGGAACACTCTCACCGCTGCTCCGACGGATGGAGCAGGCGGGCCTGGTCCGTCGCGAGCGACGGCACCCCGACGAGCGCGTCGTGACCGTGATGATCGGCGATCGCGGCCGTGAACTCCGGGCCGAACTGGCCCACATACCGGCCACAATCGCCGCCGGCACCGGACTGCCCGACGAACTATCCGCCGCCGGGCTCATCGAAACACTTCACCGCCTCACCGAGACGATGCACGCCGTGGGCACACGGCAAACGGTCAAAGACACTGAAACGAAAGAAGAACAGCACAGATGAACGTCCTCTACACCGCAGAAGCCATCTCAACGGGCGCCGGCCGTGACGGGCGCGTCGCCACCAGCGACGACTCGTTCGTCCTCGACCTTGCCATCCCGAAGGAGATGGGCGGCTTCGGCTCCGGCTCCGGTACGAATCCCGAGCAGCTCTTCGCCGCGGGGTATGCCGCGTGCTTCCACTCGGCTCTGCAGTCCGTCGCCCGCGCCCAGAAGCTGAAGCTCTCGGACTCATCGGTCGGCGGCCGCGTGCAGATCAGTCCGAACGGTGAGGGCGGCTACCAGCTCGCGGTGCTGCTGGAGGTCATACTGCCCGGGATCGAGCCCGACCAGGCGCAGGAGCTCGCGGATGCAGCCCACCAGGTGTGCCCGTACTCCAACGCGACGCGCGGCAACATCGATGTCACGATCACGATCTCGGAGGACTGAGCACATGACCACCACTACGATGCGCGCCCTCGTTCAGCACGAGTTTGGTGACCCCGCCGTTGTCCTCGCGGTCGAGGAACGTCCCCTCCCGCAGCCCGGCCCCGGCCAGGTCCGCGTGCGCACCCTCCTCTCACCCATTCACAACCATGATCTGTGGACCGTGCGCGGCATCTACGGCTTCAAGCCCGCCCTGCCCGCCCTGGCCGGAACCGAGGCCGTCGGCGTCGTGGATGCGCTCGGTGCCGGCGTCGATCAGCTCGACCTTGGCCAGCGGGTGGCCACGGGGGGAACCTTTGGCCTGTGGACCGAGCACTTCGTAGCCGACGCTGCGGGACTCATCCGGGTGCCGGATGCGCTGCCCGACGAGTCCGCGGCCCAGTTCGTCGCCATGCCCTTTAGCGCCATCAGCCTCCTGCACTCGCTCGACCTCCGCGAGGGCGATTGGCTCATTCAGAATGCCGCCAACGGCGCAGTAGGCCGGATGGTCGCCCAGCTGGGTGCGGCGCGTGGCATCAATGTCGTCGGGCTCGTTCGTCGAGCAGGCGGTGTCAACGAGCTCCGCACCCAGGGCATCGAGCGCGTCATTGCCACCGACACCGACGACTGGCGTGACAAGCTCGCTGAGATCACCGGCGGCGCGCCCCTCCACGTCGGCATCGACTCCGTCGGCGGGACATCCGCGGGCGACATCATGTCCGTCCTTGCGACGAACGGCACCCTCGTGGTCTTCGGCGCGATGGCGTCGCCGACCCTCGAGATCGCCTCCGGCGACATCATCTTCAAGCAGGCCGCTGTGAAGGGCTTCTGGGGCAGCGTCGTCAGCCGCGAGATGCCCGCGGACATTAAGGGACAGCTCTTTCAGGAGCTGATGGGGCGCGTTCTCGACGGCACGCTGACCCTGCCGGTCGCGGCGACGTACGACATCTCGGAGATCAGTGCCGCGGTCGCAGCGAGCGGCGAGGCTGGGCGAGTCGGCAAGGTGCTGCTGCGGGCGTGAGAGGCCGGCCGCAGCATGCGCGCTTGCCGAACTTCTCCTGGTGAGAGATTCGGGAAATCCATTTGGGGCCGGAAACACGGGGGAGTGCCGAACCCGTTCGCGGTGCCATTCCACGAGAAAACTCCGAAAATTCCAGATGAATAGTGGCGACCCCTCGGCGTCGGCGCGCAGCCTGCTCAAGTCGGACCAAGTTCACGGCAATTTGGACGAACTTCGATTGGCTGCGCGATGGCCAACTTCTGCAACCGCACATACGCCGCCGGCAACCGGGTCGCACACTGGCGGTCTCGATGGTCACCCCGGTGAGATCGTGAAGGTGGTGTCGGATGCGCGGCCCTGACGGCGGCGCGATGATGGCCGCAGGTGCGGGGATTGCTCTGGCCGGTGCCGGGGGCAGCCTGGTCGGCGATGGCCTCGACCAGATGTTGACGGTCGGCACGATCGACCCCGGCCGCCTCGCTTCCGCGACGGTCGCGGGAGGAATTGCCGGCGGTGTCATTAGGGGCGCCTTCCAAGGTCGCACCATGGCCGCAGGTGCCTGTCACAGCTTCGATCCGTCAACCCATGTCCTCATGGCAGACGGCTCCACCAAACCCATCAAGGACGTGAAACTCGGCGACGAAGTCGCTGCCACCGACCCCGAGACTGGAGAGACCACATGGGAACCGGTCACTCGGCTTCACGTCAACCAGGACACCGACCTTACCGACGTCACTGTCGAAAACGAGGCGACCGGTACGCGCGCCGTGTTGCGCACGACATCGAAGCACCCATTCTGGGTCGCAGACAGGGGCGAATGGGTTGACGCTGCGGACTTGCAACCGGGTACGCAACTGCTCGGCGCCGAGGCTGCGGCGACCCCAAGAGTCGTCGCAGTGAGCGTCGTACCCAGGACTGGAGAGATGCGCGACCTGACAGTCGAGAAAATTCACACCTACTATGTCGTCGCCGAGAGCACGTCAGTACTCGTTCACAACTGCGGCGTTGGTGGCACGGCCGCGTCGCCCCCGGTTCTGTTGATCGACTCCCTGAGAGTGCCGAACATCGCCCGAAATGTGCAAGACGCCTTGAACGCGGGTCATCCAAGCGTCCTGAACCGGACAACGAATCCACTGAAAATCAAGGCCAATCGCTCCGCTGCGTGTGCTGGATTCTGCGGTCCCGGAAGCACCGATGAATACCCATTCGCCTCCACAGTGCAAGGTGGCGTTGGAGCTCGAGTCCGCGGCGTTCCATTGGCAGAACAACGGGTTCAGGGCGGAATCCTATCCAGATTCTATAAGCTCAATAACATCGGACCAGGCGACCCATTCGAAGTGAAAGTAATCAAATGAACCGAGATCAAGAAATTACCTTTGAAGCTTCGCCTCTCTACGGCCAAATCGAAATCGGTGATCGCGACACAACTGATATCCCTCAATGGTCCAGCGGCGAGGAGCCCGTAATCTCAAGCGGAAGTATGGTTTGTGTTGCTACGCAACCTGACACGGCTGGAGATGTACGGGTGACGATTCGCTCGGGAGAGGACAACTCGGTGAACGGGAGCGAAGTTTTTTCTGGCGAAATCAACTTGCCGAGCGGCATCTTGGCTGTTGGCAATTCCATAGCAGCACAGAGCGAAGAGCTCGAACTTTCGCCAGCTCGACGGCTGCAACTGCGTGTCTTCGTAAGCCCAATAGCGGCACCCAACCAGATCACAGTGCTGCTTCCGTAGCGGCGTGGTGCCCAGCAAGGCTGTGGTGAATGACGCTGACATTGAACAGTGCGACGATCACGCTGCAGCAACTTGGCGGGACGTTGCGACACACATCGGAGGCGCATCTCCGGTTTCGCGAAAAGCCAGAGGATTTTTGGACAAGGCTCAAAGGATCGGCGAATTCACTCACAAGAATCTCGTGGAACTGACCAGTCAAACAACGGGTCGCGCCGTCAGATTGAGTTCTGCAATCAACCCACAGAACGCCCGTATTGGGCGAATACGGCGCGATTCATGGCCGGCCTGTTCACGCCCGGTGATTTGGCGGCTGTGGCCGATCTGCTGGAAGAGGCCATCGAACGCGAACCGGAACGGCAATGGCCGAGGCGATTCGCTTACACACTCCTTCGTGATGGGGTCTTCGAACGCGTACGCAGACCTCAGGACCGCCTCACGAAGGCTGTTCACCCGCCACGGTGCCTCTTCCGCCGACAACCCGATTCCAGGCATGAAAAAGGCCGTAGAACCAAGAAACAGTTGTCGCGACCTATTTTCCTAACGAACAGCCGGAATTTTCCGAATGTCCCCTGGTGCGGGAGAGGGGACTTGAACCCCCACGCTCGAAAGCACAGGATCCTAAATCCTGCGTGTCTACCAATTCCACCACTCCCGCAATTACCGTGCCAGTCTACTTTCATTACGCCAGCGTCATTGCGCGACGGAGCGACCCATCAGCACATGGGCGTAGGCGGCGGTCTGGGCGCGAAGGGCATTGACGACGGCCGCAACGGCAGGTTGGCGTAGGGAATCGGGTCGCAAGACCATCCAGTACGGAAGTTGTTCCTTGAAATCGTTCGGCAGTAGCCGCACGAGGTCGTTGTGCTGGTCGGCCATGAAACACGGCAGAAAGCCGATTCCGGCGCCCGCGCGCGTCGCCTCCACGTGTACGAAAACGTTCGTTGAGGTGATCGAATCCCGCATCTGCGGCACGAGACGGCGGGGCGCGTCCAGGTCATCCACCTGCA
Source organism: Cryobacterium psychrophilum (assembly GCF_004365915.1). Taxonomy (NCBI): domain Bacteria; kingdom Bacillati; phylum Actinomycetota; class Actinomycetes; order Micrococcales; family Microbacteriaceae; genus Cryobacterium; species Cryobacterium psychrophilum. Next base: position 2,873,085 of record NZ_SODI01000001.1, read on the forward strand.
GCATCGAATCGACGAAGTACACGAGCGGATGCGCGCAGAGTTCGGCCACGTTCTGCGGGATGCCGTTCTCGGCCAGGTAGCTGCGCGAGGCGTACATGCCGAGCATGTAGTAACCCAGCTGAAAGGCCTCGGTCCGGTGAACCTGCGGCTCACCGACGACCACCTCGATGTCGAGGCCGGAGCGTTGTTGCAGGGCGCGGCGGGTCACAGTGACGATCTCGACCCGCAGCTTCGGATTTCTGCGCTGCAGGTTGGCGACGGCCGGTGCGGCAATGTAGGCGCTGAAGCCGTCCGTTGCGGAGAGCCGCACGACGCCCGAGAGCTGCGGCGTCGCTCCGAGCGGGGCGGCGAGAAGGGCGACGGCCGCTTCCACGTTTTCGGCCGCTTCCACGGCGCGGGTGCCGAGGGTGGTGAGTTCCCAGCCGCCCACGGTTTTGGAGAGCAACCGGCCGTCGAGGACCTTCTCGAGGGCTGTGATGCGCCGGGAGATCGTGGTGTGGTTGAGGCCCAGGCTTTCGGCGGCGAGGGTGTACCGACCCGTGCGCGCGACAGCGAGCAGAACGAGCAGGTCATCGGGATTCGGGGGCGTTTGTGACGCGGACAGGAATGTCATATCTGCAATTATGCACACAGCGTGTGTCGAAGTGGTTCTTGTTGCACGCCGAGGTGACAGGAATACTCGGTGGAGGCGTCTGCTTCATGCACGCGCGCCACCATTCATACTGTGCCGGCCCTGGGCCGGTCAATCGCGTGTCAGAGACGACACTGAAGGAGACTGACATGAGCGTCAACCAGCAAGTCGGGGGCGCGAAACCCAGCGCAGGAACCAAGGGGAACGGTGACGTAACCGAAACCTCCGGGCTCAAGAAGATTGTGGCCGCCTCGATGGTGGGAACCGTCGTGGAATGGTACGAATTCTTCCTGTACGCCACGGCCGCGAGCCTTGTCTTCGGCAAGGTCTTCTTCCCGAACGCCGGCAGCGAGCTGGACGGCATCCTCGCCGCCTTCCTGACCTACGCGGTGGGCTTCATCGCCCGGCCACTGGGTGGCATCGTGTTCGGCCAGATCGGCGACAGGCTGGGCCGCAAGCACACGCTGCAGCTCACGATCGTCCTCGTCGGCGTCGCGACCTTCCTGATGGGTTGTCTGCCGGGCTTCGACAGCATCGGCTACTGGGCTCCCGCGCTCCTCATCGCCCTGCGCTTCATCCAGGGCTTCGCCGTTGGTGGCGAGTGGGGCGGCGCCGTGCTGCTCGTCGCCGAGCACAGCCCCAACAAGTCCCGAGGTTTCTGGTCCAGCTGGCCTCAGGCCGCGGTTCCGGTCGGTAACCTCCTCGCGACCCTCGTGTTGCTGGCCAGCTCCGCGCTCCTGACCCCTGAAGCGTTCCTCAGCTGGGGCTGGCGCGTCGCGTTCTGGCTTTCCGCCATCATCGTCGTCGTCGGCTATTACATCCGCACGCACGTCAGCGAAGCCCCGATCTTCCTCGAGACTCGCGCCCAGGCCGAGGCCCAGAAGGTCGTCAACTACGGCGTGCTCGAAGTCGTGCGCAAGTACCCGCGCGGAATCCTCAGCGCCATGGGCCTGCGTTTCGCCGAGAACATCCTGTACTACATCATCGTGAGCTTCTCGATCGTCTACCTCGTCACGGTGCACCAGTACGACACCAGCAAGTTGCTGTTCGCGCTGCTCCTGGCCCACCTCGTGCACTTCCTCGTGATCCCGCAGGTCGGGCGCCTCTCCGACAGGGTCGGCCGCAAGCCGGTGTACCTGGCCGGCGCCGTCCTCGGCGCGACCTGGGCGCTGTTCGCTTTCCCGATGTTCGACACGAAGAACCCGGTTCTGATCATCCTGGCGATCACGCTGGGACTCTGCTTCCACGCCCTGATGTACGCCGGCCAGCCGGCGATCATGGCCGAGCTGTTCCCGACCCGGATGCGCTACTCCGGTGTGTCGCTCGGCTACCAGGTGACGTCGATCCTGGCCGGTTCGATGGCGCCGATCATCGCCGTCGCCCTGCTCAAGGCGTACGGTTCCTGGGTGCCGGTCGCGATCTACCTCGCGATCGCCTGCTCGATCACCGTCGTCGCCGTGCTCACGCTCAAGGAATCCCGTGGATCCTCGCTGCGCGAGATCGACGCGATCGACGCCCGTAAGCACGGTCTGCCCACGGCCGTCCCTGTCAAATAGCGACAACATCCGCTACCCCCTCGAGAGGCGAATCATGACTGACACATTCCAATCACCACTCACTGCACAGCGTTCCGGCCCGCTCGCAGGCAAGCGCGCGATGGTCACGGGGGGAGCGAGCGGAATCGGCGCCGCGATCACGCGCTCCCTCTCGGACCAGGGTGCGCACGTGATTGTTGCGGACATGGACGCTCATGGCGCCGCCGCGCTCGCCGAGGAGGTGGGGGGCTCGAGTTGGGCCGTCAACCTGCTCAAGACCGAAGAATTCGGTGAGCAGGGCCTCGCAGCAGCGATGGACGGCGTGGATATCCTCGTCAACAACGCGGGAATCCAGCGGATCAGCCCGATCCAGGACTTTGATCCGGGCGATTTCCGGCGCATCCTCGCGCTCATGCTCGAAGCCCCGTTCCTGCTCATTCGCGCGGCGCTGCCACAGATGTATGAGCGCAACTTCGGCCGCATCATCAACGTGTCGTCCGTGCACGGTCTGCGCGCATCGCCGTTCAAGGCCGCGTACGTGTCGGCCAAGCACGGGCTCGAGGGCCTCTCGAAGGTCACCGCACTGGAGGGCGGCGCGCACGGGGTGACGAGCAACTGCGTCAGCCCGGGTTACGTGAACACGCCGCTCGTGCAGAAGCAGATCGCCGACCAGGCCATCGCGCACGGTATCCCCGAGTCGGAGGTGCTGAGCAAGATCATGCTCACCGAAAGCGCCATCAAGCGCCTCGTGGAACCGGCCGAGGTCGGTTCCCTCGTGGGCTGGCTCGCGTCGGAGCACGCGGCCATGGTCACCGGCTCGAGCTACACCATGGATGGCGGCTGGTCGGCCCGCTAACCCTCGGGTTCGCTCACTCTGTCAGTAAACCGGCCGCCGACCTCCGTGTGACCCTCGCTACTACGGGGGCAATCGGAGGCTGGCGGCCGGTTTTGTCGTCGCGGCCCTCGGCGGGCGAGAGAATCTCCGAGGCTATGCACCGGGGACGTGCGTAACCTCGGAGAAAATCGCGGCACACCGTCTCTGGCGCCTACGGACACGGCGTGCCGCGAAAATCTCCGAGAATACGTACCCGGCGGGCGCGAAACCTCGCAGAAAATCGCGGCACACCTGCCTGGACCGCTGGTGTGGCGCGAACGGGGCTGTGGATAACTCTCGATGAGCCGCCGAAGTGGGGCATCATGCACCCATGACTGAGGCTGTACGTATTATTACCGAGCAGGTGCGCCTGCGCGTGCGCCGTGACGGCGTTGACCTGGCGGCCGATAACGCGCTCGCCGAGCAGTACGTGCGCGACGAGGTGCGGCGCTACAGCGAACGCGCCCTCGGTGGTTCGCTTCCGCTGCTCGCCGACGAGCACCAGGCGACACGGGAGGTCGTCGCATCGCTCACGGGCTTCGGCGCGCTGCAGCCGTTTCTCGATGATCCCGACATCGAGGAGGTCTGGATCAACGGGCCGGCGCGGGTGTTCGTGGCGCGAGACGGTGTGCCCGAGCTCACCACACTGCTTCTCACCGAGCGCGACGTTCGTGACCTGGTCGAGCGGATGCTGCAAGCCTCCGGCAGGCGGGTCGACCTCTCCTCGCCTTTTGTCGACGCGTCGCTGCCCGATGGCTCACGCCTCCACGTGGTGATTCCCGACGCTATACGTCCATAGCTAAAGGGGCACCCCAGCGAGGCACAATCGTCAAGGTTCGCGGTGCACTGAAATCGATCACGATGCTAGACACCAGGCTGCGGATCACTGCGCGCTTCGTCTGCAAAGGCACCGTAGGCCAGCCCTCCACAAGGCTCTGCGCGATCTTCGCCGGGTTTTCCGGCGCGAGTACGACCATAGACTCTATGGCCCGCAGCGAGTCACTGAGCACTTCCCGCCGAGACTCCATATCCGCGACCGCCGCCCGGTACGCTCGCTCTGGAACGATCCCCTGCGCAAGGTGCTGCGTGAGCGTACTCATTTGAGCGTCTACCGCCAGGATCTCGCGGGCGAACCGCTGGGAGTCCACCTTCGCCGCGGCCGCAGCATAGTCCGGCGCTGGGTCGCTCATAGTGCCCACTGTCTCAAGCCACGCGAAAATATTGGGGTCAATGAACTTGATCGAGATATTCGCGGGCCCGTGGTTCGGGTTCAGGGCGGCGTCGTGGCACCGGTAACCGTAGAACGGCACCTTCGACCGCTTCCCCATGAGATTGGAAAACCCGTGCATCGTGCCGCCGCACGCGCACTTCATGAGCCCTGACAACAGGTAGCTAATTCTCGGAGCGCGCTCGTCGGCCCGCTCGACTCTCATCGCCTGGTACTGCTGGAATTTCTTCACCGTGATCAACCCCTCGTGGCCGCCGGGAAATAGCTCGCCACGATAGGTGATCTGGCCACTGTGAAAGGGCGAGTCGAGGATAGCGGTCACCGTGGAGTGTGACCATGACGGTTTTCCGTAGTAGGTGCGGTAACCGTTCTGCTCAAGCCATGCGGCCAGTTGCCGGGAGCCGAGGCCGCTCAGGTAGAGGTCGTACAGCTGCGGGATTGCGGGGGCCTGCTCCGGGTTCTGTGCGACACCTCTCTCGTGGCTCGACCATCCCCACGGCAGCCGTCCGGAGGGCAGCCCCCGGCTTACGCGGTTCACGTGCACTTCCCGCCATTGCTCACCGATGCGCTCCGACTCGAATGCCGACAGCTCGGTCATGACCCCACGAGCGAACCGGCCCGATGCGGATACATCATTGGGTTCCGTCGCCGACTCGATCTTTCCCCCGGCGACTTCGATGCGATCGACGGCAAGCGCCCAATCCTTGCGTGATCGAGAGAGGCGCGACCATCGCCAGAGCACGACGACATCGGCTTGTTTGCTCTCGATCATGTCCATGACTCGCACGACGGCAGGGCGCTTCCATGTGCGGCCGCTGATGCCTGGGTCGGCCTCGACGCCGACGACGACATATCCGTGTTTCGCGCAGTGGTCCCGGCCCGCAGTCTCTTGCAGCTCAAGGCTGATGGATTCCTCGCGGTATGTGGACTGGCGCAGGTACAGGATCGCCCGCGGTTTGGCCTCCGCGCGGCTCATGCCGCGCCGCTGTTCGAGAGAGGTGCTACTCCGTAGAGCGCACGGCTACGGCAAATACCTCCACGGGGTCGATGCTCAGCACGCGGCACATGGTCACGAACAAGTCCACATCTATGGCCCGTTCCCCGCGCAGGTATAGCGAGACTGTCGACTGCGGCACCCCGCCGAGCATTTCTCCGAATCGCTTTTGTGTCACGAGCAGTTCGAGAAATGCGTCGTTGAGGAGCGGTGCTAGTGCCAGGGACACGGGGCCGGGTTTGGGCGCGGTTCCTTTTGGCACGGTTCGACGCTATCGGCTTGGACATGCCCAAGCGTTGAAGCTTAGACTCGACCATATACATGGTTCGACTGAATGTTCGGTCCGTGTCGTGAGTGTCGCCGGTCGGATGTATGTTCGATACAACGTAAAGTGGGGAAGCAGTGAATTTTTCGGAAGTCGTTCGATCCAGGCTCTCAAGCGCGGCCAACGCCGCGGGCGTGCCTGACGAGTTGCCAGTAGATGACGCGGATCTGCTGGTCAGCTCCGTCATTCGGCAGGCGCGTCGGTGCGCCGTGGCAGTGTCAGGCATTCTCGATGAGCCTCTCGGCCTCGACGGCGATCTCCGAGGCGGTCGACCCGAGCACGCCAGCTAGAAGGCGAAGTTCGCCGACCGTCGCGGCCCGGTGGCCTTCGAGTATGCGAATGAGCGTCCGAGGGTGAATTCCGGTCGTGGCGGCCAGGTGGACGTTCGTGACGTTCTTTTGTCCCTGGTGGCCGCGTAGCACTGTGCTTACGGCGAGGTCTAGGGGATCTATTCTTGCGGTCATAGTTGTCACTTTATGACCATATCTGTCACTTGCCAAGTCCCCGGATAGGGGATTGCCTATCGAAACCGATGTAGTGACAGATTTGTCATGTGCCATAAATGTCTGTACAGTGACATATATGTCACCAACTTTTACTCAAGCAGACGGGATTACTAAGCCGGTCCCCGCACCGGATGTAATCAACGCCCTACGAAAGTCCCTCGACATGTCAGACGGAGCTCTCGCCTCGGCATCCGGAATCGCACGGTCCACACTCCGGACGAAAATCCAGAACGTAGACCTCTTCACAGTCGCTGAACTCAAGCGCCTCGGGACGGCCCTCGGTGCCGACTACATGGCCTGGCTCGATCCGGTCGCTGCGTAATGAACAAGCTGGAAATCCTCGACCAAGCCGCATCCCTCTTCTGGGCTGGTATGCGTGAGGCCCGCAAGCTGACGCCTCATGCTCAAGCCGTAGCAGCGCACTATGCGGGTGGCCCTTCCGTCGCCTCGCTCGAACGAATTATCACGGCAGAACGCGCCGCGTAGCATCACCGCCTGCATCTGAGTCGGGCCGCATCACCCCAAATCTTGCCTTGCACTGCAGGGCGAACCGCCGGCGTGCCCAAACGCGCTGGTCGCATCACCTTGGCCGTCCTTCTCCACTGGGGGCGCGCCCGCTCGTGCATCACAAAGCGCTCGGCAGGACCAAGCGTTGATAACTACACAGAGATACGCACTGCCTCGGCTAGGTCTCCGGGATGGCGTATGAGCCCCCGCTTAGCGGGGAGATCGCGGCGTGACAAGCCGCAACGGGTCGGTGGGCCTTGCTCGTTCCCCACCAGCGGCGACCGGGTAACCCCGGCGTCGCACTGACCAAAAAAAACGGCCCCCTGCTCTAACAGGGGGCCACGACAACAGGGAGAAACAGTGTCAGTTCCACAGCCTATTCCACGCCCTGAGCGGGCGACCCGCTCACGAGACCCCGAGACCAGCCACGAGGCGGGAGAGTCCATCACCGCCGACGCACTCACCGAGCTTCAATCGTGGGTGAGCGTCACTCTACGAGAGAAGGCCCGCACTGATGGCGAGTTGGTCGCCGCTCACGCGCTCGCCGTCACCAACCATGAGGTGAACCGCCCCGCAACACCGCAACGCATCCGCACAGCTCGTAAAGAGTTGGAGCTGCGCAAGCTCGTCTACTTCACCGGCTCCTTCGACAAGACGGGCTTTGGCCGGCGCACTCGCATATGGGGTGTGGCCACGTGAAGCGTCCCGCCGACCCGTACCCCGAGTACTCGGTGTTCGAGCGGCTCGACGGCCTCGGTACTCCGATCCGGCCGGCCCCGCCCCGCGAGCGCCGCGTCATCACTGCCGTGCACCTCGCGGCGATCCTTTCCCTGCTCGCGATCGCCGTCGCCGCCGTGCGGCTGGTGCGCGACATCACGACGCTCGACGGCTCGCTGCTGCTGAGCATGTCGCTGATTTTCGCGGCCGCCATCGTGCTGCTGCTCAGTGACCCGATCCCCTCCGACCACCTCGATTCAAAGGAACACGAATGAACCTCGATAACGCACTCGATGACCTGCTCTCCCGAGCTGGGTCATCGTCCGAAGACCGGCCAGCCTGGCACGCTGAGCGCAACGGCGGTGTGACCGCGACCGACATCGCCAAGCTCGACAACGGCGGGCCTGCTGTACGCCGGCGTCTGATCGAGGGAAAGCGAGCGGCGGGCGAGCCCGCAGAGCTGAAATCCCGCGCTGTCGCCTACGGCAAGCAGCGTGAGGCACCGCTAGCCGAGTGGGTGCAACGCCGATACGGCATCAAGCCGAACACCCGCGTTTTCCACGCCGCTCTCAACTCGCGGCACCTCGCCACACCGGACGGCATCGGAATCAACTTTGACGAGGCGCTCCAGCTCGCAGAAATCAAAACGACCAGCACACCGCTCGATACGATCCCGCGCAGCTACCTGCTCCAGATGCTCTGGCAGCTCATCGTCTGCGGTGCGGACCGGACGCTGTTCGTGTGGGAGTTGCACGACAACGACTGGTCGCACTGGCCCAAGCGCCCACCGCAGCCGGTCGGAGATCCCGTCGCGATCTGGCTGACCCGCTCCGACATCGAGGCGCTACTCAAGCGCACCGTAGACCAGCTCGTCATCACCGCCGACGAATTCCTCACCCTGCTCGACACCGCGAGCGAAGAAGCCGAGGTGCTGCCTGAGGCCGACGAGCTCGAACGCCTAGCCGGATCGCTGCTGTTCCACCGCGACGCGGAAGCGCTCGCCAAAGCCTCGAAAGTCACCGACTGGGACGCGCTCAACGCGCTCGCCGCGATCAGGGGCGAATTCGCTACCAAGTTTGCACACGCCTCGCTCAGCTACAAGGTAACGAAAACCGACTCGTGGGCCGTCGACCTCGACGCGGCCAAGGCTGACGACCCGGATCTGGCCGCAGCGCACGACCTGGCGCAATCGAAGGTTCTGGCGAACTCCATCGTCACGCGTGACGAGATCGCCAAGCTCTCCGAGCGCGCACGAGCGTACGAGGTCGAGCAGCTCGAACCGACCCGTGAGGCGTGGGCATTGCACCTCGACACCTTCACCACCAACACCCCGACGAGCAGCGGAAAGCTGACCGTCACCGCCGTCAAAACAAAGGACACCAAATGACGACCACCAAAACAGAAGCACCCGTCGAAGCCCCGGCGAAGTCACCCGTCAAGCGAAAGCCCACCCCGCGCACCCCGGTCGTAGAACAGGCTCCACCGACGCCCGGTCCGGTGACGGCGGCACGATCGCTCTGGGGCGTGCTCGCCGCTGTGCAAGCTGTCGGTAAGAATCAGCGCAGCGAAGACGACACCTACAACTTCCGGAGCTTGGACGACGTCCTCGATGCCGTTCACCCGGCGCTCGTCAAGGTCGGCGGGTTCTACATCGGGAAGGATGTCGGCCAGAGTCTGGAAGCGCTGAACACACCGGATGGTGAAGTACTCACCACGGTGCGGCTCCGGGTGCAGTACTCGTGGCACGGTCTCGACGGCGGCAAGCCAATCCGCACGATCGTCTCGGCCGAGGGCAGCAGTTCGACGGGCGGCGCAACGGCGGCCGCGTGGTCGATCGCTCTGCGCACGTACCTGGTGCAGACGCTCTGCCTTCAGACCAACAGTCCCGACCCGGACCAGTCCACCCAGAAAGCCAGCGCAACGGCCAAGCCGAAGGCGGCTCTGAAAAAGATCGATGACGTTCCCGGCGTAGCCGCTGCGGCGCCAGAGGTCGAAGTGAACTGGCCGAACCTCGCAGCCGCATGCACGACGGTCGAAGCGCTGACGAAAGTCCACGCGCAGGCCGAGAAGGCCAGCCAGCTCGGTGCGGTGCTCGACTTCAATGGGACAACGGTTCTTGAAATGCTCACGGCGGTGCGGCGGGTGCTCGTGCAGAAGACCACGGAGGCCAATCAGCCGGCCCCGACCCTGAGTCCAGCCAATGGCTGACATGACGCCGGCCATCGCGCTCCAGCTCGAAGAAGTGGGCATCTACGCTCCGTCACACCTCAACGAGCTGGACCGCCGCCTGGTCGCGGCACTCGATAGAACCGCAATCAGTGGTCGTGGTGCGCAGCTCGTCGCAATGCAGTGGGTTTTCGGCTGGGATATGGGCCGCGCTGGCAAGGAGTTCGCAGATGCGAAAGCGGCCTATGAGGTACTCACCGCCATGCACGAGGTCAAGTTCCGCGACGCCGGTGAACGGTCTGGGGAGATGTGCGGCAAGCGTGCCGCAGCGCTCCCCGATGTCAACGCCGCGAACCTCCGGTACCGGCTGGCCGAGCAGCTCGAACGGCTCGCACGGAAGCGCCTCGACACGATCAAAAACCAGATCGAAGTGTGGCGCTCGATGAACGCCAATGAGCGTGAGGCCGATCGGGTTCACGCGCACGTCGGCACGTGATTCGCGTACATCGCGGCGCGGACGCCGCCTGGTTAGTTCGCAGATTCAAGAAGCAACCAGGCGGGAGGGCTCGCCTGTTCATTCAGGCGGGCCGCTGGTCCGTCCAGATCGGAAAGTAATTCACCATGGACCGTTTCATCTGCCCACCTGATCACCGGCATGGAGTCGTTGGCACCTGCTACGTATTCCACAAATGCCGGTGCGACAACTGTCGAACTGGCAACACCGATCGCTCACGTGCACGTAGCCGGCAGCATCTCTACGGCACGTACGACAACGGTCTGACTGATGCTGGTCCGGTGCGTGAACACCTCGCGCACCTTCAGTCGTTTGGTCTGGGGTGGAAGAGGATCGCCGCCCTGTCCGGTGTCGGCAACACTGCGGTGCAGTCGCTGATCTACGGGCGCAAAGGCGGTCCGGACGATCCGCGCAAGGGCGAAGTGATCAAGCGCACACCTCGGGCTAAGGCCGCTGCCATTTTGGCCGTCAAGCCCGAATTGACAGCGCTCGCACCGTCGGCTTGCATTCCCTCGCGGGGCGTGCACCGGCGTGTGCAGGCGCTGGTGGCTCGTGGTTGGTCGCAGTCGAAGCTCTGCGCGATGGTCGGGCGGGAGCGTGGCAACTGGTGGACGATGATGCAGGCCGATCAGGTCACCGTGTCTTTCCACCTCGAAGTATCGAAGCTATACGACCGGATCTGGAACACAGAGCCACCGCATGCCGACTGGCCCGACAAGACGGCGCGCACGCGAGCTTTGAACTACTCGAAGCAGCGCCGGTGGTTGCCGCCTTTGGCATGGGATGACATCGACACCGATGTCACACCGCCGATCTCAGATGGCGCCAACGGAATCGATGAAATGGCAGTCGATCTGGCATTGCAGGGCGAGGACGTGCGCCTATCGCCTGCCGAGCGGCGCGAAGCCGTCACCCGGCTGCACTCTCATCGGTGGTCTGATCCTCGCATCGCGCAGCAACTGCACATTGCGAACAGAACCGTGTTGCGGATTCGCCAGGAACTGAATCTCGAAGCGTTTGAAGACGGCGACCTAGTGAAGCGTGACGCGGCATGAAATCCATATTCAACACTGCAACCGCAGCGGCTTACCTGATCACTCAGGCAGGCCGCTGGTTTACACGAACAGGGAGAAAAAGAGCATGACAGCACCGAAAAAGTCCAAAGAATCCGATGCGAACTCCACGCTGGAAAACCTCGATCCGGGGACGCTGATCATCGCTGCGAACGTCCGGACTGAAACCAAGATCAGCCCCGAGTTCGTCGCGAACATCAAGCTGAACGGGGTGATTGTCCCGATCCTTGGGGAGCGAGACGCAACCGGCGCGGTAGAAGTCACGGACGGTCAGCGTCGAACGCTCGCAGCGGTTCAGGCCGGGCTAAAGCTCGTGCCTGTGTTCATCGTGAGTGCAGCCGACAGCGCGGCTGCACGGCTGCTGACGCAGATCACAGTGAACGACCAGCGCGAGGGGTTGGACGAGGCCGAGCACGTTGCAGCGTACAAGCAACTCAGCCTGTTCGGGATACCCGCCGCGACCATCGCCAAGTCGACGGGAGCCAACAAGGCGCGCGTGCAGAAGTCGCTCGACGTGGCCGCGAACGAGGTCGCAGCGAATGCGTTCTCCAAGTACGCGCTGACGCTCGACCAAGCGGCGCAGCTCGTGGACTTCGGCGACGACGCCGAGGTCGTAAAGGCATTGACGAAGGTGGCTGAAACCGACCCGTCAAAGTTCGACCACGCCGTGAATGGGTTTCTCACCAAGAAAGCTATGGCTGAGGAACGCGACCGGATAGACGCGCAGCTCGTTTCTGAGGGGGCTGTCGTTCTCACTCGGGTTGAGGGTGACTATGTGGGGCATGGTGACGGACCGGAGTTCGAGCGGCTTGAACGGATGGCCCGCACAGAGTCTCCGACCGTGTGCCTGCTCGCCGCCGATTTGGCTGGGCATCCCGGCCTAGCTGGCCGATCTTCCCTGACCTATGGTGCTCGCCCGGACGGGTCTTATGGGAGCTGGCCGACTATCCAATACCTGTTGTTGAAAGAGTATGCAGGGGAGTTCGTGCCGTTGACCTACGACCGGAAGTTAACGCCAGAACAGGAAGAAGCTCGGGCCGAGCGAGAAATCGAGATCCAGGCCCAGAACGTCAAGCGTGCGGCACTCGCTGCGGCTGACAAAGTGCGGTCCGTATGGATTGCCGAATTTTTCCAGCGGTCAAAACTGCCCGATGTGACTGCGTTCCTCGCTCTCGGCATGACGTTCTCAGGGTACGGCGGAGTGTCCGAAGAGGTCTTGACATGGTTAGAGATCCCTGGCGACGAAGAGACTAAGGATCGCGGAGACATCGGTCGTGCGTATCTGGCCGCGAACCCGAGAAAGTCAGAGCGCTTCATGGTGGCGGTAATTGTTGCCGACAACGAACAGAACCTCGCCCACACGTGGAATATCGACCCATTGCAAGCGGCCGGCTACATGGCCCAGCTCAAGGAATGGGGATACGGGCTCTCGGAGATCGAGCAGGCATTCATCACTAACGCTGACGCGGCGTAGGTCGTGGCCGGCGCTCGGATCGCGAAGAACCCACCGAGGTCAGTAACCGACCAGGTGGACCGCCGCGACCTGTATCGCTGCATGAGGTGTGGTGTCGCGATCGATGGAGGATCGCGGCACCACCGGCAGCGGCGACAGGTCGGGGGTCATTCGCTCCCACAGCTCGTGTTGCTCTGCGGCTCCGGCACGACCGGTTGCCATGGCTGGGTTCACGCCCACCCGCAGCAGTCACGCGAGCACGGCTACATCGTACGAACGCACGTACCTGATCCCGCAACCATCCCGGTACTGATCGGGGCGGTGCGGCAGTCAGGGAACTACTGGGCGCTGCTGACCGATCTGGGCGGCATCGTCCGGATCACATCAACCGAAGCACAAGAAAGGCTGGAGGCGAACTAATTTGTCCTGGTTCAAGATCGATGACGGGTTCTGGAGTCACCCCAAGATTTTAGGCCTGAGCCCGGAGGCGATCGCGCTGTGGGTTCGGGCAGGTAGCTGGTGCTCGCAGCAGCTCACAGACGGGCAGGTGCAGAAGCACGTACTGCCGTTGTTCATGTCGACAGAGGCCGTCGTGCAGGAGCTGGTGCGCGCCGAGCTGTGGGAGGTCAAACCGTTCGGGTTCGAGTTCCACGACTGGCTCGTGTATCAGCTCAGTCGTGAGTACGTGCTGGCCGAGCGGGCATCTAACGCCGCTCGGCAGGCCGTCTCACGTAACCCTGATCTGCGCGAAGCGGTCAGGGCACGTGACGGCGATAACTGCCGATACTGCGGGCTACGGGTCGGCTGGAGCGACCGCCGAGGCAACAAGGGCGGCACCTATGATCACGTCGACCCGACTGGGCCGAGCGTGGTCGACAACCTCGTGGTGTCGTGCCGGGGGTGCAATTCGAGCAAGGGGAGACGCACCCCGCAAGAGGCCGGATTGGTCTTGATTCAGATCGAAGCTAGATCCGATCTAGGTACGAACCTAGATCCCACAAGCTCCGAACTTGGCTCAGAACCTGAGTCAGACCTAAAACACGGTGGGTCTTCGTACCTAGATCATCCAGCCAAGTCCGATCTAGATAAAAACAAGACTGTTCGTGATCCCCGACCCGACCCGACCCGACCCGACCTACTTAAAGAGAAAGACAAAGAACACGTCGACGCCCTCTGCGCGCTGCTGAGCGAACTCATCGTGGGCAACGGGTCGAAGCGGCCGACGATCGGCAAGGGGTGGCTGAACGCTGCTCGGCTGATGCTGACGGCTGATGCGCGCGACCCTGTCGCCGCTGAGCGACTCATGCGCTGGTGCCAAGCGGACTCGTTCTGGAAAGCCAATGTGATGTCGATGCCGACGTTCCGGAAGAACTACGACCGGCTGCGTCTCGCGGCCAATAAGTCGATCGCAGACAAGGCGCGTCCGGGCGGTCGGCCCACACCCGAACAACGAGCGATGCAGACGCTATCGCTTGCCACTCAGACCGACGAGAGGGAGATCGGCGCATGAATGAGCAGATAATGACCGTGCAGCAGCTGCTCACGGCCGTGGATGGGCTACAGGGCGAGATCTTGCGCCAGGGTGGCACGCCGATGTCGCTGGCTAACATGCAGGCGCTGGTGTCGAAAATCCAGTTGGACGACAGCAGGCAGGTTGACCGGCTGGTGCTGCTGGGCTGGTACGAGAAGCTCGGGGATCTCAACTTCGAAGAGGCTCGCGATGCCGTGCTGATGCACCGGAAGGAGTCTCCGGACTATCTCCAGGCAGCGCACGTCCGGGCCAACGTCAAGCTGATCAGGAAGGACCGTGCGCGGTCGGCCCGAGTCGACGCGGCGAAGAGCCGGGGCGCGATTGAGCCGCGGCGCATCACGCTCGACAAGGCCAAGTTCGAGGCTGACACGTTGGCGTCGATTCGGTCTCACCGCATCGCTCGCGGCGTCGACCCGGACACGGGCAAGGCGGTGGACTGATGGATACCGGCTACACGTTCAGCACGCAGAAGGGCGTCCGGCTGATGCTGTATGTCCTCGATGGTGTCGAGCCCCCGCGCGAAGTCGTGTGCACGGTCAACGGGGAGGCGGTGACGTTCTTTCGGGTGTCTGACCGTTCCCTCGAATGCGATCCGAAATGCACCTCGCGGGACTGCCACCGGGCGCGCCTGGGCGACTGCCTGTGTGGCCGGCACGAAAAGCCGGTGCGGTTCGCGAAAGCGGCAGTGCCGTGATTCCCGAGGTGGATTTCATGCGGTTCCTCGACAACAGGAGCATGCGAACGCTCGAACGTGAGCGTTTCGTGCCGAGCATCTCCACCACGCTCGATCGGCTCTATGAGGCCACCACTGAAAAGTATCTGCTACTCATCCGAGCGCAGAACAAGACCCAACAAATTGAGAGCGCGAAATGACTCGCACCCAAATCGCTATACCCATCGCGCTCGCAGACGCGTTCTTCTGGCCAAAAGTCGACACCTCGGGCGGTGTGAAGTCGTGCTGGCCGTGGACTGGCTCGATCAACAAGGTGAATGGATATGGGGTATTCCACCCGCCAAGAGGTGCCGTCGGATTGCCGCACACGATCTCGGCGCATCGTTACGCCGCAGCTGCGATGGGGATCATCGATCTCTCCGACCCGACTCAGCATGTCGACCATTCCTGCCACAACGGGACGGGCTGCCCGCCCGGACCTTGCGTGCACAGGGCGTGCTGCAACCCGCTGCACCACAAGAGCACCGGCAATGCGGAGAACGTCAACAACTCGCACAACGCGAACAAGTGGAAGACCCACTGTCCACGCAACCACGAGTACACGCCAGAGAACACCAGGACTCAGGCGAAGGGCAACACCATCAGCCGAAAGTGCATCGCTTGCGAGCGAGAGCGCGACCGGAATCGAGCACCACAAACACCTAGGAGATCCGCATGAGCGGCGAAACCGTAATTACCATCGTTGGCAATCTGACCAGCGATCCAGAAATGCGCTACACACAGAACGGGCTGGCGGTCGTGAATATGACCATCGCGAGCACGGCGCGTGTCTTCGACCGGGCGGCGAACGAATGGAAGGACGGCGACGCGCTGTTCTTGCGGGCGAGCGTGTGGCGTGAGTTCGCGGAGCACGTGGCCGGCAGCCTGACGAAGGGCACGCGCGTTATTGCGTCGGGTCGGTTGCGGCAGCGCTCTTACGAGACGAAGGCAGACAGCCAGGGCAACGGTGGCGGCGAGAAGCGCACGAGCATGGAACTGGAGATTGACGAGATCGGGCCGTCGCTGCGGTACGCCACGGCCTCGCTGACTCGCGTCCAGTCCAACAACCAGGCGCAACAGGGACAGCAGCAGCAAGGCCAGCAGCAGCGACCGCAGCAGACGCAGCAGCAGCGCCCCCAACAGAGCCAGCAGCGACCGCAGCAGGGCAATGACCAGCCGTGGGCACCGATCCCGCCGACTGGTGGCAGCGACGTGTGGGGCCAGAACGGCTACGCCGATGAGACGCCGTTCTGATGACGATCAAGGGATCTTTCAACGGGCTTATGCCCCCGGCCCCCGGATCTTCTCGGGGCGGGACCAAGCCTGAGCATCGGTGCGGTCAGTGCTGCGGGCCGCTCGGTAAGAGCACCATTCCATGCAAGAACGAGTCTAAGAAAGCGGCAACCTCGTGAGCGAGAAGAACGAAGTAGCCACCACGGAGGATGCCAAAGCGCAACCGGATGGTCAATGGGTCGAAGATGCGAACGGGAAAGCGTATTGCCTGATCGACACGCATATGGGTTTCCCGCAGCGCATGGCGATGCATAAACGAAATCTGACCAACGTGGACAATCTCGCCTATCCGCTGCACCTATGCCGTTTTGTGGGCGGCTGCGAACACAAATGGGGAACCCATGGTCTAGGCCACTGCATACGGTGTGGCGTCGTCGTTGATGAACCGCGCCCGATGACTTTTGACGACGAGGGCATGGAATTGTTCCGGTTCGCAGCCGAGCATAACGCTCGTGCCGACGAGTGCCGCAAGACCGAACCGGAGGGCGAGTGATGCTCACACTCGTAAAGCACCGGCTACCCCCGGTGTGGGACGGAAGCAAAGTGAAGTGGGGCAAGTTCGAGTCGTTCGCAAAGATGCAGATTTGCCCACCGCCCAAAGTTGAGCCATGCGACTGCGGGAGCGTTTCCCCGAAGATGGGCGCAACCGGGGCTAGGCAGCCTGAGCCGGGGGAAATGATCGCGTCTACTAAGCCGACTTGGGGGCGTGGAGGCCGCAAAGTGCATGTCCCCGCCATGGTTCCCGCATGGCCGGTAAATGATCTATATGCCTTCCATTGCCCGGACTGCAACACGGATGACGTTTGGGACATGCGCGCGGACGAATGGTGGACGCTCGGCCCGGAGGACTACGGCCCAGACGGTTCGGCGCGCCCCGTAAAACGAGAGTGGAGCGGCGGGTTATTCGACCTGTTGCCCGATGAGACCGAGAGCGAGACGAACCATGAGTGATCTACGAGTCCCCAAGTCCATGAGCGCCGAGGCTGTCATCTGGGCATTCCGTCATGGCGTTGTTTCTGGGATGCGGCAGTCTGGCCGGATCCTCCGGAAGCAAGGCAGCGCCTATGTGAGCGCGCCCTCAAATGTATTGAAACTCGCCAGCCGTGTGCGCCGAGAGTGGACGCGGCTACACACTAAAAGTGACGTGCCCAATGAGTGAGCCATGCGTAATGGATCACGCGATCCGGAACGCTCATTGGGACCCGTGCCTGGTGAAGGATTGCGGCGGCTGCAAGATGGCGCAGGCAGCAAAGGGTCAGCTCTGCGAGTGGTGTTTCAAACGCCTGCTCTCGCACCTCGAAGAGGCACCGGATCTCGTGGCGCACATTCGGGCGCAGGTCATCCCGGCAATGGGCGGCGCGCAGGGCGAGCGCGTCGACGCGTCGAAGGAAGCGCCGTTACCGCTGCGCGCCGACGCGATGGAAGACACCGATGACCTATTCGGACGTCTGGTTGACTGGGCGGCAGCGCTCGCGGCCGAGATGGGCGTGAAGCCTCCCGAGGCTGCTGTCGGGCTGTGGGATGGCGCAGATCAGTGCCGGGGGTTCCGGGCCGCTACAGGTCCGGTCGCTGCGTACCGGCTGGCGCTGGAGGTCACCAAGTGGCTGTCTGGCCGTGCGGAGTCGATCGCATACCTGCCGAGTGCGGAGGCGTTCACGACGGCGGTTATCGAGCTGGTGCGCACGTACCGGAAGCGGTATCCGATGGCGCCACGACCGCCTCGCCGGTACCAGCCGAAACCGTGCCCGGTGTGCAACGAGGCCGCGCTATTCGTGCATTGGCCAGACAACACCGCAGCCGGCGTCGAGGTGAAATGTGAGGTCTGCCACCACGTCGTGGAGGCGGATTGGGAAAAGATCATGAAGGAGCAGATCGAATGACCAAGCAAACAACGATCGTCAAGGACAGTCACACGATGACGATTACGGATGGCGTGCCAGTTTTCGCCTGCTCGTTCAGCATCTCGGCATCGTGCTATCAGTACCCAGATTGCGAGTGTGAGTCGTGGGTGCCTGGCGCTCACGAGCACCCGAGCATCACACACGCAGAGTGCCTCCTGGCCGGGTGGTTCAAGCACCCCGGCGACACTCGGGAAATGTTCATCGAGGACGGTTCCATGATGCCCGAGAACGCATCCGGCCCGATTGAAGTCGAGTGGGATGACTGCCCACTGTGGTTCTTCACCAAGACGGACGAGGTGACGGCGTGACCGGCCAGATGGCTCCGCACCTGCGCAAGTATGTGCTGATCACTCGTGACGGCGATGAGGTCCGGGCAGGCTTGACGTTCGCTCAGGCTGCCAAACGTGTCGCCCGTCACGTGAAGACCGTCAAGCGGTGGAAGCGCAACGGGATGGTGTGCACGCTGGTCGACGGTCGCAACATCGTGGACGAGGAAGACCTGCTGAAGTGGTGGCGTGAGCGGATGGTGGCTAGTCCGATTCGGGTGTACCAGGTGCGGAAGGTGCACCGCGGCGTCGACGGCGAGTAGCTGGGTTCGAGGGGGCTGGGTGACTGGCCCCCTCAACCAGTTGACAAAGACCTAGTTTAGGTCTTACTCTGGTGTCAGAGGTTGGCACCGGCCACCACATCCGAAAGGAAAAACAATGATCGATTCAACGACTCACGGAGTAGACGGCATCCGCCGCATCCAACGCTTCATCGGCCCACGCACCGAGGCCTACACACTCCTTCGCGGCGCGATGAACGCCGACGCCAACGCGCGTCTCGCCGCGCTCACCCCCCGAGAGGCCACCCGCCCGACATCCGCCGAATATGTGGCGGCTGCACGATGACCGCCACGCTGGTCTGCGCTCGCTGCATGGGAACGTGGGACGTGTGGGGGCGGGATATGCAGGTTACGGCCGAGGCGATCACGCAGCACCTCGCCCAGGTGCACGAGCTGCACGGTACCTCGGCAGCCGAGGCAATCATGACCTCAGCCACGCTCGGCGCGAAGCTGGTCGACGCTCGCCGGAATCTGGCAGCCGTCACCGAACGGGCACGAGGGACGCGGGACCAGTCGGAGGCCGTAACGGTCGGCGGTATCACCGGGTATGACTCGGCAGTGCTGTCGGGCACGATGCGCAAGGCGAGCCCTCGGAAGCAGGCTGCACGCCTGATGGCCTACGACCGCGAGGCCAAGGCGTGGGAAGTCGTAGCAGCCTCGGAGCGCGCTATCCGTGTGATTGAGTCACAGATCAAGCGTGAGCACAGGGACAAGCTCATCCCGTACACCGAGGACGAGCTGCGCGCTTGCAATCGCATCCGCACCGACCTCGGCTGGCACCGGGTGGTCAGGGTGAATAAAACCAGCGTGAGCGTGGAGACCGGCTACTCGTGGGTGGACCGCATACCGCTCGCCAAGGTGATCGAGGTCCGGAAGGTGGCCGACGCATGACTGCCCCAATTGCCGTCAATTCTCAGTTGACACTATTTGAACGCGTCGGGAGGGCCGAATAATGGCCGTCGAAACGACCGAATATCTGGGCATGCTCCGGCGCATGATCCGTGCAGCAGGTCGCAGGGTCGCGGATGCCGACGAATTGGAAATGGCAGCACTGCTCGACCTTCGCGACGAGCTGGAAGCGGCCGTGCGCCTCGCCGTGCTCGGGCAGCGCGCCACGCTGGGTCGCTCGTGGGCATGGGTCGGGTCGGCGCTCGGCATCACCAGGCAGGCAGCGCAGCAACGCTACGGACGTACGACACCGACGAAAGAGACAGAATGAGCTATGACGATGATCTGGACCGGGCGATGGAAGCGCACTACTCCGGAGGGGACGAGGACACAGTGACAGCAGCAGAGTTCAAGATCCTGCGAGAGCGTCTCGGCGTCTCGGGCCGGTGGCTTGCCGATCGGGTCGGCGTGCAGGATCGGCAGGTGCGGCGCTGGGAGTCCGGCGTGGCCCCAGTGCCGGCCGATGTCGTCGCACTGATCGAGGGCATGGACGTTGCGGCCGACAAGCGTGCCGACGACATCGCACGCGAGTGGCGCACCGGTGGCCCCGCACGGATGGTGAGCTATCGCAACGATGACGAGTACTGGGCGAGCGACGCGGACGCTATGGAGCGGGGGGAGCCGGCCAGCTATTACCGGGCGATTCTCGGCCGCGTCATGGCGCAGGGGGTCACGCCGATTGAGTACCTACCCGCTGAGTACGATCTAGATAAAACCTAGATCGTACCTAGATCGGGACGTGCATTTTTGACGACTTGACACGTACCCGTTGTACCCCTCTAGGTTTACAAGTGGTGAAGAAGGGCCGGAGCTAGACGCTCCGGCCTTTCGCGTATCCGCGCGCGAGCGCACGAACGCGGCGCGAGGCTCAGCGTCAACCCCAAGCGAGCCCCCTACGCGTGCTGGGTTGCTCATGCCCCTTCATTCGGTTCCGGACCGATGCACGAAAAACCCGGCGTAACGGCACCGCGTCAAGGGCCAGACTTTCCCGGCTACCACCAGCGCCCCAAGGGGAAACGCGTCCAATGGCCGGAGAAAACGCCCGTAGGGGCAACGCGGCGCAGCCCGCTTAAAACTGAATAGCGCGACTGTAGGGCAGATGCCGGCCAACGCTGGTCTCTGCCCTGCTTTCGGCACCCACAGATTTTCGGCATCACGTCAACGCTGGTTGGACATTGCGGCGAAGGACCCCTGAAGCACCATCACCCTGTGGTGTGGTCATCCTGCGTGCTGCCGAAACCCTTTCGAGGAGCAGTCATGACCGACACGGATCGCGAGGAAGCGTACGCCGTGCAGGCCGACGACGACAAAGGGTGCGAGGAGCTACTGCTCAGCGTCCCGCATCCGCTTTGCGATCTTCCGTTCCTTGCGCATCATCGAAATGGTGGTCGGCAACAGCAGCAACGCGATCGGCGACTTCATCGTGTCAGCCAGGGAGCTAGACGACATGCCCAATGCCAACTGGTTGTGGATGCGCTTCTGCTCCTCCGTCATCGGGACAATCTCAGGAGGCTTAGCAGCCTCCACACGCGCAGCCTTAGCCGCAGCTTGCCGCTCCTTGAACGCCGCCTCCTTCGCCTTGCGCGCTACAGTCTGAGCGTCGTACTTCGCTTTGATCTCAACGTTGCGACGGTCATAGTCGGCTTTGCGTTCTTCGCGTGTCCTCATGCCCGCATACTACCGAGGGGGTGACCGTGCGCACCAACAGTCGACGCATGCACATCCTCAGAAAAGCCTTCTACGACGAAGGCAAGAAGCTCGACGCCAAGGGTGATCGAGAAGCGAACTGCTGGCTGTGCAAGGAACCCATCGACTACACGGCCACACCGAGCACCACGCCGAGCAGTCACAACCTCGACCACTTCTTCCCGGTGTCCACCCACCCGGACGCACAAGAAGACCCCACCAACTTCCGCCATGCGCACATGCTCTGTAACCAGTCGCGCGGGAAGAACGCCCCATCACTCGGCATCGGTGAAGCCGTCGCCGACTGGTGGTAACGAAGCCGGAAAGGACACCCCATGTCGTACCACGATCGCGCACCTATGAATGGCATCCCCATCGGTGATGGCCTGCTCTACACATGGACGTGCGGAGACGATCACCAGCACGCGATCGAGTGCCTGTACATCTGGCACGACTGCCAGCAGATCTTGGGCCCTGACACAGTGGCTCCCGGTGAGACCTTTGGTTGGAGGCCCGCCGGTGTGAGAGCACACACACTGGTGCAGGCAGACCCGCTCACCATCACAGCCAGTGTCATCTGGCCCGCGTGCTGCGGTCGACACGGGTTCATCACCGACGGTAGATGGGTCGAGGTCTAGCCCATGCCCCACTGCTGTGAAGCCTGCCGCTCTACGCTCGTGGGTAACTGCCACGACCTGTACTGCTCGTGTCACCCAGGCTCCCTACTCGCCGGAGAGACCGTCCTGCCGTGGTCAGCGATCCGCTCCGCAGTAGAGAGCCACCTCAACACCCACCCGCAATAAAATCCAGCAACACCCGACACCACGGCCCACTCCCCACACGAGTGGTCCTCCCTCCCCGGGATTTCTGAGGGGTCGCCCGCGTGCGCACGCGAGAAGGGGGTGCGTTGTGAGCACTGTCGTTGAGGCCACAGAGATTTCGGTTCAGGCTGCGAGCCATTTGGACCGCACAGGCAAGGACGCTGGTGCTGTCGCGGCCATCTTGGCTTTGGCTCGGAAGATCGATGATTGGGATGCCGTGGTGGATCACATCATGGAGCAGATTGCGATGGACCCCGAATCGAAGATGCGCCCTCCAGGGGTTGACAATTCTTCTCTCCCGACTTACCTGAAGTTCTGTGAGTCGCTGGGCTTGACGCCTGGTAGCCGGGGTGAGCTTTCGACTACCGGTAAGCCGGCCGCGCCAACGAAGGTGAAGAATGATCTCGCAGACTTCAAGCAGCGGAACGGGGTCGGCTAGGCGGTACGGCTTTGAGGTTCCACGAATTTGGACGAAGCCTCTCCGTGAGCTCACGCCGGAGACCTCGCTGGGCTTTGAGGTCATCGAGTTTGCGCTGACCATTCTGGGCGTGGATCTATACCCCTGGCAGAAGTTCTTGCTCATCCATGCCTTGGAGCTGCTCGAAGATGGGCAGTACCGGTTCCGCCGCGTTGTCGTTCTGGTAGCACGCCAGCAGGGCAAAACTTTGCTGGCGTCGGTGCTGGCCGCGTGGTGGCTGTACGTCGACTCGGCGCGTCACCCTGACCGTGTGCCGCCACTGAAGTTCAAGGTCGTCGGTGTCGCGCAGAACCTCGATATCGCACGCGAGCCCTGGGCGTCCGTGAAGCTGTGGTGCGACCCGAAGCCTGACACGGCTGAGGAATCGGAGCTCGCTATTGAGGCGCTGCAGGATGCGACGGCGAAGGTTTCGGACACGAACGGCAAAGAGTCGATCATCGCCCTGTCGCGTGCTCACTATGAGATCCGCGCGGGAAAGAATGCCCGTGGTAAGCCGGCGGCGCGCGTGCTCATGGATGAGATGCGCGAGCAACGGGACTGGGCTGTCTGGAACGCTGTGTCGCAAACAACGAAGTCGTTCTGGAACGGCATGTTGATCGGTTTCTCGAACGCTGGCGATGCGGGCGCGGTGGTACTTCGGACGCAGCGTGATGCTGCGACTGCGGACATCATCGAGTGGGAAACCTACGTCGACGCCGGGATCATGTCGGCTGAGGAGTTCGCGAACGGCCGCGATATGTCCCTGGGGCTGTTTGAGTGGTCAGCGCCAGAAGGTTGCGATAAGGACGACATCGAAGGCATCCTTCAGGCGAACCCGTCTATTGGTCATGGGTCAATGACGGTGCAGTCGGCTCTCGCGGACATCCGAGGCATGACCGACGCCGGGTACCGGACCGAGGTCCTGTGCCAGTGGGTCTCGTCGCGGGTTGAGTCGTTCATCGACATCAAGGACTGGAAGGACCTGCAGGTGTCGATCGGGTCGGTGCGGATTCCGAAGGGCTCGCGCACCGTCTGGGGCGTGGATACGTCAGCTGACCGTAAGACGTCGTGGGTGTCTGCTGCGGTATTCACAGACTCGGGGAAGCCGTTCGTCACCGTGCGGGTGAGGCGTCCCGGCATGATGTGGGTCCCTGACTACCTCGCGGCTCTTGCGGAGAAGTCAGGGCACGTAGAGGTGGTTCTGCAAGGCAAGGGCTGTCCGGCTGTGGACTTTATCGAGCCGCTCAAAAAGGCCGGCCTGATCGTGCACGCCTTGGAGGGTGGCACCTTCGCTCTTGCGACGGGCCGCATTCAAGACCGGGTGCGTGACGGCGACCTAATCATCGTTGAACAGCCGGACGTTGACCTCGGCATCGAGGGCGGCGTCGCCATGTCCTATGCGGAGAACCTCGCCTGGGCGCGTCACAAGTCGCTGCCTGTGGACATTAGCGGGGCTGTCTCTGAGACGGTCGCGCTATACGGGCTCGAAGTCCTCGAACCTGCCACGCCCGAACCAACACCACCACCCCCGCCGCAAGCCGAGCTTGTCACGCGGGACGACACTTCGCCGTCTGATGCAAATCTCGCGACGGCCGCATTTTAGAGAGAGGGTTTCACGTGCCAGAAGAACAGGGCTATCAGGTCGGCATTCTGTCATCCTGGGCGAGCATGGCGGCTGAGTCTCACGAGACAAACCCGGATCTTGCCTGGCCGTTGTCGATCGAAGTGTTCGACAAGATGCGCCGCGAGGATTCGCAAATCGGCAGCGTCCTCCGCGCTGTCACCCTGCCAATTCGTGGTGCCGAGTGGATGATCGACCCCGCCGGTGCTCGCGCTGAGGTGGTGGATCTGATCGCTACTGACTTGGGGTTACCGGTCAAGGGGCAGCCCCCGGCGAAAGCGGCGCGAACCCGCGGCCGGTTCCAGTGGGGCGAGCATCTACGGATGGCACTCCTTGAGCTGGTCTACGGGCACTCGTACTTCGAGCAGGTGTACAAGCCTGAGGGTGACCGGTTGCGGTTGAAGAAGCTGTCTTGGCGTCCGCCGCGCAGCATCTCGAATGTGCAGGTCGCCCGTGATGGTGGCTTGATCGCGATCGAGCAGCATGGGGTGAAGGACCCGATTCCAGTGGACCGGCTCGTCGCGTATGTCAACGATCGCGAAGGTGGCAACTGGATCGGCCAGAGCCTCCTACGCACCGCGTATAAGAACTGGCTTCTGAAGGACCGGATGCTGCGCGCTCAGGCGTTGACCGTCGAGCGCAACGGCCTCGGCGTTCCCGTGTACACCGGAGCGCCCGTGCCGGACACAGCATCGACTGAAGAGCGAGCAAAGTGGATGGACTCCGAGAAGGAGGCCGGCCTGAAACTTGCCACCGGGTTCCGCGCCGGCGCGGCTGCGGGCGCATCGATACCTCACGGGGCGACGCTTGAGCTGAAGGGTGTCACGGGCAAGCTGCCGGACACCGATGAGCCGATCCGCTACCACGACGAGCAGATTGCCCGCGCAGTGCTGGCTCACTTCCTGAACCTTGGAACCGAGACGGGATCGTGGGCGCTCGGGTCGACGTTCGCGAACTTCTTCACGGACTCGCTGAATGCCGTAGCGGCACACATCGCCGATGTGACTCAGGCGCACGTCGTTGAGGACCTCGTGGACTGGAACTGGGGCGAGTCTGAGCCTGCGCCGAGGATCACTTTCAAGCCCATCGGTGCCGGGCATCCACTGACTGCCGAGGCGCTGAAGCAGCTGATCGAAGCTGGCGTGATCAACCCGGACGAGACACTCGAATCGTTCATGCGGGCGGCATACAGCCTGCCCGTGAAAGACACCGGTTCGGAGCCCGATGCTCCCGTCAATGACCCCCAGGAGGACTCATGAAACACCCGACCGCGGCAAGCGCCGCCGGTGCCAAGGATTGGTTTCGCATCCAGGCCGCCGCGAAAACGGATGATGCGCCGGCATCGGCCGATGTGTATATCTACGAGCACATCGGTCAGGACTGGTGGGGTGACGGGGTTGGCGCGAAGACATTCTCGGAGCAGCTCGACGCCCTCGACGTTGACACCATCCGCCTCTACCTGAACTCACCGGGTGGAGCGGCGTGGGAGGGCGTGGCGATCATGAACTCGCTACGTCGGCACAAGGCACGCATCGAGGTCATTGTCGACGGCATCGCAGCTTCTGCGGCGTCGGTCATCGCAATGGCGGGCGATCACATCACCATGAACCGCGGTTCCGAACTCATGATCCACGATGCGTGGGGAATGGCAGCGGGCAACGCGAAGGACATGGAGGACACTGCGCTGATCCTCGCGAAGCTGTCCGACTCGCTTGCCGACACGTATGCGGCTCGCGCCGGCAAGGACCGTGCGTACTGGCGCGATCTGATGCGAGCTGAGACCTGGTACACGGCTGAGGAAGCCGTGATCGCTGGTCTCGCAGATGAATGGGTTGACGCGCCCGCAGCGTCGGCCGCTTTTGACCTCTCGAAGCTCGGCTTCGCGTTTGCGGGCCGTGCGCACGCTCCCGCGCCGCGCATCGAGACCCCTGAACTCCCGAGCTCGACCGAGCCGGGTAACACCAACCGAAAGGAGAACGTCGTGGCTTACGACGATCTGAAGGCTGGCCTCCGTGAACGGCTCGGCATGGCCGATGCTGCGGCCTCTGACGAGCAGCTTCTCGCTGCTGTGGACGAGACTCTCACCGCGAAGGCCGACATCACCACCCCAGAGGGAACCGTCCTGATCGACTCCACCATGCTCGCCGACCTGCAGGCATCCGCCGCGCTTGGACGCCAGGCACGCGAGGAGCAGGACACCACCCGCCGCGAGTCGATCGTGCACAACGCGGTCAGTGAAGGCCGGATCTCGCCGGCGTCGCGCGAAACGTGGCTCGCTCAGCTCGCGACGAACGAAGAGGGCACGAATGCTCTCATTGGGTCGCTGGCGAAGAACACGGTCCCGGTCGCAGAGATCGGAACTGCCGAGGAACCGTCCGAAGCTGACAGCCTCTACGCCTCGGCGTGGGGCACCGACACGAAGGAGGCCTGATCGTGGCTGACTACCTGCCCAAGTTCACTCCCGGCAAGGCCGTGACTTTCACCGCCTCGGGCGACGTCATTGGCGGTCGCCTGGTCAATGTCACCGGCAACCGAACCGTTGCCCCTGCCGGTGCTGACTCCGCGGCCGTTGTCGGCGTGGCCGGTTTCGACGCACTGACCGGAGAATCGGTCACTGTCTACACCCGCCCGTCCGGCGTGCAGCAGCTGGTGGCCAGCGCCGCGATTGCCGCCGGCGCGAAGATCATCTCGGCAGCCGCAGGGAAGATCGCCACTCAGGGTGCAGGCACCAACCCCATCGGCATTGCCCTCGCGGCTGCCACCGCCGACCTGGACGTCATCGACGTCCTGTTCATCTAAGGAGCACAAGAGACATGGCGTCTTACACATACCCGGTGGCGCGGCCCGAGGGCTCGCTCACCGTCGCACAGATCCACCTTCTGCTGCAGAGCCCCCAGCTCATCGCGAAGCGCGTCGCGGATCTGACCAAGATGCGTTTCGTCGCGGATTACCTCCTCTCGGGGCGGTACACCGCGGCCGGTGGCGGACTCTTCTACGAGACCGGCGAGGAGATCTTCGCCGCGGACTCGCCTGAGGCTGTCGGGCCGGGAGGCGAGTACCCGAAGACGGTGTTGACGCAGGGCGAGATCGCCGCCGCGAAGACTGTCAAGTGGGGCATCGAGACGGACATCACCGACGAGAAGATCTCCCAGCAGGGAATCGCGATCATCAATAAGGCGCTCATTCGCCTCAGCAACACCGTCGTCAAGCACGTTGACGGCGTGGCAATGGCCGTCATCGCATCGAAGGTCACGAGCACGTTTGCGTCGCCGGCCCCGTGGACGACCGCTGGCGCGGCAATTGAGGCACTCACGAGCATCTCGCTCACGCGCTCTGATGCAGGTACCGGCCTTGATCTGTCCACGGTCGTGCTGAAGCCCACGCAGTACGCGAAGCTCATCCGCATCCTGGTCGATGACAAGGCGCTCCCGCGCGAGCAGGGCAACATTGCCGTCACCGGCAACCTGCCCGTCGACGCGCTCGGCTTCACCTGGGTGACGAGCCCGTTCTACACCGGGACCGACCCGCTCCTGATCGACCGCGATCAGCTCGGCGGCGTCGCGGATGAGAAGCTCGGCTCCCCGGGTTACGCGTCCTTCGGCGGCTCTGGCGTCGAAACGAAGTCCGACCGTCACCGCGACGACAAGTACGAGCTGCGCGCCCGCCGCGTTGTTGTCCCTGTCGTCACGGAGCCGCTCGCCGGCGTCAAGATCACGAACACGGGCCTCTAATGGCCGCGTACGTGGTGACGGGTGCCGCCGTCGTGCTCCCCACGGAGGGCGGCAGCGAGCGGTATCTGTACCGTGGCGCTCCCGTCGGCGACGGCTTCACGGCCGAGGGCATCAAGCACGCCGTGTCGGTGGGCCTCATCGAGAAGGTCAAGGCACCGGCTGTGAAGTCCGCAGCCGAGAAGTCGGCAGATGCCAAGGCTGAAGCCGACGCGAAGGCCGCGGCCGAGAAAGCAGCAGCCGACGCGAAGTCTTCCGCTGCCGAAGAACAGAACAGCAAGTAACCAGAGGGGGGCGATGGGGTGATAGTTTCAACGGATCTCACGGGCGTCGATGAGTTGCTGGCGCAGCGGATAATCGCAGTTGCCGTATCCATCGCCCCCTGCTTGGACTCGCTTCCTGATGGTAGTGGCCGAAGCAGTGCGGTCGCGATCCTGAGAGGGATTGCGGCGGATGTCGCGGACCGCGGTTCGCGGATGGTCAAGTCGCAGCGGATGGGTCCGGCATCGGTTGAGTACACGTCAACTGATTCGTGGTTCTCCGCAGATGACCGGTCGGCGCTGCGTTCCCTCTGTGGCGCTGTGGCACAGCCCGGGATGCCCGTTGGCCAGTTCCCCAAAAGTGGCCTTGTCAACAGGCTCTGGCCAGAGTAGAGGGTACGCATGGATCTCCTATTCGGACAGGCAGTGTTCCGGGATCGGCGAAAGTCGGCCCCGGACCCGTACAACCCCGGATCGACCATCCCGGGCAGTTGGAGTGATCCGGACACGGTCACCATTCAGGGCGCGTTCGTCGCGTCGTCGTCAAGCTCATCAGTTGCCACGGCGACGCGCACGCAGACCCTCACGGCAAAGAGCCTGTTCTGCGATGCGGCGTCCGATGTGCTCGTGGGCGATCGCATCCGGGCGGGCGCAGAATCGTACCAGGTCGACGCGAAACCTGCCGCTGACGTGAATCCGTTCACTGGGTGGCAGCCAGCGCAGGAGATCCCGCTTGAGGAGGCATCTGGATGAAGTTCAACGACAGATATTTCGATGAGCTGGGCAACTCTGCGCAAGTGGAGCGCATCGTCGTCGGGGCGGCTGAGGATGCCGCTGGGGTCGCGCGCAGCACGGCTCCGGTCGATTCGGGCGAGTATCGCGACAGTATTCACGTCGAGGTTGATCGCGCAGCACACCGGGTGGTCGCGAAGGTTGTGGCCAGCTCGGATCACTCGATGCTTGTCGAGTCGCAGACGGGCAACCTTTCGCGAGCACTGAGGTCGGTGACGCGTGGCTGACCCGCTGGTCGTGCACGCCGACCTCGAACTGTTCCTGACGGCGTGGTATCGAGCGGCGCTCGCTGCACGGCCTGAACCTGTGTGTCAGGGGGTGGTGGTGTCGAATCGTGAGCCTGGCCCCAATGACCCGTTCCCGGCGCGGCTGCTCGTCATTCGTGATGACGGCGGCGCTGATACGTCGGTCATTGGTGCTGACCGCGACGTTGGCCTGTCAGTTCTGGCTGGCACGAAAGAGAACCCGCAGGATGCGAACGATCTAGCTCGCATCGTGCACGCTCTCCGTTCTCAGATCCCCGCGGTCGCACCAGATAACCCGGTTTCGGCTGTCCTGTCCTCGCGCGGCCCGTTCGCTGTGACGGAATCCCAGCCGAAGGCGAGGCTATACATCACGATGACTCTCGCCGTCGTCGGCTCTCTCCTGTAATTCACCCTCTTACTCTCTCACCGCCCCCAAACATGGGGGCTTTTCGCTTTTAAGGAGCAATCATGATCGACGCCTTCGGAAACGACGTTGCGGCCGTTGGAATCCCGGTCTCGGGAATCCTCGGATTCGCCCCCAAGGGGACCGCCTTCCCCACGGCCTCGGAGGGTGCCAACCCGGCATTCGTTCTTCCGGTGGCATTCAAGAAGGCGGGCCTCTTCGCCGAGGATGGGGGTTTCGAGTGGACGCTTGAGGCCGATGGGGACCCCATCAAGTTCTGGCAGGACGGCTACTCGATCCCGTCCGGCCTCGCGAATGCCGACGTGGTCGCGAAGCTCGCCCAGTACGACGCGATCGTTCGTGAGCTCGCCTACGGCAAGACCGCCGACGCGAACGGATACATCACGATCGACGCTGGCGGTCATGCCACGGAGTACGTCATGTTCACCGAGGAGATCTTCAAGAACGGTGTCATTCGCCGCCGTATCGCGGAGGTCAGCGTGAAGAGCGCCAAGACCGACAAGTCCGAGCGCGGCAGCGTCAATGCTACCGAAATTACGTTCAAGGCGAAGCGTTCCGCGTCCCTGAACAACGAGCACTTGGGCGAGTGGCTGATTCCCGCCCCAGGGACCGCGCTTCCGACGATCACCTCGGCGCTTCCGACGGGCATGGGCGCAGGTAGCACGGTGGAGCTGGTTGGTACCGGCTTCACTGGCGCTACCGCGGTCACGGTCGGTGGTGTGGCTGCTGCGATGTTCACTGTGAACTCGGCTACGTCAATCACGCTCGCCATGCCTACCGGCTCCGCGGGTTCTTCGCCGATCGTCGTCACGACACCGGTGGGCGCATCGGTCGCGAAGGCGTACACGCGCGTCGCCTAGCCGAACTGACTGCTGGCCGGGGTTCTGATGGGCTCCCCGGCCAGCTTCACCCTTTTGCCCATCATTACATCAACCCGAAAGGCCCATCATGGCTACTTCCAAGACCGCCGGCCCCAAGCCCGACTTCCTCGTTGTTGAGGACCACCTCAAATGCCAGACGAACGAGGGGGAGATCTCCATCGACATGCGGATCCCGCTCGACCGCATCGAGCTGTTCATGGACATGGACGAACTCGACATCGAGCAGAAGCACTATCCGCGGTACGTCATCGACAACATCCTTTGGCCGGAGGACAAGGACACTCTCAACGGCATGCGCGACGGCGCAAAGGCCATGACGATCGTCTTGAAATTCTCCACGTTCCTCGGCGAGCGAATGGGGGCCGATATGGGGGAATCATCGGGCTCTACAGAGTCGTCGGAAAGCACCGTCGAGCCCTCAGCTACGACTTCCGACACCGATTCGGAGTAGGCCTCTCGGAGATCGGTCGCAGTATCCCATTTCGGGAGGCGATCGATCTCATTGAGGAGCTCCGGCGTGAGTTTGGGTCGCACCTGAACGCGAACGCCCACGGATGGGACTTCGCGGCCAGTTACGGCGATGCTATGGCCGGGATTCACGCGGCAGCGTTCATGAATGCCAACCGCGACGAAAAAGAGCATCCGGAACCGTTCAAGGTGCCCATGCCGTGGCCCGCCGAGGTTGCGGTCGAGGAAGTCACTGAAGAAGAACGCGCTGAGCTGCGCGCGTCACTGCAGCGCCGATCGGCGTTCGCTCACTAGAACATGGAAGCGAGGCCGATATGTCGTCCGTCGGATCTGCAGATGTGGCCATCTTCCCAACTTTTAAGGGATTCCGAGCCACAGTAGTGTCGGAGGTTGACTCTACCGGTCAGTCGGCGGGCGACAAGTTCGCGTCCACATTCGGCAGGGCCGTGAAGGGCATCGGTGCTGGCATTGCTGTCGGCGTCGGTGCCGCTATCGGTGCGGTCGCCGCCGTTGCCGGGAAGGGGCTCAGCCGGGCGCTGAACCTTCAGGACGCGAAGGCGCAGCTCAAAGGACTCGGGCACGATGCCGAGGGCGTAGAGAAGATCATGGTCTCCGCGCTGGACTCCGTGACGGGGACCGCGTTTGGGCTGGATAAGGCTGCGACGATCGCTGCATCTGCGGTGGCTGCTGGCGTCAAGCCAGGTGAGGCGCTCACGCGCACGCTCAAGCTCACTGCGGATGCCGCGACTATCGGCAAGTCGTCGTTGTCCGAAATGGGTGACATGGTGAACAAGGTCGCCACGAACGGCAAGCTGAGTACGGAAGTGCTGAACCAGTTCCAAGGCCGCGGCATCCCCCTGCTGCAGCTCGTCGCCGACCAGTACGGTATCACTGCCGAGGCTGCCTCTGAAATGGTCACGAAGGGTGAGGTTGACTTCGCGGCCTTCCAGACGGCGCTTGAGAAGGGCGTCGGCGGCGCTGCGCTGTCCAGTGGCGCTACCGCGCGCGGAGCGTTCGCGAACATCGGGGCATCATTCGGTCGGCTCGGAGCAATGTTCACGGGCTCATCTGTCGACGCGGCACCGGCGCTGTTCGTCTCGATCGCCGGCGCAGTAGACCGGCTTTCGGATTCGCTCGCCCCCCTAGCTGAGAAGTTCAACGGCAAGGTGACACCGGCGGTCGCCGCGCTGTCGGCATGGATCGACGGCATCGACTTCAATGCGGTGGCAGCCAATGTGTCCGGCGCATTTTCGGCTATCTCGGGAGCATTCTCCAAAGTCGTGGGTGCTTTCCAGTCTGGGGATTTCTCCACCCTCGGCGAATCTTTCGGCAACATCAGCTCGATCCTGCAGCCGATGCTCCCGATCTTCATTGAGGTCGGTCGCGGAATCGGCGGGATTGCTGGCACGGTGGGTGAACTCATCGCGGCGGGGATCCCGCTGCTCGTCCCGATTCTGCAATCCTTCACGGACATTCTGGGCTGGATCGGCGATAACTCCCAGATCGTAACCCCGATCATCCTGGCGCTTGCTGCCGGATTTGCAATCTATCGTGCGGCGCAGGTCGCTTCCATCGGCGCGGCCATCATTTCGCTCCCGCTGACGGCACTGCAGGTAGTTGCTGACCTCGCCCGCACCCGGGCGCTCGTCGCCAATACGAACGCGATGAACGTACAGCGCGCCGCAGAGGGCGCGGGAATGCTGGTCCGCACGCCGGCCACGGCGTCCATTCTCGCCAGCGCAGCTGCATCTATCGCGCACCGTGTCGCAACGGCCGCTATGGGTATTGCGCAGAAGGCGGCTGCGGCAGCTCAATGGTTACTCAACGCAGCGATGTCGGCGAACCCGATCGCGCTGGTCGTGATTGCGATTGCCGCCCTAGTCGCTGGTCTCATCTGGTTCTTCACCCAGACGGAGCTTGGGCAGGCGATCTGGTCCAATTTCACCAAGTTTCTGGGTGAGGCGTGGGCGAATATCTCGGCTACTGCGATGGCGATTTTTCAGGCGCTGGGAGCGTTTTTCTCCGGGTTCTGGGAAGGGGTAAAGGCTTTCTTTACTGGTGCTATCGCGGTGATTATCGCCCTTTTCCTCAACTGGACGCCTCTGGGCATCATCATCAAGAACTTTTCCGGGATCGTTGGATTCTTCACGGGCCTCTGGTCGAACATCACCAGTTCAGTGTCCTCAGGCGTGAGCAACGTGGTTCGGTTCTTCACGGAGATGCCGGGCCGGGTTATGAGTGCTCTCGGGAACCTGGGCAACCTGCTCAAGAATTCGGGGCAGGCGCTGATTCAGGGATTCCTCAACGGCATCTCAAGCATGATCGGCAAAATCGGCGATGTCATCGGTGGAGTCATGGACTTTGTGGGCGGCTTCTTCCCCCACTCGCCGGCTAAGCGAGGACCCTTCTCGGGTTCTGGGTGGCGGGCTATCGGCGACTCCGGCAAGGCGGTGATTGATGAATTCCAGTCGGGCATTCCAGCCGATGCGCTGCGTTTGAATGGTTCATTCGCGGCGAAAATGACGAGCACGAGCCGTGGGTCTGTGGCCGGCGGCACTGCGTCATCCGCTGCGGCGATTTACGTGCAAAACCCGTTCACCGGAGAGTACCTGCTCGCGCAGGTCGGGTCGGTCGCTGACGGGCGCATTCAGGTGAAAGACAGCGCGGATGAGCGCGTGACTAGCGGACGCAGAAGGGCTAACTGATGAGTCTCACGATCGACCCCAATTGGGGTGATAAGCCTTCACCGTTCGTGGATGTGCTCGTGTCGAATATTCCGGCTGGCACGGATCGTTTCACGGTCACGCGGACGGTGGAGGGTCGCGCATTCAAGGTGCGTGGCCTGGTCGATGTGCTGGCGGCGGGCGGCGGCACGATCCGCGACCACGAG
Organism: Cryobacterium psychrophilum; assembly: GCF_004365915.1. Lineage (NCBI taxonomy): Bacteria > Bacillati > Actinomycetota > Actinomycetes > Micrococcales > Microbacteriaceae > Cryobacterium > Cryobacterium psychrophilum. Next base: position 2,906,873 of record NZ_SODI01000001.1, read on the forward strand.
GCACCGTTTATCACCCCGTGCACGTACCAGACGGAGTATTTCACTGCTGGCCTGTCGTCGGGCTTCTCAACGCAGCAGACGACGGTGCTCTATGGCCTCGATCCGGGTTGGGCGTGGTTTTCGGATCCGCTCGACCCGGAGTCGGCGGTGAAGGTTCGCCTGGTGAATGGTGCGGCCGGGACCATCACGCGTTCGACGCCTGCAGAGTTCATGGACGTGCCGCGCCGCAGCGTCGGATTCACGATGCCAGGCACGCGCGGCGGCGTCCAACAGGTCGTTCTCGACTGCTACACGGAGACTCGGGAGGACGGTAAGCGGTTCGATGCGCTCTTCGGCGCGTACGACTCGGATGCGCTCTCGATCATCTGCGTTCGATCCCGCCCTGAAACGTGGCTGCCCCCGACTCTGTTCGCGTTCGTGGGCTCGCCGAGCATGCGCCCGGTGGGCGAGTCTGGGCAGCGGCTGTTGTGGGATCTCGTGGGCGAGGAAACGACGCCTCCGGCTCCCGCTTTCGTCACACCGCTGCTGACCTATCAGCACTTCACGGATTTCTATTCCACCTATGCAGAGTTCACTGCGGCGTACCCCAGCTACCTCGAAGCTTCACGCGACTACACGGTTAGGGGGTCCTGATGATTCCGGTTTCTGATCAGATGGTGTCGGCAATCGCTGACGGCTCCGCCACTTCGGGATGGGTAGGTGACCTCATCGTTGACGGGCAGGTTGTCCTCCGTGACCTTGAGTTCACGGGCGAGCTGATCTCTGATTCTGGGGCGCTCGTGCTCACGCAGGGCTCTCTGAAGCTGAACTACACGGATGACCTCGGGCACACGATCGTTCCCGAGAAGCTGACGTCCTGGTTGATGCCTTTCGCTTCCTTTATCGATATTTCGTATCGGGTGACGATTAAGGGCATTTTCTCGAAGAAGGTGCTGCGCGGCCGGCTGAAGGTGATCGGCGTGACCGACCCGCAGGAGACCCGCATTCGCATGGCAGACCGGCTGATCACTGTCGGTTCGTCGGTGCAGATCAAGGTTGCTGACCTCTTCTACACAACGGACTTGGAAAGGTTCGAGGCACCGTCCGGGCCGACCGATAAGAGTTCTGTGTGGGCTGAGATCCAGCGATTGACGCTGCTGCCCCTGAATCGATCAGTGCCTGATGCGGCGATCACGCGGACGGTCCTCTACAAGGAGAATCGGCTCGACGCGATCGAGGAGCTATCGGCACTGATCGGCGGTCGCCCGTACATCACGCCCATGGGCGAAGTGTCGGTTTCTCCCTTCGAGTGGGGCAGCCCCGTCGCGAAGTTGAGCATGGGCGCTGGTGGGCGCGTCGGCCGGGCGAGCGCGGACGACCTCACGCCGGAAGGGATATGCAACAAGGTGAGCGTCCGGTCATGGAATGACGAGCAGGCCACGGTTCTGGCCGAGGCGATTATTCCGACGGGGCCGCTGCGGTGGGGCGGCGGTCATGGCCGCGTGCCGTACTTCCTTTCGTCGGAGTTCGTCACAACGCAGGCGCAGGCGCAGGAGTGGGCGGATCGCACCTTGCCGCTCGTATCGGTCATGAAGGCGGTCACGTACACGATTCAGTGCACGGCTGACCCGCGCCTCGAGGTATGGGACGTGATCGAGTTCGAGAAGGACGGGGTTACTATCGTGGGTCGAATCGAAAAGATCACGATGCCTGCTCGCGGCCAGATGACGCTCGTTGTGAGCGTGAGCCGTGGGTAACGCTGAGAAGGTCGCGCAGAGGCAGGAGGCGACCCCGGAAGTGTCTACTCTGGTTGCCACGTACATGAGCACAAACATTGACGGCACGGTGAACGTTGACTTCGGCGGCGGTGCGGTGACGGTCTACTCGGCAGGCTTCACGACCCCGCTGCCGGGCACCAGCGTGCGCGTGCTGCGTCTGAATGGCTTCACCCTCATGCTGGGACCGGTCAAGCCTAATCCGACCTATGGCGTCGTCGTGGCTACCGGCACGCCGTTCCTCACGGTGCGAATGCCTGACGGCACCGAACAGCAGATCGGCTACATCAGCTCGTACACAACCCCTGCTGTCGATGATGCGGTTCTGATCTCTTGGGCGGACGGCCCGATGGTGATCGGGACTCCGGCCGAGGTGCCCACCTCCGCGTATATTCCGCCTGAGACTGGCGGAGGAAGCGCGGCGCAAGCATCCCCAGAGTTCGTGGCTACTGACTCAGGCAACTTCTATGTTCCCGGTGGCAGTTGGAACTACAACGACCCGTGGAGTTCGGCGAGCAACACTGGCGCGTTCTTCTACAACAACATCGCGGGGACCATTCCGAACAGTGCGGCGATCTCGCTCGTGCAGGTCTACCTCACCGAGACGTTCAACCAGCACCCGAATGTGCTGGCGAAGGTTGGCCTCCACTCACTCGGTGGCAAGTCGGGCAACCCGAATATTAGGGATGCCGTTTCCATCTCATCGGGTTCTGGGTGGAAGACCCTGCCCAACTCATTTGGCGATGCGCTCAAGACTGGCGCAGCGCTCGGCGTCGGATTCCCCACGGTCCCCGGTGGAGTGAGTTATCACAAGTTCCGGGGCGCAGCCGGGGGCGCTCTTGAGGGGCAGCTCCGCATCACATACACCGCTTGATTCACGGTCCCTGACGGGGCCTTTTCCTTTGGAGGCACCATGGCACGCTCAGGCAATAACGCACGGATTCCGGCGATCGGCAACTACTCCCAGGCGTCCGCGCCAAAGTTCGGGGCAGACCTGACGGAACTCGCTGATGACATCGCGGACCTGATCGGTGAGTCGTTCGATACGGTCGGCGCGCTCCCGTCGTCTGGCAATTGGCCGGGCCGCACTGCCCGCGTTGCCAGCGATGGCTTGCAGCACGTCCACAACGGCACCGCATGGACGGATGGGACCGGGGACACTGGATGGATTACGCCTACCGCTCTCGGCAGTGGATGGTCCAACGAATCTGGCAATGGATTCCAGTATCGACGCAGGAATGGTGAAGTCCGGTTCCGGGGGCGGGGATCTTCGACGGGCGCGAGCTCGGCGCTATTCACTCTTCCTGCCGGCTTCCTTCCGGACGTTTTGCCCGGCGCGAACTTCGCGTTTTTAACGGATGCGCAAAGTGGTGCGGTGCGCATGAATGTCCTTTCGACGGGGGCAATGACATCTCTCACGACTGGCACGATCACGAACATTTCGCTGGGTAACATCCGATTCGACGCGGCCTAATGGGCATTATCGACAACTTCACGCACCCCGTGATCCTGGTTGATGACCGCGACCCGGAAACATCGTGGGCGAACCACCTCAAGCGCGGCAGTTCGGGCGGCGTCGATCTCGCGTACCCATACGGCTCCGAGGTTCGCGCACCCGCAGACGGAGTATTTCAGTATTTCGACGGCAACGGGCGGGTCGGCAAGGGCTCGGGCGGCAACATCGGCCGGCTTCGTCTGCCCAACCAGGACTACATCGAGTTCATGCACTTGTCGTCCGGTTCCCCAGACAGAGACGTGAAGACCGGTGATTTGCTCGGGCGTTCCGGTGCGAGCGGGTTTGGCAACCTATGGCACTACGGCCCGCACCTACACGTACACATCTACATCGGCGGCGTGCGCCGCAACCTGTTCCACTACTTCACCGCGACCAGCTCAGCGGCTGCGTCCTCATCATCCGTCACGATTACCCCCGCAGCGGCCGAGCCCGCAGGGAGGAAGCGAAACATGTACATCACTAAGGACACCAACGGCACCATCCTCCTCGCCACCGATCAGGGATTCTGGGGGCTGCCGACCACGGCCTACGTCGCCTTGTTCGAGCGCATGATCGAGGCCGACCGCACCGGTGTCGGTGAGGTGTTCAACCCTCAGCAGATCGGCATGATGGACACAATGCTGCGCAACATCGTTCGGTCCAACGTCGCTCAACCCGTCGTCCAGACCGTGGACGCGGGGGCTGTCGCCAAGGCCGTCATCGACGCTCTCGCGCCACAGATCGGAAACGTCGTCGTAGACCAGGTCGCAATTGCCAAGGCGGTCGACGCGGTACTCGCTGACAACTTCGCGGCGATCCCTGGGGCCGTCGTCGGTGGCCTCAAGGCTGCGCTGTAGCTCGTGCCTGAGTGGCTACCAACAATCATCATCGCCGCGATTGCGGCATCCGGCGCATGGTTCACCGCACGCGTCACGGGCCGCACTGGATCCTATGGGCGTATCCGTGATCTTGAATCACGCGTCGATCTTGTCGAGCGCCGCAATCAGATCCTCTGGAATTACAACCGGCAGTTGATTGATCACATTTATCAAGGCACACCACCCCCACCACCAGCAATGCCTAACGGCATTATCTAAGGAGAAATCATGATCCAGTTCACCCCCGACATCCCCATGCTGATCTGGCTGGCCGTCACCGTCATCCTGCCGATCCTCGTAGGCCTGGTCACGACACGCGAGACGAGTCCGGCGCGGAAGGCGATCTTCCTCAGCGTGCTCGCATTCGCCGCCGGCATCCTCACCAACCTTCTCGCGTCCATCACTGCGGGGATGCCGTACGACCTGTTCGCTGGCCTCGTGCAGGGCCTCGCAACGTTCCTGATCGCCGTTGCTGCCTACTTCGGACTCTGGAAGCCGACCGGTGTTGCTTCTGCCGCTCAGGCTGTCGGCACTGGCAAGCACGCCGCGTAATACCCTCGCCCCGATTTCTGCCATCACGCACCAACAGTAAGGATTCTTCATGCCAGTAATCACTTCGGGGCTGCCGCTCCTCGACGGCGCATCGCTGCCCGCAAATGGCCGCATTGCAGGTGAAGTAACCGCACGCATCAGCACCGTAACCGGCATCATTACGCGGACTCCATTCCTCGGCGTCATCAAGGATGGTGTGATCTTCGGCCCGGATGGTGTGAGCGCGCTCACTCTGGCCGCCACTCCCACGGGCGAAGCGGTGCACATTTGGGAGCTCCTCGAAGGCAAGAATCACAACGGGAGCACCGTCGTGCGCCCTTATGCGCGCGTTGTGCAGATCCCCGATGTCGCGTCGGTCGCATACAGCGACTTGATCGACGTCGAGAGCATGCCTACGGGCGGCTGGGTCATCCCGCCATACATTCAGACGCTGATTGATCAGGTCGAGGCGGATGCCGCGCAGGTGGCGCTCGACCGAATCGCGGTAGCTGCGGACCGCGCGGCCGTCGAGTTGATCCCCGGCCAGGTCGATACTGCCATGGCCGCGCAGGTCGGCACGGGCGGAGTTTTCGATACGGCACTAGATGCCACGATTGCGGCCGATGCCGCACCGATCAGCGCGATGACGCCAGAGGCGCACATGCTTACCGGGAGTATTCACTTCAACCCCCCGTTCTACAGCTCCGTCCTTCTTGATCGCCCCGATCTCGGGAATGCAGTCGTTGTCGGCACGAACGCCACCTTTGGCGTGATGACAGTTGACTCCGTTCAGGGAAAAGTATTCAGTTACCAGTTCACTGCGCTGGCAGGAGCCGGTAGTGCTCCGCCCACAGGCGCTTTCTTGAACGACAACAACTCAGGGAAAATGGCTATCAACCGTTTTGGGAATGAGTATTACGGCGTCTTCGCGATGCCCAACAACCAATGGAGCGTATTTCGAGCGCCAACTGCCGAGCCCTACGTCTGGACGAAAGTTCTCGACCTGACTACGGACGGCACCTCAACTGGTGTCGGTACATCTATAGGTACTGGTATGGACAGCGGCAACGGCTACTTGTTCGTGAGCGAATACGGCGACCCCACAGCGGGAGGGGTCGACTCTCCGAGCCTGTGGCGAACTCAGGACGGTTTTGCATGGACGAAGCTTTACACCGGGACATTCCGACACATTCACGCTGTAGCTTGCGACCCGTTCAACCTCGGCCATGTTTATATGACCAGCGGCGACGGAAGTGCCGCCGCTAAGCTGCTCAAGAGCATCGACAACGGCACAACCTGGACGACCATCTATACCGGTGACGCGCTGTTTCAGGCGGTGCAGATCAGTTTCTCAACTAACTTCATCTGGCTCGCGGCTGACGCTGACGGGATCTCAGCATTGGTCGTAGACAGGGCGACTGGCATCCCCAAATTCGCGGCTAAAAATTCACATATGAATATTGCGGTTCCCGGTGGAGCGCCCGGCGATATGTTCCATTCACAAGCATACTTTGGCGCGTTTGATAGCGTAACGAGTCGATACTACTTCATCACCGCTATAGCGGGCATCACGGGGAACCGACACGGGCTTTTCTACATTGATAAGCCGGGCGGCACGACTCATCTTCTTACCCCGCTGCCGGACAGATTTATACCGCAGAGAGTAATCTTTATAACGGAAGATTCACGGCGCATTCTCTATGCTGGCAACCTGCGAGCGGAGATTACGGACCACTTCGCCCCCGAAGGCGTCGCATAATAGTTTGAAAGATGCCCACCCATTGTCGTGCTAGCGTTCGATGGTGGGTGGGTACATAAGCGGGCCAGTGAAGAGTCGACCGACAGTAATCGTAGGAACTTCTGCGGTCGCGCTGATACTTGCCGCGAGCAGGTGGGGAACCAACATTGGCGCATCACCGATCTACATCACTGACATCCTCATCGGACTGGGGATTGCCGGATGGTTCATCGCTACGCGAATGCAGGGCAAGCGCGCCCTAGACGGCTGGGTTACACGCAATCGGCCAAGCGCTCTCTTTGCTCTGTTCTTCGTCTACGTTTCGGCGCGCTTCCTGCTCTCGCTCGGGGGTGGCCCGATGTTGGATTGGGTCAGGGATGGCGTTCCTTTCCTTTACGGCGTGCTGGCGTTCGTCAGTGCATCCTCCTTGGCCCGATCCACCCACGAAGCTCGCGCGCGAACGATGCGCATATTCTGGGCCGCGCTCATTTTCCACACTCTTTGGGCTTGCGTGATCATCTTCGGAGGCATCCAGGAAACCCCATCAGTTCCGTTTTCAACCGCGCCTCTGTTCCAGCTGCGTCCCGACATTGATGCGGCGCTCCTCGGCGTAACAGCTGGAATGTGTCTCTTGCGTATCCTTCGCGGACACAAGAAGTTCTGGCCGTTCATTGGCATGGTCGCGTCTGCCGCTGCTGTATTGACCCTTGAGACACGGGCGGGTTTGATCGCTCTTGCGCTCTCCGTGGCGCTTGCGATCCTGTTGCAATATGCGGCCACACCGCGACAGAACGTTCGCCGGACCGTTATGGTGATGGTCATTCCCGCGCTTGCCTTGATCGCTCTTATGATTCTGCCAACGACCCCACCGGGTGAACGCCTTGTGGCGACCTTCAAATCAAGCCAGGGGTCGACATCTGCGGCAGAAAGCGCACAGGGCACCCAACGCGCCCGTGAGCTCGTCTGGTCAGGCGTTATTGACTGGACGAACGAAGAGACATCCCGCACAATTTTCGGGGGTGGTTTCGGCAATAACTTCCTCGATGAGTCTGGCACGCTTGCGTATCTTGAAGGCAGTACCTACTCAGGCGTAAGAAGCCCACACAACTGGTTTGTCGGAAACTATGCACGCCTAGGCGTTATTGGTTTCGCACTGTCCATCGCCGTGTGCTTGCAGCTCTTAGGGACCATTGTCCGTTACCGGCGACGAATCGGCGAAGACCCGCTCCTTAGCCTCTCGGCGCTGCTGATCGTGGCCATCCTGCCAGTAGCGTCCTTTGGGGTAGTTCTTGAGGCACCCCACGGTGCCGTTCCGTTCTGGTGGGCCGCGGGGATCATCTTTGCTCTTCGAGAATCCAAGACCAAAGCGGCGGGACTGTCACAGGTGGATTCCAGCCCGGCCCCGGCCGCTGCGGTGGGGCGAGGCATACCTGCGTTATAATTCACCGAGCTAGACCGGCACTAACTTCATCAGATAGCCCCTCGGCCTCTTCGGAGGTCGGGGGGCTTTTTTGTTGTAGAACGGGGGGGTACAGACGTAGGCTAGAAGTCTTCGCAAAAGCGAAAGGCCCCGCCCCGTGTTTCAGCACGAGACGAGGCAGCCAGACAACCATCCACCATCAAGCACATGGAGTCCGACATGACAAACTCTAATACCCTCGCGCCCACGTTCAGCCCTCGGATGACCGAGGAAGAGATCGCAGCCGCGGCGTTCCTCGCCCGGTATAAAGGCGATACCCGCACGATGTACATCAGCGATCTGCGCATTTACTTCGAGTGGTGCTACTCGAACGGCATCAAGCCTCTCGAAGCCGAGCGGGTGCACCTCGAATTCTTCGCCCGCTACTTGGAAGAGGTGCGCGGCAATGGCCCGGCCGCCACCTGCCGGCGACTCGGTACCCTGAAGGGCTTCTACCGGATTGCCGAGGCCGACGACCGCATCAAGCGCAGCCCGATGACGTTTGTCCGGATGCCCAAAGTCATCTGGGACGAGAACGCCGCGATGGGCCTCGACCGGGTGCAGCTCGGCACCCTGATTCAGGCCGCCCGTGCCAAGTCACCGACCGACGCCGCCCTGGTCACGCTCATGGGTATGCTCGGCCTACGCGTCTCCGAGGCCACCAGCGTGCAGATTGAGGACTTCGCGGAGACGAAGAGCGGCCACCGTGTGCTGCGCGTTCTCGGCAAGGGAGGCAAGCCCGCCACGATCCCACTGCCGGTCCCGGTGATCCGCATGCTCGATGCGTGCGCCGGCGACCGCAAGTCCGGGCAGCTGCTCTACACCGACCTCGGCACGGTCATGGATCGACGCTCGGCCTACCGGCGCATCAAGTCCCTCGCCAAGCGTGCAGGACTTCCCGCCGGCCTCCACCCGCACACCCTCCGCCACAGCGCGATCACTGCGGCGCTCGACTCCGGGGCAACGCTGCGAGACGCTCAGATCTTCGCCCGGCACTCCGACCCCCGCATGACGAACCGCTACGACCGGAACCGCGGCAACCTCGACCGGCATGCAGCGCACGGGCTCGCCGCCTACCTCGCCGGCGCAGCGTAGGCAGACAGAAGCCCCGCCGCTCGATCCTCACGGACTGGGTGGCGGGGCTTTTCCGATTGCCCCTGTAGCTAGTGATACATCCCGGACATCACCCGCAAATTTTGGGCCGTGAACATTCGCAAGTTCACGCGCCGCATCCACGACCTGAACCAGCTCGTGGCGCTCGGTTCCCTCACGACCCAGGCCGCGGAATTCTTGCGCCTGTGCGTATTGTCCGGCCAGAACATTCTCGTCTCGGGGGCAACCCAGGCGGGCAAGACCACAATGCTCAATGCCCTGCTCTCGGCCACCCGGCCCAGCGAACGCATCGTGACGGTGGAGGAGACGTTTGAGCTCGACCTCAGCGCGCGCGACGTCGTCGCCATGCAGTGCCGCCAGCCGAGCCTCGAGGGCACGGGGGAGATCACCCTGCGGCGACTGATCAAGGAGTCCCTACGTATGCGGCCAGACAGACTCATCGTGGGGGAGGTGCGGGAAGCCGAGAGCCTTGACCTGCTCATCGCACTCAACAGCGGCTTGCCGGGGATGTGCAGCATCCACGCCAACAGCGCCAGGGATGCCCTCGCGAAGCTCTCGACGCTGCCTCTGCTTGCCGGCCGCAACATTGACTCATCCTTCGTCTTGCCCACCGTGGCGGGGTGCATCGACATCGTCGTGCACTGCGAGATAGACCGGCACGGGCGCCGTCGCGTCACCGAAATCATTGCGCCGAGCGGGCAGCTCGCCGGGCCGATGATTGAGGCGAGCCCGATCTTCCTATCGCCGGACGGCCACCTCGAACCGACCGGTGGACACCCCACGAAACTGGCCAAGTTCCGTGCCAGCGGCCTCGACCCGACCCAGGTGCTGCGGCACGGTGCCGCATGATCATCGTGCTCGGGTGTCTGCTCGGCGCTGGCCTGGTGTTGCTCGCTTCACCGCTGATGTGGCCCGCGCAGTCCAGGGTCGCGTCCAGCGCGCCCACCCTCGTGGGTCGCTGGCGAACGCTCCTGGCACAGGCGGGACTGGGCGCCCTGCCGCTCGGAGTCTTCCTGGCGATTTCGGGAGTGGTCGCGCTCGCCGCGACCGGACTCGTGCAAGGTCTGTTCGCGGTGCGGGCGCTCTCGGTCGTGGCTGGATTCCTTGGCCTCATGCTGCCCTCCCTGGTCGTGTCGTGGCGGGCGCGAGCCCGGCGCCGCGCGAATCGCACGGTGTGGCCCGACGTGGTGGACCACCTCGTCTCGGCGCTGCGCTCGGGATTGGCCCTTCCCGACAGCGTGAGCAGCCTGGCGCAGACCGGGCCAGCACCCACTCGCAGTGCCTTTGCGCAGTTCGAACGCGAATATCGAGCCACCGGCAATTTCACGTACTGCGTCGACGAGCTCAAACGGAGCCTGGCAGACCCGGTCGCGGATCGCATTCTCGAGACCCTGCGCATGGCGCGTGACGTCGGCGGTAGCGACGTAACCTTGGTGCTGCGCAACCTTGCCGCCTGGTTGCGGCAGGACGCCGCCATCCGCTCAGAGGTTGAGGCTCGGCAATCGTGGATCGTGAACGCTGCCCGCCTGGGCGTGGCGGCGCCCTGGATCATCCTCGTGCTGCTGGCCTCGCGCCCCGAAGCAGCCTTCGCGTACAACACACCCGCTGGCACCGTAGTGATCGTGGTCGGCTTGGTGGTCTCGGTCATCGCCTACCGGGTGATGATCGCTCTCGGGCGTCTGCCCGAGGAGCACCGCTGGTTTCGCTAGATCGTCGGTCGGGCCAGGATCGATGTTTGTGCTTGCCGGGCACTAACGAGAAGCGTGGCGGGGTCAAGCCCGCTGGGGGCCTGAGCCAGCTCGTTTCCGCTCGGTCCACGGGTTTCTCAAATCGGCCTGTGGAGCCCCGGGGGACCTTGTCCTATTTCGGAATCATGAATCCATGACAGTTCCCAGAAAGACGAGATGCCCGATCTTCCGCGCCTACTCGCGCGATTGGTGCATTTGCGCGATGCGATCGGCAGCGTTCGAACTAGCGCCACCTGAGTACCAGGTGTATGTTTCCTTCGGGGCAGCGGATGAGGGGAGCTCAGATGACAAGCACCAGCGAAAATGGCCAAAGCAACACTGCCACAAATGAACCAAGCAAGGCCGCTCTCTTCATGACCGGTGGTGTGCTCACTGCTCTCCTGATCGTTTTATCTGTCTTCATCACGGTTCTTGCACAGCGGAACCTGGAATTACCAGCAGAGATTGCGCTCACCGTCTGGATGCTCCTCGGGCTGTCAGCGCTCCTCGTCGTACTGACACTGGTTGCCTGGATTTCCCGGATCATGGACGGAGAGGCTAGCCGCGGCGCCCTCAATCTTCCGAATGGCAGCATCAGCGCCGTGATTGCGCTCTTGCTGCTCCTCCTCTTCGCGTTCTCGTCGATCTACATATACAGCCAAGTCAGCTCAAGCGAATCGCAGGGCAAGACCTCAACAGGGGTTTCGGAGACAGCTCTGGCACGCTTCCCCTCGGACAGGGTTCTCAGCATTAATGTTGCCGACGCTGGCGCGGCCGACGGTACCGGTCGCACGTATGATGTGGAGCTGGCTCCGGCCGCCGGCGCAGCGATTGACTTCGCCAAAACGCTCTTCTCGACGCTGTCGACCGTTGTTGTAGCCATCGTTGGCTTCTACTTTGGGCAGCGGGCCACGACCTCAGGGATTGAATCGGGCCAAAAAAAGCTGCAGCGTGAAGGGCGAAGGCTGGATGGGAACCCCGAAGCGGACCCAACCGCGGGCTCGAACGTAAAACAGGAGCTCAACCGGAACCGGAACCGGGGGCAAGGGCGATAACTCCGGCACATGACCGCTCCGGACGGTGTGCCGACCGCGTCTCTCTCGGCACCGCCGGGCTAGCCAGTTCCGGTCCGGCGTTCTTATACAGAGTGGAAGTCGCTGTCAGGGAAGCGCTTGAGCATCGGTGCTTTCCCTGGAGTCTGTTGAGGCTGCCTACGGGCAGTGTCATGCCGCGTACCCGGGTCGGAACGCCCCCGCGCTCGGGAACTGCGCGTTCCCGCCTCGGCTGCCATGTCTCGCAGAACTGGCCTGTGGATAACTGCTGATCCCTTGCGGTATCACGGCATCATGCATCCATGATCGTTTTCGGCACCACGAGATGCGCACGGCGCGGGCGTGCGCGGTGACGACCTCGCTGGGATGGGCCGTGCTGCTGGGCACCACGCTTGGTGTGGGGCTGTGGTCGCTCGTGAGCCTTATGCCGCGGCTCAGCCGGCCACGGTTGGCGGACCGGGTCGCCCCCTACATCCTGGATGTCTCCGCCGAGGCGCGAGCCTTCGTCGACAGAGTATCGGTCGATCCACTTCCGATTCTCGGCACGCTGTTTGCGCCGACGTTCGGGTGGCTCAAACGCGGACTGTCGAGCGTGCTGGGCGGTTCCGAAACGATTGAGCGGCGCCTGCGGCAGTCGGGGTCGACCCGCAGTGTCGACGAATTTCGCTCGGGCCAACTGGTCTGGGGGCTCATTACCCTCGCCGGCGCAGTGGTGCTCACCGCGTCGCTGCCCGCGGTGAGATCGTTCCCGCTCGTACTTCAGCTCAGTCTGCCACTGCTCGCTGGTTCCGGTGGGTCGCTCACTCGGGAATGGTTGTTGCAGCGCGCGGCGACGGCGCGTCTCGCCCGCATGCGCAGCGAGCTGCCCACGATCCTGGAGTTCCTCACCCTGTCGCTCTCCGCGGGGGAGGGGATCCTCGATTCGTTGCGGCGGGTGTCGGGCACGAGTTCGGGGGAGTTGTCACGGGAATTTGCTGCCGTTGTCACGGAGGTGCACACGGGGGTGCCCCTCGCGGTGGCGCTGCAGTCGCTGGCGCGGGGCATCCAGCTGACCGAGGTGACGCGACTCGTCGACCAGATCACGGGCGCGCTTGACCGTGGCTCGCCCCTCGCCGAGGTGCTGCGGGCGCAGGCGCAAGACGCCCGTGACCAGGCGAAGCGGGTGCTGCTTGAGATCGCGGGCAAAAAAGAGGTCGCGATGCTCGTGCCGCTCGTGTTTCTCATTTTGCCGATGACCATACTGTTCGCGATTTTTCCCGGGCTCGTTGTCTTACAGTCCGGCTTCTGACCGCACCATTCGACAGTCATTCCTCACGAAAGCAGACGACCATGTCACAGCTCACGCGCCGCATTGCAGTTCGCCTCACCGACGAGAGGGGTGACGTGCCCGGCTGGGTCCTGATCACGCTCATGACGGCCGGGCTCGTCCTCATCATTTGGGGCCTCGCCGGCCCCGCGCTGAGCGGCGTCTTCGAGCAGGCCATCTCCCGGGTCAGCGGCATCTGAGCGGTGATAACCGTGAAACGGATGCTCCGCGAGGCTCGGGCGCCCGCCCGCGCCTCGTCGGAGAGTGGTTCGGCGGTCGCCGAGTTCGTCATGGTCGCGTCCCTCCTCACCGTGCTCACTCTCGGGGTCATGCAACTCGCCCTCGCCCTGCACGTGCGCAACACGGTGCTGGACGCGGCAGCCGAGGGAGCTCGGTACGCCTCCCTCGCAGACAGCAGTCTTGCGGAGGGAGCCGCGCGCACACGCGACCTGATCCAGACCGCGGTGGGACCGGACTACGCCCGCGGAGTCACGGCGAGCTATGGCTCGGAAGCGGGTTTTCCGAGCGTGCAGATGCGTGTCGTTACCCGGCTCCCGCTTCTTGGCCTGTTCGGCATCGATCGCGGTTTGGAGGTCGAGGGCCATGCGGCTCGGGAAACTGCGGAGTAGCGGCCGCACGGCGTCACCCGCGCGCACCTCGCTGTGCCCGCGTCGCGCCGTCGTTGCCGGTCCCCTCGCCGATTCCGAATCCGGCTCGGCCGCGCTCGAGTTCATCACCGCCGGTCTGATCCTGCTCGTGCCGCTGATTTACCTGGTGGTGGCGATGTCAGTGCTGCAGGGCGGTTCGCTCGCGGTGGAGGGTGCGGCACGGCAGGCCGCGCGGGTATTTGTGGACTCGCCCGACGAGGGCACCGCCAACACCAGGGCCATACGCGCCGTGCAGTTCGCCCTCGTGGACTACGGCCTCGACCCCCGTGCTGCCGACGTGGCCATCGATTGCACGGCTCCAACGGGCGGTTGCCTTGCCCGCCAGAGCGCCGTCACGGTCACCGTGCGCATCCGGGTGACCCTGCCGCTCGTTCCCGATGTGCTCTCGCTGCCGAGCACCGCGAGCATTCCTCTTGAGGCCACCGCAACGCAAATCGTGTCGCGTTTCTGGGGCGCACGATGAACACTCGCGACGTTGGCTCACCGCACGACGAAGGCTCCACCCTGCTCCTCACGATTTTCTACGGTTTTCTGTCCCTCGCGCTCATCCTCGTGGTCGTCGCCGCGACATCCCTCTATCTTGAGCGCAAGCGCCTTTTCACCCTCGCCGACGCTGCGGCTCTCGCCGGAGCGGAGGCCTTTCAATTTGGCACGGTGGAACGGGGAACGACCGATGTCGACCGGGCCCTCGACGCCGCCGACGTGCAGGCAGCCGTTACCGGTTACCTCGCACTGCCGCACGAAGACTTCGAGGGCCTCACGATGACTCAGGCCGTCTCGACCGATGGCCACAGCGCCACCGTGTCGCTCAGCGCGTGGTGGAGACCGCCCGTCTTGACCCTGTTCATTCCGGACGGACTGCCCGTGAATGTGACCGCTGTCGCCCGTTCGGTGATGTGGTAACAATTTTCATACTTCTGGTGTAATGTGCACAGAACGCGTACTTGGCAATGATGGCTTCTTGCTCTGTAAGGAGCTTTTTTCTTTTTGCGTGTGCCTAAGTCCAGTCCAGCCCCGGACCCCGGTTGGTGTGCCGACGCGTCGTCGTCGTTCATCCGGTGCGGTCGCCAGCGGGTGTCATGTACCACCAAGCGGCTGCCCTTCCCCGGACGGACCGTTACGCCTCATGAATGCGCTACTTGATGCAGTTCTCGACGTTGAGATTGTTGAGCTGCTCGACTTCGACACCAATTTTCCCTGTGAGGGCGTTCACCACGACCGCGGCCTCAGCGGGCACGACCCGGCAGAACCCGGCAGCTATATGGTCATCTCCCCGTGCTGTGGTCCCAAGGTCATCCAATGCTCCTCGCGGGTCGTTGCCATGCGCGACTCCGGCGTGCTGTATTGCGGCATCTGCAAGAAGGAACATTTCACGAGCGACTACAGCTTCATCCCCCTGCCCGACTAGGAACGGATGCCTTACTTGGCTCTCACCTAGCCACTACGCTCGATAGCGCGCCTCCCTGGTGCAGGGGAGGGCGATCGGTGAGCGACAAACGAGACCAATTGAATGGCGCGGGCGCCCAAATCGCCACCGAGGTCAGCATCAACTTCGGCTCGAGCCTGGCTGGCCTGCTCATTCCCGTGGTGGGATCACCGGTCGTCGTCGCGGCGCGCCAAATCGTGATGGTCTGTGTCATCCTGCCGTTCTACCGGCCGAAGCTCTCGAGTCTCAGCTGGTGCCGGGTGTGGCCGGCACTGGCGCTGGGCGTCGTGCTCGCCGTCATGAATCTCACTTTTTACGAGGCCGTCGGCCTGCTCGGGCTGGGTATCGCGGCTACGATCGAGTTTCTCGGGCCGTTTGCCCTGGCCCTGGCCACATCCCGCAGGCCCCTCGACTTTCTGTATGCCACGGCGGCAGCCGGTGGCGTTTTTCTGCTCACCTGGTCGGACGGCACACTGAGCCTATGGGGCATCGTGCTCGCGCTCACCGCTGCGGCCTCCTGGGCCGCGTACATTCTGCTCACCAGACGGGTGGCCACCGAATTCGCGGGGCTGGAAGGCATCACGATCGCGAGCCTCGTCAGCCTGGCCCTTGTGGTGCCGCTTGCTCTCTTCACCGTCGATTTCAGCCGACTCAACTGGGGCGTCGTCGGCCTGCTCGCTCTCATCGGAGTGCTGTCCTCGGCGTTCCCGTACACGGTCGACACGTATATTCTTCGCCGTATCACTCCGCGCCTCTACTCCATCATCACGAGTTTCGGTCCCGTGATCGCCGCCGGTTTCGGGGCTCTCGTTCTCGGGGAGTCGTTCACACTTCAGCAGCAGATCGCCATCCTCGTGGTGTGTGTGGCCGCCGGTGCCGCCATCGCCACGCAGCGCGAACGTCCTCGCTCCGACCTTGAGCTCATCGCCACCGCCGTCCCCTAGGACGCTGCTGATTTAGGGGTTGTGGGGAGGCCTGGCGAGTCGTGAGAGCGATTTTTGGCCTGTGTATTTCATGGTGACGCCTCTCATTTCTCGTTTTTGTGGTGGTGTTGATCTTCGCGTGCGGGGCGGTTGCGGTCTCTGATGGCCGTCTGCGGCCGGCGGCCGTGGGTGGCCGTCTTCCGGGGTGTTATCCCATGGCCCAGATCCCGCTCTGGCGGGTGAGGCCGAGGTTCAGAAGCCGTTTAAGGTTGATTCCGGCCGCCCGATTCACCCACCACGCGTTGTTCTTCACGACGCCTCGGTAAGGGACGCGGCGGGACTTGCGTGTCATCCAGGCGATGGAGCGTTCAACCATCGGCCGGTGTTGTCGATAATCGGCTTGGAAGAGCGGATCCTGAGCCCGGACACGGTGCTCCCGGCGTATGGCGTCATGCTCACGGAGCAGCATTTTCTTGCCGCTCTTCGCCGTCGTGCACTGCGTCATGAGGGGGCAGGTGGCGCAGGAACTACCAAAACTTGCGCGCCCCGCAGCACTGAGTGGGCGGGTCTGACCCGCTGGGCAGGTGACCGTGTTCGTGGTCTCGTCGATAGTGAAATCATCGACGGTGAAGCCGCCGGGAATCGCCCGTCCCAGCGGCGGTGGTTTGATGATCGCGGTGTGACCGGCGGCGGTGATCGCGGCGAGAAGCTCACCACTGCCATAAGCAGAATCGCCCAGAACATCGACGTTCTGGGCGCCGATGCTCGTGTCTTTGGTGACTAGTTCCATGCCGCGGGCCGCGTCGCTGTTGGCCAAACCAGCCGCCTTGGTCAGGATCGCCGCGGTCACCAGGCCCGTGTCCGGTTCGATGATGATGTGGCTTTTGAAGCCGTCGACTTTCTTCTGCCGGCTCTTGTGCGCGTGACGGGCATCAGGATCAACGGTGGAAATGACCCGGTCCGGGGCGACCCGCCGCGCAATTTTCCACCGCCCCTCCGTTTCATGCGACCCGTCTGCCGGCTCAACGTCCTGCCCGGCGACCAACGCGAGCAGGGCGACGGTTTCCTGCTGCGCGTCGGTGAGAACCGTCGGGTCAATGCCGGCCAGCAAGGACAGGGCATCGGTGACGAGCGCGGACACGAGGTCGTCGCGAGCGGCTCGGTCATCCCACGCGATATCCGGTTTCCCTGGCTTCGCGTAATCGTGACCGGTCAACGCGGACACGAGCACATCCGCGCCGGGAATCTCCCGGCCCACCCGGCGGATCTGCGCAACGAGCTGTGTGACGGTGTCCTGACGCGCGACAGCGTCCTCCAAAATTGTGGAGTCCAACGCACGTCGCTTCCGACCCGATAACGCCCCGGACTGCTCGATAACCTCGGTCACTGCCTCAAAAATACGGTGGGGGCGCGTGCTGTTCGCGAGGCGGCGGCGCCAATACGTGAGGACCGTCGGATGAAACGACGCGTCCGTCAACGCGAACCCGCAGGCCGCTTTCCACCGCAAGTCGAACGTGACCGCCTCGGCCGTTTCCCGATCCGAGAGGCTATGCAACGTCTGCAACACCATCACCGACGCGATCACATCCGCTGGCGTGGACGGGCGCCCCCGACCGGACGGAAACAAATCCTCGAACGCGTCATCGGGGAACAACTCGTGCCGATGATCGGCGAGGAACTTGAACACGGAACCCGCTGGAAGCATATGCCCCGCCATCGACTCGACATCCAAAAGCTGACGTTGACCATCATCACGACCCTGCATGAATCAAGTCTTAATCATCGGCCCGCAAACCCGAGCAGGCGCGCCTTAATACCCCAGATTAATCAGCAGCGTCCTAGCCCGCGCTCCCGCGCTCCCGCGCTCCCGCGCTCCCGCGCTCCCGCGGCTGTCGGGGCCCCCGAAATCGGTGACTGCTACGGTAACCGGCGTAGCGGCGACCGAAACCGGGGGCGGCGACCGAGAACGGGAGCACCCGCGCCGCTACTCGACGAGGATGCCGAGGTGCGCCGCGAGCAACGGCGCGAGCAGCGCAAGCTGCGCGTCATCGATCGTGGCGCCGCGAAGTCCCTCGAGACCGTGGATGGCCCCGAAATCGCTCGAACGCAGGTCCACGTCCTTGAGCGTGGCACCGTTCACGTCGAGGGTGCCGATGCGGCAGTTCTGCAGCTCGAGCCGTTGCACCGTGGCGCTGCCGAGGTCGAGTTCGTCGATGATGCAGTTGGAGATGAGAACGTCAGTGAGGGTGGCGTTGCGCAGGTTGACGAAGTCGAGTTTGGAACCGTCGATGTGCACGGAACGCATCTGCGCTTCATAGGCCTCGACAGAGCCGAGACGCGCGTGATCGATGCGCACATCACGCCACGTGGACCGCGGGGCGCTGAACACGGGGGCGTGCAGGTCGGTGGCCACCACCTCCGAGAAGGTCACGCCGCGCAGTTTCGTCTCGGTGAACGTCACGCCCACGAACTCACACTCGCGAAACGAGGAGCCCGTGAGATCACGTGCGGTCAGGTCGCATCCGCTGAACCGTTCGGCTTCGAGGTCGTCACCGCTGCGAAGCCGTGCCCCGTCATTATCAGTGAGGTCGTCGAGCCGAATCGTGTCGATCGTGGGACTGCGGGTGCGTGACCGCGCCACGCTCAGTCGGCGACGACGGGTTCGAGCACGAAGACCGGAATTGTTCGCTCGGTCTTGGCCTGGTAGTCCGCGTAGTCGGGATACGCGGCAACCGCGCGCTCCCACCACTCGTCCTTCTCGTCGCCGGTCACTTCACGCGCCGTCATGTCCTGCTTCTGCGCGCCGTCCTGCAACTCCACGACGGGGTGAGCCACCACGTTCGCGTACCAGACCGGGTTCTTGGCGCTGCCTCCCAGAGAGGCGACGGCGGCGTAGCGCCCGTCGTGCTCCACCCGCATGAGTGGTGTCTTGCGCAACTTGCCGGATTTCGCGCCGAGCGTCGTCACGAGGACCACGGGCATACCGCGCATCGTGGTGCCCTCTGTTCCGCCAGAACTTTCGTAGAGGTCAACCTGGTCACGTACCCACTGGGCCGTGCTTGCTTCATATTCTCCGATAAGGGGCATACCCGGCAAAACACCTCGAGAGGCGACAGTATTCCGACGCGTTCAGGCCGCCGTTGCGACAAACAGGTCGCACCGGGTGTCGTAATAGGCATCCGTTACACCCGCATGGCGCATGCCGATGCGTTCGCACACCCGCTGCGATGCCAGGTTGTGCGGGTTGGTCACGGCCACGATCCGTTCCAAACCGTGCGCGAAGGCGTGCCGCAGAACAGCGGATGCCGCTTCGCTCGCGTAGCCCTTGCCCCACGCGTCCGGATGAAAATGCCAGCCAATCTCGGTTTCTCCTGCCAGGTCAACGGCGAGGTTCGTTCCGGAAGCCGGGATGTACTTGAGCACAACCGTTCCGAGTAACTTGCCGCTGTCCGATTCGGTCACCGCCCAGACGCCACGCACGCCGTCGTCGATAAGATTCCAGGCCGTGAGACGGTCGAAGGCATCATCCATTGATGCCATCATCCACGGCATGACGCCGACGTAGCGCTGCACGTCCCAGCGCGAGTACACATCCAGGATGAAGTCCGCATCGGTGACGTACCACGGCCGTAAGAGGAGCCTGTCCGTGCGGAGACGGTGCATGGGGTGCCGATCATTTGTGACACGAAGGCTAGTGCGGACGGTGGGGCGCATAGCGCGGAATGTACCGATATAGCAGTATGGCCCCAAAAAGGCCAACCATGCCCATAACGCCGCTCGCGATTGAAAGGGTGGCGACGCCGGTCAGGCCGGCGACGGCGAGGGGAGCGGCCGCACTACCGGCATCCGCGGTGAAACGCCATGCCCCGAGGAACGCGGCCGGGCCGATTTTGGGCGCCAGGTCGGCGCCGAGCGTCATGAGCAGGCCACTGCCGATGCCGTTGGCGAGGGAGAGAAACATGGCGATGCCGATGAACCACTCCACGTTTGCGGGCAGGTCATGGGTGAGGGCGAGCACGAGGTGACCGGCGGCGAGACCGAGCATGGACGGCAGGGCGCTCCACATGCGCCCGAAGCGGTCCATGATCTGCCCGCTGACATAGAACAGGGCAAAGTCGATGCCTCCCGCGATTCCGATGATGAGTGCGGTGTGGGGCGCGCTGATGCCGATACTCACCGCCCAGAGCGGGAGCATGACCGTGCGGCTTGCGCGCATGGCACCCACGAGAGCGGCGCCCGTACCCAGGCGAACGAGGAGCGCGCGGCTGTCACGGATCGTCGCGAACAGGCCGGGAGCGGGCAGGTCTGCCGGCGCGGCGGCGCGGGTGGGGCGTTGGCCAAAGGTGGCAGAGGGATCGGGCAGCAGGAGCAGGATGACGGCCGCCCCCACGGAGCAGACGATGAACAGCCAGAACGCCGACCGCGTCGACCCGGTGACGAAGATGAGTCCGGCGGCCAAAATCGGCCCGATGAACCAGCCGGCGCGAAACACCCCGCCGAGGGTGGAGAGCGCCCTGGCCCGGTACACGCGCGGCACGTAGCTCGCCATGAAGGCGTGCCGAGCGAGAGCGAAGATGGCGGTGGCGATGCCGATGAGAAATATGCCGACTCCGAGCACCCAGGGGTTCGGCGCCACGAGGCACACGACCACCGAGATGACGGTGAGGAGCGAGGCCCACAGCATGGCGTTGCGCTCGCCGAGGCGGGAGACGACGGCTCCGCTGGGGATATCACCCACGAGTTCGCCGAGCATGATCATGGCCGCGATGAAACCGGCGACGGCGAGGGTGGCGCCGAGATCATTGGCCACGAGCGGAATCAGGGGGATGATCGCGCCCTCGCCGATGGAGAAGAGCAGGGTCGGGAGAAAAGCGGCCATGGCGACCGACCTCAGGCTGAAAGGGCGCTCGGCATTACTCATTGGTGTCGATGCTACGCCTGCCCCCGCCGGGAAACCGCCGGTCCGAGCGCCAACAGGCCGGGTAGGCTGGACCCCGACATGATTGACTTGGACTTTTCGGAGCAGATCGCCGCATTGCGGACCACGTTTGGCGACATACGTTCGGTGGTCGACGTTGAACGGCTGCGGGCCGACATCGCCGAACTCAGCGAAGAGGCCGTCGACCCCGACCTGTGGAACGACACGGAGCACGCCCAAAAGGTCACGAGCGACCTGAGCCATCGGCAGAGCTCCCTCACTCGCATCGAGAGCATCGAGACACGCCTCGACGATCTTGAGTTGCTCGTGGAGATGGCCAACGAGGGGCAGGGCGACCAGGACTCGGCCGATGAGGCCGCGAGCGAACTCGCGAGCCTGCAGAAGCTTCTGGGCGAGTTGGAGGTGCAGACCCTGCTCAACGGCGAATTCGACGAGCGCAACGCCGTCATCACCATTCGCGCTGGCGCCGGGGGAGTGGATGCTGCAGACTTCGCCGAGATGCTGCTGCGCATGTACCTGCGCTGGGCAGAGCAGCACGACTACCGCACCAGCGTGCTTGACATCAGCTACGCCGAAGAGGCCGGCATCAAGTCAGCCATCGTTGAAGTTGATGGGACCTACGCCTTCGGCACCCTGAGCGTTGAGGCCGGCACCCACCGCCTCGTGCGCATGAGTCCGTTCAACTCGGCCGGAAAACGCCAGACGTCTTTCGCCGCGGTCGAGGTCGTTCCATTGATCGAGCAGACCGAATCCATTGAGGTGCCCGACAACGACATTCGCGTCGACGTGTTTCGGTCGAGCGGCCCCGGCGGCCAGTCGGTGAACACCACCGACTCCGCGGTGCGCATCACCCACCTTCCCACCGGAACGGTGGTGAGCTGCCAGAACGAGAAGAGCCAGATCCAGAACCGCGCCGCGGCGATGCGCGTGTTGCAGTCCCGTCTGCTCCTGCTCGAGCGCGAGAAGGAAGCGGCCACCAAGAAGGAGCTCGCCGGAAACATCACGGCGAGCTGGGGCGACCAGATGCGCAGCTACGTGCTCGCGCCCTACCAAATGGTCAAGGACCTCCGTACGAACCACGAAGTCAACAACCCCACCAATGTGTTCAACGGTGACCTGGACGGGTTCATCTCCGCGGGCATCCGCTGGCGTAAGAGGGCGCCGCAGGACTAATCGCTGGGAATAGGTATGTCGCTGTCGCAAAACGGCTGCGGCCTGCCTAGGCTCAAAAGGCCATGATTCGATTTGATCACATCACCAAGAAGTATCCCGGTACAACCCGACCGGCCCTGGACTCTATTGACCTTGAGATTCTGCGCGGCGAATTCGTGTTCCTGGTCGGCGCGTCCGGCTCGGGAAAATCGAGTTGTCTGCGACTCGTGCTGAAGGAAGAGAAGCCCACGAGCGGCAGCATTCACGTGCTCGGCCACGATCTGCGCTCCATCTCCAACCGCAAGGTGCCCTACTTTCGTCGCAACCTCGGTGTGGTTTTCCAGGACTTCCGCCTTCTGCCGAACAAGAACGTGTTCGACAATGTGGCGTTCAGCCTGCAGGTGATCGGCAAGTCACGCGGATTCATTCAGGAGGCCGTTCCCGACACCCTCAAGATGGTTGGGCTGGCTGAAAAGGCACTGCGCCTGCCCCACGAACTCTCCGGCGGAGAGCAGCAGCGCGTGGCGATCGCCAGGGCCATCGTGAACAAGCCCCAGATCCTGCTGGCCGATGAGCCGACCGGAAACCTGGACCCGACGACGAGCGCCGAAATCATGGCGTTGCTCGCGAGCATCAACGCGAGCGGCACCACGGTGATCATGGCCACCCACGAGGCCGGAATCGTCGACAAGATGCAGCGTCGAGTGATTGAACTCGAGCACGGCACGATCGTGCGCGACGAGCGTCAAGGCGGCTACGCCACGGCGTCGATCCCCACCGTTCCAGGTGCAGCGCAGCCCGAGGCCCCCGTGCAGGCACCCCCGGTGTTCACGGCCCCCGTTGTTGCGGCCCCCGCGGCCGCAGCGGAGGTCCCATCCCGCGAAGCGCTGTTCTTCCCGCCCGCGCCGATGCCCGAAGCGGCACGTGAACCCGAAGTCGTTCCCGTGGCTGCAGAACCCGAACCAGAAGTCGAACCCGCCCCTGTGTCGGCACGTTTATCTGATTTCGACAGGCCGGCCGTTCCCTCCCCGCTCGCCCCGCCCGCCGCCGAACCGGAATCCCCGGCCGACGACACAGTCCCCGCCATGACGCGCCCGATTCTGCCGGTGACCCAGCACGACGCACCCGAACAGCTCACGCTGGCCGAGAAGCTCGGGCTTCGTGCCCCGGGCGAGAAACCCGACCAAACCGGCGAGCAGAACGTAGGCCCCACCCGATGAGACTTGCACTCGTACTTTCTGAGGCCGCGAACGGCCTGCGTCGCAACGCATCCATGGTGGTCTCCGTCGTGCTGGTCACGTTCATCTCCCTCACTTTCGTGGGCGCCGCCATTCTGATGCAGATGCAGATCGGCCAGATGAAGACCTTCTGGTACGAGAAGGCCCAGGTGGGCATCTACATGTGCACCGATGTCTCGTCCGGCGAGACGTGCACGGGCGGCGAAGCCACCCAGGAGCAGATTGACGCGGTGGAGGAACAGCTCAAGTCGCCGACCCTGGCCCCGTTCGTGGACAAGTACTACTTCGAAACGCACGAGCAGGCGTTCGAGAACTTCCAGGCGCAGTTCAAGGGCAACCCGGTGGCCGACTATGTGTCGCCGGACCAGCTCAATCAGACGTTCTGGGTCAACCTGATTGACCCCTCACAGTCCGACGTTCTTGTGGAGAGTCTCTCCGGGCAGGCCGGCGTGGAGAACGTGGCTGACCAGCGTAAATACCTCGACCAGATCTTCTCTGTGCTCAATGTTGCCAGTTACACCGCCATCGGGATCGCCGGGCTGATGCTCGTGGCCGCGGCGCTGCTCATCGCCACGACCATCCGTCTGTCGGCGTTCTCACGGCGGCGCGAGCTGGGGATCATGAGGCTTGTCGGAGCGTCGAACCGGTTCATTCAGACGCCGTTCATTCTCGAGGGTGTGTTCGCGGCGCTCCTCGGCTCGCTGCTTGCCGGCGGGGCCATCGTGGCCATTGTGCACTTCTTTGTGCAGGGGTACCTCGGCGTCAGGCTCACCGGATTCTCGCTCGTTGGCATAGAGGACGCGATTCTCGTCGTGCCGATTCTGTTGGTGGTTGGCGCGGTCCTGGCCGCGTTCTCGGCCAACTTCGCGATCACGCGGTACCTCAAGGTCTAGCCTTCGGCCTGCTCGCGCTAGACTGATGGGCTGCCCCGCACAAGCGGGCCGTTCAAGTATTGGAGAAATTGTGCCCAGGGAAAGTGGCGAGAAGGTCGTAGCGACGAACCGCAAGGCGCGCCACGACTATTCCATCGGTGATACGTATGAGGCCGGAATAGTCTTGAGCGGCACCGAGGTGAAGTCCCTGCGCGCCGGTCGAGCGTCGCTCACCGATGGCTACGCCTTCATCGAGGGCGGTGAGATGTGGCTGGATGCCGTGCACATTCAAGAGTACGCCGCGGGAACCTGGACGAACCATCCGCCCCGCCGCAAGCGGAAGCTCCTGCTGCACAAGCAGGAGATCATCAAGATCAGCCACAAGACAAAAGAGGGTGGCTACACCCTCGTTCCGCTGCGCATCTACTTTCTGAACGGTCGCGCCAAGGTGGAGATCGCGGTCGCCAAGGGCAAGAAAGAGTATGACAAGCGTCAGACCCTGCGAGAACGCCAGGACAAGCGTGAGTCGGATCGTGCCATGTCTGCCCGTCGCCACTTGGGTGACTAGTTGGTACCGAGTCCGTCCTTGCGGTAGACTTAAGGACTGCGAAAGCAGTTTGGTAATTCAACAGCGTGTGACAACCACCTCTTTATGGGGATGATCGGTTTCGACATTGTTTGCGCAATTATGAGAAGCGGGTCGAGGATGCAGGGTTATCTCGTAAACGATCTCTGCAAAACAATAAGTGCCAATTCAAACCGCACTGACGCACGTTCCGCTTTCGCCCTCGCGGCCTAAGCAGAACTACTAAGCGTCCGTCAGACTGGGAATGCTCTCTACCCGGATCCTGACGTCATTTAGAGAGATTGCTTCTACATTGAGCCACGGGGTGTAGAGGGACTTTAACGAAGGCTGGGCCTGTCGGAGTAGATGCCAGTGGCAAATTCCGGGGCCGAGAAAGCGATTTCACTGGATACACCCGTAGAAGGCATATGACCACAACAGTGGACCGGGGTTCAATTCCCCGCATCTCCACCACTGGTGATTGTCACACGCAGTTGAATTGCCCGCACGCAGAGAAGGCCCGGAACCATAATGTTCCGGGCCTTTTGCGTGCCCGCTGTCCGGCCCCGTTGCTGGCTGGTATCTTGGGGCGAACCAAGGTGCCCGGGAAGGAACGTGTTGGCTGCAAAAATGCTGCGGCGATGGGTGCCGGGGATCGACACGGCCTTGACGTACCAACGCGCGTGGTTGCTACCGGACCTGCGTGCAGGAATCGTGCTCACGACGCTGCTCATCCCGGTGGGCATCGGTTACGCCGAGGTCGCCGGGCTTCCTCCGCAGGCCGGACTCTACGCCACGATCATTCCGCTGCTCGCCTACGCCGTCTTCGGCCCATCGCGAATCCTGGTGCTCGGCCCCGACTCAGCCCTGGCTCCGATCATTGCTGTGGCCATTCTGCCGATCGCCCTCGGAGACGGTGCACGGGCAGTGGCCCTCGCCGGGCTGCTCGCGATCATGGTTGGTGTGATCCTGCTGCTCGGCGGGATTCTGCGCCTCGGATTTGTCACGGACCTGCTCTCCAAGCCCATTCGGGTCGGCTACCTGAACGCACTCGCGGTGCTGGTGATCATGTCGCAGCTTCCGGCGCTTTTCGGATTCTCCGTGACGGCCGATTCCCCCTTCGGTGATGCGGTCGGCATCGTGGGTGGCATTGCCGCCGGTGAAGTGCAGCTGACCGCGACGCTGATCGGCCTCGGAGCGCTGGCGACGATTCTCGTGGCGACGTGGTTCAAAGCCCGAGTTCCGGGGGTGATCGCGGCCGTCGTGGGCGCCACCGTGCTGACGGCAGCTCTGGGGCTGCAGAATGAACTGCCGGTCGTGGGGTCACTGCCCCAGGGAATCCCGGCGCCGGCGCTCGGCGGCCTGACGTGGAGTGACGTGGGGGCGCTCATTGTGCCGGCGTTCGGAATTGCCCTCATCGCCTTTGCCGATACCGCCGTGATATCGCGCTCGTTCGCGGCGCGACGGGGCGAGAGCGTCGACGGCGACAAGGAAATGAGGGCCATCGGTGTGTCCAATGTTGCCGGAGGCCTGCTCGGCGGCTTTCCCGTTTCCGCTTCCTCCTCACGCACTCCCGTCGCTGAGCAGGCCGGGGCCCGTTCGCAGCTTACGAACGTCGTCGGAGCACTGCTCATCGTGGCGTTCATGCTGCTCGTGCCCGGCCTCACGGCGTACCTGCCCTCGGCCGTTATCGCGGCCGTCGTGATTGTCGCCGCCGCAGGACTCGTTGACGTTCGCGGATTCTTCGCGCTCGTCAGAATGAACAAGATCGATGCCGCCCTGTCGCTCGCGGCCTTCGCCGGCGTTCTCGCTGCGGGTGTGATTGAAGGCATCGCCGTGGCGATCATCCTCTCGCTCGGTGCCTTCATCGGCCATGCCTGGCGGCCGTACCGAGCCGAGCTCGGCAGGGTCGTCGGAGTGCGCGGTTATCACGATCTCGCGCGGCATCCCGACGGTGAACGGCTACCCGGCATCGTCATCGTGCGCTTCGATGCCCCGCTGTTCTTCGCCAACGGTGGTATCTTCGATGCCTTCGTGCGGGCCACGGTCGCCGGCGCTGGTGGCGATATCCGCACCGTTATTCTGGCGGCCGAGCCCATCACCGAGATCGACACAACCGCTATTGATGAGCTCATCGGACTGGACGACTTTCTCGAGTCCCACGGCATCATCCTCATCTTCGCCGAGATGAAGGGACCGGTGAAAGACAAGCTGCGCGAGTACGGGTTGAGCGAACGCTTTCCCCCGGAGCGGTTTGCCGGTACCGTCGGTGCCGCAGTGGACGAGGCGACCGGAACGCTGCGCGGCGACCTCGAGGGAACGGCATGGGGCGACGAGTCCTGATCGGTGCCCGGTGATGGTCTGGCGCCAGCACGCGGCCCAGGGTGGTGACCATGCACAGAACTGATGTGCCATGTGAAGAACGGAACCTCGTGGTCGATCTGGGCCGGGTCAATGCTGATTCTCTCTCGCTCGTCGGAGGCAAGGCGGCTAACCTCGGCGTGTTGATCCAGGCCGGGTTCCGGGTGCCGCTCGGCTTCTGCCTGACCACGGATGCTTACCGGCTCGCCGTCGATCACACCGCGCTCGGCCCCGTGCCGCACGCCCTGCGGGGCACGGGCGTCGACGACGTCCCCCGCCTCGCGCAGCTGGCCGAGCAGGCGCGCGCCATCGTGTTGGACACTGACGTTCCCGCTTCCGTTGCCGAGGCCGTGCGGCAAGCGTATACGCACTGGGGCGAGGATGAGCCGGTGGCGGTGCGTTCCTCGGCGACCGCGGAAGACCTTCCGACGGCGAGCTTCGCCGGCCAGCAGGACACGTTCCTCAACGTCGTGGGCGGCGACGCGGTCGTTGACGCGATCCGCCGCTGCTGGGCGAGTCTTTTCACCGACCGGGCGGTGGTTTACCGAGCGCAGAACGGCATCATTGATGTGGCCATCGCCGCTGCGGGGCGCCGGATCGAGCGGCACTTTGCGGCACCGCAAGACGTGGAGTGGGCCGTCGACGCTGCGGGGATACTGTGGGTGACGCAGTCCCGACCGATCACCACGCTGTACCCGCGGGCGTCCCGCACACCGAGCCTCCCGGGTTCGCGCGCCTACCTCTGTCTCAGCCTCGCCCAGGAACTCACCCGCCCGATCACGCCGATGGGCCTCGCCGGTCTTCGGGTGATCGCGTCGTCCATGGCGCAGATGGGCGGGGTCACCGTGAGGGATACCCGTAGCGGGCCGGTCTCGTACACCGAGATCGGCCAGCGCGTCTTCCTCGACGTGACACCCATGCTTCGCAGCCGGATCGGCCACGAGGTGCTGGGCCGGGCGCTCGGAGTCATGGAGGCACGGTCCGCGGTCGTGCTCGGTACCGTCGGCGCCGATGCGCGGTACGCGGTCACGAGCCGGTCGCCCCTCCCCGTTGCGCGTCGGTTCTTTCGTGTCGTCGCCCGCATCGGGGCGGTCCCGGTTCTCGTGCGGTCCGTGATCTGGCCGAAAGCGGCGCTCCGGCACGCCGAGCAGGTGGGGAATGTCCTGGAGCAGCTCAGCGCGGTGTCGCCCGGCGCCACGTCGCGTGAACGGTTGGATCATGCCGAACGCATTCTGGGAAGCATCTTTCCCCTGGTTCCGACCGTCTTGCCGGTGGCAGCGGCGGGATTTCTCATGCTGGCCGCGGCGCGCACACTGCTGGGGGCATCCGCTGCGCCGGGGGAGATGCAGAGTGTGCTTCGCGGACTGCCACACAATGTGACCACCGAGATGGACCTGGCGCTCTGGCCCGTGGCACAGGCCATCCGGCTTGACGAGCCCTCACTCGCCCGGTTTGAGGCCTCACCCGTGCATGAACTTGCCGAGGAGTACCGGCAGGGCACTCTGCCGCGTGCGGCGCACGACGCCCTCAGGGGATTTCTCGGCCGGTACGGGCACCGTGCGGTGGCCGAGATTGACCTCGGCATGCCACGCTGGAGCGAAGACCCCACGCATATGGTGGGGTTGGTCGCCAACTATCTGAGGCTGAGCGACCCTGAGCGCGCGCCCGACCGCCAGTTTGAGGCTGCTGCCGGCGAAGCGGAGGCCACCGTGGCGAGACTCGTGGCCAAGGCTCGGCGCCGAGGGTGGCTGTGCGGGGTGCTCGTGCACGCCGCCCTTGGCCGGGCGCGGTTGCTGTGCGGACTACGCGAGCTCCCCAAGAATTACATCGTCCTCGTGCTCGGGGCCGCTCGCCGGCAGCTCGCACTTGTGGGCCGGGAACTCGTCGACCGTGGACTATTCGTCTCCGAAGCGGATGTCTTCTGGCTCGATCTCGGCGAGGCACAACGCGCTCTCTCCGACGGTGAGGACTACCAGCCGCAGATCCTGGAACGCCGCGCGGCCTATGAGCGGGAACTGCGCCGCCGTCACGTTCCCCGGGTGCTGCTCTCGGACGGCACCGAACCCGAAGCGCTGCCCGGCGCGGCGCTGCACTCCGATCCGGGAACCCTGCTTGGCAGTCCGGCCTCTGCCGGGACGATTACGGGCACGGCGCGGGTCATCCTCGACCCGGTGGGCGCCCACCTCGAACCGGGGGAGATACTTGTGGCACCCTCCACTGACCCCGGCTGGACGCCGCTCTTTCTCACCGCCGGTGCCCTCGTGATGGAGATGGGCGGCTCCAACTCGCACGGTGCCGTTGTCGCCCGGGAATATGGCATTCCGGCCGTCGTGGGCGTGACCGACGCGACGCTGCGCATCGCCACGGGCCAGAGGGTGACCGTTGACGGCGCCGCCGGAACGGTCATCCTCGACTGACGTACGGCTGATCTCTCGGTTCGTGTACCCGCACGGGGAGATGCCCCAACGCTACTCGGGGCGGGAGAACGCTTTCCAGGCGCGGTGGAAACGTGCCACGGCATCCGCTCCGCGTTGCTCTTCGCGGGCGTGCAGCCGGCCGTAGGTGAAGGTGTTTTCACCGTGCGCGTATGCCTCCGCGGTGCACCGGCCCAGCAGCAGGTCGCGGGCGATCACGCTGTCCTGGTGCTCACCGAGGATGGTTTGCAGTTTTTGTGCGTCGGTGGCGAGACGCCTGGCGCTGGTGCGGCGCACAGGCAGTGCCGTTTCGGCGGCGTAGCGCAGGCGCTTGGCGCTTTTACGCACCTCGTGCAGGGCGTGATCGTGCTCCGGCCCGGCCGGTGCGTGTGCGGCGGCGCGTACCGCTTTGCGCACGCGCTTCCAGTCGCGCTCGAGCAGGTCGGGTATTACTTTGCGTGCCGAGCGGTAGGCCAGGTTCGTGAAGCGGGGCGCCGCGAGCAGATCGTCGAGATCATCGAGAAGTCGGAAATACCTGGTGCCGTCCAGGACCGACAGGAGGTCTCCCAGTGCGGCCTCGGCTCGGGCTTCGAACTGGGCGGCCACGCGCGCCGCAACCGGCCCGAGCAGCAGCTCGGTCGGTTCCTTCGAAACGAGCTTCAGCAGGCGTGCCTCCTGCACGTGCTCATCGCGGGCGGCGCCGAGGGTGCCGGAAAGCCACCGCAGTTCGGTCCGCAGACGCGCGGTCCCGGCCTCATCCGCGAGCAGCGGAGCGTAAGTGGCGAGGGCCGTGCGCAGGCGGCGCGTGGCCACCCGCATTTCGTGCACGGCCTCGGGGGCGTCGTTTCGAACCCGCGGGTCCTGCTCGGCAATCGTGCGAACCTGATCGTGGGCGTAGGCGAGCAGAACGCTCGCAGCGGCGCCGGACGACGTTGCCACCGGGGCCGGTGTCGGCTCGGCGGGAAAGAGATCGCCGAGCGCCCGCCCGAGCTTGGAGGCATGAATCGACGGGCGGATGCCGCCGGCCGCGAGCAGCTCGCGGCCGGCGTCGAGCAGCGACACCGGGCCCTCGACCAGCTCGATCTCCCATTCGCGCCAAGACGCATGCTCCGGCGCGGGCACGAGGCGGTCGGCCTCGACTCGGTCGTCGCACACATCGGCGAGAGATTCACCCTCAGGGCCGCGCAGCCGGTGCACGATGCGCCGGGTACGCAACAGCGCGACCGCCACGAGGGGGCGGTCGCGCACAAGCACCCGCACGAGGCGGGCGAGGGACTCGGGAACGGTGGTGGAATCCCCGGTGAGCGGTGCATGAATCTCCTGCCGCTCGCTCGCGCCGATGGGTAGCTTGAGGTGCCAGCCGGCATCGTCGCCGCCAGCTCGACGCCGCAGGGTGATGTGGTGGGCGGCGAGCATGAGGCTGTCGGTGTCGAAGTACACCGCTTCGAGGTGGTGTTCCACCGGGCGTTCGATGCCCGTCACGCCCGGCAGATCCTGCAGCCTCGGCAGCTCGGACTGGTCGTCAACGTCAAACTTCAGTTCGATCTCACGCCCGCTCGAAGTGTCCACACGTCACCTTATCGCCGGTGCCCGGCGCGCGGGGGCTGGCGTGCTCGCCCCCGCCCGCTGCAACTGCGGGTGGTGGCTAGGACGCGGCGTCGGTTCCGGCGAGCCACAGGTCGGGGCCGAAGACCTCATAGTGAATGTGCTTGGCCTGCACGCCCGAGGCCAGAGCCTGCGAACGGATCTTGCGCATGAACGGCAGCGGGCCGCACAGGTACATGGACGCGTTCGCCGGCAGGGTCACGCCATCGAGCGACATGAAGCCCGCGTGGGAATCCTCCGTGGGCTTCTCCAGCCACAGCTGCATGCTGGCGTCACCGAGGTGGGCGACGTCGGCGTTCATCTGGTCGCGCAGTGCCCAGCGCTCGAGGGTGCTCTCGGCGTGCAACACGAGAACCTCGCGCGTGGAGCCCGTGTCGGCGAGGGAGCGCAGGATGGAGGCGCTCGGCGTGCAGCCGATTCCGGCGGAGGCGAGAATGAGCGGGCCGTCATCGTCGCTGAGGGTCACGTCGCCGCAGGGGTGCGAGAGCGTGAGCTGGTCACCGACCTGCACGTCGCGGTGCAGTGCGGGGGAGACCTCGCCGTCGGCGTCGAGCTTGGTGGTGAAGACGCGCACGTTCGTTCCGGTACCGGCCGACAGCGTGTACTGGCGAACCTGACGGATGCCGTCGGGCATCATGACCGTGACGCTCACGTACTGACCGGGCTTCGACGCGGACACGGGCGTGTCGTCGGCGGGAACCAGGGTGAACGTGATCGCGTCGGTGCCGGCCGTTTCCTTCTTGGTGACCGTCCAGGGTGCGAGCGCCTTCGGGCTGGCCAGACTGGCGTAGAGGTCGGTTTCCTGCTTGATGAGGGCGTGGGCCATGAGCCAATACACCTCGGTCCAGGCGTCGGCGATCTCGGCGGAGATGACGTCGCTCAGTTCGTCGGCGATGGCCTCGAAGAGGTACTTGTATACGATGTCGTACTGCTCGGGGCGGATGTCGAGCGACACGTGCTTGTGCGCAATGCGGGAGAGCATGATCTCGGGGGCGCTGTCGGGATTCTGCACCAGGTGACTCGCGAACATGGCGACGCTGCCGGCCAGGGCCTGCTGCTGGGTGCCGTTCTTCTGGTTGGACCGGCTGAACAGCCCGTCGAACAACTCAGGGTGGGCCGTGAGCATGCGGTGGTAGAAATTCCTCGCGATGGCGGGCATCCGCTCGCCGACCACGGGGAGGGTGGCTTCGATGATGGGTACGGACTGGACCGAAAGCATGGGAACTCCTTATTGTTGGGACACTCTCAAAAGTAGCATTTGATATGCCAGATTTCGGGCAATGTTCTACGACGCGTAGAAATTGGGGTCTTAAGTCCCGGATGGTCGGGTGAGGAGGGTCACGGGCACCGGCCCGGACGTGCGACTGTGCAACATGTCGGCAATCACCAGGCCGTCGAGTTCGCCGTAGAAGGCCTCGCGGGCCCGGCGCAGGGCGCCGCGCAGGCCGCAACCGGCGATGAGCGGGCACGTGCCCGCGTGGGTTTCGCAGCCGGCGAGGTCGAGGCGGGTGTCGAGTTGGCGCAACAGCCAGCCCACCGTGGCACGTCGACCGAAGGTGCTGATCTGCACGCCCCCGGCGCGGCCGCGCACCACGTCGACCACGTCGAGTTCGCGCAGTCGGCTGATCGCCTTCGTCACGTGGTTGTAGGGAGTGTCGATGCCCTCCGAGATGGTCCGGCTGGTGAGCAGGGCCGGGGTGGGCTCGGCCGCCAGCAACATGACCACCCGCAGGCAGACATCCGAAAAGGCGTTGATTCGCATGACTTCAGACTACGACCGAGCGCGCGCGGACCGGGAATGCGGGAGAATGGGGTAAGTGACGATGGACTCAGAGGCAATATTCGAGGTAATCCGTTTTGTGGACCTCGCCGGGGTGCTCGCCAACGCCATTCTCGGCGGTGTCGCGGCCCGATCCGCTCGCCTCGACATTGTGGGTTTCGTCGTGCTGGCCATCATGTCGGGCCTCGGCGGCGGCATCATTCGCGACACGCTCCTGCAGCAGGGCCCGCCCGCAGCCCTCACCGACTCGGCGTATCTCATCACCGCCGTTCTCGGTGGGGTGATCGCGTATTTCGTGACGTTCAACGGGCGGTGGTCTCGTCGCGTACTCGTGCTGCTCGACGCGCTCGCCGTGGGCTGCTGGTCGGCCGTGGGCGCGCAGAAGGCACTCGACGCCGGACTGGGCTGGATGCCGGCGATTCTTCTCGGCATCACCACGGCCGTCGGCGGCGGCATGGTGCGCGATGTGATGCTGCTCAAGGTTCCCACCATCTTCGGCGGAAACACGCTCTATGCCACGAGTGCGGTGCTCGCGAGCACCGAGATGGTGATTATGAGCAAGCTCGGGTTCGTGGCGCTCGGAACGGCCGTGGCCATTCTGAGTGGCGCGGTGTTGTCGCTTCTCGCGCGCCGCTACGGGTGGGTGCTGCCCACCGGGTACGCCCTGCGCATTCCCAAACCGATCTTTCTGATCAATCCGCGGGCCTGGCGGGAGCGTCGGCGCAGTGCAAAGCGGCGCTCCGACCTCGAATAGCCTCGACCGGGGTGGGTTACGGCGGCGTGGCACTCCTCCGGGTCGCTGGCACGCGTTGGGACCAGTGCCGCCGACTCTGACGAGTGCCGCGATGAAACGCGCCGACCGTTATGGAGCCGCTATGGCGGCCGGGTTGAGCACCGCGAGCGTGGCCTCGTGCAGCAGGCCGTTGGTGGCCAGGGCGCTCCCGTGCCACACGCCCGGTTCCCCGCTCGCTGAGGTGAACACGCCGCCGGCCTCCTGCACAATGGGGGCGAGCGCCGCCATGTCGTAGGGCTGCAGGTCGAACTCGCCCGCAATGTCGAGGTGTCCCTCGGCGAGCAGCATGTACGACCACATGTCGCCGTAGGCGCGGGTGCGCCACACCTGACGCGACAGGCTCACGAGGGCGTCGAGGTGCCCGGCCTGGTCCCACTGTTGAATGCTGTTGTAGCTGAGGGATGCCGCGGCGAGTGATTCCACGCCGGACACCCGCAGTCGGGTGGGCGCGGCGTCGGGCATGCGTTCGTCGTTCGACCACGCGCCGCCGCCGAGGCTCGCCCACCAGCGCTTGCCGAGAGCGGGGGAGCTCACGACTCCCACGACGGGAACACCGTCGACGGCCAGGGAGATCAGCGTCGCCCAGATGGGGATTCCACGCAGGAAGCCAGCCGTGCCGTCGATCGGGTCGATGATCCACTGTCGTTGGGTGGAGCCGTCGGTACCGAACTCCTCGCCGAGAATACCGTCGGCGGGGCGGTGAGTAGCGAGTAGGCCGCGGATGGCGCGCTCGACGGCCTGGTCGGCATCCGTTACCGGGGTGCGGTCGGGCTTCGTGGTCACCACCAGATCGAGCGCGGTAAAACGCGCACGCGAGATGGCGTCGGCGGCATCGGCGAGGGCGAGGGCCAGCTCGAGATCCTGGGCCAGGGAGAAGGTTTGGGGCGTAGTTTGGGCGTCGGTCACGCTCTCAAGGATAGTAATTCTGAGGCGAGACACGCGGGTGCCGTCTCGATTGGCGCCGGGGTCATTCTGGGTGTTAGGGTTGAACGTTCCCGCAGGCAGTGCTGCAGAAATAAGCAGTAACCAGCGTAAAAGTAACACCAAGCACCTCTAGCTCAATTGGCAGAGCAACTGACTCTTAATCAGTGGGTTCCCGGTTCAAGTCCGGGGGGGTGCACCACCAATCCCGTGTCATCGGCCTGTCGCCGGTGCCGCGGGATTTTTTTTGAGTTTGATCAGGATCTCCTCAGGATGGTTCAGGAGCCCGACCCGACGACGCGCGCCCTGATCAGAGTGCTGTGGATCGGGAAGTCTGAGGCGCGGGCCAGCGGCGGATCCTGAAGTCGACACTATCTGCGGTTCCGGACTGGTTTCGCGACCTCACCGGTCTGGCTCGTCGATGGAGAAGAAGCCTGACTCAGTCCACCCGCCAAGTACCTGAAAATCGCCGGGCGTTGGCAAGGTCACGTTTTCTATCTGGTTGTGCGCACCAATGAACCTGAGTGGTGGCGCGGATCGGGTGGCGGTATTGTCGGATCATGATCCAGCGCCCGAACGGTTACCGCCCGTCGGTGCTGGAGGTGCTGCCGCGCGAGCGTGGAGCCGCCGTAGTCAACATGATCGTCGCGGATGCCGCATGCGCGTCCCGTAAGATCGACGCTCCCGGACAGAATGTGGCAAGTGCCGGGTTCATCTGCCGGTTGAGCAGGCATGTCGTCCGTCCGCGCCGCATCACTTCCCGGGGTGTCGGCTTTGCATGACGTCGATACCATGGCCGAGGCCAACGGACCGATCGTGTTGCGAGGTCGTGCAGGCTCGGCAGCACAAGACGATATGGACGAGACTCTGAGGCTTCTTCGCGAGATGCAGGGGAACGCCCAACCTGTGTCAACGCTGCGCGCCTATTCACCGCTTCCGACGATGGCGTTCAGCAGGCGCGAGTCGCTTCTTCCTGGATTCACTGAGGCCGAAGCGTGCGCCAGGGGGCACGGTTTTGAGCCGGTTATCCGCCTCGC
The DNA here is from genome assembly GCF_004365915.1 of Cryobacterium psychrophilum. Taxonomy (NCBI): domain Bacteria; kingdom Bacillati; phylum Actinomycetota; class Actinomycetes; order Micrococcales; family Microbacteriaceae; genus Cryobacterium; species Cryobacterium psychrophilum. The sequence continues at coordinate 2,942,620 of NZ_SODI01000001.1, forward strand.
CGGGGGAAGGGCCGTCGCCTATGACGAAACGTGCGTCGTCATAGACCTGCTCACGCAGGCCAGCGGCCACTTCCAACACACGCGAGCCTTTGAAGTGGCCGCTGGTTGCTTTCGCGATACTCTGCGCGGACTCGGTGCGGATGCCCGCATTGGTGCGGTTCCGGGCGAGTACTGTGCCGGAGAGCACAGCGTTAATGCTCGCGGCACGGTGAAGCTCGTCGGAATCGCTCAGCGCGTTGTTCGCGGAGCGAGACTGGTGACGGCGTCAATCGTCCTCGGACCGGCCGAGCCGCTGCGGGACGTCGTCGATGAGGTCTATAGGATCATGGGTCTGCCCTGGGACCCGGCGACGTTTGGGTCGATGGCCGATGAGGGTGCGCCACGTTCCGTAGATGAGCTTTCGGATTTCATAGTGCAGGGTCTGTCTGCCGTCCACACTGAATGGGCCTCGCCGTTCCGGTGAGCTGTGACGGGATACAGGAGCGAACTTCGAAATAGCGCTTAGCCCGCGCATCCGCTGCGGACTCTGCACGTGGTTGCCCTGCCAGAAGAGTATGTCTACGCGACGATCCCCGCGAAAAATCCTGCCGTTCCCCTGGCCAGGGCGACCCTCACGGAGCAGGAAGGGCTGACTCCCACCAGGTGGCTGATGAGTACGTTGCGGCGTGGCTCACCCTCTCCGTTCACTCCTCGGGAGACGCCGTCGGCCTCACGGCTGCGTTCTCGCATGCTCTCGGTGAAGCAGACACCAGCTGCAACGTTCTGGCCGGCTGCTGCCACGACCACATCCTGGTCGCCGCGTGCGATCGCGAACACGCAATAAACGTGCTGCACAGGTTGCGCGCGTCGCCCTGACCTGACCTGAATTGAGCTGAATCGTCACGGCTCAGTGTGGTTAGGCGGAATCTCGCAGCACCAGGCGGGTGGGCATGATTGTGCGGAATGGAACGTCGCTGTCGTCGTCGGCGAGGCGGCGCAGCAGGACGTCGGCCATCGCGAAACCCATCTCGTCCGAGGGCTGGTTCACCGTGGTGAGCTGCACCGGGCCCGAGGTCGCGGCCGGGCTGTCGTCGAACGACACGACGGCCACGTCCCCGGGGACCGAGCGACTGTGCTTGTGCAGCACGGCCAGCACGCCGGTGGCCATCAGGTCGCTCGCCACGAAAAGACCGTCAATGTCAGGGCACCGCTCCAGCAGTCGCTCGGCGGCTGCCGTGGCACCGGCGGCCGTGAAGTCGGCGGATTCGACGGCATCCGTTGGCATTCCGGCGCGCTCCAGAGTGCGCAGAAAACCACTCAGTCGGTCGATGCCGGCCGGCATATCCACGGGGCCGGTGATCGAGCCGATCCGGTGGCGTCCGATGTCGATCAGCCGCTGCGTGCCCGTTTCGGCGCCGGCGGCGTTGTCCACGTCGACGAAATAGGCGTTGGTTTGCGTATCGTTCGACGGCCGGCCACCGAAAACCACCGGCATGGTGGTTTCGAGCTCGGCCACGAAGTCGTCGCCGGTGTGGTGCGAGATGATCAGCGCGCCGTCGACGTTGCCCGACCGCAGATACCGCATGGTCTTGTGCCGGGGATCGCTCGAGGCGACGAGCAGGTTGAGCGTGTAGTCGCTCTCGTCGAGCCGGCGGGTGATGCCCTGCACCACGGCGGCGAAGTACGGGTCGCCGAAGAACCGCGTCATGTCCTCGGGCACGACGAGTGCCACGGCCTGGGTCTGGTGGCTGGCGAGCGAGCGGGCCGCCCGGTTGGGCACATAGTTGAGTCGTTCGACGGCCGCCGTCACAGCGGCGACGATGTCCGCGCGCACCTTGGGCGACCCGTTCACCACCCGGCTCACGGTGGCGCGAGACACGCCAGCCTCCTCGGCCACCATCTCCAGGGTTGGCTGCGAGGGACGCGTGTGGCGCACACCGGTTGTCATCTCTTCAGTCTATTTGCGCCGGCTGGCCGCCGTCAGCCCTGGGGGAGGGCGCGCGCGCGGATGATGTCGGCGTACGCGAGCCCGCTGTCTTTCACGGTGCGTTCCTGCGTCGCATAGTCGACCCGCACGATACCGAACCGCTTCTCGTAGCCCCAGGCCCACTCGTAGTTGTCCATCAGCGACCAGTAGAAGTAGCCCTTGACGTCGACGCCCTCATCGATCGCGTCGAGGATGGCGCCCAGGTGACTGGTGAGAAACTCCGTGCGGTCGGAGTCGTGCACCCGGCCGTCGGGGGCCACGACGTCGTCGTAGGCGGCGCCGTTCTCGGTGACGTAGACGCTGGTGCCGGCCGGGGCCGCGTACTCGGTGTTCACGCGCAGCAGCAACTCGCGCAACCCGTCGGGCTGCACCTCCCATTGCATCGCCGTCAGCGGCAGCCCCTGCGGGTGGTTGTACACGCCGTCGGCGGCCGGAAACGGGGAACCGGTGGGCCGACTGGTCGGCGCCTCGCCGACAAGCGGATGCTCCGCCGGCTGATCGCTGAGCAGCTCGCCGTGGTAATAGTTCACGCCGAGCGTGTCGATGGGCTGGCTGATCTGGGCGAGGTCGCCGTCCTTGATGTGGTCCTCGAGTCCGAGCCCGGCCACGTCCTCGAGCAGGTCCTCCGGGTAGGTGCCGCGGAAGATAGGGTCGAGGAAGAACCGGTTGAACTGTCCGTCGATGCGGCGCGCGGCGTCACGGTCGCCCGCGCTTTCCGGGTCTACCGGTTTGGCAACGGTGAGGTTGAGGGTGATGCCCAGTTCGAGACTGGCGTCCCGTTCACGGAGTGCCTCGATGGCGAGTCCGTGGCCGAGCAGCAGATGGTGTCCCGCCGCGAGGCCATCGCGCTTGCTCTGCCGGCCCGGTGCGTGCACGCCGGCCGTGTAGCTGAGGAAGGAGGAGCACCACGGTTCGTTGAGTGTCGTCCACACTCCGACGCGGTCACCGAGCGCGTCGTGCACGTTCAGGGCATAATCCCGAAACCGCTGGGCGGTGTCGCGGTTGGCCCAGCCGCCTTTTTCTTCGAGTGCCTGCGGCAGGTCCCAGTGGTAAAGCGTCAGCCACGGCTTGATGCCGGCACCGAGCAGCTCGTCGACCAGACGGGAGTAGAAGTCGAGGCCGGTCGCGTTGACCGGTCCGCCGTCTGGCTGCACCCGCGACCAGGAGGTGGAGAACCGGTAGGTCTGCAGGCCCAGGTCTTTCATCAATGCCACGTCGTCCTGGTAACGGTGATAGTGGTCGCAGGCCGTGTCTCCGTTGTCGGCATTGATCACCGCGCCGGGCACGCGGCTGAACGTGTCCCATATCGAGTCGGTGCGCCCATCCTCATGAGCGGCGCCTTCGATCTGGTAGGCGGCTGTCGCTGCGCCGAAGAGGAATTCGGGCGGGAAGGAGCGTGCATCCGTGGTGTTCATGTCAATTTCTTTCTTCAGAGTTGCGTGTGCGTGCGTCATCCCTTGACCGCGCCCTGCATAATACCGGCGACCAGCTGCTTGCCGAGGAAAATGAAGACCACGATCAGGGGGATGATCGACAGCACGACGCCGGCGAGCACGAGCGAGTAGTCGACGTAGAAGGCGGCCTGTAGTTGCTGCAGCGCCACGGGGAGGGTGGGATTGCCGGGGCCGAGCACGATGAACGGCCAGAAGAAGTTGGTCCAGGTTCCGATGAAGGTGAACAGGGCCAGCATCGCGGCGGCCGGGCGGGCGGCCGGGAGACCGATGTGCCAGAAGCTGCGGATCATGGACGCGCCGTCCATGCGCACGGCCTCGATCAGCTCGTCGGGCAGGGCGTCGCGCAGGTACTGGGTCATCCAGAACACGCCGAACGCGGTGACCATGGCGGGCGCGATGACGGCCCAGAGGCTGCCGGTCCAGCCGAGCTTGGCCATGATGATGAACAGGGGCACGATACCCAGCTGGGTGGGAACGGCCATGGTCGCGATCACGAAGATGAGAAGTCCCTCCCGCCCGCGGAACTTCAGCTTGGCGAAGGCGTAGCCGGCCAGGGTGGAGAATATGACGACGCTCAGCGAGACGGCGGTGGAGACGATGATGCTGTTTCCGAGGGCCTTCCAGAACGGGATGCTGTCGATGACGGTCGCCGCGTTGGCAATGAAATTGCCGCCCGGGATCCACATCATGCCGTTCCTGTTCAGCGCCGAGGCATCCTGGCTGCCGATCAGGAACGACCACCAGATCGGAAAGGCCGACCCGAGCAGTACCGCGATCAGGATTCCGTAGACCCAGATCCCGGGGCGACGGTCGTGGCCGCCGATGATGCGCTTACTCATGAGATGCCTTTCGCGCGCATGCGCACCTTTCGATCGGCGGAACTCGCGATGCGCCGGGTGATCAAGAAGTTGAGGATCGCGATGAGGATGATGATCAGAAAGAGCAGCCACGCCACGGCGGAGGCACGTCCGAAGTTGCGCTGGCCCCAACCGAGTTCGTAGATGTAGAGCGTGAGCGTCTGCCACTGGCGGTTCGCGCCGCCCTGGCCGGCCTGGTCGAACATGCGGGGCTCGTCGAAGATCTGCAGGCCGCCGATCGTGGAGGTCAGAATGACGAAGATGATGATCGGGCGCAGCAGCGGCACGGTGATCGACCAGAAGGTGCGCAGTCGGTTCGCGCCGTCGATGATGGCGGCCTCGTAGTAGTCGCGGGGGACCGCCTGCATGGCGGCCAGAAAGATGAGGGTGTTGTAGCCGGTCCAACGGAAGTTCACCATCGTGGCGATGGCCATGTGGCTGGGAAGCACGTCAACGTGCCAGCGAATCGGCTCGAGCCCGAGGCTCATAATGCCGCTGTTGATGAGGCCGTAGCGGTCCCCGAACAGGTCGTTGAAGATGAGGGCCACCGCTACCGGTGCCACCACGTAGGGCAGCAGCACGCCCATGCGCCAGAATGTTTTGCCGCGCAGGTTGAAGTCGAGTACCCCGGCGATGGCGATGGCGGCGATGACCTGGGGAATGCTCGAGAGCAAAAAGATGCTGAACGTGTTGCGCAGCGCCGTCCAGAAGTAGGGCTGCCCGAGCACGGTGGCGAAGTTCTCCAGACCGACGAAATCGCCCTGGCCGCCGATGAGGTTCCAATCGTGTACCGACACCCAGGCCGTGTACAGAAGGGGGAAGAGGCCCATCACTCCGAAGAGAAGAAAGAACGGGGAGATGTAGAGGTACGGCGAAAACCGCACGTCCCAGCGGTTGAGTTTGTGGCCGAGGGCGATGCGGCGGATGCTGCGGGCATTGACCTCGACGGCGGCGGTAGTCATGGATAATCCTTGCGTCTGTGTTCGGGGGTCGAGCCGGTCGCGACCCGGGTCTTGTCCGCGGGCGGGGTCTGAGGTTGTCGGGACCAGCTGGCGCCGACAACCTCAGACCGCACGGTGGCTGGTTAGCCGAGCGCCTTCACGTCGGCGACCCAGCGGTCCCACGACTCGTCGGCGGTCATGGTGCCTTCTTCCACGCGGGTGAGCGCCTGCTGCATGGCGTCGTTGATCGCGAAGTAGAACTCGCCCTTGTACGGGGTCACATCGACTGCAGCGGCGCGGTTGGCGAGGATCTCACCGGTCGGCGCGTTGTTGAAGAATTCGTTCGTGGCACCCAGGAGCTCGTCGCTCTCGAGGGCGTCGACCTGGCTCGGGAAGGTGCCCTTGGACGCGAACGCCTTGAGCTGCTGCTCCGGGGCGGTCAGCCAGGCGGCGAGCTTCTGCGCCTCGACCTGGTTCTTGGACTGCTCGGGAACGGTCAGGTACGAGCCGCCCCAGTTGCCGCCGCCGCCAGGGAACGTGTCGGCGATGTCCCAGCCGGTGACGCCTTCAGCGTTGCCGGAGATGACGCCGAGCATCCAGCCCGGGCAGAGCTGCGTGGCGAAGCCGTCGTTCTGGAAGCTGGCGGTCCAGTCGTCGCTCCACTGTCCCAGGCGCGAGGAGAGCGTGCTGCTGGCCGCGAGGACGCTCGTGTAGGCCTCTTTCACCTCCGGGTTCTCGGTGGCGATGATGGTGCCGTCATTTTCCTCGTACGCGTTGGGGATCTGGTTGACGACGCCCTGCCAGGTGGCTCCGGCCGAGTCGAACCACGGTACGTTCGTGCCCGCACCGGTGAACTTGTCGCCGGCTGCGTAGTAGCTCTCCCAGCTGGTGCCGAGGAGTGCGGCGACCTCGGCGCGATCGGTCGGCAGGCCGGCCGCGGCGAACAGGTCGGAGCGGTAGCAGACGGCCTCCGGGCCGATGTCGGTGCCGTACGCGATCAGGCGGCCGTCGGCATCTGTAGCGGCCTCGGACTTCCAGTCGAGCCAGCGACCCTTGACGTCGTCGGAGGAGAGGTCGATGAACTGGTCGGAGTACTGGAGCAGTTCCGGCAGCCAGTCGACCTCGATGGCCTCGACGTCGCTCAGGCCGCTGCCGGCGGCAAGACGGGTCGTGAGGTTGTCGCGGGCCTCGTTGGTGGTCGCCGACTTCTTGTGCGTGATGGTGACGTTCGGATTCGCGTCCTCGTATTCGGAGAAGAGGTCTTCGTAGCCGAATTCGTTGAACGTGGCGACGGTCAGTTTTACCTTGCCGTCCGTGGACTGCTCTGTGCCGGCACCGGCTGAACAGCCGGTCAGGACCAGTGCGAAGGTTGCAGCTCCGGCGACGGTTGCTGCAAGTGTGGTGCGCGGGAAACGCTTCACGGTCACTCCCTTGTGTGCGTGTTGGGTGATGTGAGAGCGCTCTCTCGAAGCTGTGAGAGCGCTCTCACAAGGTGATGTTTACCCTAGGACACCCTCGCGCAGGTTGTCAAGAGAACGCTCTCACGAGATTTGGGAACGACCGGAACGGTCCGTGAGACTGCCCTCGGCCGTGGGGCAGAGGGCAGTCCGGCCTAGTTGGCGAGCAGGGTGACGGTCACGGGCGTGGCGTTGGAGAACAGGTCGAGGACCGGGCAGTGGGCGTCGACGGCCGCCTGCAGTTCGCCGTAGCGTTCGTCGGATTCGGGGCCGGTGACCGAGACGACCACGCGCACGGCTGAGAAGCCGGGGCGCACGGTGTCGTCGATGCCGAAGAGTCCGCGCGCGTCGAGATCGCCTTCGGCCTGGGCCGAGATCGAGTCCACCCGAATCCCGAGGTTCTGCGCATACAGTCGGTAGACCACGATCTGGCAGGAGACGAGGGCGCCGAGCGCCAACTCCACCGGGCTGGCGGCGCTGTCGTCGCCGGCCAATGCGGCGGGCTCGTCGACGAAGAAGACGTGCTTTCCGGCGGTCACCCGGGTGGCGACCGAACCGACGCCGTCACCGGTGACGGTGTAGCTCAGGTGAGCGCTCGCCTCCCGGTCGGCGATGCGTGTCGACCAGGCGGTTCCCGCGTCGACGAGGCGGGTGGCGCGCTCGTCAGCAGACACGGTCGGGGCGGAGGGGGCGGTGAGCGTCATGAGGAGTCCTTCGGGAGAGGTGTCGGTGGGGTACTGGGGGTGAAAACAGAGTACGAAGGATCGCGTTGCGCGCCCATAGGGCCGGTCACACGCCGTAATAGGTCCAGGGCGAAACGCTGTCGGTGTGCGGCGGAACGAGCAATTTTCTGAAGCCGATGCCCCGGTGCCGCTAGCGTGGACTCATACAGTGCAACGAGGGGAGCCACCAGAATGTCGGATGCCGCATTGGATCCCATTTCATCGATCGCGCCCCTGCTCGCCGGGCGCGCATCCGCCAGTCAGCGCTGGTCGCACCTCGTGTTTCTGCACTGGCGTGTGGACGCCGATCTGGTCGCGCCGCTGCTCCCGGCCGGGCTGGTTCCCGACGAGTTCGACGGCACCAGCTGGGTCGGCCTGATTCCGTTTGTGCTTGACCGGGCAACGGTGTTCGGCAGTCCGCCCATCCCGTATTTCGGAACCTTCGTCGAAGTGAACGTTCGGCTGTACGCGGTGGATGCGCAGGGGCGCCGCGGGGTCGTCTTTGTGTCCCTGGAGGCGTCTCGCCTGGCGGCCGTGCTCGCCGCCCGCGCCCTGTTCTCGCTCCCGTATATGTGGTCGCGCACGCGCCTGCAGGTCGCGACCGGTGTCGCGTCCGGTCCGCAGTTGCGCTACACCTCACGGCGGCACGGAGCCGCGGTGGCGCACTCCGACATCGTGGTGCGTCCGGGCACCCGGCGGGTCGTCGGTGACCCGCTCGGCGATTTTCTGACGGCGCGCTGGGCACTGTTCACCCGTACCCGCGGGCGCACGGTGCACCTGCGCAATCGTCACGATCCGTGGGGGCTCTTCGAGGCCGACCTGCTTCGGCTCGACGACACGTTGCTGGCCGTGGCGGGCTTTCCCGGGCTCACTGATCGCGCCCCGGACTCCGTGCTCTATTCCCCCGGGGTCACGACCTGGTTCGGCACCGGCAGCTGACTCCCGGGCGCCGACAGCGAGCCCGAGTATTAGTCCTGATACCGCCGCACACAATCCCCTTGTCGGCGAATGTTGAAGCGGCGTAGGTGGACGGCACCCAGATTCAGTAGAGGAGAACGCAATGCCGGAACAAAGGAACGCCAGCCTCAAAGACCCCGAGCTGTATGAGAAGTTGCGCGCTGACGGCGCGTCAAAGGAGAAGGCCGCCCGTATTTCGAACGCGGCGGCCCAGAAGGGGCGCGCGACCGTGGGCCGCAAAGGTGGCGAAAGCGGGTCGTACGAGGACTGGACCGTGCCGGAACTGAAGAATCGGGCGAAAGAACTGGGCCTCACGGGCTATTCCAAGAAGACCAAGAGCGATCTGATCGAGTCGCTGCGCAATCACTGACCGACCGCGAAGCCGGACCGGTTGCGCGGAGGGGCTCGGGCGCCCGTACGGTGGAGACACGTACGGGCGCCAGTGGGTGCCCGGATCTATCCCAACCCCGGAGTTTTCACATGTCCCTGCTGATTACCGCCACCGAACTGGCCCATGAACTGGCCGAAAGCGACACTGTGCGCATCCTCGACGTGCGGTGGAGACTGGATCGCCCCGACGGGCACCCCGAGTACCTCCAGGGTCATATTCCCGGAGCGGTATACGTGGATTTGGACACTGAGTTGGCGTCGCACGGGGCGGCCACCGACGGTAGGCATCCGCTGCCGTCACGGCAGGCGATCGAGGACGCGGCCCGATCATGGGGCATCAACCCGGGCGACAGCGTCGTGGTCTACGACGACCTGAATAATTTCTCGGCGGCGCGGGCCTGGTGGCTGCTGACGTATGCCGGCCTCGGCACTGTTCGGCTGCTCGACGGATCGCTGCGAGCCTGGACGGCCGCGGGTTTCGAGTTGGCAGCTGGGGAGGAGTCGATCATTCCCGGTACCGTCGAACTGGGATGGGACCAGCTGCCCGTGACCACGCTGGCCGAGATCGCGCACCTGACCGAGACCGGGGTGGTTCTCGACGCCCGGGCGCCCGAGCGCTATCGCGGAGACGTCGAACCGATCGACCCGCGCGCCGGCCACATTCCCGGGGCGCTGAACGCACCGGCCACCGCAAACATCGACGGCGACGGCCGGTTTCTGCCCGGAGCGCAGCTTCGAGAGAAGTACCTGGCCGTCGGGGTGCAGCCGCAAAGTCCGATTGCTGTCTACTGCGGGTCCGGCATCGTCGCGGCGCACGACGTGGTCGCCCTGATGCTCGCCGGGTTCGCGCCCATGCTCTACCCCGGGTCCTTCAGCCAATGGTCGAACCACCCCGACCTCCCCGTGGCCCTCGGGCCGACGGCCAACGGCCGGGTGGAGCACTCTCGTGGGGAAGCGCCCGCGTAGGGACGTTTCTCGGCCGGTGCGGCCGCGCGTGCCGGGTGGACAGGATCGTGGTGCGCGTTTGCCCCGCTGCTACGCGCCCAACTCGCGGTCGAGCCGCTCCGAACGGGCCTGGAACGCGAGATAGCCGGCGTCCTGCTGCCCGAGCAGTCGACCCAGCTCGTGCACGGCCTGATCGTCGCTTGATCCCATGTCCGTCTCGCACCAGCGCCTGATCAACTCGGCACTACCGCTGCCCCGGGCCGCGGCGCCCATCGCCTCGTTGAGCTCAAGGCGCAACGATTCGATAGCGGATGCCGCCGAGCGGCTAACCAGCGGGGCCACATACTCATCGAGCGCCTCCGTGGGCTGACCGTTCCGCAGCCGCTGCAACACGCGGGCGATGTCCGAGGTGCCGTGCGCGGCATCCGTCAGGCGGTAAGGGTTGGATTCCAGCAGGCCGGGTGCGATCGTGCGGATTCGGTGCATTTCAATGCGGATGGTCGCCGCGGCTCCGGTCTCACCATGGACTTCATAGGCCAGCTGCTCGGCGCTCCAGCCGCGTTGCCGCGAGTCCAGCAGGGCGAGAATCTCCGCTCGGCGCAGGGACAGGGGAGCTCGTTGTCCGTTGGGGAACACCACGGCGGGATGGTCTCCGAGCAGCTGCAGGGAGATCCCGCCCGTCGGCTCCGTCGGCCGGCGGGGGAGCGTGGGCGCCGGTGTTGCGCGCCCCCGCAACAGCTCCTCGGCCAGCCGCACCCCGCACTTCACCATGCGCATGCTGTCGGCGGTGACGGTGTCGAGGGGCCCGGACACGTTCAAGACCCCGAGGATCTCCCCGGTGTGGGGGTCTCGGATGGGCGACGCCGTGCAGGCCCACTCGTGGTGCGTGCGCACCAGATGTTGCGCCGAGAAGAGTTGCGCGGAACGGCCACTCACGACGACCTCACTGATGGCGTTCGTGCCGATGCCGGCCTCGGACCAGTCGGCGCCCTCGACAAACTCGAGACCCTCGGCCCGCCGCAGCACGGCCTGGCTGCCCACCCGCCACAGGATCTCGCCGTGTGCGTTGGTCAGCACCAGCAGGTGCCGACCGGATGCCGTCTCGTCGGCGAGTAACTCGCTGAGGGCCGGCATCACTGCGGCCAGGGTGTGCTCGCGGCGCAGTGACACGACGTCGGCAACCTCATGCAAATGCCGGGGCCGGTGCTTGTCCGGGTCGATGCCGCCCGCCAGCGCACGCTGCCAGGAGGCCCAGATCCCCGGGTCCACGTTCGGCCGGGCCGCGCCGGAGAGAGCCTGATCGTGCGCCCGGCGCAGAAGCATCGCATATTCGCCAGGGGAGGAGAAGCGCAGGTCGGGCGGCGCTGATGGCGGATTCACCTGCTGTCGCTGCGGCATCCGCTCTCCCTAGGTTGACACGATAACTGTCAGCCGCAGTGGGTGTAACGCCCTTGTAACCCCCGCGGGTTTCTACTTGAACGTGAGGTCACGCCCGAATCAGTATGTGGACACACTAGTGCTTCGCACTCGGGAAGACCTGAATCAGCACACACAAAGGAGTGAAATGCCTGAATCCCCCAATGACATCGTCGACCGCTGGCTGGCCGCGCTGGACACGGCGCTGCAGGCTCGCAACATCGACGCCGCGCTGGCCCTCTTCGAGGAGGACTGTTACTGGCGCGACTTCGTCTCGTTCACCTGGAACCTCAAGACTCTCGAGGGCACAGACGATATCCGCCGCATGCTGGAGGCCCAGCTGGAGCACGTGCAGCCGAGCGGCTGGGCGCGCAGTGAGGACGCCACCGGAGACGGTGACGCCACCGAGGCGTGGGTGACGTTCGAGACCGGACAGGCCCGCGGTTACGCGCACCTGCGGTTGCGAAACGGCCGTTGCTGGACCCTGCTCACCACCATGCAGGAACTCAAGGGCTTCGAGGAGAAGAAGGGCTCGAACCGCGAGCAGGGCGTCAGTCATGAGATCACGAAGGGCCGCCAGTCGTGGCTCGAGAAGAAGACCGCCCGGGAGGCCTCGCTCGGCTACGACGAACAGCCGTACTGCGTCATCGTCGGCGGAGGGCAGGGCGGAATCGGCCTGGCCGCGCGGATGCGCCGGCTCGGCGTTCCCACCATCGTGATCGATAAGAACCCCAAGCCCGGTGACGCGTGGCGAAACCGCTACAAGTCCCTGCACCTGCACGACCCGGTCTGGTACGACCACATGCCCTACCTGAAGTTCCCGGAGGACTGGCCGGTGTTCGCGTCGAAAGACAAGATCGGGGACTGGCTGGAGCACTACACGCGCATCATGGAGCTCAACTACTGGTCGAGCACGGAATGCACCAAGGCCACCTTCGACGAAGCGACCCAGGAATGGGTGGTCGAGGTCGTGTGTGAAGGAGAAAAGGTGACGCTGCGGCCCAAGCAACTGATCTTCGCCCTCGGCGTCTCCGGCTACCCGAACACGCCGACCTTTGACGGCGCCGAGACGTTCGCCGGGCAGCAGCACCACTCGTCGAAGCACGAGGGTGGCGGCGACTGGGCCGGCAAGAAGGCCGTCGTGATCGGCTCCAACAACTCGGCCCACGACATCTGCGCCGACCTGTGGGAGCACGGGGCCGAGGTGACGATGGTGCAGCGGTCCTCCACGCACATCGCCCGCAGCGACGCGCTGATGGACCTGGCGCTCGGTGACCTGTACTCCGAGCGGGCGTTGGCCAGCGGCGTCACCACCGAGAAGGCCGACCTTCTCTTCGCATCTCTGCCGTACCGCATCCTGCCCGCGGCCCAGATTCCGGTCTACGAGAAGATGGCCGAACGAGACGCCGAGTTCTACGCGCAGCTCACGGCGGTGGGCTTCGACCTCGACTTCGGCACCGATGGTTCCGGTCTCTTTCTCAAGTACCTGCGACGCGGCTCCGGCTACTACATCGACGTGGGTGCGTCGCAGCTGCTCATTGACGGCCGGGTGAAGGTGAAGTCGGGCCAGCTCGACCGCATCGACACCCACTCCGTGGTCATGGCCGACGGAACGGAGCTCGACGCCGACCTGATCGTCTACGCCACCGGGTACGGCTCAATGAACGGATGGCTCGCCGACCTGGTGTCGCCCGAGGTCGCTGACCAGGTGGGCCGGTGCTGGGGGTACGGCTCAGACACGCCCAAGGACCCGGGACCGTGGGAGGGGGAGCTGCGCAACATGTGGAAGCCCACCAACGTGGACCAGCTGTGGATCCACGGCGGCAACCTGCATCAGAGTCGGCACTACTCCAACTACCTGGCCCTGCAGATCAAGGCGCGGATGGAGGGCCTTGACACCCCCGTGTTCGAGCTCCAGGAGTCGCACTTCACGCGCTGAGACTCCGGGCGGGGTTCGACGAGTACCGTCGAACCTCGCCCCGGCAGTCCCACGACTGAGTACTTTCCACGATTGAAGCGGCTGAGTCTGGCGGGATCCGTCGTCGGTCTCGGCGTTCTCGTCGTCCGAGATGCGGCTAGGTGAGCGCCGGGATGATCGCGCCGGAGAAGACCTGCCAGGCCAGCGCGGTCTTGGCGACCAGGCTCAGCGTGATGTAGGCGCGCTCGCCACGCAGGTAGTCGCGCCAGCCGCGGACCTGTCGGTATTGCAGCGCCTGGTTGACGGCGAAGGTGTTGAAGAACAGGAACAGCGAGATGATGATGCCGTAGACGAAGGCCGGGGGTGAGGCCTCGCTGGTGGAGCCGGGGGCGAAGAAGTATATGAGAATGACAATCCACGGCACCACACCCGCCATGCATCCGAAGATGAAGGGCAGAGACCGGCCGTTGCCGGGTGTCTCGTACTTCTCCTGAAGGGCGCCAAACATGATCATTGCGGCGTTGACGGCGAAGATGGAGAACAGCGCGGCGATATCGGTGATGCCGGTAATCTGCGCGATCAGCCAGATCATGATCGATGAGCTCAGCGAGTACTCGACCCAGCGGAAGTAGTTGTGGTTCTGCTTCAACCCGTTGGAGTAGCGGGTGAAGAACCACGGCGACGAGATGAGGAAATGGAACAGGGCAGAGAGTGCCAGGAACGCCACGACGCCCACGCCCACGTTGATCTCGAACAGGGTCACGCGTTCGGGCGGCAGCGGAACGCCGGGAGGCCCGGCCAGGTAGTCGGCGGTGACGGCGAAGGTGACCTGGTTGGTCACCAGCGTGAGCACGTAGGCGAAGCCGAGGGCCTGCAACAGATGCAGGGAACCGGCCACGATGTTGTACGCCCTCAGGCGGGAGATCTTCTCATCAACGGTGCGGATCTTGCGTGCCATCGGGAACTCCTTCAGAGTGGATGGGGCAGATACTAGCAGGATCACGGGCTGGAGCGGCGGGGAGCGGCGATGGTTCGGACCAGCCTCGCGCACGCATCCGGCATCATGCCCGGAGCCTCGCCCTCGGCAGCGCACGGTCAACCGAGAATTTGCACCAGACGATGTGGTTTTCTCCCGTGCAAACGTAGGCTGTGATCGTGAAGGTCATCAGCTACAACCTCCGGAAGAATCGCGCGAGCGGCGAGCTCATCGCCTTGTCTGAGCGCTACGATCCCGATCTGCTCTGCCTGCAGGAGTGTGACACCCGCGAGTTGCCCGAGGAGGTGGGCCTCCTGCATCTGGCCGACTCGACCGTGCGCAACCGGCTTGGCCTGGCGATCTACTACCGCAAGGACCGGTTCACCTCGGAGCACACCAAGACCTTCGCGTTGAAGAAATCCCTGCACGACCGGCTGCTGACCCCGGCGCACGAGCGCCTCATCGGCACTCGGTTGACGGACCTCGTCGCGAGCCGCGAGCTCATCGTCGCATCCTTCCACGCCGCGCCGCTCACCGCGATGAATTCCCTGCGCCGCAACCAGATCCGCACGGCGCATGAGGAACTGCACGAACTCGGCCCGGGGCTGCCGACGCTGATGGTGGGTGACTACAACTACCCCATGTTCAAAGGCCGCCTCGGCGACACGGTGAACAAGTCCGGCTACGACCTCACCCTGAGCGACACGAGCACCTATACCCGGTACAAGTTCTTCAGCGGTCACTTCGACCTGGCGACCTCTATCGGGCTGACCATCGAGAACGTCGAGACGCTGCCCATCGGCAGCTCAGACCACCTGCCCATCCTGGTCACGTCGTCCTATGGCGACGAGCCTCACAACCAGACGGATATCCCGGCCAGCCTCGCCGAGTCGGAGCGTTCCCCGGGTGACGACGCCGTCTGAGGGCGAGTGGCGTTAGTGTGATCCGCCGCGCGACCAGAGGAAGTGGGCGCGCACGGACAGTGCGCCTCCGATCAGGAGGGCCAGCCCCGCGGCCGTGAGAAGCACGGGCAGGAACTGATTCCCGGTGACCGCGTTCACGATGACCAGCGCCACCGCGAGTGTGCTGAACACGAACCCGGTGATCGCGCAGGTATTGAAGGACCAGTTCTTCACGGGTTCGGTGTCCAATCGGTGGGAGGCGTTCGGTCGCACCGCAACCAGGCTGGTGCGGCGGCCGGGATCGAGTCTGGCACATTCCTCCCGGCAGGTTCCTGCCAGGCGATGGTGGCGGCAGCCGAGAAACAGGCGGCCCTCGTGCCCGCGGGCGGGCTCAGGGGACCAGCACGATCTTTCCCACGTGAGCGGATGCCTCCATCCGGCGGTGCGCCGCCGCGGCCTCGGCGAAGGAGAACCGGCTGTCGATCACGGGGCGAAGGCTTGCGGTTTCGAGCCAGGGCCAGACATCCGCTCGCAGCGCCCGCATGATCGCGGCCTTCTCGGCGAACGGGCGGGCACGCAGCGTGGTGCCCCAGTAGCGTCCGCGCTTCTGCATGAGGTGGAACGGGTTGAAGACGGCGTCTTCGCCGCTCTGGTTGCCGATCACCATGATGCGGCCGTCGACCGCAAGCGCGGCCACGTTGCGGGCCGCGTAGGAGCCGCCGAGGATGTCGAGGATCACGTCGGCGCCATGTCCGTCGGTCGCGGCCTTGATCTCGGCCACGAAGTCCTGGTCGCGGTAGTTGATGAGGATTTCGGCGCCGAGGCTCGCGCACACGGCGAGCTTCTCCGCGGAGCCGGCGGTCACTGCCACCCGGGCGCCGGCCAGGCGGGCCAGCTGAATGGCCGTGGTGCCGATGCCGCTGCCGCCACCGTGCACGAGCAGCGTTTCGCCGGCGGCGAGGCCCGCGCTCAGGAAGACGTTCGACCACACGGTGGCCAGCGCCTCCGGCAGGGCGGCCGCGTCGACGAGGTCAACAGCGTCGGGAACGGGCAGGGCGAGTTCCTCGTGCACCACCGCCTCGGTGGCGTATCCGCCGCCGGGCAGCAGCGCACACACCCGGTCACCGATCGCGAACAGTGTGGCTTCGGCGCCGACCTCGGTCACGGTTCCCGACACCTCGAGCCCGGGCCACTGCGGCGCCCCGGCCGGCGAGGGGTAGGAACCCTGCCGCTGGGCAACATCGGCCCGGTTCACGCCCGCGGCGGCCACCAGAATGCGGATGTCCCGCGGCCCGACGGGCAGATCGGCGACGGTTTCGAGGGAGAGGGCTTCGGGCCCTCCGGGGCTGGTGACAAGGATGGCGCGCATGACGCCATCCTACGAGCGCCGCACGAGAGCATGTCGTGCGCGGTCGTGCCGGTGACCTCGTACTCCTCGGCGCCGCACCGGTTATGACGTTTTATGCAATGATTGTCAACATGTCAGAGAATGAGCGCATCGAGCGGATTCTCACCGCCGCGTACGTCTGCTTCACCCGCCACGGTGTGCGCCGCACCACCATGGAGGATATCGCCCGCGAGGCCGACATGTCCCGCCCGGCCGTCTACCAATACGTCAGCAACAAGCCGGACGCGTTCCGTCGCCTCACCGAACGAATGCTCGGCGGCGCCCTGGCCGACGCGCGCGCCGCCGCCGGAGCATCCGGCACACCCGCCGAACGGCTGACCGGCGTGCTCGAAGCCAAACTCGACCTCGTACTCACCGTGTGGCGGGACAGCCCGGCTCACGCCGCCGAGCTGCTCGGCGCGGATTCCCAGCTGTCCGCTGGGCTGCTCGAGAGCTACACCGCGGCCATGCGTGAGCTGCTCAGGCAGACAGCCGGCGACATTGTGCCGACCGCTGAGGCGCCCGAATTCGCCGAACTGCTACTGGCCTTCACCCGCGGCCTCGAAGCCGACCTCGCCCACCCCGGCCTGGCTGCGGAGCGCCTGCGTCGCGGTGTGACCCTGCTCGTGGCCGGCCTCGGCAGCCCGGCCGGCGCCCCGGGAAACCCCACGACCGTCGCGGCCTCCGCGACCACATCCCTCCAGGAGACCTCATGACCATCACCACCGCCGTGCTCATCACCGGAACGTCTTCGGGGATTGGCCGGGCCACCGCCGAGCGGCTCGCTCGCCGACCCGACCTCGCCGTGTACGCTACCGCCCGCCACGTGGAAACCCTCGACGATCTCGCCCGGGCGGGTGCCCGCATCCTGCCGCTCGACGTCACCGACGAGGCATCGATGCGGGCCGCCGTCGACGTGGTCGAGGCCGCGCATGGCGCCGTCGGCGTGCTGATCAACAACGCCGGCTACGGCACCTACGGCACCATCGAGGAGACCGACCTCGACGCCGTGCGCACCCAGTTCGAGACCAACGTGTTCGGCCTCGCCCGCATGACGCAGCTCGTTCTGCCCGGCATGCGCGCCGCCGGCGTCGGCCGCATCGTGAACGTGGGTTCCATGGGTGGCCGGCTGGTCTTCCCCGTGGGCGGCTACTACCACGCGAGCAAGTACGCGGTGGAGGCTCTCACCGATGCGCTGCGCTTCGAGGTGGCGCCGTTCGGCGTGAAGGTGAGTCTGATCGAGCCGGGTCTCATCCGCACCGCCTTCAGCGCCGCCGTGGCGGGCACCCTCGCGAAAAGCGCCACCCCGTCGGGCCCCTACGCGGGACTGAACGCCTCCGCCGACCAGCAAATGGCCGACGGGTACGGCTCCGACCTGCTGACTGCCTCAGCGGATGCCGTGGCGAAAGTCATCGAAAAGGCGGCGCTCGCCGCCCGCCCGCGGGCTCGCTACCTGATAACCCCGGCCGCGAAGTTTCTCGTGCACACTCGCCAGCTGCTCGGCTCGAGGGTCTTCGACGCCTACCTGCGCAAGCAGTTTCGCAGCGACGCCGCACCCCTATCGCTTTCTCCCTTAAAGATATATCGTTGAGTATCGTTCGTTATCGACTCAGGAGGTCATCATGGCAGGTTCGTACACATCTGGCGGGTTCGGCGGCGGCAATCCGGCCGAGGGAATGTGGCAGGCAATGGAGCAGCTGCGCTCCAGTTTCGAGAAGCGCGCGGGCACCCGTATGGGTCGCGGTGACGTGCGCGCGGCGGTGCTCGCCCTGCTCGCGGAGCAGCCGATGCACGGCTACCAGATCATCCACGAGATCGAGGAGCGCAGCGGCGGCAGCTGGAAGCCCAGCGCCGGATCGGTCTACCCGACGCTGCAGCTACTGGCCGACGAGGGCCTCATCACCGCCGAGGAGTCCAACGGCCGCAAGACCTACACGCTCACTGACGCGGGTCGAGAAATGTCCGCCGAGGCCGATGCGTCGGCTCCGTGGGAGACCACGGGCCAGGCAGACGGCAACAGGTTCACCGCTCTGCCCAAGGCGGGCGTTGAGCTCGCACAGGCGGCGACTCAGGTGGGACGTACGGGCTCTCCGGAGCAGATCAAGCAGGCCGTGACGGTTCTCGACGAGGCGCGTCGTCGGCTGTACTCGATCCTCGCTCAGGACTGACGGGGGTGTCGTCGGCTCGTCAGGATCGAGGGGGGTCGATGCCCGGCACCGGGGACACCCGTAACCGCTACCGTCGCATCGTGCGTTTTGCCGGCTGGAATCTTGCCGTCACCTGGTGGTTCGAGTTGTTCCTGCCTCGCATCGGCCTCGCCAAGGTGGCCGAACGCACGCGATCGAAGCGGATGCTGCGCTTCGCTCGGCGTTTTCGTGTGCTCGCGGTCGACCTCGGCGGGCTGATGATCAAGGTCGGTCAGTTCATGTCGTCACGGCTCGACGTGCTGCCACCCGAGATCACGAAAGAACTCGAGGGGCTGCAGGACGAGGTGCCCCCCGTGCCCTTCCCGGCGATCCGCACGCTCGCCGAGGCTGAGCTGGGCGCGCCGCTCCAACAGGTGTTCACGACGTTGGACGAGACGCCGGTTGCCGCGGCATCCCTCGGGCAGGCGCACCGAGCCCGGCTCGCCCCGCTTGCGGCGGCCGACACCGGGCTCGATGCGGTGGTGCTCAAGGTGCAACGGCCGGGCATCGACGAAATCATCGATATCGACCTCGCGGCCCTGCGAAGGGTAGCCGGGTGGCTCACCCACGTGCGGCTCGTGTCCGACCGGGTCGACGCGCGTGCGCTCGTCGAGGAATTCGCGCAGACGAGCCTGGAGGAGATCGATTATCTGAAGGAGGCGGCGAGCTCCGAGCGTTTCGCGGCAGATTTCGCCGATGACGACCGAGTGGGCGTTCCCGCCGTCGTCTGGGAGCGAACCACCCGGCGTGTGCTCACCCTGGAGGATGTGACGGCGATCAAGATCACGGATACGGAGGCGCTTCTCGCGGCGGGCATCGACCCGAAGGAGGTGGCCCCTGTCTTCGCGTCGGTCATGTTCGACCAGCTGTTCACGAATGGTTTCTTCCACGCTGATCCGCACCCGGGCAACATATTTGTCACCCCGGTTGCCGACGGGCAGAGCGGAATCCCGTGGAAGCTGACGTTCATCGATTTCGGCATGATGGGTCAGGTTCCCGCCAACACACGCAGCAGCCTTCGGCAGCTGCTGATCGCAACCGCCTCGCGTGACGGCAAGGCCCTGGTGGCTGCGATCCGCGACGTGGGTGTGCTGCTGCCCTCGGCTGATACTACGGAGCTCGAGCGAGCGATGGTGCAGCTCTTCGCTCGGTTCGGTGGCATGGGCTTCGCCGAACTGCGTGAGGTGGACCCGCGGGAGTTCCGCGAGTTCGGTCTGCAGTTCGGAGACGTGGTGCGGTCGTTGCCGTTTCAGCTTCCCGAGAACTTTCTGCTCGTCATCCGGGCGATGTCGCTCACGTCTGGGGTGTGCAGCGCACTCGATCCTGCGTTCAACCTCTGGGACTCCGTCGAGCCCTACGCAGCGCAGCTCATTCGCGATGAGCGCGGCAACGTCGTGCAGGACGTCGCGAAGCAGGCTCTCGCAACCGCCAGCGTCGCCTGGCGTCTGCCGAAACGGCTGGATTCGCTCGTCACCAGTTTCGAAGAAGGCTCAGTGGCGGTCGCGAGTCCGGGCCTTGAGCGACGGGTTGCCCGGTTGGAGAGCACCGCGCGGCGACTGATGTCGGTGGTTCTCTTCGGCGCTCTGCTCATCGCCGGCGCCGTGCTCCAGGCCAATGACGCGGTGTTTGGCACGGTGCTGATGGTCGGGTCGATCGTTCCGCTGCTGGTCGCACTGTTGGCCAGTCGCCGCATCCCCTGAGGCCTGCGCCCGATCTCGAAAACCAACGGAATCGGGCCGCGGCATCCGCTGAGGGGAGGGGAGTCGTGGATACACTGGGCTGGGTGACCCCGCAGCCTACAGAGCCACCGTCTTCTGACCCCGCCGCCGTGATCGACTTCGCGGCGGCCAGACTCAGGCTCCGCGCCGATGACCAGCCGAACGATCACGGGTGGGCGTTGACGGATGCCGACGAATCGCACCGCCCGCTCGCCAAGAAGCCGCTACCGCTTCTGACGCCACCCGTCGAGCCGATGCGCTTCACCCTGCGCATCGACATCGTCGATTCGGCGCCACCGATCTGGCGACGTTTGAGCCTGCCGTCGAACCTCACCCTCGACCGGCTGCACGACGTGCTTCAGGCCGCGTTCGGCTGGACCGACAGTCATCTGCACCAGTTCACGCCCGCCGACGACCTGCACCGCCACGAATTCGAGGGAATCCTCACGCCGTTCGATCTGGCGGAAGGCGAGGAGGGCGTGCTCGAGAGCGAGTTGCGCCTCGACCAGCTGCTCGGGGCGCCGGGGGACACCCTGAGCTACGCCTACGATTTCGGTGATGATTGGGAACACCTGCTCACACTCGAGACGGTCGAACCCGCCACCACGCCCTCCGCCGTGCGTTGCCTCGACGGCGGGCGGCAGGGGCCACGGGAAGACAGCGGCGGCATTCACTATTACGATCACCTCATCGAGGTGGCCACGACCCCTGGTCATCGCGACTACCGGCAGATGCAAGACGAGATTTCCGCGTTCGAGCTGTGGAACTTTCGCGACGACATCGACCTCGATGCGATCAACCGGGCGCTCGACCGCGTGATGAATGCCGAGCAGGCGCTCGCCTGGCTGCGCGCCCACGGAGGCCAGTCGCCGGTGGCCACGCTCGTCGCGACCGTCGGTGAGGACGCGCAGCGGTACCTGGCCGGTTTTCTCGCCGCAGCCCGCATCAGCGAACCGGTCGGGGTCACCTTGGACGAGGCGAAGAAGGCGACCGCAGTGATTCGCACGTTGCTGCGGCACGTGGGGGAGGGCATCCGTCTCACCGGTGCCGGGTTTCTACCGCCTGCGGCCGTCATCGCCCTCATGGCCGAGCTCGACCCGGAGGGCAGGTCGTATGGCAAGGCTAATCGCGAGGCGAATATGCCGTCGCTTTTCGCCCTGCGGGAGGTGGTGACGGGGCTCGGTCTGCTGCGAAAGTACAAGGGCATGCTGGTTCTCACGAAGCGGGGCGTGCAGCTGCGCGATGCGCCACTCAAGCTGTGGCACTACCTGGCCCAGCGGATGCCCGTGGAACGCACTCCGCACGGTCACGACTCCGCGCTGGTGCTTCTCATGTTGGTTGCCGCCGGTGAGGCCAAGTCACTTGGTGAGATGGCGCAGTTGCTCGATGTGCTGACGTCGGTGGTGGGCTGGCAGGTCGAGCCGACGGGTCGCTATGGGTACTCACCAGCGCTGCGCGCGGCGCGTGGCACCACTTATCTGCTGACGTGGGCCGGTAAGGGCAGCATTCTGCTGGGCCGATACTCGGACTCGCTCGACTTGCCCGGGTCGGCATTGCTGGCGCGGGCCACGCTGCTCGTCGAGAGCTAAGCGGGTCGGTACGCGCTGGCGCAGCACGGGCCAGGGTGCGACGGCTGTCGTTTCCCCGGCCCCGCTGTCATCCCGCGACTCTAGTTGGCGGGCTCGGTGACGGTGTTGCTCTGCAGCGTGACCGCGGTCTGGGCCAGCAGTCGACCGTTGATCGATGCGCCCGTCTTCATGGCGATCAGGGTCTTGCTCAGGATGGTGCCCTCGAAGTGAGCGGTGGTGCCGACGGACACGGAACCGGCGGTCTGCCAGAACACGTTCTTGGCCTGAACGCCGCCCGTGAGGGTCACGTTTTTGGCGGCGGCCTCGGTGATGTCGCCGGAGATCTGGAAGATGAAGACGTCGTTGGGGCCGCCGACGAGTTTCACGTCGTTGGAGATCGACACGTCGGTGCTCCACTTGTACAGACCGGGGTGGAGGGTGAGTCCACCGATCTCACCGGCGCCGAGGTTGACGAAGTCGGGGTCTGTGCGTCCGGCGGCGTCGGTGTAGGCGATGCCCATGTCGCCAACGGCGGTCGTGAGCAGGGTGGAATTCGTCACCTTGCAGGCCGGTCCTGAGGCGTCGACCGAGAAGATTGTTCCCGTCACCTCCGGGCAGGTGAGCAGGATGGCGGCGCCCGTGATCGGGCTCGCCCCGACGTTGCCGGTGACAGCGGATGAGGGAACATCCGTCACGCCGGTCTGCGACAGGATCGCGAACGTGCCGGCAACGCCGAGGGGCACGGGCGCCTGGGGGAGCGGGTCTGCGTTGGCTGCCGCGCCGAAGCCGGCGGTGCCGAGTCCGATCATGGTGACGGCCAGTGCGGCGGCCAGGAGGCGTTTGCGCGAGGTGGAGAGCTGCTGGAATGTGGTCATGGTGTGATCCCTTTCGGTGAACCGCAGGACGCGGTCTCGGGCAGGGCCGCCGTGGGTGCGGTCGCCGATGCTGCTCATCGGGCTTCTCGGCATTGGCTGGCGTCTCTCCGGGCAGAGTTCACCCCAAGAGAAGCCCCGGCCCCGCGACTAAAACAGACGTCCACCACGCACGAATTCGCACGCCCCAGTGGGACCGGTTCCAACGAATCGAATCTGTCTACCCCAACACTAGGGGCATGCCACACGTGCCTCCCGCGACGGAGAGTCACGAGTGTCGGAAATCGAACTTGTTCAGGCCACGTTCGTACTTGTTTCAGATTTCATTCAAATTTCGTTCATTGCCGCTACAGGTCAGCAGCCCGGAAGCGCGGGCTGCGTCTACAGTGACGCGAAGTAGGCCCGCATCGGAACAAAGTAGCTGTCTTCCCAACCACCCTCCTCATAGCTGCGCTGCAGGGTGGGCACGTCGCTGTGGCGAATCGTGACGTGCGTGCCCTCCGCGACGGCCTCGAACAGTACCTCGATCTCAGAGTCGAGGTCCTCGTCGGTGAAGTCCGGCGTGCGCCAGCTCTGCATGATGCGTCGCCTGGGGTCGAGGGCCACGGTGTGGCCGGTGATGTAGCCGTCCCAGGCCTCATAGGTGCCGCCGACGCGCGGGTCGATGGTGGATACTTCGAAGTCGTAGGTCACAGCGTTCCTCTCTCACGGCATGGGCGGGGCGGGAGGCCACGCTGTGCCAGCATCATACGCGCGGTCCGCCCACCAACACCGCTAGATTGAACCCGGGGGAAGAGGTGATCCATGACAACGCAGGCACCAACCATGGGGGAGCGGTTCGCTGCCCAAGCGGTCATTGAAGAATTGCTGCGGCAGCACGCCGGCATGCCGCGGCGGAACACGTTCGCCCGGCTCTTCGGCTACTCGCCGCTCGGTGCCGACAGTGTCAGCTGGTACCTCGGGGCGAAGGGCGAGATCGAGGTCGGCCGAATCCTTGCGACGCTGCCGCCGGAGTGGACGGTCTTCCACGCCCTCCCGATCGATAAGAAGGGCACCGACATCGACCACCTCGTGATCGGCCCCGGCGGCGTCGTGACGATCAACACCAAGAATCACACGGGCAAGCGCATCTGGGTGGCGGAGCGAACCATGATGGTCTCCGGCCACAAGCAGCGATACATTCGCAACGCTGAATTCGAAGCCAACCAAGTCACCACACTGCTCCGAGAACGGATGCCGCAACTTCCGGCCGTGCAGCCCTCGATCGCCCTGGTCAGCCCCAAGTCGCTGACCGTGAAGAA
Source organism: Cryobacterium psychrophilum (assembly GCF_004365915.1). Taxonomy (NCBI): domain Bacteria; kingdom Bacillati; phylum Actinomycetota; class Actinomycetes; order Micrococcales; family Microbacteriaceae; genus Cryobacterium; species Cryobacterium psychrophilum. The sequence continues at coordinate 2,966,553 of NZ_SODI01000001.1, forward strand.
GCGGCCCGCGCGCGTGAAGGTCATTGCCGCGACCGGACTTCGTCGCTGGCTGCTGAAGCTCCCGGTGACGCTCTCCGCCGCCGACATGCTCGAGCTCGCAGCGATCATCGACGCTCCGGGAACCTGGCCGCCGCAGGCCTTCGCGCCCACCGAGAATGTGAGAGGCCGTTTCGCCGCCCTCGACGTGGAGGTGCGTGCGGCCAGGGTGCGCAGCACGCTGTGGAAGGTGACGTCCTTCGTAGCTGTCTTCGGCGGATTCCTGCTGGTCGGGCCGCAGCTCGTGACCGCGATCATCGGTGTGCTGTTTTCCGGCGCCCCATGATCCCTCGCGATCCGCAGCCGCTGACCGTCTAATTTTCAATCCACTTCTGAGGAGCGCCCATGTCTGGACCGGGATTCGCCGTGATCGACTTTGAGACCACGGGACTCTTCCCGAATGGAAACGACCGGGTCATCGAAGTGGCCATCGTGCATGTGGACGAGCTCGGCCGCATCGAAGGGCACTGGGACACCCTGGTGAACCCGGGCCGGGATCTGGGCCGCCCGGACATTCACCGCATCCGCGCGGCGGATGTGATGAACGCACCCACCTTCGATCAGATCGCATCGAAGCTTGTGGAGCTGCTGGCCGGGCGTGTGCTCGTGGCGCACAACGCGAACTTCGATACGCGCTTTCTGATCGCCGAACTGCAGCGAGCCGGGCACTGGACCACGTCCAACGTGGTCACGCTGTGCACCATGCAACTGGCGCGCGATTTCCTCCCCGGCACGGGTCGTTCCCTCGCTGACTGTTGCGCGGCGTACGACATTGAACTCGACGGCGCGCACCGGGCATCCGTTGATGCGGCCGCCACCGCGCGGCTGCTCGGCGCTTACGTCGAGTCGGCGAACGACCCGGAGTTCTGGGGCGGACCCATAATCGAGGCCTTCGACTACCGATGGCCCGGCATGACGCCTCAGGACATTGCCTGGTACCCGCGGCCGGATTCTGCGCACCCGATGACGGCGGCGTCGTTCCTCGCCCGCATGACGCACAGCCTGCCTGACGTGGCCGGCCCCGCCGAGTACGTCGACTACCTGGCCCTGCTCGACCGCTGTCTGCTCGACCGGCACCTCTCCGCGCACGAGGCCGAGGCGTTGGTTCAGTTGGCCGACGAGTTGGGCATCAGCCGGCACAGCTGCGAGGCCCTGCACCTCGAGTACTTCGCCGGGTTGACCCGCATCGCCTGGGAGGACGGCATTCTGACGATGGATGAGATGGCCGACCTTGTCGACGTCGGCAACCTGCTCGATCTGTCCCTCGAAGCGATCTCCGCCGCCCTCGAGGCGCCGACGCCGCTGGCGTCGGAATCACTGGCCGGGGTTGACCCGGCCTCGGCGTTCGCGCTCCAGCCCGGCGACCTCGTCGTGCTGACTGGAGACATGACGCGTCCGCGCGAGGCCTGGGAAGGCGAACTCCTCGCCCGTGGCTTCACCCCGTGGCGCGCCGTGACGAAGAAGGTCAAACTCGTCGTCGCCGCCGACCCCGACTCACTCTCCGGCAAGGCGCGGAAGGCCAGGGACTACGGCATCCCGATCGTTGATGAGGCGGCGCTGGAACGGATGACTCGGAACGGGTGAACCACCCCGTGAACTAGTGAACTGGCGCGAGCGGACCGCAAATGCACCGGCGGACTAGGAGCAGTTCGCATCGGAGAGTCGTGGTTCATCGCAGCAGAAGATATCCACGGGTCGCGAGCGCCAGGCTCCCAATGATGATCCCCAAGCTAAACCCCTGATGCTCCAGTCGCAAAGTACTCGTAGAGACTGGACTCGATCGGGCTCTCGAGGCCAAGGGTCATTGACACGACCTCAAGCTTCTTCCCATTGGCCATCTTTGTCTGGCGGGCATCCTGAGATTTTGCTCGGCCAAGATAGTAGAAGTCGGTTCCTTCCGCGTCGTCCTTCTTCGCGAATACGTGGAGCGGAAGCTGATTCTCTACGATCGCCTTCACCTCGCCGCTGGCGAGTGTTCGACTGCTTCGGGTGAACCAAGTCAAGGCCGATGGGTTTAGGAACTCGTCTTCATACTGAGTGCTCTCGGAGACCTCTGACCCCTTGTGATATGTGACAAAAATGGGGCAACTATTCGACGAGAAGTCGACCTTGTATCCGTAGATTGTGCTTTGCTCGTTCGACGTCCAGTTGAGTAGGCGGCAGACGTCTTTGCGCGAGTAGCGTTGGCCAACCTCAAGCTGTCCGGTCCAGTTGTAGCGGTGTCGAGCCAAATATAGTCCAGTGTCGACGACGTCACGTACGGCCTGTCGGAAGAGCGGTTTAGCGTCCCATGCCTCCGCAAATTCTTCACCGAGCTCATACACCCCGTTTCCAAGAGTGACGATCGCTGCGGCGCCGTACTTCGCGGCTTCTGCCACTTTGAAGAACTTCAGATTCAGTACACGCAGCACGGAGGCAAGTGTCGCCGAATCGTCGGCCAGTGCGTTTTCCGCAAGAGTGGCTTTGAAATGCTGTGCCGGTACTCCATCTGCGCTCGACAGAAGCGTACTCAGGAGTATGAGCTCATGCGGTCGTTTGCCATTGAGCAGTTCTGCAGAGAGGAACGTCAGTACGGCGTCCTCATAGGTTCCAGCAGGCACATTGCGCGCGCCGACCTTCTCAAGGAATCTCCAGTAGTTCTTTTGCTTTGTAGCGATGACCGTGGGGTCGACCAGATCGAAGCGGGCAAAGTCAACGAGAAGTGGAGCGCGACCCAGCCTGTTCTTGAGCTCGAGGAAGGCCTTCTTGAGGTTTGTCATGCTGTCAAGCTTTGTAGTCGCCAAGGAAGCGAAGATTCTCTCCCTCGAAATCGCGTCAAAGTTGACGCTCGACAGCCCCGCTATCGCTCCGGCTTCTTGCGCATCGATGATCTTTTTACGGATCGAATCTTTGTTGAGAGTGCTGTCACCGAACAGCGCTATCGGGATCAAGTAGTTGTTGTCGTAGTTGCCGATGAAGTCGATCACCACAAGGTGGTCTTTGCCTGCAGCTTTGCGAAGCCCACGTCCCAGCTGCTGTGTGAATACGATGCTTGAGAGCGTCTGCCGGAGCATCACCACCTGATTGACCGAGGGGATGTCGATACCTTCGTTGAAAATGTCCACGGTGGCGAGATAATCAAGATCGCCGCGCTCCAACATCTGCACGGCCAACTCGCGTTCCTCGACCGAGTCTTCTCCACTGAGCGCGCGTGTACGGAGCCGCTTGCCATGAACTTCGCGCAGGTTGAGAAGCCCAGCGAGCTCAGCCGCCTCACCGTTCCTGCTGCAGAAGATCAACCCTCGAACCGGCACTCCTGCGTGGCCATACTTTTCGATGGTCGACACGAGATGATCAACGCGCTCGGAGGCGATCAGCCGGCCGAGATCTGCGAGCTGATCAATGACCTCGCCGTTGTCTCTTACGAAGTCTGTTACTCCGTAATAGTGGAACGGCGCCAGCATGTCTGCCTCGAGCGCCTTCTGCAAACGGATTTCGTATGGCACGTTGTAGCCAAACAGCTCAAACACATTGAAGTCGTCGGTGCGCTCGGGAGTCGCTGTCATTCCAAGCAAGAATGCCGGTTTCAGGTAGTCGATCACCCTCCGGTAGCTCGCAGCTCCTGCTCGGTGGACTTCGTCAATCAGAACGTAGTCAAAGGCGTTGGCCTCAATCTCCGCAAGATTCCCTGGCCGGGAGAGTGACTGAATCGAGGCAAACACATAGCGACGATCGACCTCCTTCTTTGCTCCCACGAACTTCGCGAAATCACTATCGGGCGCGTTGAGCACGCGCTTGAACTCAGCGATTGCACGGTCAAGGATTTGCTCGCGGTGCACGACGAACAACATCCGCTTCGGCGCATACGCGCGTACGTCGAGCGCGGAAAGGATGGTCTTTCCGGTGCCGGTCGCGGAAATGACGACAGCGCGGTTTTCCCCCGTGTCTCTTAAGGCCGCAATCTCAGCGAGTGCTTCGACCTGCATAACATTTGGAAGTATTACCCCGGTGGGTGGCATATCGACCATCGGCTCAGTCGAGCTGGGCCCGCGTGAATCTTGACGGAGCTGCGCGGACCACGTCAACGCATACTCGTCTATCCACTCCCCAGTAAGGGCCACCGAGGCGTCGATGTGTGCCTGCGCAGCGCGGTTCAACTGCTGCACGATGTCACCGTCGGGAAGTGCCGAAAAACGCAGATTCCATTCATGGTTCCGCAGAAGGGCGCGTTCGGTTAGATTTGAGCTGCCGACGATGGCTGTAGTGCTCGCCTCTTGCTCGAAAATGTACCCCTTCGCATGAAACCCAACATCGGAATCGGGATGCACGTAGACGTCAATGTCCTCGAGGTTGAGAAGCTCAAGAAACGCCGCCGGCGAGTTGAATCCCAGATAGGTGGAGGTAATGATCGTGCCCGAGCCTCGAAAATCAAGAAGTGCTTGCTTGAGCATGGCGATCGCGCTTGGTGTGATGAATGCGACGGAGAAGACGAAGCGACGCGAGCGCTTGAGCTCCTCACGAATGGTGCGGAGCATCGTGTTGCCGTCGGCATTTGACACAAGGGTCGGATGGAAGACCTGATCGGATTTGACGTGTGAATCTAGAAACCCAAAGTTGTTATCAAGCGTCAGCTGATTGCTCGTCGCGCTCACTCCCGAAAGTCTTTCATTACCCGCTTGACTGCGGGAACGTCGGCAGGAGCCCAGTCGAGCTGGTCGAGTTCGGCGGACTGCACCCATCGAATTTCTGAGTGCTCTGTCAGTCGTGGTTCCACTCCAGTTAGCGAGCAGTAATAGGTGGTCAGGATGACGATCCCAAAGTCGTACTCGTGCTCTGTGGTTTCGACATGCGCACCGATCTCTGCCGAGCAGAGGAGCTCTTCTTCGAGCTCCCGGAGCAATGCCTGCTCCGGTGATTCGTTGGACTCGATCTTGCCCCCGGGAAACTCCCACATTCCGGGCAGCGACATCGTCGAACTACGCCGTGCCGCTAGAACTGTCTGGCCCCTGGTGAGCACAGCACCTACGACGTTGATTCTCTTCTTCAATGGTGCACTCCGTTGCTCGACCGTCGATGCGTAACGCAAGTTTAGCCAGCGCCGCTGACCGGAGGCGCGCCCTGGCTGCGAACGGAATCCCAAGGAACATTTCTGACTGCTCAGAGTTGGGGATTGCGGCGGCGGCGATACCGTTGGTGGAAAATGAGCCTGGTCGGTGACGACATGGCGCCTCGCCCCATCGAGTTGCCGGGCCCCTCCTGGGACCACCGGCACTAAAGACGGCTCACGAGAATGCCCTGGATGAGTCCGGTCCATGAAGTCGCGTTTACCTTCCTGCGAACGTCGATAACGTCGCTCTTAAACGGTAACGCCCTGTCCGACAGGGATTCCTCGTGCAGCGAATGCTCCCGAACGGGGAGAAAGACAGGTCTCAGAAACCCCCGACGTGTCAAGTCTTGGGTGATACTAGTGGACACACAATGATGTGAGGAGGGCGCAAATGGCCACCAAAAACCTTGGGCTCAATCTGACTGAGGTCATTGACGGCAGACTATTCACCATCGCAGATTATCAACGCCCATTCTCGTGGGGAGAAAAGCAACTGGGTGATTTGTGGGAGGACCTCGACCTTATGGGTGGCGCCGGTTCTCACTACGCCGGCACCCTTGTTTTGCGTCCAGTCGCCGACGTCGCCGATGATCGGAGCGAGCTGCGTCAGTTCGAGGTGATCGACGGTCAGCAGCGGCTCACTACCTGTTTTCTCATACTCGACCGCATCCGTCGGCGCCTGGAAGCCCTCGGTGCCCTCGGCCTAACCGAGGCAATCGCGTCGGCAACCGAGATCCGTGACAACTTCGGATTTGTGACCATCGACTTCGCCCCGCAGCCTCGCATTCGGCTCGGCAAAGGACTGGACGAATACTGGACGAAAAGTGTGCTTAACGATGAGCCATTCCACCAGGGATCGCTCATCGCAGGCCAGCGACGACTGAGGGAGGCGGTCACTTTTGTGGAGGCAAGACTGGCCCGACTCGTCACTGGTTCTGGCCCCCAAGAGTCCTTCCGGAGATTGAGCGAGCTTCACCGTCGCATCGCTCAAGGGCTGGGATTCCTCGTCTACGAGGTGGGCTCGTCCGCGGAGGCTGGCGTGATCTTCGAGACGGTCAATGAGCGGGGACGCGACCTCAGCGAACTTGAGAAGGCCAAGAATTACCTTCTCTATTTGGCGAGCAGCATTCCGGACGGTCGCGGTGAACAGCTTGCTAATTTGATTAACTCGGCATGGGCACAAATGTTCCAAAACCTTGCCAGAGAGGGAGTCGACGCAGACAATCAGCTCTTACGCGTCCACTGGCTTGCGACGGTCGACCCGGATTTTCACAACTGGGTCGGCGCGGGCTCGCTCAAGAAGCGATTCGACCGCAGCAAGTACATCGCAACGGCGATGAGGATTGTGTCGAGTGCCGACATCGTTGAGGATCAGACAGCATCGTGGGGGCGATTGAGCACGGACATCACAGATTATGTTTCATCTCTGCGTGACAGCTCCTTCATCCTCAGGGAGATGTCCGATCCCCAAGCTGCATTCGAGTCGTTCGAAAATAAGCAGGAAAAAGAGCAGGCGCGCCTCAATTTGGCAGCGCTGAGTCGTACGAGAATAGTTGCGCCGTACCGTCCGTTGTTGCTGGCGGCGCGGTTGCGGCATCCGCAGAATGGCGCGTTCTATGCGGAATTGGCCGATCTCTGCGAACGATACTCGGCAAGGGTCTTCGTCATCGAACAACGACGTGCGAACGCCGGTTCCGCGGGCCTAGCGAGAATCGCTCACAAACTCTACCGAGGAATCATCGGTCCATCGGATGCGATTGATCAGGTTACAGCTTTGCTATGGCGCTACGCGCCTGATGGGCGCCTTGCCACAACGCTCTATTCAACCGAAGAGGACTGGTACGGCCGACGCGGTCACAAGTACTTCCTCTACGAATATGAGCGAAGCTTGTGGGGTTCGCGGCCAGGATTGAAACTGCCTGCGTTCACGGAGTTCTCTTCCTCGCAGGCTTCCCAACGAACGACGGAACATATTCTGCCTCAGCACCCTCGCCGGGGGCGTGGCTGGAGCAAATTCTTCACTTCCCGGGAGCGGGCCTTGCTCGTGAATTCGTTGGGAAATCTGATTTTGACACTCGACAATTCGGTCTACTCCGACAAGGGTTTCGCTGGCAAGCGGGGGATACCTGGCCAAGTCGGCGTTGCCTGCTACGCCAACGGCAGGCTTCAGCAGGAACGTGCACTGGCTGCCTTTGTCAACTGGACTCCGGAGACGATCGCTGCCCGGCAGCAATCCCTTGCGGCCTGGGCGATGGAGCGGTGGGCGGTTACCGCGCCCTCGTCGATGGCTATAACTGCAACGGACGACGACGATGACGGCGAGGAGGAGGTTGAGGACGAGGCTGAACTCGAAATTGAGGTCCAACCCGATTGAACGTGCGTGCCAATCCGATCCTCACGCTGGACCGTCTGTTGGATCAGGAGCACGGCTGCCGTCGCCTCCTCACACACACGCAGAACTGGAGAATTCTCCCTCCAGACGTCTCGAACATGACGTCGTTTCCTGATCACGAATCCGATCAGCAGATCGCCGAGACGCTCGCTATTCCCGGGATGGTTGCGACCCGCCGATCGGTGGGAACCAGAACTAGATCGTCTTGAGCCCGGCGATTGCAGCCAGAAGGTCTTGTCGGGCGGCATCGCATGCCGCCGTGTCCTGGTCTTCGACGTGGTCGCGAGCGAGAACGGTGGCGGCTGCGGTGAGTAATTCCGTCATCGTCGTAGTACCGCCGACGGGCCGAGGGGCACCAGCGCGCGGACGCTTCGCAGGCGCGACCCTTCCGCCCGGGCGCTGCTCGAGGCGAGCGGGCGCGATGATCACGGGAATGCGGCCGTCGGCGTCGGGTGCGTCGCGCTCGCCGAGGATCTGACACCGTTCCAGTCCGAACTGGCCCCATAGCGCGGCCGTCCACGCGCAGAGTGCGGCGTCGAGCAGATCCTCCCGGTGCTTGTAGGCGGTGTCCTTGAGCGGCGAGCGCTCGTCTATGAGCGCGGCCGTGACCGGGTGGGAGCGGAGGTCGAGGGCCGGCCGCACGTCGTTGAGGCGCAGCATCCGGCGGAGGAGCTCGTCGCACTCGGCGGCGCGAAAATCGCGTCGGGCGGCCGGAGTGGGGAGCGCGGGGTTGAAGCGTTTGTAGCGCGGCCGCTCGGTGTCGTACCCGAACTCGGCCGCGCCGACCAGGGTCGTGTATGGGTAGCACTCGAAAAACTGCACCTGGTGGGGGAGGGGCGGCGCGCTGCCATCCGTGTAGAAGAACCCGGCGGCCTCGAGTCGCCGACGAAGCGTGACGCCACCGAGGATCGGACGCCCCAGATTCGAGGGGTTGGCGGCGACCCGCCACTGCCCGTAACGCTGCGCGACTTCGCGTTCGCACTCGCGCATGCCGGTCGCATTCTCGATGACCAGCGGCGCATCAATCGCGATCACGTCGCCGGGAGCACACCGCGCGATGACCCAATCGGCGACCGCGCCGATGCCCCGGGCCCAGCCCGCGTCGAGAACGGTGCCCGCCTCGTCAATGTGCACGAGCCCGGTTTCGTTGGCAGCCCTGGTCGCGGTGCCCTCGCCCCACGCGAGGTCGACGCCGATGTAGTTCATCTGCTCACGGTACACAGCCGAACTTCGCCGCGCGCCAGCCGGTTGGGGGAGGCGGCGGGCTGACCCTGCACCGTTTCGACCTCCCGCACGCAGCGGATGTGCACGCCCCGGTTGAGAGCGGAGCCGCCGGTAACGTGATGTTCGATGTCACGGCCGACTACCTGACGCTGGGGCATCCCGAGCATGGCTTACGGCATATCGACGATCTGCTTGCCCAGCGGCATCAGCGCGACTGGGATCATTTTGAAGTTGGCAATCCCAAACGGGATGCCGATGATCGTGATGCACAGTGCGATGCCGGAGAGCAGATGCTCGAGGGCGATCCACCAGCCGGCCAGCACCACCCAGATGACGTTGCCCAGGAAAGACCCGACGCCTGCGGTTGGTGTGGGGACCACGGTCTTGCCGAACGGCCAGAGCGCGTAGACGCCGATGCGCGCCGCCGCGATACCCCAGGGGATGGTGATGATGAACACAAACATGATGACCGCCGCCAGCATGTAGCCAAGGAACAGCCAGAAGCCCGAGAGCACGAGCCAGATGATGTTGAGAAGGGTCTTCATGGTGGTCCTATTCTCTCAGATAGCGTTGCTCGGCCGTCGGATTCCTGAGGAAGACGCCGATCGACATCACCGCAGAACGGCGGCGCGATGTCACACCGAGATGGCGACCTTGCCCCGCGCGTGGTGCTCGATGAGATGACTCACGGCGGCTTTGGTCTCGGCGAGAGGGTAGGTGCGCTCGATCGCCGGGGAGACTCGACCGGCCTCGATGTGCTCGCGCAGCACGTCGAGGTCAGCGGCGCTCGCCGTGGCCACCAACGGGCGTAGTGTCTGCTCGACAAACATCGACCGCACCGAGGCCCCGAGAATGCGACCCATCGGCCCGAAAACGCGGCCACCTGCTCCGGAGGACAGCACGAGTGTTCCGTGCCGTTTGAGAGCTCGGCGGCACTCGTTAATGGTGCGGTTGCCCACGAGATCGAACACCGCGTCGTAGGTCGTGTCGCCCGAGGCGAAATCCTGCGTCGCGTAGTCGATGACGTGATGGGCGCCGACGGAACGCACCAGGTCGACGTTGCGGGTGCTGCATACGGCGGTGACTTCGGCTCCGAGCGCCCGGGCGAGCTGCACCGCGAACGACCCCACTCCACCCGCTGCCCCGTTGATGAGCACGGAGTCTCCCGGCCGCACTCGCGCCACATCGCGCAGACCCTGAAGCGCCGTCGTTCCGGCGACGGGCACCGTTGCCGCGGACTCGAAAGAGACCGTGGTGGGCTTACGGGAGACCACGCGCTCCGGCGCGACGGTGTACTCCGCGAAACTCCCCGCGCTCACCTCCGCGAACACCTCGTCGCCGACCGTGAACCGGTGCACGGCAGATCCCACCGCTTCGACCACGCCCGCGGCATCCCTCCCGCGGATCGTAACGCGCGGTCCGCGCAGGCCGAAAGCGAGGCGTAAGAGATACGGCTCACCGCGCATCAACAGGATGTCTGCGGCGTTGAGTGATGCCCCGCGCACCCGGATGAGCACTTCGTCGGTGTCCGGTACGGGCTTCGGCAGGTTCGCCTGTTCGTAGGTTTCTGGCCCACCGTATTGCCGCTGGATGATCGCTTTCACCATTGCTCCTTCGCGAGTAACACTATAGTGTGTGAGACACAGTACCAAATAATCTCTGAGACCGAAAGGACCCACCATCATGACCCGCACCCTGATCACCCCTCTGCACCGCCCCACACTGCTCTCGACCCTCTGGATCGTGCTGATGTTCAACTACATCTACGCCGATGTGCTCGGGCTGAACGATCCGGCACACCTCATCGCCCTCGAGTCAGGCACAATCGGTGGGCTGCCCTTCTCGCCCGACAAGCTTGTTGCTGCGGGTCTGCTGATGCAGGTGCCGATCGCGATGGTCTTGCTGTCACGCGTGCTTCGTCAAACCCCGAACCGGGTGCTCAACATGCTCGCGGCTGCGTTCATGGCGGTCACCCAGGTGGCCACGCTGTTCTTCGGCACTCCGCCGACTCCCGTCTACTACCTCTTTTCCGCAATCGAGATCATCCTTCTCGTCGTGATCCTGGTCGTTGCGGCAGCCTGGCGTCGTACCGCCCCGGCGACCGTGCCCGACAAAGCGCTGGCCACCGCGTGAACCAGTAGCGTGAGACCGTGCTTAAAGATGAGGAACTGGCTACCCACCGGCAGGAATTGCGCCGTGGCACCGTCGTGCTCGCCTGCCTCATGCTCCTGGAGAAGTCGAACTACGGTTACGCCCTACTCACGGCGCTCGATTCCTCCGGGTTCGCGGTCGACGCGAACACCCTTTATCCGCTACTGCGGCGCCTCGAAAAGCAGGGGCTGGTGCAGAGCGAATGGAATACCGACGAGTCCCGGCCCCGCAAGTTCTATGCCACGAGCCCCGAAGGCAGGCAGCTTGCCGCTACTCTTCGCGGAGACTGGGACGAACTCGCTGCTGCGATTACGGCACTGACGGAGGAACCATGACGACAGCATCCACGCTCACCGATCGCTACGTTGCGGAAGCCGTTCGCAGCCTGACCCGTGGCCAGCGTCGGGACATCGAAGCGGAGCTGCGCGCCTCGATCGCCGATGCCATCGAGGATCGCCTTGGGGCGGGAACGGATGCTGCCGCTGCGGAACGCGAAGTGCTCACGGAACTCGGTCCGCCAAGAAGCCTCGCAGCGAGCTACTCGGACAGACCCACCCACCTGATCGGGCCGGATTTATTCAGCGACTATGTGCGCGTGCTCGCGGTGCTGCTCTCGACAGCCGTTCCACTCTGGTTCGTGTTCAGCGGCGTCGTCACCTTCGTGGCCGGTTCATCGCCACTCGACTCACTGTGGAGCGCCCTGTGGGGCTCGCTGGAGACAGCAATGTCACTCGTCTTCGCCGTGACACTGGTGTTCGCGATCATTGAACGCACGCCGGCATTGCGCTCGCGCCGCACAGCGAAGTGGGACCCGCACTCCCTCCCGGTCGTGCCCGACCAGCGGGGCTATGTGAGCGAGCTCGTCGGCGGGGTGGTCTTCCTGGTGGTGATTGCGAGCGTCATCATCGTGCTGCAGTCCGTGGGTGCCGTGGACGGTCCCGCTGGAACGCCGATTGGGCCCTTCGACGCTTCGTTGTGGGAGTCGGGCGTGTTCTCGGTTGCCCTCTTCTATTCAGCGGTGAGTATCAGCTTCCACGTCTTCGCCCACTACACAGGATGGTCGGTCGCCAACGCCGTGGCCACGATCGCGCTCGATGTGCTCTTCGTGGTTCCCGCCGTCTGGATCGTCGCCGGCGACCGACTGCTGAATGCCGACTATTTCGCGGCGATCGGGTGGCCGAACGGAGTGGAGGTCGTCGGCCTCATTGCACTGGCTGTGGTCGTGCTGTTCCCTCTGCTCGACACGGTCGATGCGATTGCCCGCACGGTGCGCACACGACGTGTTCGACCAACGGCCGACGTCAGCGGCTGAGGTCGGTCTCCTTCGCCAGCGATTCGAAAAACTGGAGTATTTTTCATGGTCACACCACAACCCCCATCCGCCTCGCCGTCGACCTCCAGGTCGAAGTTCTCCGCCACGGACTTCACCAGGAAGCTCGACCGACATCTTGACCGGATCACCCGGGCTCGCGGTGAGCTCGGGGCACCCCAGGTGCTTGTTCGGTCGCGTCTGCATGGAATCGACTATTCCTACGGTGCGCGCAGAACCCCGTTCCACGCGGCGAGCATCGGCAAGGTCGCGACGACAGCTCTCATGATGCAGCTCGTCGACGAGGGCGCGGTGAGTCTCGATACCTCTGTGCAGTCTGTTCTCGGTCCTCTCGACGGTGTGCTGATGGCCGAGACCACGGTGCGCCAGCTCCTGGACCATACGTCCGGTGCCGCGGACTATTTCGAAGGGCCGGTTACCTCCGGACCTCCGTTTCTCGAGCTCGTCGTGGGCAACCCAGACCGCTTCTGGGAACCGCGCGACCTGGTCGAGTTCAGCCGCACACGGCAGGTGCCGATCGGGATGCCTGGTGAGCGATTTCACTATTCGGATACCGGGTACATCCTCGCGGGGCTCGTGATCGAGGCCGTGGCGGGCGCGCCATTTCACGAGGTGCTGCGCGACCGGATCTTTCGCCCACTCGGGATGAACGACAGCTGGATGATGTGGCGTTCGGATCCGGTGGCATCCGCTGGGCGGAATAATGGCACGATCGCGCCGCTGTGGCTCGGTCGCGTCGAGGCGAGCGGCTTCCGGAGTGTGAGCTGCGACTGGGCGGGCGGCGGAATCGTGTCGACGGTCGATGATCTCGCGACGCTCAGCGAGGGACTCCAGTCGGCATTGATCAGCGCGGGGGCGCTCGTCGAGATGCGGCGGATTCGCCATCGGTTTCGCCGCGGCATTCACTACGGAACGGGGCTCATGGAGCTGCGATTCGGCGAATTCTCGTTCCTGCTGCGCGGATTTCCCAGCCCGACCGGGCACATCGGAGTGCTGGGCACCCACATGTTCTACGACGCGGTGCACGACGCCCACATCGTGATGAACTTTCATTCAACCCGTGAGATGGTGCGGAGCTTTCGCACGCTAATCCGCATTGAGCAGCTGCTGAGTCACCGGTGAGGATGCGCCCGGACAATTTCGCTTTCCATCGAGCCCGAGCGTGTCGGACTCGTCACTGTGCGCAGTCCCGGTGCCGACGTGCTTGGAGTCAATCTTCTCGCCGTTTTTGATCACATGCACCTTGGTCAGGATCATGTTCGTGCTGGCGAGCGTAGCGAACATTGCTTATCGTGTCGGTGGATCATGATGCAGAGATCGTCTCAGCACTCGCCGAAGCTGCCGCCACCCTTCCCAAGTGGACCGTAGTCGAGCGGCGGCTCGGGGACACTCAAACCCGGGGCCGCTGGATTGCTGGCCCGCCCGGTGCGTGAAGAGGCCCAAGTCGAGGTGTAAAAGCTACGGCAACGAGTCGACTCAGGGGGGAGACGAAGTCTAACCAGCCAGCCTAGTGCCGTCGTTGGCGATATCCCCGGCACGGTTCTGATCGCGAAGCAGGGCTATGCCGTTGACGTGCTGCATCGTCTCCCGTGGCTTTCCACCGCCAGGGTCCTGTACTGGGGCGATCTCGATACCCACGGATTCGCCATTTTGAACCGTTTTCGCACTTATTTTCCGCGGGCCGAGTCCATCCTCATGGATGAGGCTGAGTATTAGCGCTTCTGGGGGCCACCGATATTGACTTTGGGGGCCACCGGGCCGTGTGGCCAGTAGCGCGCTCGGGAGCCACCGGATATTTGTGTTGGGGGCCACCTGCTTACCTCCTTTCGTCCAGAGCTCGCAGAGGCCTGGTAGCTGGCCCGCGGCAGACCCTCTGCGGCCACGAGATTCTTGAACAAGCACGCCGCGTCGTCGCGGTTTGTGATCGATGGGTCGTGGCCCGCAGTAGGAGGTGACTGGTCAGGCGCTCGTCAGCCCGATAGACCTCAGCATCGTGTCTGTCGTGCGAAGGTCAAGATGGGCGCCGATATGGGTGACATCGACTCGCGGCTATTGACGAGCGAGGACTGAGCGAGTTCAGCCGGACTGATTACCTCAACTAAAGAGTTGAAAGTCTCCTTGTCAGAGGAGAGGAGGCACCAGACGAATTGTGCGTGACCAGGCGATTACTCAAGAGGCATTCGGCTTAGGGTACCGCAGCTAGCCAAAAGTGGCCGCCCACGTCCGCCCGTCCGCCTCAGCCCGCTGCCGCAGGCCGTCCCACGACGGCGGACCGGACGCGACAGCATCGAGGTCCTGGTCGATCGCGGACAGAGCTGCCTGAACGAACTCGGACCTCAGAGCGGTTCCGTCCTCGTTCGGATCGGCGTCCGGGTTCGCCTGCCAGAACGCGTAATCGGCCGCCTCGTACACCTGCAGGGCCGCCCAAACAGCGTTCTGCGGATCATCCGTACGCCATGTACTGAGCGCGTAGGAGACGGCCGCTGCACCGTTCTGACCGTATGCCGACTCGGGGACCCACCCATCCTCGTCTTCGTCGGGAACCATCGACGTCGCGTCGGCCTCCATCGCCATCACTTCGCCCGCTGGTTGTGATGTGAGATCCCAGGCGGCGGCCAAGATGGACGCCAACCGGTCGGCTGCCGCTGGGACACCGGCGGCCTGCGCGTAACGCTCGAACAGCGGGGACAGCCGTTGGGCGCAGGACGCGGCGAACGCTGTCCTTTTGCGTCGGTCCAATGGCTCCAACCGCGCCATTAGGACGCGCTCGTCGTACGTTCTCATGGGTTCCATCTTTCTCACCACCACCACGCTGTTGTCGGACTTGTGATGGTGGCGCCGGACTGCTTGAGGAAATCTTGGCATGAACCACAGATCGGCCGGGATATTCCCAAGCCTTTCGGAGTCAAACCTGCGTTGAGAGCACCGTTCACAGCGGTCACTTCAGCGTGCGCCCTTGGAGAGGTGGCGACGATGTCATCTACGCCAGCCAACGCCCGTTGTGCCGGGCTCAAGTCGCGACCGCCTGCAGCGAGTACGTTGACGCCCTGATTCGTGCTGAGAACGGCCGTGGATCTCGAGTTCCGGGCTATGGGGTCGAGGACACTGTGAATCGTTGTGGCTCTCGTAGCTAGGCTTCCAGCCGCTCCACCCATGCCGAACTTGCCAGCACCCGCGACGATAGCGGCACTGACAAGAGCCTCGGGACTGGATGAGTGCCCGGAGAGGCACGAGTCGGTCTGTTCGCTGGTGGCGACTGCGACGGCGGAGGCAGCCCAAGAAAGCGGGGCTGCGATGGGGACGACTTCGCCGCAGATCACCAAAGCGATCGTGCAGGTGACGGCGACAACACCGGCGACGCCCGCGGTGCCTTCCGCGAGTTGGTTAACCATCTCGCGCCAGTCGTAGTCGCTGAGGCCACTCGGGTCGAGGTTGGCCATCGGGTTCCCACCGGCGTAGGTGTCGCCGCGTCCGGGGATACCGGCCGGGTCGGGGGCAAGGAACCGGCCGTCGACGGGGTTGTAGTCCCGGGCGCCCATTTGTAGCAGTGGTGTGGTCAGGTAAGCACCGGTGAACTGCAGCGGATTCTGCAGCGCGGTCTTACCGATGGTGGTCGCTCGCGTGTCCCCGAACGGGTTGTAGCTATAGCTGTGGGTAAGTGTTCCGGTTGAGGATGTGACTCCGCGAACTGACCCGAGAGCGTCGGTGATGTAGCTGTTCGCGGCGGTCCCGGCTGTCATGCTCAGCAGGCCTAGACCGTAGTCGTACCTCCGGAGGGTCTTAGTACCGCTCTGTTCGAGCGCCAGACTCCCGTTGAGCGGGTCGTAGGAGCTGGTCGTGGTGGTCCTGCTGACAGTGCTGCTCGTGCGGTGGTTGTCACCGTCGTATGTGTAGCTGGTCGTGCTGGACCCCGCGGTGACCTTGGCCAGCTGACTGGCTGCGTTCCAGGTGTACGTGGCGGCGCCGTCCGATGTCGTGTTGCCATCGGCGTCGTACTGGTACGTCACAGCACCTTTGAGCCCGGATCGGCTAATGGCGCGTCCGGCGCTGTCATAAACGTAGGTCGTTGTCCCTGTTGGCTGGATGACCGAGGTGATGTTGCCATCGCCATCGAAGCTGTATCGGAAGGCTGCTGTCGACGTGCTCGGCGAGCAGGTCGCGGCGTTAAAGCAGACTGCGAGCAGTCTGCTTTGGGGGCTGTAAGCGTAGCTGTCCGAGCTGCCGTCAGCGTTCAGTATCTTGGTGGGGTTGCCAAGTTCGTCGAGGGTGTACTGGCTTCGGGTTAGTGTTGTCGTGCCCTTCTGGGCTTGCGTGGAGACCGGGCGCCGCGCGGCGTCGATTTGTAGGGTGCTGACCACGCCGCCAGGCAGCGCTGTCGTGACCGCCCCCGTAGCATTGCTGTAGGTGTAGGCGGCCAGCGTTGCGCTGCCGGACTTCACGCTGGTAAGGCGGCTATCCCGGTCGTAGGCGTACTGCGTTGCTGCGCTCCCGTCGGGGAGCGTCCGTGTTGACAGCTGGCCGGCCTCGTCGTAGGTGTACTGGAACGCCGCCGTGCCGCTCGTAACCGAGGTGACTTTGTTGATCACGTTGTACGAGTAGGACGTGAAGCCACGGGCGTCAGCCATGCTCTTGCGGTTGCCTGCCGCATCGAACGTGTAGGTGACGGGTGGCGTGCCGTCATTGTAGGTGAGCTTGGACACTTGACCCTTTGATGTGCGCATCAGGGTCATGGTCCGATTGCTGGGCGCTGTCGACTTGGAGAGCCGTCCCGCGGCGTCATAGTCGTAAGTCCACGTCCCGGTGCCTGAGGACGAAACAGTCCGCTGCGTGTTGCTGGCGGTGTACGTGTACGTGGTGGTGACACCGGCCGATGACGTTGCCGTGGCAATGTTGCCGTTCGGGTCATAGGTGTACCGCTGTGGGGCGATTGCAGGGTCAGATCCTTGGACCGTGAGCGGGCTTGCCGAACTGCCGTAGCTGTACGTAACACGGCCACCCTTGGCGTCGACGGTGTAGCTCACCCTGCCACCCGGGTCAAAAACCGTGGCTGAGGTGTGCCCCAAAGCGTCAACGGTGCTCGAGATTCGGTCCAAAGCATCCCAAGCCTGGGTGCTGCGGTATGTAGCAGCGTCAGCCCCGGCAACGTTGCCACGCGCTTCGACGGTGGACAGTGTCCGTCCCGCCGCGTCGACCGCAGCAGTGGTCACCCGACCCTCTGGACTGGTGGTTGATGTCAGGTCCCCGTTGGTGTTGTAGCCGTACTGGGTCGTCCGGCCGAGCGCGTCTGACGCCGCTTGCAGCGTCCCGTCAACGTTGTAGGTATAGCGCATGGAGACCACGGGACTGGCGGCGCCAGCGATGCTGGCGCGGCTCACTGTTGCGAGATTTCCCGCCGGGTCGTAGCTGAAGGTGGATTTCCTACCGTTGAAGTCGGTGGAGGCGGCGATGTCGTTCTTGCTGTTGTACGCGAAAGTCTCGCTGGCGAAGTCCGGACCGCGTCGCAAGGCGAGATTGCCGTTGCCGTCATAGCCGAAAGTGGTGGTGTTCCCGAGCTGGTCCACAGTCGATGAGAGCTGCGCATCGCCATCCCACACGAACCGGGAGATGTTCCCATCGGGGTCGGTCCGCGAGACCAAATACCCACTCTCGTAAGCGTCGGTGATCGTCATCCCCCGCGCGTCGGTGACGGCTGCGTTGCCGGTTCGGCTGTCGGAGCCGGACTGCGTCCAACCGAACCTGCTCATTTGGCCGTCCGGGCCCTGCTGCTGAGTTACCCGGCCCGTTGACGAGTCGTAGGTGCTCCGGATGGGGAAGTTGCCGTTGGGGTCTTGCACGGATGCAAGAAGACCATTCGCGTCGTAACCGTATGTGGTGGTGAAGCCGGCGGCATCAGTGAACAGGTGGAGTTGGCCGGTTGCGTCGTACTCGTACGCGACGGATCGCCCGTCGGATCCTGTGAGGCCGCTCACGAGCCCGGCGGCGTTGTACGACAACGTCACGGTCCGCCCGGATCCAGAAACGGAACTGAGCCTCCCAGCGTTCCAGCTGAGGGTGGTCCCTTGGCCGCTGCGGTCCAAGATACTGACGAGTAGGCCGTTACTGCCGAACGAGTAAACGGTTTGGTCCTTCAGCGTCAGCGTCCACCCGGAGCCAGACGCCTTGAGGGCAGACCTCACCCCGAGTGGTGGCGCGTAGGATAAGCCGGTTTTGGTGAAGACCTGAGTCGACCCACTCGGGTCGTGGTAGGCCACCTTTCCCGTGACCCCGTCCACCACGAGTTTCGCGTCGGCTGAATCCGACCATCCAAGACCGAAGCGGTTCGCGCGCGTGGCGTCTGACGCGTAGCTGCGTGCTAAACCCACACCGCCGCCCCGCGCCTCGTACGCCAAATCCGCGCGGTCCGGGTGGTAGTTGAACGCTCCGGTCAACGAGTCGACCGGGTCACCCTGCGGGGAATGCCATGGGCTGGCGTCGCCTGTGGTCTGTTCAGGGTCAAGCGGCGGTGGCGGAGGTGGCGGGCTGGTGTCCACTTGGAGGCCGTAGGTCTCGTTCACCGGCGTCCCGCTGAGGGTGGAACCGGAGAAAACCAGTGTCAAGGTCCAACCGGCCGAACATCCGCCCCAACGCGGGGTGAATATGCCACTTGCGATCCCGACGAGGTCGTCCAGGGAATTTGAGGTTGTGTTGTACACGTTGGTTCTGGTCACGTCCGAGACGATCGACCCACAGCCGTCCCTGATTGTGAATCTGGATGTGTTGACCGGTGAGAAGGTTGTGGGTGCTCCGGAGGCGTCCCGCGGATCAGGCACCGCACAAATGACGGTGGACCGACCTTGGACCAGTTTGACGTACGCGCTACCCCAGCAGATGACGGGGTTCTGGCCGTAATACTCCCGGCTTTCAAAGCTCAGTCCAAGAGTTGGTGCTCCGGCGGCCAATGCGGTCAGCCGCTGGGCCTCCACACGCACCTGGCCGTCGCGGGCTTCGGGGTCCTTACTTTTCGATCTAGTCGCCTTGGGGCTGACAGGTTCGTTGGGTGGCTGCTCGACCGAACTCGGTGCGCTGACATTCTGGGACGAGATGGAGTCAAAAGGTGCGGGCGGCGACGCTTGCGCCGTGGTCGCCACCCCCAGAACTAGTGAGAGGGAAGTGATGAGTGCCAGGGCGCCAAGGAGCTGACGGCCTTTTACGCGTGCCAAACCGGTCCGTCTTTGTCCACGCATGAACTAGCCCCCCCCCCCCCCCCCCGCATTAATGCATCCATGAAGTCGCGTAATGCGGACATGCTACTCGGGAACGCAGCCGCGTCAATGGGGGTTACGTTTCTGTCAGTGGTGTGGTTTCCGGCTCTTGAGTGTTGCTTCGTCAACGTGAAGAGCCACCGTGGGGTGGTTACGCCGTGAAACGCAAGTGGGACACCGGATCTTCCACTCGGATTATGCCGGGGATGACGTTAAGCCGAGGAACCGTGCCGATCCTTGTTGTTTGCTGGGGAGAGACATGGTTTTGTCGGCTTAGCGTTTTGGCACTCGCGCGGTCAGGCTGTGCCACTGGCCCCCGACCGCGCGACTGCGTGGCGCCCAAAGGCGATACCGGTGGCCCCCAAACGCAATATTCACTGGCCCCCAAACCCGCAAATACTCATGAGGCGACTCTCCTCGACAACCGGGAACTGTGGAGTATCGAGGGGAAGCAGAGCGTACAGTCACTCTCGCTCCTGACAGAAAGCGAAATGGAGGCTGCGGACTCCCTGCGGTCTGATCGCCACGGGGTAGGCGTTCGGCTGGAGCAGGAACGAATCCCTTGGGCCAGCGTTGATGCCGCCGCCGCGGAAAAGCTTGCGCAGCCTCCTGAATCGAGTTTCGCAAGCGCTGCGAAATAACGGGCTATGCTCCGAACTTTCCGAGTTGCAGTGGCAAAGACATGACCGCCAAGTGGAGGCGAACGGCTTGGACGTGCCCCGAGCGGATGCCGTGGGCTGGTTCTTCCCCTGTGGTACTCCGGTCGATGGACGGGGTGGCCGTGCAGTCAGCCAGATACTGAACGTTGCAACTCCCAAACCTGTGTGATTTTAACGGCAACAACGGTACGCAGACAGTGTGGGAAGGAACGGATGCGATCGTGGACTTCTCTACGCGTAGCGGCCACGGCCCGACCCGAACATTCATCGACCGAGCCGGCATCGCCTCGTTCTAACGCGGAATGAACCGTCCGGATGCAATGTCGGCCGCACACCCCGCGAGCAACAGCCCGACGGCCGCCGCGACAAGTGCCGCGGCACGCATGCGCCGCCACCGGGTCCGACTGCGCGGGTGCATCGACGTGGGACATTGCGCCGCTGGAGGTTGTCCGGTAACGCTGCAGGCGAGCGGGATCGCGGTTCCTTTGTCACGGCCAACGTTCGGCAGGGCCATCTTCCCGTTTCGGCGCCGGCGTTACCTGAAGGGGGGCCGAGGGAACTTCGCCGTGGTCGGTCGGTGGCGTTGTGGAGGTGGTGCCGCGCAGGAAGTAGGCGCCCAGGGATCCGGCCAGGGTTGCGAAGACGGCGACGGAGTAGACGGCTAAGACCACGTGAAGGATCCTCGAGAAGGGATCGGCTGTGGTGATGCCAGTTCCGGTGACCGTGGCCAGGGCGGTTTCGTAGAGGGCGTCTCCGTAGCTGGTCTGTGATCCGAAGGCGTACAGAAGTTGGCTGGCCGCCAGCACGACGACGGCGGTTAGCGCTATGAGCCATCCGATCCGGCTGGACAGCAGGCGCGCCGCCGAGCGGGACCCCCGAACGCTGGCGGAGAGGATTCCCCCGACCCGAGCGACGCGCACCACCCGCGCGAGCCGAAGGATCTGCAGGGTGCGGAAGAAGCGGAGGAAGGGCACGAGCAGGAAGACCACCTGCCACCAGTTGCGCTTCCAGAAGGCACGCTGGAAGCCGGCGACGTAGGCCCGCAACAGGAATTCCGCCACGAAGATCGCCCAGAATGTCCATCCCAACAGCGCGAAGACGAGACTCCAGCTGGCTTCGCTGATCAGCACCTGGCCGAGGACAACGAACAGGAACATGATGCCCAGAAACCCCATCGGGCGGTCCAGCCGGTGCGACAGGATCTCGGCCGACCTGAGCCGGTCGGGGGAGGCACCGCTCTCATCGGGCTGCCTCACAGCTGAGCGCCCCCTTGAACGTCATTCAGTGCCGAGCCGTCATGCATCGTGCTCGAGGCAATCACGCTCAACGTGCCGTTGGTCTCGAGGGCCACGGCGGCGATCGCTGAAAGGTCGCTGCCGCTGCCTCGCGCCGCGTGGCGAATTTCCGACTCCGTCGGACGATTCGTCTTCAGCGCCTCGCGCCGCAGAACTCCATCGGCTCCGAGGGTGCGCTTTCCCGAGAGCCGGAGCACGACCAGGAGGGTCAGGTACGCCGCCGACCCGACGATGAGGATCTGAAGGACGTCTGCCCGGTTGTCGAACCCCATGGCGATCACCTTTCTTCTGTTGGCAGACCAGACGGCACCCTTACTGTTCATCGGTGCTGTTTCTGCTGATGAAGCTTGCCGACCGGGTTTCGAAGGGTCGTCCTGATAGTAATCCGCCCGGCGCTCCGGTGCCGAGCGAATCCGTTCCGCACATCAGGCAGTGACCGTCTGAAAAGAGAGAAGTTTCGAGCATGAGCCACCAAACTCCGACCAGGTGGCCGGGATCGTCCACGAGTTAGCTCCACAGGCTCTCCGCCCTCTCTGCGTTTGGAGGAAAACTGCCGGGCCGGGAAACATTCTGCGCCCGGATGCGTTGCCCCTGACATGAGAGCCATTGTGTACAGCCAGACCGGTGAACCGTCCGTGCTTCAGTTGGTCGATCGGCCGGTGAACGAACCCGGAGCCGGGGAGGTGCGGGTGCGCCTTGTGGTGGCCGGCGTGAACCCCACCGACTGGAAGTCGCGCCGCGGCTCGGCACCGGGCCAGGCGCTTGCGTTCGAGGACGTCGTGCCCGGCCAGGATGGCGCCGGAATCGTGGAAGCGGTTGGCGACGGCGTTGAGAACGTCGCGGTGGGTGACCGGGTGTGGCTGGCGCTCGCCGCGTATCAGCTGGCGCACAGTGGCACGGCGCAGGAACACTCCGTGCTTCCCGCCGACCGCGTCTTTCCGCTGCCAGCGAATGCGAGCTTCGACCAGGGGGCGAGCCTCGGGGTTCCGGCGATCACGGCGTACCGCGCGTTGACGGTGGCCGAAGACGGTCCAAGCCGACTGCACCCGGGCGCCCTGCACGGCAAAGTCGTGCTCGTGGCCGGCGGTGCCGGCGCGGTCGGGCACGCCGCGATTCAGCTCGCCCGGTGGGCGGGGGCAACCGTCATCACGACCGTGAGCTCTCCGAGCAAGGCCGAGCTCGCCACGGCCGCCGGCGCGCAGCACGTGCTCACCTACACCGATTCGGACATTGTCGGCCAGATCCGACGGATCGCGCCGGAGGGCGTGGACCTCATCGTGGAGGTCGCCCCGGCCCAGAACTCGCATCTTGACCTTGCCGTCATCCGTAATCGCGGGTCGATCGCGGTCTACGCCAACAACGGCGGCGACCAGGTGACTCTCGACGTGCGCCGGCACTTCAGCCTCAACGTGCGCTACCAGTTCGTGCTGCTCTACACCGTGGGCGCCGACGTGATTCGTGCGGCGGCTGAGGCCATCAACGCTGCGCTCGTCGATGGCGCCCTGGCTGTGGGGGAGGAGACGGGGCTGCCCCTGCACCGCTTCGACCTGGCACAGACAGCGGATGCCCACGCCCTGGTGGAGAGCGGAGCGGTCGGGAAGGTACTGATCGACGTCACTGCCGAGTGACGGCACGCCACACTTAGGGCAGGGCAGGGCAGGGCAGATCAGACGCCGCTCTCATCGACCCGACCGCAGCGGTGCCGGCGGGAATGCTGAGCGGCAGCGTCGAGGCCAAGGGAAGTCGTGGAATGTGTCCCTAGTTGGTGACGAGTTCGGGGGGTCCGTGCGGCGTGGTGGGGTCGCCGGCGGGCGTGGCGAGGGTGGCGTGCGCTGCCGTGATCACCGCATCGAGGTGGATGCCGCGGCGGCGGAGTACCTCGGGGCCGCTGCCCGATTCGCCGAACTGCTCCACCGACACCACCCGTCCGTCGAGACCCACCCAGCGGTACCAGGCGTCGCCGCGGCCGGCCTCCACGGCGACCCGGGCGCGGAGTGCTGCGGGCAGCACGGACTCGCGGTAGTTGGCGGTCTGCCCGGCGAACCACTCGACGCAGGGCATCGATACGACGCGTGCGGAGATGCCCTCGTGTGCGAGGTGGGCGGCGGCGTCGATGGCGAGGTGAACCTCGCTGCCGGTGGCGAGGATCGCCAGGTCGCTGCCGTCCCCGTGCTGCCAACGCACGTAGCCGCCTGCCGTCACACCGGCGGGCGTGACCTCGGTGCTCGCCAGCACGGGCAGGTCCTGCCGGCTGAGGATGAGCGCCACCGGGTGGTCGGGGGAGGCAAGGATGCGGCGCCAGGCCGCGACGACCTCCACGGAGTCGGCGGGGCGCACCACATCCAGCCCCGGAACCGTGCGCAGCGACGCGAGCTGCTCGACCGGCTGGTGGGTGGGGCCGTCTTCGCCCACGGCGACGGAGTCGTGGGTGTAGACGTACACTGCGCCGAGCCCCATCAGCGCGCCGAGGCGGATGCTCGGGCGCATGTAGTCGCTGAACACCAGGTAGGTGGAGGCGAACGGCCGCCACGGGCCCTGCAGCGCGATGCCGTTGAGGATGGCGGCCATGGCGTGCTCGCGGATGCCGAACCTGATGAACTCGCCGCCCGGGTTCGTGGCCGAGAAACGATCGCCGTGGACCTCCACCGTGGTGGACCCGGCGAGGTCGGCGGACCCGCCCCACAGGGGAGCGGTGCCGTTCAGGGCACGCAGCACGGCGCCGTTGGTCTTGCGGGTGGCGATCTGGTCTCCGGTGCTGCCGACGTTTACCGTGTCGAGAGCGGTGGTGCTGAACTCGCCGCCGCGGAAGGCGCGCCAGCGCGCCACGGCATCGGGCTCGCAGGCGCCCCAGGCGGCACGGTCGGCCTCCCACTCGCGGTACAGCTGCTCGCCGCGGGCGACCGCACCCCGGGTGTACTCGAGGGTCTCGGGGGCGACGAGGTCGTGGAGCGGAGCATTGGGCGCGAACCCCAGGGTGGTTTTCACTGCCGCCAACTCGTCGGCGCCGAAGCCGCCGGCGTGCGCAGCCGAGGTGCCGCCGAACCGCACGGAGGGAGCGCCGATCACGGTGCGGAGGGCCACAAGGGTGGGGCGGCCGGTGCGCTCCACCGCCGTCCGCAGGGTGGTCTCGATTGCGTCGAGGTCGTCGGGGGTGTCGATCTCGAGCACGCGCCATCCGTAGGCCCGATACCGGGCCCGCACATCTTCGGAAAAGGTCTCGGCGGTGCCGGAGTCGATGGTGATGCCGTTGTCGTCCCAGATCAGCACCAGGTTGTCGAGGCCGAGGGTGCCGGCCAGGCTCGAGGCCTCACCCGAGACGCCCTCCTGCAGGCAGCCGTCGCCGGCCACAACCCACGTGGTGTGGTCGAGGAGGGCGGATGCGGGGGTGAACACGGCGCTCTCGTGCCGCGCGGCCATGGCCATGCCGACCGCCGAAGCGACGCCCTGGCCGAGTGGACCGGTGCTCATTTCCACGCCGACAGTGTGGTGCACCTCGGGGTGCCCCGGCGTTTTCGAACCGAGCGTGCGGCTTTTGGCGAGGTCGTCGAGGGTGAGTCCGTAGCCGGTGAAGAAGAGCTGGGTGTACAGCAGAAGACTGGCGTGACCGGCAGAAAGAACGAAGCGATCTCGGCCAAGCCAATCTGGGTGGGCGGGGGCGTGCCGCAAAACTCGGGAGAACAACACGTGGGACAATGGCGCCAATGCCATGGCAGTGCCGCCGTGTCCATGCCCCTTGGCCTGCACGACGTGCGCGGCCAGGGCGCGGGCGCTCGCGACGGCGCGAGCGTCGAGTTCGGGATGCGTCGTCAGTGACGGGGAACTCGTTGATTCAGTAGCCATGCGAGACACTTTGGTGTACTAATGTACTTAAGTCAATAACAGGCTTGGCGCCGCCTGCAGCACCGGCGGCTTCCTCTGAAGGTTGGGAATTCCATGGCACACGCTCTGTCCACCGGCTCGGGTGTGGTGCTTGACCTCATTCGGTCAGGCCGCGCCACCACTCGCACCGACCTGATCGAGCACCTCGGCTGGTCGCGCATCACACTGGCGCGCCGCCTCGACGAGCTGCTGCTCGCGTCGATTGTGATGAGCGTGGGGCAACTCGATTCCCGTGGCGGCCGCCCGCCCGAGGAGTTCGCCGTCAATCCGAACGTCGGCCTGCTGCTCGCCGTGGACATCGGCGGGTCACACACCCGGCTGGCCATCACCGATCTGGTCTCCACCATCCTCAGTGAAGATGAGGCCGATATCGGATTGGACGAAGGGCCGGCGGAGATTTTCGAATGGGCCGGGCAGGTCTTCGACCACATGCTCGATCGGCTCGGCAAAACCCGCGCCGACGTGGTGGGGATCGGGGTGGGGGTGCCCGGCCCTATTGACTTCGTGACCGGGCGGCTCGCCACCCCGCAGGTCGACGCGCAGTGGGACGGCGTGCTGGTGAAGGACTATTTCGCCGGACGCTACGACCACGCCGTCTTCGCCGTGGACCGAGACGTGAACATCATGGCGCTCGCCGAGGCCCGTCGCGGGTGGAGCGAATACCGAGACGTTGCGGTGCTCAAGGCTGGCATTGGGGTGGGCCTCGCCTTCGTGCTCGACGGATCGATTTACCACGGCTCCCGAGGCGGAGCGGGGGACCTCACCTGGGTGCGTGCCCGTGGTGAGCGCACCGAGCGGCTCGAGACCATCGCGAGTGGCGCGGTGATCCGCCGTGAGCTCCTCCGCACCGGCCGCCGCGTGCGCACGAGCGGCGACATCGTGAGCCTGGCAAGCCAGGGCGACCCGGAGGTGTTGAGGCTGCTCGCCGAGACCGGCACCGCCATCGGGCAGAGTCTTGCGCATGTCGTGGACCTGTTGAACCCGCAAGCCGTGGTGGTCGGCGGCAACCTGGCCCAGGCCGGCGAGCCCTTCCTGGGGGCGATTCGGGAGGCGATCTTCGCCGGAGCCCGGGACTTCGCCCTGCAGGACCTGGTGGTCGAGGCGTCCCGACTCGGACGCATTGCCGGTGTGACGGGTGCGTCGCTCATCGCGCAGGACGCGCTGTTCGAGGCCGACCGCATCAGCCGACTCACGCGCGGAGGCGCGCCACGAGAGTCGCTCAGCTCCCTGTCGATCTGATTCTGCACGGGTGTTGGGGCGGGTGTTGGGGCGGGTGTGCCGTCGTGTGCGCCCGCGTTTCGCTGCCGCTGGTGACATCTCAGAAAACTTTGGTTTACTTATAGACATAAGATCGTTTACGTAATAAAGTCATCCCAGTCGCCTTTGCTGGCAAAGCGGCTCGAATCCAAACAAGGGAGTTCATTCGTGGCATTCAACCTGACCGAAGCGCTGTCGTCGATCGTGACTCAAGCGAATGCGGCCGACTGGCGTGCCGCCATCCGTCTTGCCGGCGATGGGCTGGCTGCCAGTGGGGCAACGACTGAGACCTACACCGACGAAATGATTGCGGCCGTCGAGAAGCACGGGCCGTACATCGTCATCGCACCGGGTGTCGCCCTCGCCCACTCCCGTCCGTCACCCGCGGTTCTCACCGGCGGACTCAGCTGGGTGAGCCTGGCAACCCCCGTGGAGTTCGGCAACGCGGCCAACGACCCCGTGAACCTCGTGATCGGACTCGCCGCAGTCGACCACGACGCTCACCTGCAGGTGATGCGAGCGCTCGCCGGAGTGCTCTCCAACAGCTCGGCCATGGAGCGGCTGCGCGCCGCCAGCACACCCGATGACGTTCGGGCCGTGCTCGGCGACCTCGCCGCCGCCTCGTAACGCCTGCCACCGGCATCCGCCCCTCTTTTCTCACATAACTCACTCAATCGAAAGGCACCCCATGAAGATCGTCGCCGTCTGCGGAATGGGCATCGGAACGTCCGTGCTCCTGAAAATGAACGCCGAGAAGGTTCTCGCCAAGCTCGGTATTGATGCGGATGTTGAAGCCGCCGACATGGGCGTTGCCCGCGGCGCCGCGCAGACGGCCGAAATCGTGCTCACTTCTCAGGAGCTCGCCGAAGAACTCGGCGATGTTCCCGCCGAGGTCATCGTCATCAAGAACTTCTTCGATCTCGATGAGATCACCGAGAAGCTCACCGCTGCAGTCGAGTAACCCCGTCACTGTCTCTCTCTCACAGAATAAGGAGCACCCACAATGGAGTGGCTCGTCGTCATACTGAATTTCATTGGCCAGCAGATCCTCAATGTACCCGCCTATCTGATCGGTATCATCACCGCCATCGGGCTCATGGCGCTCAAGCGCAACGCCGGACAGGTTGTGGGCGGTGCTCTCAAGGCGGCCCTCGGCTTCCTGATCCTCGGCGCCGGCGCCGGCGTTGTGGTGGGGTCCCTCGATCCCCTCGGCAAGCTGATCCTCGCGGTGACCGGAGCCCAGGGCGTCATCCCCACCAATGAGGTCATCACCGCCATCGCGCAGGAGCAATTCGGCGCCCAGAGCGCCTACGTGCTCACGCTCGGGTTCCTGGTGATGCTCGCCCTGGCGCGCTTCACGCCCCTCAAATATGTGTTCCTCACCGGGCACCACATGGTCTTCATGGCCACCATGCTCACCGTGGTGCTGTCCGTCGGTTTCGGCGACGGATTCAGCTGGCTGGTTGTCATCATCGGTGCCCTCCTGCTCGGCGTGATCATGGTCGTGATGCCCGCCTTCGTGCACCCGTGGACCAAGAAGATCACCGGCAACGACACCATCGCCATCGGCCACTTCGGCACGCTCGGGTACATCGCCGCCGGTGCCGCAGGCCAGGCTGTCGGCCGCCGCAGCAAGTCGACGGAAGACATCAATTTCCCGCAGGGGCTCAAGTTCCTGCGTGACTCGATGGTGTCCACCTCGCTGTCGATGGTGCTCATCTACATGGTTTTCGCCATCTGGGGACTCATCGCCCTGCCGCTCGAGGAAGCACTCGCCATCTTCGGCTCCGCCGACGCCGGCGCGTTCATCATGGCTGGCTTCGGTCAGGCCCTGATGTTCGGTGTGGGTGTTGCGGTCATCCTCTACGGTGTGCGCACCGTGCTGGGAGAGTTGGTGCCCGCCTTCCAGGGAATTGCCGACAAGGTCGTGCCCGGGGCGCGCCCCGCCCTCGACATCCCGATCGTGTTCCCGTTCGGCGCCAACGCCGTGCTCATCGGGTTCCTGAGTTCCTTTGCCGGTGGTCTCATTGCGCTCGGGATTCTCGCGATCTGGCTGAACCCGGTCTTCGGACTCGCACTCATCCTCCCCGGCATGGTGCCGCACTTCTTCACCGGTGGTGGAGCCGGTGTCTACGGCAATGCAACCGGTGGACGCCTCGGCGCCATGATCGGTGGCTTCGTGAACGGTGTGATCATCACCATCCTCCCCGCCATTCTGCTGCTGGTACTCGGCGACCTGGGCTTCTCCAACAGCACGTTCGGCGATGCCGACTTCGGCTGGTTCGGAACGCTCGTGGGCGTCAGCGTCAGTGGCGGCGTCGGCATGGGCGTTGCGCTTTCGGTGCTCATCGTTGTCGTGCTCGTCAGCGCCGCCATCATCTACCAGATCCGGGTTGTGGACAAGGGGTGGGTGCCCGGTGCGAAGCGGGACGCCTGGATCGCGGAAGAGAAGGCAGCCGAGAAGGCCATCCTCGACGCCGAGAAGGCGGAACGGAAGGCTGCAAAGGAAGCGGCGGCCAGCGACAACTAGCTCGACAGAATCTCCGTTGCGTCAGAGAGGGCGGCTCCGCACGCGCAGCCGCCCTCTCTGGTGTTTGGCGGAAAACTGCCGGACAGGGAAACATTCTGCGCCTGCATGTGTCGCCCCTGCCATGAGAGCCAATGTGTAGAGCGCGGTGAACCGTCCGTGCTTCCCGCCGTCCGCGTCTTCCCGCTGCCGGCGAATGCGAGCTTCGACCAGGGGGCGATCCTCGAGGTTCCGGTGATCACGGCGTGCCGCGCGTTGACGGTGGCCGAAGACGGTCCGAGCCGTCTCCGCCCGGGCGCCTGGCCGGCAAAGTCGTGCTCGCCACGGCCGCTTCGGCGACGGTGTTCAACTCGCATCCCGAGGATGGCTTACGGTCTGTCGACGATCTGCTTGCCGAGCGGCATGAGCGCAACCGGGATCAGCTTGAAGTTGGCAATCCCGAACGGGATGCCGATGATCGTGATGCACAGCGCGATGCCGGAGAGCAGATGCTCGAGGGCGATCCACCAGCCGGCCAGCACCACCCAGATGACGTTGCCCAGGAAAGACCCGACGCCGGCGGTCGGCGTGGGGACCACGGTCTTGCCGAACGGCCAGAGCGCGTAGACGCCGATCCGCGCCGCCGCGATTCCCCAGGGAATGGTGACGATGAGCACGAACATGATGAGCGCCGCCAGCATGTAGCCGAGGAACAGCCAGAAGCCCGAGAGCACGAGCCAGATGATATTGAGGAGGGTCTTCATGATGCGCCCATCCTCTCAGGTCGCGGGGATACTGCCACGGCCAGCGCAACAACCCGGCCTTTATCGACCTGCTCGGCCGCTCGGAACCGGGTGGCGGGCTTGTCGTCAGTGGCCGCCCGCCGGGCCGAAGGAGGAGACACGTCCTACTGCGGCTCGCCTGCCAGGGTGTTCACCAATTTCTGGAGCGACTCCTGCAGCTCGCGGAACGGCGCGGGTTTGAGAGCCAGGGTGTCCTCATCCATGTAGAGGTCACGGCGAATCTCGAGCATGACCGCGTTCACGCGGGAATCCGTTCCGTAGTGCTCGAGGGGAACGTAGGCGCCAGCGAAGGGGCCGTTGGGGAGGGCGTGAAGGTGGGCGAAGGCATCCGTTACGGTGTGCACGAAGTCTGCCGGGGCGTGGAATTGTTCGAAACCGATGCACAGCTCGGGGCGGGGCCGGTCGGCGTGCAGCTCGTAGGCCAGCGCGTGTTCGGGGTAGGAGTGCATGTCGATGATGAGGGCCCGGCCGTGCTGGCGCAGGGTGGCGTTCACGAGGTCGGTGAGGGCCGCGGAATAGCTTTTGAAGTGGTGCATGAGTGCCGTCTGGTCAGTGCGGGCAAGGTCGCGAATTTCCTGCCCGTGGGAGCCATGCGTGTAGAGCACGCCCATGCCGACCGCGTTCATCTTCTCGGCCTCGAGCTCGGCCGAGGAGATGACGTAGGCAGGGAGGTGCTCGGTTGGGATCAGCTGGCCGCCGTGCGGGGCGTGCAGAATGACCGGCGAGGTGGCCGACAGGTCAGTGACGCGGAAATACGTGGATGACATAAGAGTTCTCCTTCGCGCGGGCAGTGCCCCATCGTTTCGCCTACGAGCCCGGCTGAGGTGAGCATGCCCAGCGTGGCCGCGCCCGTTTTCGGTGGGCGCTACGCCGGTTACCGTAGCGACCACCGATTTTGGGGGCGCCGACGTGGGCGCGGCACGTGCGGCGTGAGAAAATCCGAAACGGATGCCGCGGGTTCCCTCGGCCATGCGCGGCTTAGCTTTCGACGACCTGCTTGAGCGAGGACAGCCCCTTGGCCAGGTCGGAGCCGATCATTTTCTCCATGTTCATCATGACCCCGAAGGCGCGCGAAGCGACCGTCTTCGGGATCGTCATGGTCCACACCACGGTGGTGGCGCCGCTGTGTTCGGAGAGCGAGAAGTGCACGGCGCTGCAGGACTTGAACGGGCGCGTGAACGCGAGCTCAACGTCAACGGCCGTGGGCGTGATGGCGGTCGCCGTCATCGTGCCGGCGCCGGCCTTGCCGCTGCCGTCCCAGGCATACGTCGCACCGACCGTTCCCTGAACCCCGCCGTAGGTTCGTTTGAGGTCGGGCTCACGGCCGTCCCACGGCGACCAGACGACCCATCGGCTGAAGTCCGAGACGAAGGGGTTGATCGAGTCGGCGGACGCGTGAATCACTGTCGATCGCTCGAGCGTGGTGTAGCTGGTCATGTTTGGCTCCAACGCTAAAACAACAAATATGCACTCATGTTAAATCAGTCGTGGGCCCAATGTCCGCTGCTGAATTCGTGCCATGGTGACATATTCTAATCCCGGGCCGCGTGAGTTCGATGCGGTGATCCAGTGCTCTGACGCGTCAGGGTCGGTGGGAATCGTGCATTTCCCGTGGAGCGTCTCGGATTTCCGCCGTCGGGCCGACATGGTCGCCACGGGAAAACGCGCCACGCAGCGTACCTAACGTCGCCAGCTGTACTCGTTCTCAGGGCGACCGGGGGTGCCGAAACGTGGGGCCCGCAGCACTGGGCCCGAGTCGGCCAGAAACTCCAGGTAGCGCCGCGCCGTGACGCGGGACATACCGAGCGCCTCGGTCACCTCGCTCGCCGATACGGGGGAGCGCTGCGCCTTGAGGTGGTCCGTCACCCGGTGCAGCGTGTCGTCGGCGAGGCCCTTGGGGCGTGGCACGTCGGTGGGGGAGCGCAGGCTCGCGAACGCCTGGTCGAGGTCCGTCTGCGTGGTCACGCTCGACGATGCCTCCAGCTGCTGCCGAAAATCGCGGTAGCTCACGAGCTTTTTCGCAAACGTGGCATACGTGAACGGTTTGATCAGGTACTGCACCACACCGGCCGCAATCGCCCCGCGCACGGCCTGCAACTCTCGCACCGCGGTGATCGCAATGATGTCCGTGGCCAGTCCCGCCGAACGGATGCGCCGACTCACGTCAAGTCCGTGCAGGTCGGGCAGGTTCATGTCCATGAGCACGAGATCGATCGGGGTGCCGGCGGCGGCCTGTTCGGTGAGGATGCGCAGCGCGTTCTGCCCGGTGCGCACGGTTCCGGCGAGCACGAAACCCTCGAGGCGGCCCACGTAAGCGGAGTGCGCCTCGGCGGTGAGCGGCTCGTCTTCGACAACGAGCACGCGAATCGGTGGGGTCATGAAGGCGCTCCCTGCGGCGGTCCGGCCGGCCCGGCGGCACGCTCGACGGCAGGGCCACCGATGTCGGTCCCGGCGGTGGCCAGCGGCACGGTGGGAGCAGTGGTCGTGGGGATCGTCACGGTGAACACGGCACCGTCGCGGCGGCTCACGGCGAGGGTTCCGCCCAGGCGCTCCACGGCCTGCCGCACGAGCGCGAGTCCGAGACCGCGGCCATAGCCGGCGCTGTCCTTGGTGCTGTAGCCGAGCTGCATCACACGCTCCGCGGCATCCGTTTCGATGCCGGGCCCGCTGTCGGCGACTTCAACGGTGACGCAGTCGGGTGAGCGGCTCACGCTCACGGTGACCCGGCGGGGTGGCGGGGCGGATGCCGCGGCATCGAGCGCGTTGTCGATGAGATTTCCGAGAACGGTCACCAGGTCGTGCACCGACAGTTCGGAGCCGGAGATCGTTCCTTCGGCCGTGACGGTGAGGGTGATTCCCAGCTCGTTGGCCTGCGCCGCCTTGCCCATGATCAGGGCGCTGATCACGGGTTCGTCGACGGAACTCACCATGTCGTCGGTGAGCTGCTGGCTCAGCTCAAGGTCGGTCGTGGCGTAATCGAGGGCTTCCTGCGTGCGACCGAGCTCCATGAGCGACACGATCGTGTGCAGGCGATTGGAGTGCTCGTGCGTCTGCGCGCGGAGGGCATCGGAGAGCGTGCGCATGGATTGCAGCTCGGTGCCGAGCGTCTGCAGGTCGGTGTGATCGCGAATGGTGGCGACCGAACCGATGCGAGCCGCTGGCTTGTTCTTGCCGGTGCTTGACGGGGGCACGGCCGGTTCCTGGTTGACGACCAGCACACGCGTGTCGGTGACAAAGACCTCGTCCTGCGTGCGGCGTCCACTCTGCAGTAAGGCGCCGAGCGCCGGTGGCAGATTGAGTTCGCCCAGTGCCGTGCTCGGGCGGTTCGTCTCGCTGGGCGGAATGCCGAGCAGGTGCGCGGCCTGGTCGTTGTAGAGCACGAGCTTGCCGGTGAGGTCCACGAGGACGAGGCCTTCGCGCACCGAGCGCAGCACCGAGTCGTAGTACACGAAGAGCTGGGCGAGCCGCTCGGGACCCCAACCGAGCGTCACCCGCTGCAGGTAGCGACCGAGCGCCAATGATATGAGCGAGCCTGCCACCAGCAGCCCGGCGGCGAGGGCGAGTAGGGCCGGCAGTCGGGCATTGAGAGCGATGGTGACGTTACTCGTGGTGACCCCAGCGGCCACGAGCGCCACGACCGACCCGCTCGCGTCAACGACGGGGGCCACGGCGCGAACGGATGGCCCGAGCGTTCCGGTATTGATCTCGGTGAACGGGCGGCCGGCGAGGGCGCGGGCAATCGTGCCAGAGTACGGTCGACCGATCTCGCTCGGGGTGGGGTGCGTCCACCGGGTTCCGTCCGGCGCCATGATCGTGATGAAGTCGAGCTTGGCGTCCTCCGTGACGGCGACCGTGTACGCCTGCAACACAGCACTCGGGTCGGCGGAGGCGCTGGCCTCCAGGGTGAGGGGGTTGTCGGCGATTGTTGCGGCGACCGACAGCATCCGTGTCCTGGTCTCGTCGAAGCCATGGTCGCGCGCATCGACGAACATGGCCGTGCCCACGAACATGGTGAGCACCACGATCGACAACGCGTGGGCGACGAGCAGGCGACGGGCAATGCTCCACTCGCGGCTCACAGATCTCGCCTCTCACGTGGAAAACAGAACATACCCGTGAACAGTATGACCGCAAGATCGGGCAATCGCACTGCGTCGGCCAGTGTGGGAGCCAATCAGGAAAGCCGCCCCGGGTGGGTGCGGTAGCGAACCAAGACAAAGGAGTCTGACATGGCGTTGTCGTCATCCCCTCGATCGGTCAAGCCGCGCAAGCGCATTGACCGGTCCCACTACCTCTACATGGCGGTCGTCGTCGCCGTGCTGCTCGGCATTGTCGTCGGGCTTGTCTGGGGCGGCCCGGATGGCTTCGCCGTGAAGCTCAAGCCCATGGGTGACGCCTTCGTCAGCCTGATCAAGATGATGATCGCCCCGGTGATCTTCTGCACGATCATTCTGGGCATCGGCTCGATTGCCAAGGCCGCAACGGTGGGCCGGGTGGGCGGACTCGCCCTCGGCTACTTCGTGATCATGTCGACGTTCGCGCTTGGCATCGGCCTCGTGGTGGGCAACATGATTCAACCCGGATCAGGCCTCGACCTCTCCGACGCGAGCTACGTGGCCTCGACGGCTCCGGAATCCAGCTTTCTGCTGAGCATCATCCCCACGACCCTGGTCTCCTCGCTCACCTCGGGCAGCATCCTGCAGACCCTGCTCGTGGCCCTCATCGCCGGTTTTGCCCTGCAGCGGATGGGGCCGGCCGGCCTGCCGATCCTTCAGGGCATCGCACACGTGCAGGCCCTCGTCTTCCGCATTCTCATCATGATCATGTGGATGGCGCCGCTCGGTGCCTTCGGTGCCATCGCCGCTGTGGTGGGTTCCACCGGAATCCAGGCCATCGTGAGCCTCTTCACCCTCATGGGTGCGTTCTACGCCACCTGCATCCTGTTCATCGTGGTCATCCTCGGGGGGCTGCTCAAGATCGTCACAGGCGTGAACATCTTCAAGCTCATGCGCTACCTCGGCCGGGAATACCTGCTCATCGTCTCGACGTCTTCGTCCGAAGCAGCCCTCCCGCGCCTCATCGCCAAGATGGAGCACCTCGGAGTGTCGAAGCCCGTCGTGGGCGTCACCGTTCCCGTGGGTTACTCCTTCAACCTTGACGGCACGGCGATCTACCTCACGATGGCGTCGCTGTTCATCTCCACCGCCATGGGCAAGCCCATGAACCTCGGGGAGCAGGTTGCCCTGCTCCTATTCATGATCATCGCGTCGAAGGGTGCGGCCGGCGTCTCCGGTGCCGGTCTCGCCACGCTCGCCGCGGGCCTGCAGTCGCACGCTCCCGACCTCGTGGGCGGAGTTGGTTTCATCGTCGGCATCGACCGCTTCATGAGTGAGGCGCGTGCGCTCACCAACTTCACCGGCAACGCGGTCGCCACCGTGCTGATCGGAACCTGGACGAAGGAGATCGACCGTGACCAGGTGGACCGCGTTCTGGCCAGGCACGACCCGTTCGACGAGACCACGATGGCGGCGCACCACTCGTTCGAAGCCCCGGTCGACGTAGACGCGCAGACCCTCGCGGAGAGACACAAGTCGGTAACGATTAACGCCTAGTCCCGCGTGAAACAGGGGTTCTGCCGGGCGTTTGTCTCCGGTGGTGCCCCGGTTTCGGGTGCACTAAAAATACCCTTGTGCTACCATCAGGGAATGGATTCACGACCCATTCACCAGAACGCGCCCACGCCCTTCCGCCGCGTCACATGCGGTGGAATCGACGTGGACGTATGGTGCGGCCTTGACGGACGCGATCCCATGATCGCCCCAGCCCACGCCCGACTGTCGGCGTCCGGCCGGTCACGACCCACCCGTTCGACACGAGCGAGTACCCGATGCATCGACCGAAAAACGTCGAACTCGGAGTGCCCCGGAGAACTTTGACCGAAACAATTGCCGTTAGAGCAGAACATCTGTACAAGGCATTCGGCCGACGCCCGAATGAGATCGTCAAGCAGCTTGAGGCCGGAAAAAGTCGCGCCGAAATCTCACACCTCGGAGTCGCTGCCGTCATCGACGCATCTTTTGAAGTGAAGAAGGGTGAGATCTTTGTGGTCATGGGCCTGTCCGGCTCCGGAAAATCCACGTTGATCCGCATGCTCAACGGTCTGTGGGACGCCACTTCAGGCAGCGTCACCATCGGTGACACCAACATTGCCGGCGTTTCAGGCGCGGAACTGCGCGACGTGCGACGCAAGAGCGTCTCCATGGTGTTCCAGCACTTCGCCCTGCTGCCGCACCGCACGGTGATCGACAACGTTGCCTACGGCCTCGAGATCCAGGGCATGTCCCGCGAGCAACGCCTGACCAAGGCGCGCACCATCATCCATCTCGTCGGGCTCGACGGCTGGGCCGACCGCCTGCCGTCCGAACTCTCCGGTGGAATGCAGCAGCGGGTCGGCCTCGGCCGTGCGCTCGCCGCCGACACCGATGTGCTCCTGATGGACGAGGCCTTCTCGGCTCTCGACCCGCTCATCCGCCGCGAAATGCAGGAACAGCTCGTCGAGCTGCAGGCCGACCTGGGCAAGACCATCATCTTCATCACTCACGACCTCAACGAGGCCATGTTCCTCGGCGACCGCATTGCGGTTATGCGCGACGGCCGGATCGTTCAGATCGGCACGCCGGAAGAGATCCTCACCGACCCGGCCAACGACTACGTTGCCCAGTTTGTGCAGGACGTCGACCGCGCCCGGGTGCTGACTGCTGCCAGCGTGATGGAGCCGGGACGCGCCGTGGTCACGACCAACGGTGGCCCGCGTGCGGCCCTCCGCACCATGCGCGATTTCCAGACCTCCGCCGCTTTCGTGCTCAACCGCGACGGCAGCTTCGTCGGCATCGTGCGCGACCAGGACGTGCTCAAGCTCGTCAAAGCGGGAGAGACCGACCTGCGCAAGATCATTCTCGACAACGCGGTCTCCGTCAGCCCGGACACCCCGCTGGTCGACCTGGTCGAACCGTCGGTCGAGAGTGCCATGGCCATCGCCGTCGTCGACGAGAAGAAGCGCCTGCTCGGCGTCATTCCGCGGGTGACCTTGCTGGCCGCGCTCGGCAACGTGAACACGAACACGGGCACTCTGCCCGTGATCGAACCGCCGTCGACCATCTCCACCAGCGTGATGACTGAAACCCTGCTCGAAACAGACTCGGAAGGAAACGACCTGTGAACGACTTCCGCATTCCCCTCGGAACCTGGGTTGAAGGTTTTGTTGACTGGGTCACCAACACCTTCGGCTTGCTCTTCGACATCATCCGCGCCGTCTTCAAGGGCGCCTTCGAGGGCGTCGACTTCCTGCTGGTCTCACCGCCCTTCTGGGTGATCATCGTTCTCGCTGCCGCGTTGGCCTATGCGACCCGAGGATGGAAATTCGCCGTCGGTACCGTCGTCGGGCTGACCCTGATCCTGGGCGTCGACCAGTGGGAGAACGCGATGGACACCCTCGCCCTGGTGCTCGTTGCCAGCGTTATCGCGATCGCCATCAGCGTTCCGCTGGGAATCCTGGCCGCCAAGTCGTCCGCCGCGTCGGCCGCCATTAGGCCGGTGCTCGACTTCATGCAGACCATGCCGGCCTTCGTCTACCTGATCCCGGCGCTCATTCTGTTCAGGATCGGTGTCGTCCCCGGAATCGTTGCAACCATCATCTTCGCGATGGCACCGGGCGTGCGCCTGACCGAACTCGGCATCCGCGGCGTCGACCATGAGGTCGTCGAGGCGGGGCAGGCCTTCGGAGCGTCGCCGTCGCGCATCCTGCGTCAGATTCAGCTGCCCCTTGCCATGCCGACCATCATGGCCGGTATCAACCAGGTCATCATGCTGTCCCTGTCCATGGTCGTCATCGCCGGCATGGTCGGTGCCGGAGGCCTCGGCGCACAGGTCGTCGCTGCCCTCAACCGCATCGACGTGGCTCTCGGCTTCGAAGCCGGTCTCGCCGTGGTGATCCTCGCGATCTACCTCGATCGTCTGACGGCAGCGCTCGGCAAGGGTGGCACTCCACTGGGCCACTACCTCACGGCACGCAAGCGACGCCGGCAGACCGCCGCGGCTGCAACTGAGAAGGCGCAGGACCAGCAGGACCAGCAGGACCAGCAGGCCCCTCAGCTCGCCGGCACGACAGCCCGAGCCTGACCCCAACTTCACGGATGCACCCGTATTCGTGGCAAAATGTGCGGTTTCCGCATGCACCAGGAAGTATCCCGGTCGCCCGCAGCAGGGCGACACAAGAAAGGAAGACACATGAACAAGCGTTCACGTACTCTCATAGCGATGGGAGCCGCTGGGCTCCTCGCTTTGACCGGCTGTGCGGCAGAAGCCGATTCCACGGTCGGAGACGGAAACTCCGACAAGAAAGACATCAAGATTGCCGTCTTCAACGGCTGGGACGAGGGCGTCGCGTCCTCCGAGCTGTGGAAGGCCATTCTCGATGAGAAGGGCTACAACGCCGAGCTGAAGTATGCGGATGTCGCACCCGTGTTCTCTGGTCTGTCCACCGGTGACTATGACTTCACCCTCGATGTCTGGGCGCCCAACACCCACGCGTCGTACATCGAGGAATACCAGGACGGCATCACCGACCTCGGCGCGTGGAACGATGAGGCCAAGCTCACCATCGCGGTGAACGAGGATGCCCCCATCGATTCCTTGTCCGAGCTCGCCGCGAACGCGGACAAGTTCAACAACCGCATTGTCGGTATTGAGCCTGGCGCCGGTCTGACCAAGGCAGTGAACGAGGAAGTCATCCCCGGCTACGGCCTGGAAGACATGGAATTCCTAACGTCCTCAACGGCAGCCATGCTGACCGAGCTGACCGCCGCAACGGAAGCCGGCGAGAACATCGTCGTCACCCTGTGGCAGCCGCACTGGGTCTACAGCGCCCTGGGCATCAAGAACCTTGAAGACCCTGAGGGAGCGCTCGGCGACGCCGAGGGCCTGCACGCGTACGGCAAGTCGGATTTCGCGACGGACTTCCCCCAGGCCGCAAAGTGGCTCGGCGACTACAAGATGGACCTCGACCAGCTCGGTTCGCTCGAGAAGGCCATGTTCGTCGACTACGACGGCAGCGATTATGAGCCGATCGTAGCGAAGTGGATCGAAGACAACCAGGAGTACGTCGACTCGCTCACGAGCTAGTCACCTGATTGTCTGAGAAGGCCCGCGTCGTATGACGCGGGCCTTCTCAGTGCCCGGCCCAATAACACAGAGTCCGCGTCGTATGGCGCGGGCGCTGTGTATGCCCGGCACACAACACAGAAGGCCCGCGTCATACGACGCGGGCCTTCTGTGTGTACCTGGCTCGGATGCTGGTTCCTGTGAACCAGACCCGCCAGAAGTGGCTTATTCGGCCTGGAGCTCGCTGATCTGGTGCAGCCAGCCGTCGAACAGGGTGTCATCGAGGTCGTCGGGGCCGTGCAGCTTGAACTCGCTCATCTCGGCTGATCCGCTCGCATTGAGCTTGCCTGAGGCATCGCTGATCGCCTGGCCGCGCCAGAACAGCACGGTGACGAACGTGGGGTACGCCTTGATGCCAGCGACCGGAATTCCGTCATCCAGCCAGACCGGATGCCCGTGCCACAGCTCCGTGGAGGTCTCCGGCAGCCCCATGTCGAACTTCGCCCGCAGGGCGGTGACGACGCTCGCAAGCGGCTCGCTCTGCTTCTCGACGTAAGCGGCTATGGTCGTTGCCGCCGGGATGGGGGCAGTCATAGCGGGGAGAGTGGAGGGTGTGGGGTCCAGCGTGGATGTCAGGTGATCCTCTTTCGTTAGTAAATAGTTGTCTCCTAACACTCTGTCATGGATGCGCAAGAAGACTCTGACCGCACACTCAGGTTTGCAGTCAGTTCTCACGCACGGCTGGTAGCCGTCGTGTTCCAGGGCATCTCCCACACACCGGACAGTCTCTTAGACTTACAGGTCTGAGCCTCTATTGAAGGGTTGTACGTGCCCGACGCTGTTAGATCACCCATTCACGCCCGCCGCAACCGGTTTCGCCGGGTGTTCGCCTCCCGGGGAGTGTTGCTGGTGGCATTCGCCTTCTCCGTGATGGCTGACCCCGTGTCGTCTGTCGCCTATGCGGTTGAGGCGGCCCTGCGGGCGCTGGGCGGCGACCTTTCGCTGTTGCTGGCCACGATGGGTCTCGTGGTCGCGATCATCGCCCTCGTCATCGTGAATTACCGCCAACTGATCTCGCGCTATCCCAAGGGCGGTGGGGCATCCGCCGCAGTCGGTCAAGCCTTTGGCGACGGCTGGTCGTTCATCCCGATTGGCGCTCTTGTGGTGGACTTCGTCCTGACGATCGCCGTGAGCGTTTCAGCCGGAGCATCGGCTGCAATCGCCTACTTTCCGGCGCTCGCCCCGTGGCGGATCGAAATAGCCACTGTTTTGTTGCTCGTCGTCGCAGCGGCGACGCTGTTCGGACATCTCGGTCGCGTCATCTTCGCCGGAATGACCCTCACTTTCATCGTGCTGACAGCCGCGGTCCTGCTCTACGGGCTGGGAGTCACGCCACAGGCGATGGGAACGATCACCGACACCGCTCCCCACGTACCGATCGTGGCCGTGCTGCTTGCCTTCCCGGTCGCTATGGCCCTGGCCACCGGGGTCGAGGCCCCATCCACGGCCATCGCCGAGCTCGGCCAACTCGACGATGCCGGCCGGCGGCGGTTCGGGAGGCTCACCCTGTGGCTGACGCTTGGCGTGGTCGGCACCATAACAATCGGGCTCGCCGTCGAGCTGGTACACCTCAGGATCGGAATCCCGGGGCCGAACACAACCCAAATCGCTGAGCTTGCCCGGGTGGTGGCACCCGCGCCGCTCTTTGGCGCCTTCCAGCTGGCCACCGCCTTGCTGTTGCTCGCGGCCGCGAGTTCGGCGTTTCAGGCCGGGCCGGGGATGCTCAAGGCGCTTGCTCGGCACGCCCGATCGGACGGCCGGATCGTCGGGATCCTGCCGGCGGCCCTGGGACGTACCAATAGTCGGCAAACACCGTTTTGGGGAGTGGCGACCTTTACCGTCCTGTCGGCGGCGATCGTGATCATCGCCGGCGCCAGTGATCAGAGCCTGGTCTTGTTCTATGCCGTGGCCGTGTTCTTGAGCTTCCTGGGCGGGCTGCTGGCCATGGCCAGGTTCTCGTTTCGGGAGGGGCGGCGGGCCTCCCTCTTCTTGAACGTTGTGGGGGCGGTCGTCGTGTTGTTCACGCTGATCATGAACCTGTCGCGCGGCCTGCCGCTGATCAGTCTCGGGGCAGCCCTGGTGATCTCAACCGTCTTGCACCAGATTTGGGTTCGGTCGGGCCGGCCCGAGGGCGTGCGCAGCATCCAGGCGGCCAGCACCGTCAAGTCCTGACTCCAGGCATCGTCGGCTCAGTGTCGGTGGGTGCTGTCACACTTGTTTCATGACAACCACCATTGACGGTGTTTTCGTTGATCTGACCGGGTCTCTGGCCCGGTCAGGTATATCCGCGGCGTCTTTCGCGGAGTTGTCCGACGACGAGTCGGAGAACACCCACCGGGCCATTGCCCAGCTCGCTCGCGAGGTCGCCAAGTACGTCGCACTGTCGGCCGCGAACGTCGCCTGCCGCTCCGACTGGGCGCTCGGCCGGGAAGGCCTCGCGCGCAAGAAGGGCTACGCCAGCGCAGAGGACTACGTGCAGGCCTTGGGTGGTGGCGGCGGCAGCACCAAAGCGGACACCCGCCGCCTGATCGAGGCCGGCACGATGGCCGCCGAAGCCGAAACCGCCCGGGCCAGGCAGGAGCAGGCCGACCGGCTGGCCCTGGCGCATCCGGAAGCGCCGCCGGTAGCCGTGCACACGCCGTGGTTCGCGCCGCTCGGCTCCGCCGTCACCGACGGAACCCTCAGCACCGACGCCGCCACGGCCATCCGCCGGGGCCTCGGTGAACCGGCGATCGGGGTGACCGATGAGATGCTCGCCGACGCGGTCGTCGCCCTGATCGCCGAGTGCCGCAGCGTGAACGCCGACCAGGCGGCGAAGGTGGCGCGGCAGTGCCGAGACTCCATTGATGCCGCTGGTGTCGCCTCTCGCGCCGACGCCATGCGCGCCCGGCAGTACCTCCGGGTCTGGGACAAGCCCGACGGGATGCTGCACGGCAGCTTCGAGTTGGATCCGGAGAACGGTTCGTATTTCAAGGACTTTCTGTTGCAGATCACCGGCCCCCGCCAAGGTGGGCCGCGGTTTGTGGAGAAGGGTGAGAAGGAGCGGGCGCAGCGCATCATCGCCGACCCGCGGTCAACGGACCAGATCGCCGCCGAAGCACTGATCGAGGTGATCAAGGTCGCCGCGGCCGCCGACCCCGGCACGCTGTTCGGCCGTATCCGTCCCTCGGTCAAACTCGTCCTCACTGAGGCGCCAACACCGGCCCCCAGGCCGGACACCCCGGGCCCACTGCTTCTGCGGAACGGGTTCATCGAAGGAACCCCGGACGCGGTCCCGGCAACCACGATCGACCGAACCATGTGCAACACCGG
Organism: Cryobacterium psychrophilum; assembly: GCF_004365915.1. Taxonomy (NCBI): domain Bacteria; kingdom Bacillati; phylum Actinomycetota; class Actinomycetes; order Micrococcales; family Microbacteriaceae; genus Cryobacterium; species Cryobacterium psychrophilum. Next base: position 3,008,943 of record NZ_SODI01000001.1, read on the forward strand.
CTTCACCCCGGTGCTGTTCAGCCGAGACGGCACGGTGCTCGACGTCGGACGCGAACAGCGTCTCTTCACCCAGGCGCAACGCGCGGCACTCGCGCTCCGTGACGGCGGGTGCATGTGGCCGGACTGCCACCGACCACCCTCCTATTCCGAAGCCCACCACCTGCACGGATGGGACGGTGGGGGCCTGACCAACGTCGAAGACGGCATCCTGCTCTGCGCCCGCGATCACCTCCGCCTGCACAATGATGCATGGGAGGCCACTCGCATCGGCAGGGAATACTGGCTGATCCCACCACCGGCCGCCGATACCACCCGAACCCCCATCCGCCTGGTCAGCAAATCAGCACTCTTACCAGGTTCACCACTCCGTCAACACGCCTGAACACGAGCGCAACGTCGCGGTAGTCGGCCGCACCACCAACGCGCCGGCCGGTTGTGGCTAGGCCTGAAGGTCGGCGGCCTGCCGCTCGCGGAACGCGATCATGTTCATGCGGTTGCCGCAGCGCACACTGCAGAACCGCTTGGAGCCATTGCGGGAGAGATCCAGCACCAGGCCGATGCAGGCATCCGCCGCGCACATTCGCAGGCGCCCCATTTCGTCGCTGCGGATCACGTCGATCAGGGCCAGGGCCGCCTCGACGCGCATGCGCTCCCCGAGCGGCGCCTCGGGAACGGTCGCGTGCAGGTGCCAGTCCGACACGTCGTGGCGCGCGAGCTGGGGGAGAGCGTTCGCCTCGAGCAGCATGCGGTTTACCTCGAGCACGGCGCTGTCTCGGTCGAGGGTCCAGACCCGGCGCATCAGGGCGCGGGTCTGCCGCACATCAAACAGCTCTGCCTCGTCGCCGTCAATGCGGCCGGTGAAGGGAATCGAGGTGAGAAGGGCGGCGAGATCGGCGACCGTCTCCAGCTCGTCGCGACCGCTCGGGGAGGCGCCGGGATCGCTATTGCCGAGCGCCACCAGGAATTCGAGAGCCTCCTCGGTGTCAGGGGCAAAATGCAAGTTGACTCCTTATAGCTTCGGTTGTACTGTCAGTGGCATCAGCCAGTTTAGACCATGACGGGCTTGTTCGAAGGGCTCCTCATGAAACTGGAAACGATACCCGGTGGGCTGAGCATCGCGGTCGTGGCCGCGATCTCGTTCGGCACCTCCGGCGCGCTGGTCAAACCGATGCTCGAGGCCGGCTGGTCGCCGACGGCGGCGGTCACGGCGCGCGCGTTGACGGCAGGGCTTGTGCTCCTGCCGTTCGCGCTGTTCTCGCTGCGCGGGCGCTGGGCCGCGCTCTGGCTGGGCCGCTGGCGAGTACTCGGGATGGGCATCGTGGGCGTGGCGTGCACGCAGCTGGCCTATTTTGCTGCGCTGCAGACGATCCCGGTCTCTACCGCGCTGCTGATCGAATTTCTCGCCCCGCTGATTCTGGTCGGCTTCGTCTGGGTGACCACGAAACGGATGCCGCGGCGCGCGGTTCTTCTCGGCTCGGCCCTCGCCGTGGCCGGCCTCGTGCTCGTGATCGGTCCCGGCGCGATTCGCGCCGTCGACCCGGTGGGCGTGCTGTTCGCGTTCGGGGCGGCGATTGCCTGCGCGGTGTTCTTCGTCGTTGCCGCGCGCCCGGCGCGGGGGCTGCCGCCGATCGCGCTCGCGGCGTTCGGACTGCTGGTCGGTGGCGCAGCGCTCGGACTGCTCGGTGTCACCGGTCTGCTGCCGTTCACCGCATCGTTTGCGGACCTGGCGTTGCTCGGAGCTGAGACGCCCTGGTGGGTACCGCTGCTCGCGCTGGCGCTCATCAGCACGGCGATCGCCTACGCCGCGGGCATCACCGCGGCCGGGGTGCTCGGGTCGCGGCTCGCGTCGTTCGTCGGGCTGCTGGAAGTGATTTTCGCTTCGTTGTTCGCGTGGCTGCTGCTCGGCGAACTGATCACGCCGCTGCAACTGCTCGGCGGGCTGCTCATCCTCGGCGGCATTGCAGCCGTGGGCGAGGAGCGCGTTGAGCTGGCCGCCGAGTCCCTGTTGCCGGACGAGCCCGGACAGCATCCTGTGGAACCACATGAGCCAATGAACGACGGCCCGGCCGCCGCCTCCGGGGAGGCAACGGCCGCGGCATCCGCTCTGATCGGGCGACCGTAAACGGCGAACGTGTCCGGACTACTGCGCGGGAGCGGCGGGGGTGGGGCCGGTACCCAGAATGTCGACGACGAACACGAGTGTGTCGGTGCCGCTGATACCCGCCTGGCTGTTGCCGTCGGTGCCGTAGCCGTCGACCGGCGGGATGACCGCGAGCACCTGCGAGCCGACGGTCTGTCCCACGAGGGCATCGGCGAAGCCCTTCACCACATTGGCGGTGGGCATGGCCGCCGGGCCATCGGTCTTCCAGGAGGAATCGAACTCTTTACCGGTCGCCCAGAGCACACCGGTGTACTCGATCTGCGCGGTGTCACCGGCGGCGACGACGGCGCCGTCGCCCTTCTTGAGCGTGGCGATCGTCAGGTCGCTCGGAGCATCGGTCTTGGGGATGCTGATGGTGGGTTCACCGTTGTCGGCGAGCGTCACGGTCGGCAGGCCGGCCTGGACAGGCTGATCCACGCCGTTTGCCTTGGCCGGCTGAATGCTGTTGATGTCGATGACGAAGATCATCGAGTCGGTGGTGCCGAGGCCGAGGTCGCTCCAGCCCTTGTCGCCGAATCCGTCGGAGGGAGGCATAACGGCCACGACGCGGTCGCCGGCCACGGAGCAATTCACGGCCCGCACGAGTCCGGGGACATAGTTGTCGGCCACGGTCAGGGAGACCGAGGAGGATTCGGCGCCGTAGCCGGTGGAATCGACCTTCTCACTCGTCGCGCCGTTGAAGGCAGAGAACGACACGTTCACGACCGATCCGGCCTTGGTCTTCTCGGTTCCCGTGCCCTCGATGGCAACGGTGCGCTCGGTGGCGGTGGTCTTGACCGGGGAATCCATCGTCACGGTCGGTTCGGCCCCGAAGTCGCCGGTCACATCGATGGCGTCGGAAACGCTGCCTGCATCCGTGCACTCGGAGGTCGGAGAAACCGTGCGGTCCGCGTTGGCGGCATCCGTGCTGTTGGGGGCGCTGCTGCTTCCGCTGCAGGCGGTGAGTGCCGCCGTGAGGCCGAGCGTGGTGACAAGAAGGGCAAGTTTTTTGGACACAGGGCTCTCTCTACGCGAAGGATGTCTGGGTCAACCCTCCCACGCCGCGGCTATGAGCTCGCTGAATGGGGCGGCGCGGCGGCGTCAGTCGTCGAGCCCGCGCGCGGCGAGGGCTTCGCCGAGGGCATCCGCCGCGTAGAGCGACCGCACGACGACGGGCACCGCGAGGGCCAGCAGTGAGCCGCGGGTTCCCCGCGCCTTCCTGGCCTCCAGCACCTCGCGCACGATGTCGGTGACAAGCGGAATGCAACGGATGGTCAGGGCCACGAGCAGTCCGATGCGCTCGGAATCGATCCAGCGGGAGAACGGCTTGAGCAGTGCCTCGAAGGCCTCGAGCACGGCGGTGACCGTCGTGGTCATGGTAAACAGGGCGGCGAGGGTCACCGCGAGCAGCAGCCGGCCAGCCATGAGCGTGGCGACGACCCACCCCGCCAACAGGCCCTGAACGGGCACCGCGATGACCAGGAGCCAGAGGATCGGAGCGATCTGCGCCACCGCGGCCCTGAGCGGTACGCGAGCGCCCAGCACGAGAATGACCACGAGTACGGCCGCGACGCCCAGCATCCGCAGATCGCTGGTGGCGCCGAGAACCACCACAAATATCGACAGCAGCAGCAGTTTGAGAAGCGTGGGAGCCCGATGCACGAGGGAGGTGCCGGGGCTGTAGAGACCGATCACGGGCGGCGGCTCAAGACACCAGCGCGCGGTAGACCGACAGGGCCTCGTCGGGGCGGGCGTCGGCCACCACGCTGCCCTCTTCGATCACGATCACCCGGTCAAAGTCATCGAGCAGCTCGAGATGATGGGTGACCATGATCACCTGCTGGCTGAGCGTGGCCACGAGCTCAGAGATGCGTCGCGCGTTACGCGCGTCGAGCAGGGTGGTGGGCTCGTCGGCCACGATGATGTCGGGCTCCGACACGAGCACGGCGGCGAGCGAGAGCAGCTGCTTCTGGCCGCCGGAGAGACGATGTGCGGGATGCTCGGCATGGGCCGACAGACCAAAACGTTCGAGGGCGGCAGCGGTGCGCTGGGTGATCTGGTCTGCGCTCAGCCCCCGACGACGCAGGGTGAACGCCACGTCTTCCTGCACGGTGGGCATGACAATCTGGTTGTCGGGATTGGTGAACACGAACCCCACCCGGCGGCGCACCTCTTTGCCCCGCTTGGCGACATTCAGTCCGTCGACGGTGACCGTTCCGCTATCGGGGGTGACGAGTCCGTTGATCATTCGGGCGAGCGTGGATTTGCCGGATCCGTTGGCGCCCACGATGCCGATGCGTGCTTCGGTCAGGCGCAGGGTCACATCGCGGAGCACGGTTCGGTCTCCGAAGGCGTGCGAAACCGCGTCAAACGTGACGGTGCTCATGCGTTCTACTCGGCGCCGGCCGCGGCCGTGTTGTCGAGCGCAGCGGGGACGGTGGCGGCGCGGCGCTTCACCGGCAGAGCGATCAGGCCGGGATACGCGCGGTGTACCTGGCGGGCAACGAGAACCGTGATCACAACCTTCAATATATCCCCGGGTAGGAATGCGACGTTGTTCGCCGCGGCGACCCAGAGCGGAAGCCCGAGGTTGAGCGCCAGGACGGGGATGCCGAGAAGGTAGACGGCGACGATTCCGCCGAGGGCCGTGGCGCCGAGTGCCTTCCAGAGCCGGTAGCGGGGGAGTAGCCGACCCGTGAGGTATCCGATGACGACCACGCCGAGCAGCCAGCCGTAGAGGTAACCCGCCGACGGGCTGATCGTGAAGGCGGCGAGCCCGCCTCGACCGCCCGATAGCAGGGGCAACCCGGCCAGGGTCAGCACAAGAAAGAGCAGAACGGCGAAGAAGCCCTTGCGCGCGCCGAGAACCGCGCCGGCGAGCATCACCCCGAGGGTCTGAAATGTGATGGGGACCGCAATCGCCCCGATCGACAGGGCTCCGGGCAGGCCGAGGGCCGCGATGAGGGCGGCGAAAATGGCGATCTGGGCGAGATCGCGGGCCGAGAGGATGCGTGTGGACATGAATCTCAATCTAGAATCCGAGCACCCCCCGATTCCAGAGAAAACCTCCAAAGAATGGGAACGGAGTTTGTACGCCGTCCGGGGTCAGTGCGAGATGCTGCGAATGGGGGAGCCCTCGCCGGACGCGATGGCGTCGGCGGCCCGCACGAGGGCGAGGTGTGACAGCGCCTGCGGTGTGTTGCCGGCCTGATGCCCGTTCGTCACGTCATATTCCTCGGAGAGCAGGCCCACGTCGTTGACGAGGCCGACGAGCCGATCCATCAGGGTTAACGCGTCGTCGAGCCGGTTCGACGTGGCGAACTGTTCCACAAGCCAGAACGAACAGGCGAGGAACTGATTCTCCCCGGGCGGCAGCCCGTCCACCGATATCGAAGCCACGGCCGATGCGCGGTACCGCATCAGCAGGCCGTCGCGCATCAGCTCGGACTCGATCAGGGCGACCGTGCCCAGCATGCGCGGATCGGTGGGGGCGCAAAAGCCAACCTGGGCGAGCACGAGCAGGGAGGCATCCACTTCACTGCCGCCGAAGTACTGCGTGTAGCTGTTGCGGGCCACGTTGAACCCGCGGGCCTCGATGTCGGCTCGCACCTCGTCGCGCAGCTCGGTCCACTTCGTGAGCGGGCCCGGCAGTCCGAACTCGGTGATGCCGCGCACGGCCCGGTCGAAGGCCGCCCAGACCATGACCCGCGAGTGCGTGAACTCGCGGGCCGCTCCGCGCATCTCCCAGATGCCCTGGTCGGGGCGCTGCCAGTTGTCTTCGAGAAACTGCATGAGGGCTCGTTGCAGCGGCCAGGAGAATGTGGTTTCGCCCACCCCGGCGACGCGGGCGGCATGAAGCGCCACCATCACCTCACCGATCACGTCGGACTGGAACTGGTCGACGGCGCCGTTGCCCACGCGCACCGGCCCCGCGCCGCGGTAGCCGGGCAGGCTCGTGAGGTCGCGCTCGGTGAGGTCACGCTCGCCGGAAAGGCCGTACATGATCTGAACGTCATTCGGGTCGCCCGCGATGGCCCGCAGCAGCCAGGATCGCCAGTCCTCGGCCTCTGCCTCGTAGCCGTGCGACAGCAGCACCTCGAGGGTGAGGGAGGCGTCTCGCAGCCACACATAGCGGTAGTCCCAGTTGCGCGTGCCGCCGAAGTCCTCGGGAAGCGACGTCGTGGCGGCGGCCACGATGCCGCCGGTGGACTCGTGGGTGAGGGCCCGCAACACGAGCATCGAGCGCAGCACCTCCTCGCGGTAGGGGCCCTGATCGGTGCAGCGAACCGCCCAGCGCGCCCACCAGTCCGCGGTCGTGCGGTAGGCGGCATCCACGTCTACGGCGCTCGGCGTGTTGAGCTCAGCCTGATACCACGTCATTTGCACGTCGACCGTGTCGCCGGCCGACACGGTGAAGTTGGAGGTGTGCCGGTGATCGGCGGCCTTCAGGCGCGGACCGCGAATCACGACGGCATCCGGGCCGGCCACCGCGATGAGACCGTGTGTGTTCTCGTTGGTCATCTGACGTACCCACGGCATGGTGCCGCCGTACCCGAAGCGGATGCGCAGCTCCTGCGTCATCACGACGCTTCCCGAGAGGCCGCGCACCCGGCGCACGAGGTCGGCCCGGTTGTCCCCGTGCGGCATGAAGTCGAGAACCTCGACGGATCCGGTGCCGGTGGTCCAGATCGTCGAGAGTATGAACGTGTCACCCAAGTACGAGCGGGTGACCGAGGCCTCACGGTCGGCCGGGGCGAGAAGCCAGCGGCCGTTGTTTTCGTCGCCGAGCAGCGCACCGAACATCGACGCAGAATCATAGCGGGGCAGACAGAGCCAATCGATGCTGCCGTCGCGGCCCACAAGCGCGGCCGTGTGGCAATCGCTGATGAGCGCGTAGTCCTCGATGTCTAGTGCCATCAGGCCATGCTGCCATCAGGCATTGATGTCAGCGCGGTATTCATTGCCTACACCGTTAGGCGACGAGGCGCGCCGACTCCGAAGTGGATGGTGCGGTGGACGGCAGCTGCACCGGCCCGGTGACCGTGGCGCGGGCGGGCTCGGCCCACACGGAGATCGGCGCGGGTGTCCAGGACAGGGCCGTGGGCTCAATCACGGCTTCGTCACCGATGACGGCGGCCCGCGCCTTCGCCAGGCGTCCCGTCTTCGCGGGGACGACAACGGCAGGAACGATGCTGGGGGCGGAGGAGCCGGCGAGCCTGGCGGTCTCCACCCGCAGGGCGGTGGACAGGGCGGTGGCGATCTCCGCGGCCTTGAGCCCGTGGAAGAAGACGTCGGTATCGTCCGCGCTGCGAGGGACCAGGGTCCACAGCCCGTTCACGCCCACGAGTTCAGCAACTTTGTCGTGCAGAAGCTCGAGAATCTGCTCGTCGCTCAGTATCGGCGTGGGTACCGGGGTGGGTGCCGGTGCCGACACTGCCAGTGCGGCTGCGACACGACGTCGACGACCAAACATTCGGGGCCCCTTTCAGGCGAAAAACTGCTCGTCTCCAGTCTCGATGACGAGCCACCCCAGACCGGCCTGACACGCCGGGACTCCGCTGGTTACTTCTCGATTTGGCGCTTATTCGCGTCTTCGATCACGTTTCCGATGGTCACCGCGGCACTGAGTGCCCAGCCGAGCCACAACATGATGAGCCGCCAGTCGCGGGGTCCATTTCGGGTCGCCTGCACGGTGTGCCACCCTCCAGCGACAACGCCGATCATTGCACTGTTGAAAATGAATTTTCGCATCAAGACCTCCGCGGCCCAGAGTACCGGTCAGACGCTCCAGCCTGCGAATCTGACCGATCGTGCAGAGTTTGACCGATCGGTCAGGTAGTGTGCTGTCGTGACCCCCGACTTCCCACTCCCACCGGCCGCCAGCATCCGTCCCCGAACCGGTGACGAACTGCGCAGCATCGCCCTCGAACTCTTCGCGTCGGCCGGATTCGCCGCAACATCGTTGCAGCACATCGCCGACGCCGCGGGCTACTCCAAATCGAGCGTGCTGTACCACTTCGCGTCCAAGGAAGCGCTTCTCGCCGAGCTGCTCACCCCGGCCGTCGACAGGCTGACCGAAATTCTCGAACGCTACCTCGACGCGGGCCAGACGGAGTCCTCCCGGAGCGATTTCATCGACGATTTCATCGATTTCCTGCTGCAGTTCCGGCTCGAGTTGCACACCTTCATCAACCAGGGCCAGTCCCTCGGCGGCATCCCGGTCGTCGACCGGGCACGGGACGTCATCGTGCGCCTCTCCGACACGCTGTGCAGCACCGACGCGAGCGTCGAAGATCGCCTGCGCTTCGCCATCGCCCTCGGCGGCGCCGCCTACTCGCTCGTGGCCGGGATGACTTTCCTCGGCAAGGACATCGCCCCGATTGACGAGCTGCGGCCCGCCCTGCGCACCGTGATCATCGAACTCCTCGTCCCCGTCGCCCTGCACAACCCCACCGGAAAGCAGTAACCGTGGCCACCGCGCTGTACCGCATCGGTCATTTCGCTTACCGCCGAGCCTGGCTTGTGATCGGGGTGTGGGTCGTTCTCCTCGGCGCCATCCTCGGCGGCGGCGTCGCGCTCGGCGGACAGACGCAGGAGTCGTATGCCATTCCGGGCACGGAATCGCAGGACTCCATCGACAAGCTCGCCGCGGTGTTTCCCGCGGCCGCCGGCGCTCAGGTGCAGGCGGTGTACACGGTGCCGAGTGGGGCATCCGTCACTGATGCGCCGTACCGCACCGCCATCGAAGACATGGCCACGGTCATTGAAGGCATCGCCGGCGTCAACGCCGTCATCAGCCCGTACTCCGAATATGCGTCAAACGCCATATCCAGCGACGAGCAGACGGCCTTCACGCAGGTGCAGCTCACCGGACCGTCAACGGATGTCGTCCCCTCGACCCTGCAGGACCTCACCGACACGGCAACCCTCGGCGAAAAGGCCGGCCTCGAGGTGGCCTTCGGCGGTCAGGTTTTCCAAGACAACACGTTCGGCATCACCATCACCGAAATCTTCGGGGTGCTCTTCGCCGGGGTGGTACTGCTCATCACGTTCGGCTCGCTCATGGCCGCCGGAATGCCCCTGCTGATGGCCCTGATCGGCGTCGGCGTGGCCATTGGCGGCATCACCACCATTTCGGCCTTCGTGCCCGTCTCCAGCACCGCGCCGATGCTCGCGCTCATGCTGGGACTCGCGGTGGGAATCGACTACTCCCTCTTCATCTTGTCGCGGCACCGCACCCAGATGGCCACGGGGGAGAGCCCGCACGAATCGGCGGCGACCGCCGTGGCCACGGCCGGCAGCGCCGTGGTCTTCGCCGGACTCACCGTGATCATCGCCCTGCTGGGCCTACTCGTGGTGGGGATCCCCTTCCTCAGCGTGATGGGCGTTGGCGCGGCCTTCGCCGTGCTCGTGTCGATCGCCGTCGCGGTCACCCTGCTGCCCGCCCTCCTCGGGCTGGCCGGCGCCCGGCTCGCACCCAAGCCCGGTGGGCGTGCGCACCGCCGCGCCACAACACCGGATACCGGTCGCCCGACGCTCGGACGCCGCTGGGTGGGCCTCGTGCTCAAAGCCCCGATCGTGGCCGCCATCCTCGTCGTCGGCGTGCTCGGCACCCTCGCCATTCCGGCGCTCAGCCTCGACCTCAACCTGCCGGACGGTGCGTCAGAACCCGCCGGATCCACGCAGCTCAAGGCGTACCAGCTCATCGAGCAGGGCTTCGGTCCCGGCTACAACGGGCCGCTCATCGTCGTGGTCGACATCACCCAGACCACCGAAATCTTTCCGAGCCTCGACGCGATCGGCGCCGAGATTCGCACCCTGCCCGACGTCGCCTATGTGGGCACGGGCACACCGAACCCCTCCGTCGACACCGCCATCATCCAGGTCATGCCCGGAAGCGCGCCCGACGCCCCCGAAACGAAGGTCCTCGTGCAGGCCATCCGAGACCTGGGACCGGGCATCGACCAGAAATTCGGAACACCGATCACCGTCACGGGTGCGACGGCCGTGGGCATCGACATCTCCAACCGGTTGACCGGGGCGCTCATCCCCTTCGCCCTGATCGTCGTGGGCCTCTCGATTGTTCTTTTGACCATGGTGTTCCGCTCCCTCTTCGTGCCGATCAAGGCGGCCCTCGGCTTTCTGCTATCCGTCTTCGCCGCCCTCGGCGTGACCGTGGCGATCTTTCAATGGGGCTGGTTCGCCGACGTGATCGGCGTCGAGAACCCCGGCCCGATCCTGAGCTTCCTGCCCATCCTGCTGATGGCCGTGCTCTTCGGGCTCGCCATGGACTACGAGGTCTTCCTCGTATCTGGCATGCGCGAGGAGTTCGTGAAGACCGGCAACGCCCGGCAATCCGTGATCCACGGGTTCTCCCACGCGGGGCGCGTGGTCACCGCGGCGGCGCTGATCATGTTCTTTGTCTTCTTCGCCTTCGTGCCCGAGGGGACCGGCGCGATCAAGGGCATTGCGTTCGCGCTCGCCATCGGGGTGTTCCTGGATGCCTTCCTGGTGCGCATGACGCTCGTGCCGGCAGCCATGGCCCTCGCCGGGAAAGCCGCATGGTGGATTCCCGCCTGGCTCGCCCGACTGCTGCCGAACGTCGACATCGAGGGGGAGGGCCTCCGGCGCCACCTGCTCGACAACGCCTGGGCCACCGAACAGTCCGCGGCGATCACGGCGGAGGAGGCGGTGTTCGGCGTCGCCGACACCACCATCGGTCCGCTGTCATTCAACGCGGCGCGCGGATCGGTCCTGCGCCTCGGCGCACCGGCATCCGCTCGACGAGTGATCGCGGCCACGTTCGCCGGCCGGCTCGACCCGGTGAGCGGACGCCTGCAGGTGGCCGGTTCCCCGCTGCCCTCCGAGCGAGGTCGAGCCCTGCGTTCCGTGGCGCTCGCCGAGGTTGCCGCCGATACCGGCCAGACGCTGGGCGACGTCGTCACCGAACGGGTGCTGCTCTCCCGGCCGTGGTACCGCGGCCGCACCACCAGGGCAACCGTGAACACCTGGATCGGCCGGCTCAACGCGGTTCGTGACTCCGGCCTCGAACCGGCCGAACCGGTGACCCGCGACACCCTGCTGGCGTCGCTGAGCGGGCACGACCGGGCGCTTGCCGCCGTGACCGCGGCGCTTGCCGAGAACCCCGCCGTGCTCGTCGTTGACCTCGGCGACGCGCTGCCGGAGGATTCGATGCAACGCGACCTGCAAACCGTGCTGGCCGACCTCGTGCCGAGCGCCGTGACCCTCGTGATCGCGGCTACCGCGTTCAACGCCGAGGCCCTCGCCTGGAGCAGCCGGCGCGGCACCAGCACCCTCACCCTCACGTCAACCCCGGCCGACGACTCTGCGTCCGTGGATGGAAAGGTCCTGCGCTCATGAGCCCGCAGCTTGAACGACTCTTCACTCGCACGCCCGGCCAGCGCCGCTGGGTGGTGCGCGGCCTCGTGGCCGCTCTGATCGTGGTTCCGCTCGCCGTCGCGGGCGTCTTCACCGCGGCGCTCACCTCGGCGAGCGACCGCGTCGACACGATTCACGCGATCGTGGTCAACAACGACGAGTTCGTCACCCTCACGCTGCCCGACGGAACCGACCAGCCCGTTCTGGCCGGCCGGCAACTGGTGACCCAGCTCACCGCCCCGAACCCCGGGGCCGCCGGCTTTGACTGGACGATCTCGAACTCCGAAGACGCCCAGGCAGCACTCGCGTCGGGCGAAGCGTATGCGGTGCTCACCATCCCACCGGACTTCTCCGCCTCGGTCACCTCGCTCTCCGGCACAACGCCCACCCAGGCCGACCTCGACATCCGCACCGATGACGCGCACTCCTACCTCGCCGGATCGGTGGCCCAGTCGGTTGGAGGCGCCCTGACCGGCGCCTTCGGCCGCGAGGTGACGTCCCGATATCTCACGGGCCTGTACGACAATCTTGCCGTGCTCGGCGAGTCCCTGCAGAGCGCAGCGGATGGCGCGGCCCAGGTCTCCACCGGCATCACGGGTGTCGCCACCGGGCTCGATTCCCTCGCCGACGGAGCCAACTCCGCGGCGACCGGCGCGGCATCGGCCGCCACCGGCGCCTCCTCGTTCTCGTCCGGCGTTGGCACGTACACGCGCGGGGTGGATTCGCTCAGCACCGGACTCGGCACGCTCAGCTCCGGAGCGGCCGGCCTGTCGCAGATCAGCGGCGGCTGGTCGGGTTACACCGGCGGCGTCACGCAGACGGCGAGTGGTTTCGAAGACCTCGCGGCCGCGCTCCTGGCCAACCCCGCCAACGCCCCCTATGCCGGGGCGCTCGCCGACTTCCAGGCCGGGCTCGACACCCTCTCCAGCCAGGGAGCCGCCCTCAGCGGCCAGACCACCTCCGCGATCTCCGGCGTGGCGTCGGGCATCAGCCAGAGCGCATCCGGGGCCGCCGCGCTGTCGAACGGATCCGACGGGCTGCGCAGTGGGGCAGCGAATCTCGCCTCCGGCGTCTCCGGCCTGTCCGGCGGCGTCGCCGACCTTGCGACCGGCGCCGACGCGGCCGCGTCGGGTGCCCACGCCCTGGAATCCGGAGCCGGCGACCTCGCAAGCGGTCTCTCGGAGGGCGCCGCCGGGGCCGCCCCGTTCACGACGCTCGACGCGACAGCCACCGCGGAGGTCGTCTCTGAGCCCGTGGCCGTGGCGACCGATCGGGACCACCCCGTGTCGAGCGTCGCACCGATCATGGGCGCGCTCTTCGTGCCCGTGAGCCTGTGGATCGGCGCGCTCGCCATCTTCCTTCTGCTGCAGCCGCTCACGCGCCGGGCCCTGGCCTCCACCGCGAGTACCGGCCGAATCGTGCGCCGCGGCCTCGGCCGGGCCGTCGCCATCGCGGCGGCGCAGGCCGTGCTCGTCACCGTGCTGCTGCACGCGGCCCTCAAGGTTGACTGGGTTCTGCTGCCGACGACCCTGTCATTTGCGCTGCTGCTCGCCGTGACGTTCGTGGCGGTGCACCACGCCCTGACCGTGCTCTTCGGTCGCGGCGGCATCCTCGTCTCGCTCGTGCTGCTGGTGCTGCAACTCGCCTCGGCCGGCGGCCTGTATCCTCTCGAGCTCGTGGCGAAACCATTCCAGGTCATCAGCCCGTTCCTGCCGCTCACCTGGGCCGTTGACGGAATGCAGGCCATCGTGTCCGGTGGCAGCGCGGCATCCGTTGCCTCGGCCGCCGCGGTGCTCAGCCTCTTCGCCATCATCGGTGTGCTGGTGAGCTGGTGGGCCGTGGCGCGGCAGCGTGGGGCCATGGCGTGGTCCCACGCGGCAGCGCTGGCGTAGCGGCTCCCGCGGAGCGTCGCGGCACCCCTGGGATCCGATGGCACGTGCTCCATCGAGTGCCGGGGGTACCAACGCGTGCCGCGGCCGTGCACCCGGCCAATCGCGACGGGCTAGGGCGTCAGACCGGTGCGCAGCGCGGCAATGGCGCGGCGCGAGCGTGCGAACCGCCGGCGCGGCTGCGGCTGCGTATGCCGCCGGGCGAAGGCGAGCGTCTCCCGCAACAGGTCGAGACGCTCCCGATCCGTCTGTGCCTTGCGGGTGTTGACCTCGGCCACGATCGCCCCCGTCCAGTGCGCTGCCGTGAGCATCGCGAGCACCTCGGCCACCGGTTCGGTGCCCCGGCCCGGCAGCAGGTGCTCGTCGAACACCCTGCCCTCCTCGAGGGAACCGGTGCCATCACAGAGGTGAATGTGGCGAAGCCGGTCTCCCAGGGCGGTCGCCATTTCGAGGCTGTCGTAACCGCTCAGGGCGCAGTGGGAGAAATCCAGGGTGACCGCGTCGCTGTCCATGATCGTGGTGTCCCACGACGGTGCGTAGGCGCGGAGGCTTCGGCCGGCCCACATCCACGGAAACATATTCTCGACGGCAATCTCAATGCCGGTGCTCGCGGTGATCTCCCGCACGATGTCAAGAAAATCGTCCGCATACCCGGCCTGCCAACGAAAGGGCGGGTGAACGACCACCGTCGACGCGCCCACATCCTGCGCCAACTGCGCCGAGCGTTCCAGCTTCACGCGTGGGTCCCTGCCCCAGACGAAGTGCGTGAGCAGTAGTACGGGCGCGTGGATCGAGACGATGGGAAGACCGAATTTGGGCGACAGCTCACGCAGCGACGCGGCATCCTGGGTGCCCTCGTCGCGGGTGACCATTACTTCGATGCCATCGAAACCAGCGAGCCTGGCCAGTCGAAAGGCCTGCTCGGGCGGAAGCGGATAGACGCAGGTGGTGCTCATGCCGATGCGAATCATTGGCGTCAGCATAGTGGCCGCGAATAACCGGAAGATGAACCGGTGGGAGTAAAAGCCGGGCCTAATTAGGGTGCCTGATATTGTCGTAATGCCGCACAGGCGGTCAACCAGATGTGCACTTGGGTGCACCCGGAACGGATGCCTCATTTCTCCCTCAGTCGAACCAGCAGCCCCGATCGGCACCTTCACCTTTGTCGTTGTCTCCAATCGCCTTCCGGTCGATTTTGAGGAAGCCCCCGACGGCAGCACGATCTGGCGCACGTCTCCCGGGGGACTCGTGACCGCGCTTGAGCCGCTCATGCGCTCGTCCGGTGGAGCGTGGATCGGCTGGCCCGGCGTCGCGGACTGTGACGTTGAACCCTTCGAGAATGACGGCATCTCCATCGTTCCCGTGTGCCTGAGCGCCCGCGAGCTCGAGGAGTACTACGAGGGATTCTCCAACGACACCCTCTGGCCGCTGTATCACGACGTCATTGCCTCGCCGAGCTTCCACCGCGAAACGTGGGACGCCTACGTCACCGTCAACCGCCGCTTCGCCGAGGCAGCCATGGCCTCCGCCGCAGAGGGCGCGACCGTCTGGGTGCACGACTACCAGCTCCAGCTCGTGCCGCGGATGCTGCGGGACGCCCGTCCCGACCTCGTTATTGGGTTCTTCAATCACATACCGTTTCCGTCATATGGCATCTATGCCCAGCTGCCGTGGCGCAAGCAGATCCTGCACGGACTACTCGGCGCCGACGTCATCGGATTCCAGCGATTGGAAGACGCGGGCAACTTCACCCGGGCCGTGCGCCGGCTGTACGGCTATCCCACCCGAGGCGTCGTCATCGATGTTCCCACCGACACTCGCCAGACCCGCCGGGTAGTCGCCAAGCACTTTCCGATCTCGATCGATGCGGCCGGCTACGAAGAAATGGCTCGGCGCCCCGAGATTCAGGCCAGGGCCCGCCAGATCCGGGAAGACCTCGGTAATCCGAAAACCGTGATCCTCGGTGTCGACCGCCTCGACTACACGAAGGGCATCGGGCACCGCATCAAGGCCTTTGGTGAACTGCTCGCCGATGGGCGCCTGAGCGTTGAGGATGTGACGCTCGTGCAGATCGCGAGTCCGTCGCGTGAGCAGGTCGGCAGTTACATGGCCCTCCGCGACGACATCGAACTCGCTGTGGGACGCCTGAACGGCGACTTCTCCACCATCAGTCACACGGCGATCAGCTACCATCACCACGGCTACCCGCGCGAAGAGATGGTCGCCATGTTCCTGGCGGCCGACGTGATGCTCGTCACCGCGCTGCGCGACGGCATGAACCTCGTCGCCAAGGAGTACGTGGCCGTTCGCTTCGATGGTGACGGTGTTCTCGTGCTGAGTGAGTTCGCCGGTGCCGCCGACGAACTCAAACAGGCCATCCTGATCAACCCGCACGACATTGAGGGCATGAAGGATGCGATTGTGCGGGCCGTTGAGATGCCTCGCCGTGATCGCACGCGACGCATGCGCGCCCTGCGGCGTCGGGTCTTCGACCACGACGTTGCGGCCTGGTCAGCATCGTTCCTGAGTGCGCTCAGCGGGGGAGCGGCCGTGAAGGCTGGCATCTCCGATGCTCTCGGCGCAACCCTTGAAGAACTGGCCAATTCGGAGTCGCTGCTCGTCGCCCTCGACTTCGATGGCACCCTGGCCCCGCACGTTGACCGGCCCGAAGATGCCAGGGCTGTGCAGGGAACCCGCGAGGCCGTGCAGCGCCTTCTCGACCTGCCCGAGGTCCGCGTGGCGTTCGTGTCCGGCCGGGCGCTGGTGAGCCTGCAGCAGGTTGCCGAACCTCAGCCGGATGTTTTGCTCACCGGCTCCCACGGCATCGAGATGAAACTGGACAACCCCGAAATCGAACTCAACCTGGTCTCGGCTGAGCTCGAGCATCTCGACACGCTCGTGCGGGTGCTGACGGCGATTTCTGACTCGGTCACCGGCACGTCGATCGAACGCAAACCGGCCGGAATGGCCCTGCACACGCGCCTCGCCACGCCCCAGGACGGGGAACAGGCCCAGGCGGAGGCCCGTCGGCTGCTCGGGGACGAACTCCCCGGCCTCACCGTACGGGAGGGAAAGAACGTGCTCGAGTTCTCGGTGCGCTCCAGTACGAAGGGTGACGCGCTGCAGCTACTCCGCGCTCACGTCGGAGCCGAACGCGTGCTGTACGCCGGTGACGATGTGACCGACGAAGACGCCTTCGCAGTGCTCGGCCCCGACGATGTCGGGATCAAGATCGGTCCGGGGCCGACCCTGGCCGGCTACCGGGTGCGCAGCCCCAACGAGGTCACGCAGTTGATCAACCGACTCGCTGACCTGCGGGTGGCACGGGACTGGCGACCCCGCGAGACGTTCTAGACTCTGACCATGCCTGAGATCGATATTAAGCCCCGGAGCCGCGACGTCACTGATGGGATTGAGGCCACCACTTCGCGTGGCATGCTTCGGGCCGTCGGGATGGGAGACGTCGACTGGGACAAGCCCCAGATTGGTATTGCGAGCTCGTGGAACGAGATCACGCCATGCAACCTGTCCCTGGACCGACTGGCCCAGGGAGCGAAGGAGGGCGTGCACTCCGGCGGCGGCTACCCGCTGCAGTTCGGAACCATCTCCGTCTCCGACGGCATCTCCATGGGCCACGAGGGCATGCACTTCTCGCTCGTATCCCGTGAGGTCATTGCCGACTCCGTCGAGGTCGTCATGCAGGCGGAGCGCCTCGACGGCTCCGTGCTCCTGGCCGGCTGCGACAAGTCGCTGCCGGGGATGCTCATGGCTGCGGCTCGCCTCGACCTCGCCTCGGTCTTCCTCTACGCCGGTTCCATCGCCCCGGGCTGGGTCAAACTCTCCGACGGCACCGAAAAAGACATCACCATCATCGACTCCTTTGAAGCCGTCGGCGCCGTCAAGGCCGGCCGGATGAGTGTGGAAGACGCCAAGCGCATCGAGTGCGCCTTCGCCCCCGGCGAGGGTGCCTGCGGTGGCATGTACACCGCCAACACCATGGCCAGCGTCGCCGAGGCCCTGGGCATGAGCCTTCCCGGCTCCGCATCGCCGGCCTCCGCCGACCGCCGCCGCGACTACTTCGCGCACCGCTCCGGTGAGGCCGTGGTCAACATGCTGCGCCTCGGTATCACCGCTCGCGACATCCTCACCCGCAAGGCCTTCGAGAACGCGATTGCCGTCGCCATGGCCTTCGGCGGTTCCACCAACGTCGTGTTGCACCTGCTCGCCATCGCCCGTGAGGCCGAGGTCGAGCTTACCCTCGACGACTTCAACCGCATCGGCGACAAGGTTCCGCACATCGGTGACCTCAAGCCGTTCGGCAAGTACGTCATGAACGACGTCGATCGCCAGGGCGGCGTTCCCGCCGTCATGCGCGCGCTCCTTGAGGCCGGACTCATCCACGGCGACGCGCTCACCGTGACCGGCAAGACCGTCGCCGAAAACCTCGCGGAGATCGACCCGCCCGCCCTCGACGGCGAGGTGCTGCGCACCCTCGACAACCCCATTCACAAGAGTGGCGGAATCACCATTCTCAAGGGCACCTTCGCCCCGGAGGGTGCCGTCGTGAAGACGGCCGGTTTCGACGCCTCCGTGTTCGAGGGCCCCGCTCGGGTGTTCGAGCGGGAGCGCGCGGCCATGGACGCCCTCACCGAGGGAAAGATCTACCAGGGTGACGTTGTCATCATCCGCTATGAAGGCCCCAAGGGCGGCCCCGGAATGCGTGAGATGCTCTCGATCACCGCGGCCATCAAGGGTGCTGGGCTCGGTGCCGATGTACTACTATTAACCGATGGTCGATTCTCAGGCGGCACAACCGGACTGTGCATCGGCCATATAGCACCCGAAGCAGTGGACGCTGGTCCAATTGCATTCGTGCGCGATGGTGATCTGATACGGGTCGATATCGCAGCTCGCACGCTTGACCTACTGGTCGACTCTGCAGAGCTCGACGCTCGCCGCGACGGCTGGGCCCCACTGCCCGCCCGCTACACTCGCGGCGTTCTCGCCAAGTATTCCAAGCTTGTGCATTCCGCCGCTGAGGGCGCAATCACCGGCTAATCAGAATCTCCATTCGCTACCGATTTAGGGACTCGACCTCTTATGACCACGGAACCCTCTCCCGTGCCCCTGCCCGTACCCACCGCGCCGCTGACATCGGCTGAGCCGGAGATCCTGACGGGCTCAGGGGCCATCATTCGCACGCTCGAACTCCTCGGCGTGACCGACGTCTTCGGCATTCCCGGCGGCGCGGTCATTCCGCTCTACGACGAGCTGATGAGCCAGACCAAGATTCGCCACATCCTGGTGCGTCACGAGCAGGGTGCTGGCCACGCCGCGCAGGGTTACGCCTCGTCGACCGGTCGTGTCGGTGTCGCCATCGCCACCTCGGGCCCCGGGGCGACGAACCTCGTCACCGCGATCGCCGACGCCTATATGGACTCGGTGCCGATCCTCTGCATCACCGGCCAGGTCTTCTCCACGTCGATGGGAACGGATGCCTTCCAGGAGGCCGACATCGTGGGAATCACGATGCCGATCACCAAGCATTCCTTCCTTGCTCGCACTGCGGAGGAGATTCCCGCGGCGATTGCGGCGGCCTACCACATCGCATCCACCGGGCGTCCCGGCCCCGTGCTCGTGGACATCACCAAGGATGCCCAGCAGAACAAGGCGCCGTTCATCTGGCCGCCCAAGCTGGATCTTCCCGGATACCGCCCCATCATCAAGGCCCACGGCAAGCAGGTGCAGGCGGCCGCAGCGCTGCTCGCAGCGGCCACCAAGCCCGTTCTCTACGTGGGTGGCGGAGTCATCCGTGCGCACGCCTCGGCCGAACTGCTGGCCCTGGCCGAAACGACCGGTGCCCCCGTGGTTACGACGCTCATGGCCCGCGGAGCATTCCCCGACTCGCACCAGCAGCACCTCGGTATGCCTGGCATGCACGGGACCGTTCCCGCCGTGCTCGCCCTGCAGGAGGCGGACCTGATCATCTCGCTCGGTGCGCGCTTCGACGACCGCGTGACGGGCAAGATTTCGGAGTTCGCGCCCAACGCGAAAATCGTCCACGTTGACGTTGACCCGGCGGAGATCTCCAAGATCCGCACGGCCGACGTGCCCATCGTCGGCGATGCCAAGGACGTCATCGCCGACCTGACCGTTGCCTTCAGGGAGGCAGCGGCGGGAACCGAGCGCAACACAAACGAATGGTGGACGTACCTCAACGGCCTGCGGGAGGAATTCCCGCTGGGCTATTCGGAGCCCGCTGACGGCCTGCTCGCGCCGCAGTTCGTCATCAAGCGCATCGGGGAGCTGACCGGCCCGGAGGCCGTTTACGCCGCCGGAGTGGGACAGCACCAGATGTGGGCCGCCCAGTACATCAAGTACGAGCGCCCCAACTCCTGGCTGAACTCGGGGGGAGCCGGCACCATGGGCTACTCGGTACCGGCCGCGATGGGCGCCAAGGTCGCCAACCCCGACCGCGTTGTCTGGTCGATTGACGGTGACGGATGCTTCCAGATGACAAATCAGGAGCTCGCCACCTGCACGATCAACCAGATCCCGATCAAGGTTGCGATCATCAACAACTCCTCGCTCGGAATGGTGCGCCAGTGGCAGTCACTCTTCTACGACGGACGGCACTCCTTTACCGACCTCAATACGGGTCACGGCACCGCGATGGTGCCCGACTTCGTGAAGCTGGCGGAGGCGTATGGTGCCCTGGGCATCCGCGTCACGAGCGCCGACCAGGTGGACGACGCGATCAAGCTCGCCCTCGCCACCAACGATCGCCCCGTCGTCATTGACTTCGTGGTGAGCCGGGACTCGATGGTCTGGCCCATGGTGCCACAGGGCGTCAGCAACAGCTACGTTCAGTACGCCAAAGAGCACGCACCGACCTGGGGAGACGAATAATATGACGACTCACATTCTCAGTCTGCTGGTTGAAGACAAACCCGGACTGCTCACGCGTGTCGCCGGGCTGTTCGCCCGGCGCGGGTTCAACATCGAGAGCCTTGCCGTGGGGCACAGCGAGATCAAGGGCCTCTCCCGCATCACGATCGCCGTGGATGTCGAAGGCGTGCCGCTTGAGCAGGTCACCAAGCAGCTCAACAAGCTCATCAACGTGATCAAGATCGTGGAACTCGACTCTTCCCAGTCGGTCCAGCGCGAACATCTGCTCATCAAGGTGCGTGTTGACAATGTCACCCGTTCCCAGGTGCTCGAGGCCGTCGCGCTTTTCCGCGCCCGCGTCGTCGATGTTTCCACGGATGCCGTCGTGATCGAGGTCACCGGCGACACCGGCAAGACCCAGGCTTTGCTTCGAGTGCTCGAACCCTACGGAATTCGGGAGCTTGCCCAGTCGGGACTGCTCGCGATCGGCCGCGGTTCCAAGTCGATCACCGAACGAGTCTTCAAAAACTAGGTCTCGACAAGCTCGACCACCGAATTGTTTTCGGCGATTGAGCCAGTCGGGACGAAACCACAACACAAGGAGAGAAACACATTGTCTGAGATTTACTACGACAAAGACGCCGACCTGTCGATCATCCAGGGCAAGAAGGTAGCCGTCATCGGCTATGGCTCTCAGGGGCACGCCCACGCGCAGAACCTGCGCGACTCGGGTGTCGAGGTCGTCGTTGGCCTCAAGGAAGGGTCGAAGTCGATCGCGAAGGCCGAAGAGGCCGGCTTCAAGGTTCTTCCCACGAACGAGGCCGCAGCCTGGGCCGACGTCATCGTCATCCTCGCGCCCGACCAGGTGCAGCGTCACCTGTTCGCCGATGATGTGCTGCCGAACCTGGCCGAGGGTAAGGCCCTCGTCTTCGGACACGGTTTCAACATCCGCTTTGGCTACATCGAGGCACCTGAGGGCGTCGACGTGGTCATGGTCGCCCCCAAGGGACCGGGCCACACCGTGCGCCGCGAATTCGAAGCCGGCCGCGGCGTTCCCGTGATCGTGGCCGTGGAGAAGGATGCCTCGGGCCAGGCCTGGCCGCTCACGCTCAGCTACGCCAAGGCGATCGGTGGCCTCCGTGCCGCCGGCATCAAGACCACCTTCACCGAGGAGACCGAGACCGACCTGTTCGGCGAGCAGGCCGTTCTCTGCGGTGGCGCGTCGCAGCTGATCCAGTACGGTTTCGAGGTTCTCACCGAGGCCGGCTACCAGCCGCAGGTTGCCTACTTCGAGGTGCTGCACGAGCTCAAGCTCATTGTTGACCTGATGTGGGAGGGCGGCATCGCCAAGCAGCGTTGGAGCGTCTCCGACACCGCCGAGTACGGCGACTACGTCTCCGGCCCGCGCGTCATCGACCCGAGCGTCAAGGAGAACATGAAGGCCGTTCTCGCCGACATCCAGAACGGCGCCTTCGCTGACCGGTTCATCAAGGACCAGGACGCCGGAGCGCCCGAGTTCCTCGCGCTGCGCAAGAAGGGCGAAGAGCACCCGATCGAGGCCACCGGCCGCAGCCTGCGCAAGCTCTTCTCGTGGAACGCGTCGAACGACGACGACTACGTAGACGGCGAAGCCGCGCGCTAAGCGACGCCTGGCAAGCGCACTCAGCACGTCAGCGACAGGGTCGGCCGTTCTCGGCCGGCCTTGTCGTCGCGTTCGGCATGGTCCTGAACCTGAGCGCCCTTGACCCTGACAGGCGCGCGCCTGGCGGTCGAGTCGCTCGGATTTCTGGCCGGCTCGCCGGCGGTAGCCGTGGCACTGCACGGGTGCCGAACTTTCGGGGAACTTTGGGTGAACAGACCCCGAAAGCGCGAAGGCGTCCGGACAGGCGCCCCCAGACTTGAGGGCATGAGTCCTCTTAATCGACGTGATCTGCTGCGCTCCGCTGGCGTCCTCGCCTTCGCCGGGGTCGCCACCACGACGGGCCGCAGCGAGGCGGCCCAGGCCGCCTCACCAACGGGTGCCGCCGTTCCAGGCTTCCAGCACGGCGTTGCATCGGGGGACCCGCTGCCGAGCAGCGTGCTGCTGTGGACGCGAGTCACCCCAACGACTGAAGCCGTGCCGGGGTCAGGGATCGGCCCCGACGTCACCGTGAGGTGGGAGGTGGCCGAGGATTCGGGCTTCCTCCGGATGGCGGCCCGTGGATCCGTCCGGACCGGCTCCGCGCGCGACCACACGGTCAAGGTCGTGCCGGGCGGGCTGCGACCCGGCACCGCATACTGGTACCGCTTCATAGCGGCCGGCGCGACGTCGCCAACGGGACGCACGCGCACCGCACCGGCCGCCGGAGCCGCGGTGGATCGGCTGCGCATGGGTGTGGTGTCCTGCGCCAACTGGCAGGCCGGGTATTTCTCGGCGTACCGCTATCTCGCGGACCGCGGCGACCTGGACGTCGTGCTGCACCTCGGCGACTACCTGTACGAGTACGCCCCCGGCGAGTATCAGGCCAGGGACATCGTCGTGCGACCGCATGATCCGGCCGTCGAGATGACCACGCTCTCGCACTACCGACGCCGCCACGCCCAATACAAGACTGACCTCGATCTGCAGGCACTGCACTCGGCGGTGCCGTTCGTGGTGACCTGGGACGATCACGAATTCGCCAACGATGCGTGGTCGGGCGGAGCGGAGAACCACACGGAGGGTGCCGAAGGCACCTGGTCGGCCCGCCGAGCGTGGTCCCAGCAGGCGTATGCGGAATGGATGCCGGTGCGGTTCGAACCGGCCGGGCATATCTACCGTCGCTTCGAGTACGGCTCCCTGGCCAGCATCTCCATGCTGGACCTGCGCACCTACCGCAGCCAGCAGGCGTCGAGCGTCGTCGACCCAGCGATCGCCAGCCCGGCGCGTACCCTGACGGGTGACGCGCAGATGGCCTGGCTGCTCGACGGCTTCTCCTCGCAGAAGACACAGTGGAAACTGATCGGCAACCCGGTCATGATTACGCCCGTGCGAT
Source organism: Cryobacterium psychrophilum (assembly GCF_004365915.1). Taxonomy (NCBI): domain Bacteria; kingdom Bacillati; phylum Actinomycetota; class Actinomycetes; order Micrococcales; family Microbacteriaceae; genus Cryobacterium; species Cryobacterium psychrophilum. Next base: position 3,032,273 of record NZ_SODI01000001.1, read on the forward strand.
TCCCCTCCACGCTCAGTGCGCAGGAAATCGGCGCGGTCGGGCAACTGCTCGGATCGACCACGATCGACGGCGTCCCCTACAACGTCGACCAGTGGGACGGCTATAGCGCAGACCGGAGCAGAGTTATCAGCCACCTGCGGGACAACGCGATCACGGATACGGTCTTCCTCACGGGGGACATCCACTCCGGTTGGGCGTGCGACGTTCCGGCTGATCCCCTGACCTACCCGTCCAATGGCGCCTCCGTGGCCGCGGAGCTGGTCTGCACATCCGTGACCAGTGACAATCTGGACGACATCCTGGGGACGCAGCCCCGCACCGCATCGGTCGCTGTGGAGGAGGCCTTCAAGGGGGCGAACCCACACGTGAAGCATCTGGACTTCGACTCGCACGGATTCTCGGTGCTCGAGGTCACACCGGGTGCCCTGCGAATGGACTGGTACGTGCTCTCTGAACGCACCAGCCGTGCGGCGACGAGCGCGCTGTCCGCGTCGTGGCAGGTTGCCGCGGGAACCCAGTCCGTGAGTCGGATCCTGTGAACGCCGCTTCGGGTGGCGGGGATGCCGGATTCCCGGTCTCCGACCGCCGCCAGTTTCTGACGCTGTTCGCGGCCGGCGGCGCCTCCGTCGTGCTCTCCGTCGCCGCCGGAAACGCCCTCCCAGCTTCCGCACGACCGGCCGTCACGTCAGCGCTGCCGACAGGCACACGGGTTTACGTGCTCGTCGTGGACGGGTGCCGACCCGATGAGATCACGGCGGGCCTGACCCCCCGGCTGGCGGCCCTGCGCGCCGGCGGCACAAACTTCCCCGGAGCCCGCTCGCTGCCGATCATGGAGACGATTCCCAACCACGTAATGATGATGACCGGGGTTCGACCGGATCGCTCCGGTGTGCCGGCCAATTCGATCTACGACCGAGCGGCGGCCGTCGTGCGGGACCTGGACCGACCGACCGACCTGCGCTTCCCGACGCTGCTCGACCGGCTCAGGGAGCAGGGCCTCACGACGGGATCGGTGCTGAGCAAGAGATATCTCTTCGGCATTTTCGGCGAGCGCGCGACCTATCGCTGGGAACCGTCCCCACTCGTTCCCCTCACGGAACACGCGCCCGACCCTGCCACTATGGATGTGCTGATCGCGATGGTCGACGGAGTGGATCCCGATTTCGTGTTCGCGAACCTCGGCGACGTCGACAGGGTGGGACACGTCGATGTCACCGGCACCACGGTGCAGGCCGCCCGGACCGCGGCGTTGAAGGCCACCGACAACCAGGTCGGTCGTTTCGTGGACCATCTCGTCGCCGCCGGCACATGGGAGAGCAGCGTGCTCATCGTGCTCGCCGACCATTCGATGGACTGGTCCATCCCCTCGAACGTCATTTCCGTGGATCAGATCCTCTCCGCGCGGCCTGACCTGCGCGCGCACGTTGAGATCGCCCAGAACGGCGGGGCAGACCTGCTCTACTGGAGCGGGCAGTCCGCGGCCCGTGATGCCGGACTGGCCGAGGTTCGCGCGCTTGTGGCGGCGCACCCGGGTGTGCTGTCGATCGCGAAACCGGCCGAGCTGCGGCTGGGCGGGGAAGCGGGTGACCTGGTGGCGTATTGCCGGGCCGGGTGGCGTTTCTCCGATCCGTACGTGGCGTCCAATCCCATTCCGGGCAACCACGGCCACCCGGCCACCGAGCCCATTCCGTTCTTCGTGGCCGGCGGCAGTCCGCGGGTGGCTACCGGGGTCTCCTCCGAGCCTGCCCGCACACTGGATGTCGCACCCACGGTGGGGGCGCTATTCGGGCTCAGGGCTCCCGCCGGCGGCTACGACGGTACGGCGCGGACCGTAGCTTTCTCCGACTGAAACGCTCGCCCGTAGTTCTTGTCGTCAGAGCGTGACAGAGTGGGATCGGTCGAACACGACCGGTCCCACTCTTTTTGTGAGCCACAGGAGCGGCATGACCGTGACAGACCCGGGTTCTGGAACCGCCGAACAGCGCGGCGTGCGTTCGACGGGCCGAACCGCCGCGCGCATCGCAATGGTAGGTGTCGTCGTCTACGTGCTCGTCGACGTCGTGCTGCAGTTTCTTCCGCCACACTACAGCCCGATCAGCGAGGCAGAGAGCAATCTCGCGGTCGGCCCGTACGGCTGGATCATGAACCTGAACTTTGTGGGACGCATGATCACCTGCCTCGCCGCCGCGACGGCGCTTGCGACCCTCGGCGAGCGTGGAGTTCTGCGCCGGATCGGGCTCTGGCTCTTCGTTCTGGGCGGTGTCTGCTCCGGTATTCTCGCCTTCTTCCCCACGGACGTTCATGAGGCGGGTGCCCCGGGACTCACGACGGAGACGTCCGTCGGCGCCGTTCACCTCGCTGTGGCCACCGTTGGTTTCGTGGCGGTACTGGTCGGAATCTGCGTCTTGACCGTGTGGCTGTCGACCAGCCCGGTGTTGCCGCGGGCACGCCTCGTCGCGCTTGTCTTCACCGGCGTGGGTGTGGCCGGCATCGTATTCCTGGCGCTGACCATCGCCGTGCTTCCTGATCTGCTCGGGCTCGCCGAGCGCGTGTGCCTGCTGGGGATTCTCGGCTGGGTCTTTGGCGTGTCCCGTTCGATTGCGTCCAACGGCACGTCTACGCAGTCCGCGCGACCGGCGCGATAACGCCGCAGTAACGGGGCCGGGTGTTCACTGGCGCGATGAGCACCAATTTCGGTCGCCGGGCATGCCTCCTGACGGTGGCGGCGGGTGCGGCACTGCTCGCGGCCTGCGCCGGAAGTCCCGCAGGCGCTCCCGCAGGCAGCACCACCGGTTCCTCGTCTGCTGATCCGGGTGCCGACAGCGCCGAACAGCTCCCCGGCCCGATCAGCCCCGACGATCCGGGAGCGGATGTGGCGGCGCCACCGAGCTGGCTGCCCATCGGCCCCGCAGGACCAGCGGATCCCGCTCCCGACATGTGGTATTCGCGGTTGCAGAACAAGGATTGTCCGGGGCTGGCCGACCTCAATCCGGACACCTCGCAGCTGTGGACGGCCGCGTTCACCCTGTGCGCCGCCGTCGTGAGCCAGGATGCGGGGGACTGGCAAGTGGGGGCGGAGCAGCTCGCGGCCGTGTCGCGCCCCGGACCGTCTGACTGCCTCGAACGCGCCACCTACGACACACTCACCGCGCTCGTCGCGTTCCGGACAACGCACCCGGGCACCCGGATCAACCCCGCATCGCCGCAGACACTCGCCTGCGCGCTCGAACTGACCGGGTTGTCCACCCTCGGCGGCACCCAGACCGACACTGGCCCTGTCTGCACGAGCGGCGGCGCCAGCATCCGCCTGCTCGGCCGTCTCGTTTCGGTGACCACAGTCACCGTGGGGGCTCGAAGTGTTCCGGCCGAGCAGCAGGCCGAGAACACGGTGTTCTTCGTGGCCCCGCCAGCGGATGCTCCCGGCACCGTGTCCGTGACGGTCGGCGATGCCGCGGGCCGGTTTCCCGGTTCGGCGACACTTCAGTACACGAGCGACTCCGGTCTGGCCGTTGACGGGCCTTGCTCCTCCTCCGGAACCAGCCCGGACGCGCCCTCCAACCCAGACCAGCCCTCGGATACGAACATGAACACGGACCCACCGTCCAGCACGAACCCGGACCCGAGCTCGGACGCGCCCGTGGGTACGAGTACAAGCTCGGCGGGCTGGGGGTAGGCGGGGTGATGCGCTTGAGGCGCGCACCCGCCAGGGTGATGCCGGGGCGGCCGCCCGCAAACGACCCCGGCCGGTTCGGCACGAACAGTCCAGGCCCGAGCGACCCTCACCCCGGCACTCCGGCGCCGCCGCCGACGTCGCCCGTTCCGACCGGAACGTCGCCGAGCGTGCGGTCGCCGATCGCTCGCGCCATGGCTGTCGTGTTGGCCGTTGGGCCACCCGTCACCCTCATCACGGCCCTGCTGTTCTATTTCGGGTGGGCACGCGCCGACGCACAGGCCCGGATGATGGGACTCGATGTGAGTCTGTTCGGTTACACGGGCCAAGACTACATTTTGCGCAGCGTCACCTCACTCTTCCTGCCGCTCATTGGACTGCTGGTGGTGGCCATGGTGTCGGTGTCACTCGAACGGGCCCTGCACCGACGGGCGCATGACGGGCGCGGGAGCGCCGCCATCGCCCGGGGAGCACTATTCGTGATCACGGCCGGTGGTCTGGGAGCAGCGGTCCTTGCGGTGGCGCTCGTCACGCTTCCGGGTAACACCCGCATCGTCGGTCCCTACGTGCTGGCCTCACTCGTGTGGATTGTCGCAGCGGCCGTGCGCCTGCGCCGCCACGCGCTCGGCGTGCTCACGGGGGAGCAGCAGCGCGTCGTGGACACGACCCTCGTGATCGCCCTGATCACCATGCTGCTCTTCTGGGGCACGACCGATTTCGCGCAGATCGTGGGGCGTGGCCTGGCCGCCAACTATGAGCGCTCGGTGCCGACCCTGCCGCACGCCAGCGTCTACAGCGAGGGCCGATTGTCGATCGACGTGCCCACGGTGACGGAGACCAACGTGGGCACGGCGGATGCCCCGTTGTACCGCTACTCCGGACTTAGGCTGCTCGTCGTGAGCGGCGGCCGATACTTCTTTCTGCACGATGGCTGGACCCTGAACGACGGAACCGTGGTGGTTCTGCCCGACAACACGAGTGTGCGGGTCGAATTCGGCAACTGACCCGCCGCTTGCAGGAGTACGCAGCACAGGCACGTAGGGTGGAGCGGGTGTGCCAGAGCCGGCGCAGCACCTCACAATGACCTCAGGACCCCAACACATGAGCTCCTCTGGTAACTCCGGCGTTGGCCTCGCCGTCGCCGATCCGGCCCTCGCCGACGGGCGTGGGAGCCGCCGACATGGTGGCCACCCTCGTGGCGGGTTCGCAGTACGGGTACGCGCTGTTGTGGGCGGTGGCGCTCGGCGTCATCCTGAAGATCGTTCTCGTTGAGGGCGCCGGCCGCTTCACGCTCGCCACCGGCAAGACCATCTTCGAGGGCTGGCGCTCCCTCGGAAAATGGAGGACCTGGTACTTCGGTCCGTACATTATGCTCTGGGGCTTCGTCTATGGCGCCACGGCCATGTCGAGTGCCGCGCTTCCGCTCGTGGCTCTCTTTCCCGTGGTGCCGCTTCCCGTCTGGGCGGTCATCATGGGACTGGCCGGTCTCGCCATCACCCTGCTCGGCCAGCTCAACGGCAAACGCATCCCGGCGGAGTGGAAGAACACGCTGCCGACGAATATTGCGCTCGTCGTGTGCGCCCTGCTCTTCATCGTGCTCGGTGTGCAGCAGCTCGTGACCGCGCTGGAACCCGTCTTCGGCCGATAGCGCCCTGCGCCAAACCCGTGGAGGGATATTCTGGAGGCATGAATGCGAATCGGGACAATGACGCACTGAGCTGGGGCGGCGAGAACGACCCCACGCTCGAGCAAGGGACCGGCGCACTGCCCGACGGGTGGACCGTTCCGCGCGGCGCCGAGCCGGCGACGGCGGCGCCGACCCGCGCGGGTAAGACGCAGACGCCCGAGCAGGCGGATGCCGCGGGGTCGGTTGTTCTCGTTGTCCTCGGCATCCTCGCCGGTTTCTACCTGCTGTACACCGTTGGCTGGTTCATCGGCGCCTCCCGCATCGAGAACCCGCTCACGGGCGACCCGGTGAGCAGCTTCATGTTCACGCTCGGCGTCTGGCTGTCCGTGGCCGCACCGTTGCTCTGGTTTGCCGCAGCCTTCTGGCTCACCAGCGGGCACCCCCGGGCGCGCCTGGTGTGGCTCATCCTGGGCGTCATCGTGCTGGCACCCCTGCCGTTTATCTTTGGAGCGAGCGCATGACCGACCAGACCGGCGACCGCACCGACAACAGCGAGCGGCCGCGCGCCGGTGCGGACACGACGACAACGACATCCGCTCCGACGCGCCGGCGCACCCCGCGCTGGCTCGGTCTCAGCCTCGCCATCATCTTCGGGCTGGTCTACGCCTACGACGTGTGGGAGGCGATCGGCAACATTGTGGGTGTCAGCCTCGCCGCCCAGAGCCTCGACACGACCCTGAGTGGCTTCGGCTGGCTGGTGCTCGTGTGGGGCATCGCCATGCCCGTGGTGGTCTTCGCGCTGGCCTTCTGGATCGGCCGCCGGCGAACCGCCGTCATTCAAGCGCTGCTGTACCTGGCGGGACTGGCCGTCGTGGCCGCCCTCGCCCTCGACCTCTTCGTACTGTTCGGTGTCGGTCGCCTCATCGTCTAACGAGAGGCGCATCGATTCGTCGGATCAGACGACGGCGAGCACGATCAGGGCCATGAGAACGAGCTGGGCGACCAGCCGGGGGACCAGGGGAATGGCGATGCGACCGAATCGTTTGCGGTGTCCGGCCGCGTAGGCGTTGGCCGGAAACACCGCGGCGAGGAAGACCACGAGGGCGAGGCCGGCGGCGAACGCGGTCGGGGGAAAGAGCAGCCCGAGCCCGCCGAGAATCTCACACACGCCGGTGAAGATCACGAGGTTGATCGGACTTGCCAGTCCCGCCCGGCGTATCCGTGGGGGGATCATTGCCGACATGGTGCGCTGCACCGATGGCAGGAAGTGGGCGATGCCCGCGCCGATGAAGAGCACGGCTAGCGCGATGCGCAGTGTGAGCTGCAGGTCAAGAAACGTCATGGTGCTCATAGGCCTATTCTGCAGCCAGTAGGCTTGATGTGCTTGGCGCCCTTGGTCGCGCCGCCCATTATTTACGTACTCTAAGCAATCTAAGGAACCGATTTAGTGTCGAAGCCCGTAGTCTTGATCGCCGAAGAACTGTCCCCCGCCACCGTCGACGCCCTCGGGCCAGACTTTGACATCCACCAGGTCGACGGCACGGATCGCTCCGCGCTCTTCGCCGAGTTGGCCACCGCGCACGCCGTTCTGCTTCGCTCCGCCACGAAAATGGATGCCGAAGCAATCAAGGCCGCGCCCCTCTTGAAGGTCATCGCCCGTGCCGGCGTTGGCCTCGACAACGTCGACATCAAGGCGGCCACTGCGGCCGGCGTGATGGTCGTCAACGCGCCCACCTCCAATATCATCTCGGCTGCCGAGCTGACCGTTGGCCACATCCTGAGCCTCGCGCGCCACATCCCCGCCGCGAGCGGCGCCCTGGCCGACGGCCAGTGGAAGCGCTCCAAGTACACCGGCGTCGAACTCTACGAAAAGACCATCGGCATTATCGGGCTGGGCCGTATCGGTGCCCTGATCACCGCTCGTATGCAGGCCTTCGGCACCAATGTCATCGCCTACGACCCCTACATCACGTCGGCGCGCGCCCAGCAGCTCGGTGTGACCCCGGTCACGCTTGAGGAACTGCTGGAACGTTCGGACTTCGTGACGATCCACATGCCGAAGACCCCGGAGACCACCGGCATGATCGGTGTGGAGCAGCTGAAGCTCATGAAGCCGAGCGCCTTCGTGATCAACGTTGCCCGCGGTGGACTGATCGATGAGGACGCCCTCTTCGACGCACTGACCGCAGGCACCATTGCCGGCGCCGGACTCGACGTCTTCGTGAGCGAGCCGCCCACGGATTCCCGTCTGCTCGGCCTCGAAAACATCATCACGACGCCGCACCTCGGGGCGTCGACCGATGAGGCCCAGGAGAAGGCCGGCGTCTCCGTCGCCAAGTCCGTGCGCCTGGCCCTGTCGGGCGAGCTCGTTCCGGATGCCGTCAACGTGGCCGGCGGAGTCATTGACTCCTACGTGCGCCCCGGCATCCCGCTCGTCGAGAAGCTCGGACAGGTCTTCTCCGGCCTGGCCGCGCACAGCCCGCTCACGAGCGTCGACATCGAGGTTCGCGGAGAACTGGTTGAGTACGACGTGAGCGTTCTCAAGCTCGCCGCGCTCAAGGGCATCTTCACGAACGTCGTGAGCGAAACCGTGTCCTACGTGAATGCACCGCATCTGGCGGAGCAGCGCGGCGTCACCGTGCGCATGATCACCGACCCGGAATCGCCCGATTACCGCAACGTGATCACCCTGCGCGGCGCCCTGGCCGACGGTTCACAGGTCTCCGTCTCTGGAACCCTGACGGGTACCAAGCAGATCGAGAAGCTCGTGGAGATCAACGGCTACGACATTGAGGTTCCGTTCGCGAAGAACCTCATCGTGATGCTGTACACGGACCGCCCGGGAATCGTGGCCGTGTACGGCCGCGAGTTCGGCGACGCGCAGATCAACATCGCCGGCATGCAGATCGCCAGGGACGAAGCCACGGGCAACGCGCTGAGCGTGCTCACCGTCGACACCGAGGTTCCGGCTGGCCTCCTCGCATCCGTTCGCGAAGCGATCTCAGCCGAGATCATGGTGGAGATCGCCCTCACGGAGTAGCGCTCACGGGTGGTGGCCGGGGTGAAGCCCGGCCACCACAAGTGCGTGGCGACGGTTAGTCGCGTGTATAGAGCCGTGCCAGCACGGTGATGAGACGGTTCAGGCTCTCTGCTTCCGCCGTGATGGCGGGAGCAGAGGGCATTCCGGCCAGCGACGAATTGCCATAGAGCCCGTCGCTGACGAGCATGATCGCCACGGCGGTGTCGTGGTCTCCCACGGCGTCCTCGATGACGTTGAGCCAGCCTCTGCGAATCTGTTCGAGCACGGCAATGGCCTGCTCGTGGCGGCCCTGGGCCAGGCGCGTCGTGGCGATGAAGGACCGGTCGAGGGGGCTCCCCATATTGACTGAGCTGCGAATGAGGTAGTCAACGGGGCCCGCCGGCGCGGTGCGGATGTTTTCGGTGTCGGTCGCCGCGCCCTCGATCAGTCGTGCGAGCTGCGCCTCGACGAGTGCGTCTTTGGACGCGAAATGGTAGAGCAGACCGCCCTTGGAGACCGCGGCGGCCGCGGCCACCGCGCCGAGCGTGGCCGAACGTTCTCCGCCTTCGATGAGCAACTCTTCGAAGGCGTCGAGAAGGCGGTCTCGGGTGGACGCTGCGGGGGGTATCGAATCATGGTTGTCAGGCGGGTGGGGAATCATTAGCCAACTATACCGTCCAGACGGTACAGTTAAACAATCCAGCCTGAACTCGTCACCGCACACAGAGAAGAGCCCGATCGTGCCATCCGCCGCCTTCGACCCCACCCCCCGCGGACAGGTCGCCGTGCGTACGGCGTCGCCCACGGCATCTGCTTCCGGGTCGGCGCGCCGATGGTGGGCGCTCGTGGTTCTGATGCTCCCGGTGCTGCTCATCTCGATCGACAACACCGTGCTCAACTTCGCCCTGCCGGCCATCTCCACGGCGACCCGGCCCAGCGGAACGCAACTCCTGTGGATGATCGACATCTACCCGCTGGTCCTGGCCGGACTCCTCGTGGCCATGGGAAGTCTGGGGGACCGGGTGGGGCGCCGTCGGCTCCTGCTGATTGGCGCCACCGGGTTCGGCCTCGTTTCGATCGGCGCCGCGTTCTCGCCCACGATCGAGTGGCTGATCGTGGCGCGAGCGGTGCTGGGTTTCTTCGGGGCCATGCTGATGCCCTCCACCCTGTCGCTGCTGCGCTCCACCTTCACCGACCGGGACCAGCGGCGCCTCGCCATTGCCATCTGGGCGACCGGGTTTGCCGCCGGCAGTGCGCTCGGACCCGTCGTGGGTGGGATCCTCCTCGAGCACTTTGCATGGGGCTCGGTGTTCCTGCTGGCCGTTCCATTGCTCGTTCCGTTGCTGGTGCTCGCTCCGGTGTTGGTTCCGGAGTCTCGTGACCCGCATCCGGGCCGGATTGACGTGCCAAGCATCGGGTTGAGTCTCGCGACCATGCTGCCCACCGTCTACGGCATCAAGGCCATTGCGCAGCACGGTGTAACGGTGCCCTCCGTCTTGCCGGTCGTGATCGGTCTCGTTCTCGGGGTGCTGTTCGTGCGCCGTCAACTGCGGCTCCCGGTCCCCATGCTCGACATGAGTCTCTTCCGTGCCGGGGCGTTCAGCGGCGCCGTCGTGGTGAACCTGCTCAGCGTGACGGCCCTCGTTGGGTGCCTGTTCTTCATCTCCCAGCACCTGCAGCTCGTGCTGGGTCTCTCGCCGCTCAGTGCCGGCCTTGTGCTCGTGCCCGGGCTCGCGGCCATGATCATCGCGGGGCTGCTCGTGGTGCCGATTGCGCGGCGCGTACGGCCGTCCCGCGTCGTTCCCCTGGCCTTGCTCGTGTCGGCGAGCGGGTTCGCCCTGATCGCCCTGAGCGGCGCAACGATTGACTCCGTGGGAATCGGGATCGCGTTCGTTCTGCTGGGGGTGGGCATTGGAGCGGCGGAGACCGTGTCCAATGAACTGATTGTGGCCAGTGCGCCGGCGGAGAAGGCGGGCGCGGCATCCGCCGTCTCCGAGACCGCCTACGAGCTCGGAGCGGTGCTGGGAACGGCGATTCTCGGCACGATCCTCACGGCCTCCTACCGCCAGGCGGTGCAGCTGCCCGACACGCTGACCGCCGCGCAGCAGCACGCGGCGGGGGAGACCCTCGGTGGAGCGGTTTCGGTCGCATCGGACCTGCCCGCCGAGACGGCAGCCGAGCTGCTCGATTCGGCACGCCACGCCTTCGACAGTGGCGTGGGGCTGAGCGCCTGGATCGGCGTTGCGCTCGTGATCGCGGCCGTTGTCGTCGCGGCAACGGCCCTGCGCCGAGCGCGCTAGCTCGACGTCGGGCCCCTATCCTCGGACAATTCGCCCACACGCCGTGCTGCGTGGCCCGAGGCGCGGCGTGTCGCGACAATGTCCGAGGTTACGCCCACCGGGGGCGCAGCCGCAGCGTTACCTGTCGTCGATAGAGGTGTCTTTACGCGTGACTTGCTGGCTGCTCTCGGGATCCGCAATCGTGCGCACGGTGCTGATGCTCTTGCGGCGGCGGAACATGAACACGAGTCCGATGACGAAAATGAGTGCGCCTGCGCTCATCAGGATGTAGCCGACGAGATCGAGATCGATCCAGGTGACACTGACGTTGAGCGCCCAAACAAGGACGGCGCCCACGACAAAGAGGAAAATACCCAGGCCAACACTCATGATTCCTCAATTCGATAGGGTGGTGTGGTTTCTTGAGCCTAACCGCAACTTTGTGCGCAGTAGGGTTTGACTACAGGTTTTTTTCAGACGCTCGGAGTCGCATGTCTCGCAGAATCAAGCTCGCCGTTATTCCCGGAGACGGAATTGGCCCGGAGGTCATCGCCGAAGCCGTCAAGGTTCTCGATGCCGTCACGGCCGCAGAACCCGTGGAATTCGACAAGACGCCGTTCTCGCTCGGCGCCGCACGGTTCCTGGAGACCGGGGATGTGCTCACGCCCGATGACCTCGCCGCCATCGCAGCGCACGACGCCGTTCTGCTCGGAGCCGTCGGCGGAGTGCCGGGAGACCCCCGGCTCGCCAACGCCAACATCGAGCGCGGCCTGCTGCTGACACTGCGTTTCTCGCTGGACCACTACGTGAACCTGCGCCCGACGGTTCTCTTCCCCGGGGTGCCGAGCCCGCTCGCCGCGCCCGGCAACGTGGACTTCGTCGTCATTCGCGAGGGAACCGAGGGCCCCTATGTGGGCAACGGCGGCACCATCCGCCAGGGTACCCCGAACGAGATCGCCAATGAGGTGTCGGTCAACACTGCCTTCGGTGTGGAGCGTGTCGTGCGTTACGCCTTCGGTGTCGCGGCGGGTCGCCCGCGCCAGAAGCTCACCCTCGTGCACAAGACGAACGTGCTTGTCTTCGCCGGCAGCCTGTGGCAGCGCACCGTCAACGCGCTCGCCGCCGAATTCCCCGAGGTCACGGTGGACTACCTGCACGTCGACGCGGCCACGATTTTTCTGGTCTCAAACCCGAGTAGATTTGATGTCATCGTCACCGACAACCTGTTCGGCGACATCCTCACCGACCTTGCAGCCGCCATCAGCGGTGGCATCGGTCTCGCCGCCTCCGGAAACATCAATCCGGAAGGTCGCTTTCCGAGCATGTTCGAACCGGTACACGGATCGGCACCGGATATTGCGGGCAAGCAGCTCGCCGACCCGACCGCGGCCATCCTCTCGGTCGCGATCATGCTCGATCACTTTGGTCTCACGGATGCCGCGGCCAGGGTGAACGCGGCCGTCACGGCCGATCTCGTCGCCCGCACCGAAGCCACCGCCCCCGGGTCGCGCAGCACCGCCAGCGTTGGCGATGCCATTGTGGCCCTCCTGACTCACGAAGGACTCGCATGACAGACACAGCGTCCACCACGCCCGGCGCCACCGCACCGAGCCACCCGCTTCAGTTTTCGCTCGTGCCGTCGACGAGCAAGCGCGTCCAGGCTGAACGGGAGAGTATCCTCGCCGACCCCGGCTTCGGCCAGCATTTCACCGACCACATGGTGACCATCGACTGGAACATTGACGGAGGCTGGCATGACGCCCGCGTCACCGCGTACGGTCCGCTGATGCTTGACCCGGCGTCGTCCGTGCTGCACTACGCGCAGGAGATCTTCGAAGGCCTCAAGGCCTATCGGCACGCCGATGGGTCGATCTGGACGTTCCGTCCGGAGAAGAACGCCGAACGGATGCGGCGTTCCGCTCGCCGTCTCGCCCTGCCGCAGCTGTCCGTCGAGAACTTCATCGAATCGATCAAGCAGCTCGTCGCGGTCGACGGTGACTGGGTGCCATCCGCTCCCGAAACGAGCCTGTACCTGCGACCGTTTATGATCGCCAATGAGACGTTCCTCGGCGTGCGCGCGGCGCACAACGTGGGCTACTACGTGATCGCGAGCCCGGCGGGCGCGTACTTCCACGGCGGTGTCGCCCCGGTGAAGATCTGGTTGGCCACCGAGTACTCGCGTGCCGGACGCGGTGGCACCGGTGCCGCCAAGTGCGGCGGCAACTACGCGTCGTCGCTGCTTCCCCAGATGGAGGCGCACGAGAATGGTTGCGCGCAGGTACTCTTCCTGGACAGCGAGACCGGAACCCGCATCGATGAGCTCGGTGGAATGAACGTGTTCTTCGTGCACGGCAGTGACACCCTCGTGACGCCCCGGCTCACCGGATCGATCCTCGAGGGCGTCACCCGCGACAGCATCATGCAGCTCGCCCGCGACCGCGGCATGACCGTGGAGGAACGCGAGGTGACTCTCGAGGAGTGGCGACTCGGCATCGAATCCGGCGACATCACGGAGGTTTTCGCCTGCGGAACCGCTGCCGTGGTCACCCCGATCAGCCAGCTCAAGGGTGCCGGCGTTAGCATTGGAGATCCCGATGCCCCGGCGGGAGAGATCACGATGGCTCTTCGCCAGGAGCTCACCGACATCCAGTACGGCCGCATGCCCGACCGGCACGGCTGGCTCACCCGGCTCGACGCCTAGCGTCTCGCCCAGAACGGACTTCATGAAGATTGCGCGTTTCAGCCACGAAGGAACGATTGCCTTCGGCATCGTTGACGACGACGAACTGGTGGTACTCACCGGCGACCCGATGTTCGCCGGTTACGACACCACGGGTGACCGGGTCGAGCTCGTCGACGTGAAGCTGCTCGCGCCGGTTATCCCGCGTTCGAAGGTCGTCGTGCTGCGTGAGGGGTCGGGGCACGAGGGCGCTCGGCCCTCCTTCGCCCTCAAGCCCAACACCGCCGTTGTGGGGCCGGGCGATCCCATCGTGATCCCCGCCCAGTCCAATGACGTCACGGTCACCGGGGCGCTTGGCATCATCATCGGCACGTTCGCCAAGAACGTTTCGATAGCGGATGCCCCCGGTGTCATTTTTGGTTATACCGTCGCCGCCGATGTGACCGCCCGTGATCTCGAGCAGTTGCCCGACCAGGCCGCGACCGCGTCGGCCTTCGATTCCTTCAGCCCGCTGGGCCCGATCATCGACACGGCGTACGACCCCGCCACCGCCGTCATCCACGGTCGCATCAACGACGGCCAATTCCAGAACAGCTCAGCGGCCGTCATGGAGCACAGCGTCGCCGAGATTGTGTCCTTCGCCTCGAGCATTTTCACGCTCCTGCCCGGAGACGTGATCCTCACCGGTGTTCCGGGAAGTTCGGGAACGATCGAAGCCAATGATGCCGTGCAGATCGAGATTCCCGGTATCGGTGTGCTTGTGAACTCGGTTCGATCGGCGTAACCGTCGCCTGATCGGCGTTCCCCGGGCGTCGGCCTCTGAACCCAGTGTGCCGGGAGTCAGCCGGTCGGTGCGGGGTACTGGGGGAACCACGACTGGATCTGGTCGAGCGCCGTCGTGAGCAACGCCACCGATTCGATCGCGTTGACCCTGGCGAGAAGCATGGCGCTCATTGCGAGCGACGCCAGCGTTCTGGCGCGCTCGGGGGCGCGTTCCGACGCGGGGTGCCCCGGAGTGGACCCGGCGGCCCCGAGGGCGTCCCGCAGGGCGTTTGTCAGCTCTGAGCGGTAACCCTCGACAATCTGGCGGGCCAGGTCGTCATGGCCGGCCAGGCCGGCGGCGCAGTTCACGAGCAGGCAACCGCGGCGAGGGGAGTCCTCCGGCAGCGCGGACACCACCGATCGGAGTTCCTCGAAGTAAGCGATCAGCGAGGAACGGCCGCCCCCGCCTTCGGTCAGGATGCTCAGACGTGGCCGGATCACAGTGTCCTGGTAATCCTCGACAGCGGCGTTGAAGAGGCCGCGTTTGCTGCCGAAGGCGTGATACAGGCTGGACCGTTTGAGTCCGGTCACGGCTTCGAGGTCGGCGAGGGAGGCTGCCTCGAAGCCCTTGTCCCAGAACAGGTCCCTGGCGGCTTGCACGACGGTCGTGCGCTCGAAACTCTGCAGCCGTCCCATGGTGTTTCCTCCGCTTTTGCTGTGAGTGGTTTTGTGTATCGGTCGGTACACAATATATATTAGACCATCCGTTACGAAATAACAGAGGAGCCATCAATGGCCGCGTCCAGCACCAGCACCCAGATCCAGCTCGCAGCCCGCCCCACCGGCTGGCCGGCGGATGGCGACTTCAGTAACGTTCGCATCGACCTGTCCGACCTGGCCGCCGGCGAGGTTCGCGTCGCCAACGAGTTCATCTCCGTCGACCCGTACATGCGCGGCCGGATGAACGACGTCAAGTCCTACGCCCCGCCGTACTCGCTGGGCGAGACCATGACCGGCGGCGCCGTTGGCCGCGTGGTCGCATCCGCTTCGGACGCGATCAAGGTCGGCGACGTCGTCGTGCACCAGTTCGGTTGGCGCGACCTGGTGCAGGAGGATGCCGCCGGCTTCCGCGTTGTCCCCGAGGTTCCCGGCGTGCCGCTTTCCGCCTACCTCGGCGTGCTCGGTATGACCGCCCTCACGGCCTATGTCGGCCTGCTCGATGTCGCCGCATTCAAGAAGGGCGACACCGTCTTCGTCTCCGGCGCCGCCGGGGCGGTGGGCAGCATGGTGGGCCAGATCGCTCGCCTGAAGGGCGCGAAGCGTGTCATCGGCTCTGCAGGTTCGCCCGAAAAGGTCGCCCTGCTCACCGAGAAGTACGGCTTCGACGCCGCATTCAACTACCGGGACGGCGACATTGCCGGCCAGCTCGCCGCCGCGGCCCCCGACGGCATCGATGTCTACTTCGACAACGTTGGCGGAGAGCACCTCGAGGCCGCTCTCGCCACCTTGAACGACGGCGGGCGTGCCGCCCTCTGCGGCGCGATCTCCATCTACAACAACACCGAGGCAGCCGCAGGCCCCCGCAACATGGCGAACATCATCGGCCGCGGGCTCACGCTCAAGGGCTTCATTGTGGGCAACTACGTGCAGCACTTCGCCGAGTTCTCCGCCGACATGGCGGGCTGGCTTGCCTCGGGCGAGGTCGTCTTCGACGAGACCGTCGTCGATGGGATCGACCACGCCGTCGACGCCTTCCTCGGCCTCATGCGCGGTGAGAACACCGGCAAGATGGTCGTCCGCACCCACAGCTGAGCCCCAAGGCCCTGCCTCGCCACCTCACTCGTTCCAATCTCACTAACCTTTGGAGAAACAATGAATTCCGTACTTTTTGTCGTCAGCGCCGCTGACCACTGGACCCTCAACGACGGCAGTCTGCACCCGACCGGGTACTGGGCTGAAGAACTCGCCGAGCCGCACCGCCTGTTCAGCGAGGCCGACTGGGAGATCACCATCGCGACGCCGAACGGCGTCGCCCCCACCGTCGACGCGGGCAGCCTGTCGGCCCAGGCCGCCGGCGGCGAAGACCGCCTCGCAGCCATCGCGGCCTACCTCGACGTGATCAGCAGCGAGCTTCAGAAGCCGCGCTCGATCGCCGACGTCACCGTCGCCGACTATGACGTCGTCTTCTACCCCGGAGGACACGGACCGATGGAAGACCTCGCCGTCGACGCCGTTTCCGGACGCATCATGACCGAGGCCCTCGACTCCGGTCTCATCCTCGGCGTGGTCTGCCACGCCCCGGCCGCCCTGCTCGCCGCGAAGCGCGACGACGGCAGCTGGCCCTTCACCGGTTACCGGATGACCGGGTTCACCGATGAAGAGGAGACGCTCGGCGGCCTCGCGCCCAAGGCGCCGTGGCTCGTGCAGAGCCGCCTGGTTGAACTGGGCGCCGACTTCGTTGCCGGCGAAGCGTGGGCACCGCACACGGAAATCGACCGCAACCTCTACACCGGTCAGAACCCCGCCTCCTCCGTCACGCTCGCATCCGCGATCATCGCCGAGGTCTCCGCCCGCGTATAGCCAGCCGCACTCACACAGAACACCCTCGTTCCCCTCGGAACGAGGGTGTTTTGCTGGGTATGCGTGCGTGCGGCCAGAGGCTGACCCGCCACGCGCCGCCTGCAACTAGAATCGTGGGTAATGTCTGAGACAATTGCGCACCCGTTTTCAACCGCCACCGGAACCGACGTTCGAGTCCGGTTCTGCCCCTCACCCACCGGCACGCCCCACGTGGGCCTGATCCGCACGGCCATGTTCAACTGGGCCTACGCGCGTCACACCGGCGGCAAGATGATCTTCCGCATTGAAGACACGGATGCGGCACGCGACACCGAGGAAAGCTTCGACCAGATCGTGGAGGGGATGCGCTGGCTGCACCTCGACTGGGACGAGGGCGTTGAGGTCGGCGGACCGCACGGGCCGTACCGTCAGTCCGAGCGCTACGACATCTACCGGGACGTCATCGCTCGGCTGGTGGAGTCCGGCCACATCTACGAGAGCTTCGCTACCGGCGTTGAGATCGAGGCCCGCAACATGTCGCTCGGACGCGACCCGAAACTGGGCTACGACAACTACGAGCGCGACCTGACCGACGAGCAGAAAGCCGCCTACCGCGCCGAAGGGCGCTCCCCGGCACTGCGCCTGCGCGTGCCGGACACCGAGCTGTCGTTCGACGACCTCGTGCGCGGCAAGATCACGTTCCCGGTCGGCTCCTTCAGCGACTTCGTCGTGGTCCGGCCCAACGGGCATCCGCTTTACCCCTTCGTCAACCCGGTTGATGACGCGCTCATGGGCGTGACGCATGTGCTGCGCGGCGAGGACCTGCTGTCGTCAACGCCGCGGCAGATCGCGCTATACCACGCACTCATCGACATCGGTCTCACCACGTTCGTGCCGCGCTTCGGGCACCTGCCGTTCGTGCTCGGTGACAAGAACAAAAAGATGTCCAAGCGCGAGCCGGAGTCGAACCTGTTCCACCACCGCGACCGCGGTTTCATCCCTGAGGGCCTGCTCAACTACCTGGCCCTGCTCGGCTGGTCGATCTCACACGACCGCGACGTGTTCTCGATCGAGGAGCTCGTTGCCGCGTTCGACGTGGTGAACGTGAACCCGAACCCGGCACGCTTCGACCAGAAGAAGGCCGAAGCCATCAACGGCGACCATATTCGACTGCTCGCCGCGGAGGATTTCGCGGCGCGCATCGTGCCGTACCTCACGGCCGCGAACGTGCTCAGCGAGCCGCTCAGCGACGACGACCGGGCCATTCTCGTGCAGGCAGCACCTCTCATCCAGGAGCGCATCGCGCTGCTCGGCGAGGCCCCGGCAATGCTGGGTTTCCTCTTCGTCACGGCCGACACGCTCGTGATCGAAGCGGATGCCCTCAAGTCGCTCCCGCAGGCCGCCGGCGAGATCCTGGCCGCGTCCGGTGCCGCGCTTCGTGCCGTTCCTGAGGAGGAATGGGCAACCGATCGGGTTCACACCGCGCTCAACGAGGTTCTGCTCGAGGGGCTCGCCCTCAAGCCGCGGGTCGCGTTCGGCCCTCTTCGTGTGGCGGTCTCCGGCCGCAAGGTGTCACCCCCGCTGTTCGAATCGATGGAGATCCTCGGGCAGGTCGAAACCCTCGATCGCCTCGATCGCCTCGCGAACCACCTGGCGGCCGTGGTTCCGAGCGCCTGAGGCGCCCCCGCACCGGCGAACACGCCGGTGCGGCCGCCCGTTTTGTGGTGGGCGGCCGCAGTAGGTTAGAGTGGACCACGGCCCGGTCATAGATCAGGCATTGGGGTATGGTGTAATTGGCAACACGGCTGATTCTGGTTCAGTTGTTCTTGGTTCGAGTCCAGGTACCCCAGCACTAACAGGCGCAGGATTCCGCGGCGAAATCACCTTTTGCCCGTTCTCTCCGTCAGGCCCAAAACAGTGCCAATTACCGTAAACGACACCAAGAACCCCGTGCGGGGTGGCGTCAGCGGTGTTTTTTACGGATCGGTACGGGCCTGTCACGACACGGGCGGGTACTCACGGCATCGGTCGTGCACCTCTTGGGTATGGACGTCGCAACCCAGAACACGCCAACGTTTCTCACTCAGCTCGAGCTCGCCGAGCTGCTCCGACTGCCCGAGCGCAGGTTGGAAGACTGGCGCCTCATGCACACCGGACCGCCCTACCGGAAGCTGCGCGGCCGCTGTGATGACGGCGCTGACGTAGTAGGCGCTGTCGGCGCGCAGAAGAAGCAGTCCGGTCGCGGTCGGGTTGCGGAGGCGTTTCACGGTGGCGAGGGTGTCGGAGACGAACTTCGCCGCTCCGCGGGCGGAGTTGGTGGGGCCTTTCCGCTGCCGGCAGGCGACGATGATCGGTGCAGCAGTCCGGTGCTGATGATGGCGAACAGGGCGTTGAGGCCGCGGACGCCGCAAGTAGCCAAATCCGGCGCGCTGTTTCTGGTGCCCGTGCACTTCTTTGATGGTGTCGTCGATATCGACCAGGGCGCACTCGTCGATGCCGGCCACGATCGGGGTTACGGCGGCGAGGTTGCCCAGCCACCGGGACGCGGCGGCGTCGAGTTGGCGGACATGGCCGAACAGGAACGCGCGCAGGAACGATCCCAGCGTTGAGGGTGCGTAGGTTCCGGTGAACAGTTTCCGCAGCGCCCCGTGCCGCAGGACCGCCATATCGTCGATGGAATGGGCCCCGGTGAGCATTCCTGCGACTAACGCCATCACTTTCATGCCCGCGTTCGCGCCGAAGTATCCGGGTAGTTTCACCCACTCATCGACGAGGGTACTGAGGCCAGTTTTCGCCGCCAACGCCATCACGGGAACAAGCCCGGCAGACGACACGAGATTCGGGTCATCGAAGGAAGCGGACAAGGACCGGTGAGTGTGAGAAAGTTGCATCTACGAGATGCCTCCCTGGTCGGTCGATAGTTTGTCTAAGTAACAACTATTTTACCTGATCAGAGGGGCATTCTCGGCTTAACTCGCCGTCACCGAATCAAAGCCGACCGGTGGATTGAGGCTTAGTATTTGCAACGGCTCCTCCGGAGCAGCGAAAGTAAGACCAGATACACTGTACGTGTAAAGATTTTTGTTGAATGGGAGGTGTGATGACTGCAAACCCGCTGCCGGCGCTGCTCCGGTATCGAGACTTCGACGACTTGGGGCTGACCCGACACCGTTTCGAGCGTTTGGTCGGCGAGGGTGAGTATGAACGCATCGCGCCCGGCTTGTTCCTCCGGGCCGGCGAGACCGACGATACGACGGCGGCCTGGACGGCGATCGCCGTCAAACGTCCGCAGGCCACGATCTGCCTTCTGTCTGCGTTGGCTCTGCACGAGTTGACGGATGAGATTCCGACGCGAACCGACGTCGCGATTCCGCGTGGCATGCAACCGATCGCGATTTTGTCCGCGCCGATCGCGTGGCATCGGTTCGACCCCGAGACATTCTCCATCGGTCGAAACGAACACCCTCTGCCCGGTGGCCTAACGATCGGCCTGTATTCGGCCGAGCGAACGATCATCGACTTGTTCCGTCTGCGCCACGACTGGGGGAGCGACCTCGCCGTGTCGGCACTCAAACGATGGCTCGCGTTGCGCGGCAGCAGCCCCGCAACGCTCCTGACACTGGCAGCATCATTCCCGAAGGCTCGGCCGGCACTGCGAAATGCCCTGGAGATAATCCTATGAGCCCGAACCCGAACCCGAACCCGAACCCGAACCCGAACCCGCAGCACGGCACGCCGGCCGGCGACGCGACGCTGGCGATCCGCAAACTCGCCCGGGCGACCGGCGGTGACGTGCAGGAGCTGCAGACGCTCTATGTGCTCGAGGCATTCCTGGCTCGTATCGCCGAGTCAGTGTTTCGCGATGATTTCGTGCTCAAAGGCGGCGTTCTCCTCGCTGCTTTCGCGCTGCGCCGCCCCACCAAAGACATCGATCTGCAGGCGACCCGCATGCCAAATGATGCCAAAGACGTCGCCGAACGGATGCAGCAGATCGCTACGATCGACCTGCCGGATGGTGTCGTCTTTGACGTCGAGAGCGTCGGCGTTGTAGCGATCCGCGACGCAGACGAGTATGCGGGTGTCCGTGTCAAGATCGTTGGTCTGCTCGGTAGCGCTCGAATAACAATCGGCATTGACGTGAACTTCGGCGATCCGATCTGGCCGGCAGCGGAGCTCATCGAGCTTCCCCGCCTCGTGGCGCTCGGACATCCGCCGATCACCCTGCTTGGATACCCGTTGACCATGGTCCTCGCTGAGAAGATCTTGACCGTCCTCGATCGAGGCGAGGCGAACACCCGCTGGCGCGACTTCGCCGACGTCTATACGGCAACACGTGCGCGCGTATTCGTTGCCAAAAAGCTTCGCACCACTCTTGAGGTCGTCGCCAAGTACCGGCAGGTTGAGCTCACGCCCGTGCTACCTCGACTGGCGGCCATGCCAGCCCTCGCGCAGCCGCAATGGGCAGCCTGGCGCACGCGGACCAACCGTTTTGAAGACCTCCCGGCTACGTTCGACGAGGTTCTGGCTGCGGTTTCGCGATTCGCGGACCCTATTCTCGAGCGAGCCCTATCGGGAAGCTGGAATCCGCAGACAGAGGCCTGGGAGCGAACCGCACTCGGATGACCGGTGTGCGTGATGGGCGTCTCGAGGAGCCAGTGACGGGCTCGTCGGCGTCCGATAGGTGCGCAACTCGGTCAACTGGTGGATGCTGCACCGGGATCGGAACAAGATAGCCGACAAGCTCGAAAGGCTCGGTTCCTGATACCGAAGCAAAGAGGGCGCGCGCCGGTGCAGAGGATGATGGGGCGCGCGGTACTTTCGCGCGCGGGCATCCAGTTCTAAAGTGTTGGTAGGCAACCTCTATTACGCGCTGTCGCTCGTTGCGATTCATCGACGCCGACGCCGACGGCACTCAGCTGAATCTGATTGAGGATGCAGCCTGACTTGAATGC
The DNA here is from genome assembly GCF_004365915.1 of Cryobacterium psychrophilum. NCBI lineage: Bacteria > Bacillati > Actinomycetota > Actinomycetes > Micrococcales > Microbacteriaceae > Cryobacterium > Cryobacterium psychrophilum. Next base: position 3,053,821 of record NZ_SODI01000001.1, read on the forward strand.
GCTGCCTCACGGTCAACGGGCGCTCGGTTACAGCCGGGATGTCCGCGCATGTGCGAGCGGAGGATTCGGCCGCCGGCGCCGGACAGGCGGCCTCAGATTCGGCGCTTACACGTCTTGACGGTCTTCCAGCCCGAACTGGGGCATAACGGCCGACCGTTCGCAGCGGTCAAGATGAGTCATGACTGATTCACAAGTTCCATCGAACGACCCCGATAATACGAAGGCCTCACTGCCATCCACCCCGGCATCGGCGCAGTCGACAGCCCCTCTTGTCTCACCGCAGAGCACGACGAAGCCAAAGCGGTCCTGGTATAAGAAGAAGCGCTTTCTGATCCCGATTGCAGCCCTCCTTATCGTCGGCTGGCTCGGGTCATTAGGAGGGGACGACACCGAACTGGTCGGATCAGCGAAGCCAACCGCGATCGCGACCGAAGCACCGCTGACGCCAGCGGAGATTGCTGAAGAGGAAGCTGCCGTCGCCGCTCAAGCGGAAAAGGACGCTGCCGACGCCGCCGAGAAAGTCGCACAGGAGGCTGCGGCCGCCGAAGCGGCTGCTGCTGCAGAAGTTGCAGCCGCTGCCGAAGCTGCTGCTGCCGCTGCAGCCGAAGAAGCCGCCCGTGGCACTGTTTCGCAGCAGAATGCGCTCCGGTCCAGCGCAAGCTACCTTGACTACAGTGCGTTCTCGCGCTCGGGACTAATCGGGCAGCTTGAATTCGAAGGCTTCTCCACGGAAGACGCGACCTGGGGTGTCGACCGCGTGACCGTGGATTGGAACGAGCAGGCGGCGGCATCTGCCAAGAGCTACCTCGAATACACGTCCTTCTCCCGTTCCGGCCTCGTCGACCAGCTTGTCTTCGAAGGATTCACAGCAGAACAAGCTGAGTACGGCGTCAGCCAGACGGGACTGTAGCCAGAGCTTGCAGCGGTTTTCTAGGCACGGGCTACGTTGGTTGACGCGTGCACGTCGTTGAGCGTGGGTGCAACCGCGAGTATGAAAGCTCGTGGGGTGCAGCCCAAGCTTCAGTTCGTCCCCTACGCCGGCAAGATGCGCCAGCACATCGTGAGGTCATAATGCCGTCATTGACGCGCAGCTGAAAGCGCGTCACGGTCGGCGTACCTCCTGGTAGCGGCATGATTGGCTCACACACGTCCGCGCACAGGAGGCTTCACCATGACGATCCCGCAAGAGCAGTTCGACGACCTGCTCAGCCGCACCGCGCTGGCTGCGCTGTTCTACTATCCGGAGGTCGAAGTCGACGATGACGGCCACAACCTGCCAAACGACATCGCCTACTGCCTGGAGCCCGTCGCCGGGATCGCGGACGAGGATGCCGAGCGGCTTCGTGTCGTGGTCGGACGCGTGATCGCGAATCCGACCGCGCATCGCTCGGAACTTCTTGCGCTGGTTATCGAGCTGGCTCCGCCGCCTGCCGAGTAGCCGCGATCATGAACGACCCATCTGAGGAAGACGCCGCGTCGCGGAAGGATCTGGCGGAGCATCCGTCTGACGAGGCGGAAAAGCGGCGCCAGTATGTGGCGGCTAACCGTGACCGGATCCGCGAGCTGAATCGACTCTGGCGGGCGGAACACCTCGATCGGGCCCGGGAGCTCAACCGTGACTCGATGCGTCGTGCCGCGACCCGCCGGCATCGTGAGGCGGAGGTGCGGGCGCGGGGAGGGAGCGGGCGAAACGCTGGCGGGAGGAGCATCCGGAGCGCAAGCGTGAGTATCAGCAGCGGTGGGTGGCGGAGAATCGCGAGAAGGTGCGCGAATACTACAACCGCTACTACGAGGCCCATCGCGACGAGGTGAATGCCCGGGCCGCGGCCAGGCGGGATGCGGACCCCGAGCGCACGAAGCAGATCACCCGACAGTTGGCCGACCGCAACAAGGAGCGCCGGGCTGAGCTGCAGCGCAACCGGCGCAGTGATCCCGAGGTCTACCGGGCCGAGCTGGAGGCCAACGCCGCAGCGAGACGCCTCAAGCGGAGCCTGAATCGGGCCGGCCTCCCGCTGAAGCGCATTCACATGGCGACTGCGGCCGAGCGTCGGTCCAATGAGCGTGAGGCCGACGCGTATTTCAATGACCCGTCGCGGCCCGAGCATCTACGGCAGTTCACCGTGTTCGCCGAGTCGCTGACTGAGCATATGCTCAAGAACGGCGCCCGCATGCGCGAGTTCGCCGAGGCTTATGTATCGTCCAGAGCGCGTGTTGGCCTTCCATCGGTTCCGGTGGAAGACGTCCTGTACGCCCGAGCCGTCGAAATAGTCGCAGAGCGGATGCGCCGGGTCGACCTGCTGACCGGCCGTGACGTGGCGGCGGCCGTACGGAGCACGAAGGCCGAGGTCCGGCGCGCAGAGCGGCAGCGGCAGTTCACTGGGCTCGTGAAAGCCATCGTGGTGCAGGTGAATCGCAATGGCGAGAGGTATCGCGTCGATGCAGAGATGCAGAGATGCAGAGATGCAGAGATGGAGAATCGGGCAAGAGCCTTCGGGGGAAGCCTCGCGCGCCGGTCGAGTCACTGATGACGCGGCTCGCTCTACAGCATGTCTTGCAGCGAGTTTCAACGAGCGGGCTGACGATCCAAGATGCTCAGAGTGCTGCGAGAGTCGCAGGGCAGCGAGTAGTGCTGTCGTTCGGCGCCAGTCAGGACGGGGCGCTGAATCGGGACCACCGGCGTTCAGCCATATAGCCGGTCGAGCCCACTGCAACACGGCGGTTATGGATCGGAACGGCGGTGCAGAGGGCCGCGCGACGGTCCGTGAGCGTAGCTATGCGGAGGCTCTGAGGGGCTCGAGGGCGGCGAGGACGAGGTCGAGGCCGAAGATGAACTCCTCCGCCGGGTCGTAGCCGGCAGCGACGAGCGCCGCGGCGGACTCGTTGAGGTAGGGGAACTCGTCAGGAGGAAGCTGGGGCAGGAAGACGTCCTCGGCCATGTCCGCGAACTCATCGGCGGTGTCGAACGGCAGGCTGGCTGCTTGCAGGGCGAAACCGTAGACATAGCTGTCGAGCAACCAGTTGGCGTGCGTCGCCATCAAGACCGGGAAGCCAGCCCTCCGCAGGCAGGCGGTGACCGCTTCGTGGTGGCGGAGGTTCGCGGGCCCCGCCGATGTCCGCGACTCCATCAGGCCGATCGCCCACGGGTGGCGTGCGAGAACCTGTCGGGCGGATACCGCCCGCCGTCGCATCGCCGACTGCCAGTCGGTCTCTTCGGGCGGGAGCTCGATCTCCTCGAACACGATGTCGATCATGGCGTCCAGCAACTCCTCCTTGCTCGCCACGTAGTGGTAGAGCGACATCGCGCCCGCGCCGAGCGCGCCAGCCAGCCGGCGCATGCTCAGCCCGTCGACCCCCTCTCGGTCGGCGAGCCGGACCGCCTCGACCACCACCCGTTGCTTGCTCAGCCCCGCGTCTGACGCGACCTGGTGTTGTTTCCTTGCAGACACGGGTCTCCTCGATCGCTCGAACGGCTTAGGAAACGTCTAGCGGATCTTCATCGTACAGTGTACGCTCATCGTACAGCGTACGACGTACGGTGTACGAGTCAGCGAGAGTCGCAGCTCGGACGTGAGGAGGCTTCTGTGGGAATCGAACAGCAATCGAATGAAGGAGCACGCCTGGTGCCGGGGGCGAGTCCGACCGGGGCGGCGACGATGCGGGCCGCCGTACAGCACCGCTACGGCCCGCCCTCAGTGCTCGAGTTGTCCGAGGTCAGGCGGCCGCTGCCCGGTCGAGGCGATGTGCTCGTCCAGGTGGGCGCGGCCTCGGTACATCCCGGCGACTACTTCGTCATGACCGGTGAGCCGTACATGGTGCGCCTGGCGTTCGGGCTCCGCCGGCCGCGCCATGGCATCCCTGGCAGGGACCTCGCCGGCGTGGTGGCAGCGGTCGGGAAGGATATCACCGCTCTCCGCCCCGGCGACAAGGTGTTCGGCTGGAGCACCGCTGGAACGCTCGCGGAGTACGCCTGCGTCCCGGCGGACAACCTCGTGTCCGTGCCTGCCAACCTGTCGGTCGTGGACGCGGCAGCGGTGCCCACGTCGGCCCTGGCCGCGTTGCAGGCATTGCGCGAGATCGCGAACGTTCGACCGGGCCAGACGGTGCTGGTCACGGGCGCGTCGGGCGGCGTGGGCTCCTTCGCCGTACAGATCGCCAAGGCGTTTGGCGCCGAGGTGACGGGTGTGTGCAGCACCCGCAACGTCGACTTGGTCCGGTCGCTCGGTGCCGACCACGTCGTTGACTACACGAGGACCGACTTCACCCGCACCGAGAAGCGCTACGACGTCATCCTCGACAACGTGGAAGTCCAGCCCCTGGCGGCTGTCCGACGCGCGCTGACGCCCACCGGCACCCTCATCCCCAACAGCGGACGCGGCGGCCGCTGGATCGGCCCCCTCGGTCGGATCGTCAAAGCGCGCGTGCTGTCCGGGTTCACCCGTCAGCAGCTGAAGCCCTTCCTGTCGGTCGAGAAGCGCCAGGACCTGCTCACCCTGGCCGACCTGCTCACGACCGGGCAGGTCACGCCCGTCATCGACCGCACCTACCCCCTCGGCGAAGCAGCCGACGCCCTCCGCTACGTCGGGGCCGGTCACACCCGAGGGAAGGTCGTGATCACCGTCTGACGACCGGACCGACGAGAACGACCCAACCCGTGCGTATGCACGCCCAGACCTGCCGCCACTCCGGCGGACGGACCGCACCTCTTGAAAGAAGAACCGATGACCATCCAAACGAAAACCCCGAACCTGCTCGGCAACCCGCCGATCCCCGTGCAGGCTAAGCTCGCGGCAGCCTGGACCAGCCTCATGTTCCTCGTCATCTACATCGACTACTTCCACCTCTACCAGCCCGGCGAAATCGACGAAATCCGGGGTGGCGTCATCTTCGAGTTCGACATCAGTGGGACATTGATGTCCATCTTCTTCGCGATCATCGCGATCCCGGCCCTGATGGTGATGCTCTCCATGACGTTGCCCGCCCGTGTGAACCGCGCCACGAACCTCGTCGTTGCATCGCTGTACATCCCCGTCATGGTGTTCAACGCGGCAGGGGCGTCCTGGGACTGGGCCTTCTACTACGGCCTCACCATCGGAGTCGAGGTGCTGCTCCTTGCCTTCATCCTGCGCTCCGCCTGGACATGGCCTCGAACCCCCGCCGTCCCAGCCGGTCCCGCGACGACCGACCTTCGACAGGACCTTCGACAGTAGGTATCCGTGTAAAGTCCTACGGCGTGAAGCCCGCCGCTGCGGACACCGGACCGTGACCCGCTCAGGCGCGGTATGCGCAGAGAACCTGCTCACGAACGGTCCAATGTCCGCGTGGGGGGCTCGCAGGCCGGATGTCGGCGGCTAGAAAACGCCCTGCCCGTAGGTGGCCACGGAATTGCCTGCTGACGGTCAGTGAAACTGCCCGTTGGTGGGGCTTATGTTCTTGGTTCGAGTCGGGGCAACCGCAGGTCGCCGCATTCAGTTTTTGAAGCCAGATCGCGTTTCGTTGTCAAGAGCTTCACATCGTGAGATGGTTCTGACTTTTGGCAGTGGTGGCGAAGCTGGGGCTATCCACTGCCGCCGGTGCCTGTGACGCAGTACGCCTTGGCAACGCGTCGGTGGCTTGTCCGGTTGCGCGATTGCGTCCGTGGTGAGAAAATGTTTACAGATATGGGTTATGCGTAAACAATTTGTCACCGAGTAGGGGAGGGTATGAAATTGACATCGGAATTGGACGGAGCGATTCTTCGTCGCAGGGATCTTGCCCGAGCGGGCATTAACTGGCGTTCCGTCGACGCGCTGGTCGACGCGGGCGCGATCACGCGCATCGCCCCAGGTGCCTATGCCCGCACTGACCAAATTGACGATGACACCGCAAGCTTGGCCTCGATCGCGCTTCGCAAGCCGCAGGCAACGCTTGCCCTCGCGAGCGCCCTCGACCGGCACGACCTCACCGACGCGATTCCTTCTCGCATCGACATTGCGCTCCCACGAGGATCCCGGACGCTAAAGACGCCCAACGCCCACATCCGATGGCATTCTTTCGACGCCGCGACCTTTGAGATCGGCCGCGAAACTATCGAACTTGCCGATGGCATCCGAATTGGTTTATACGGTGCCGAACGAACAATCATCGACGCCTTCCGAACACGACACACGAACGGCCCTGAACAGGCGAACGAAGCACTCAAGCGCTGGCTGCGCCGGCCAGGATCTCAGCCATCGGAGCTACTCAGCATGGCGAAAAGCTTCCCCAAAGCGCTCCCGGCAATTCGCTCGGCGTTGGAGATTCTGCTGTGACCGTCGGCGTATCCTCGACCTTCCTGCGGATCCAGAGGCTGGCACGCGCGCAAGGTCGGAACGTCGATGAACTGGCGCGCCTCTACCTGTTGGAGGGCATGCTCACTCGAATCGCAGCTTCTCCCTTGGCCGGAGACTTCGTCCTCAAAGGTGGCGTCCTCCTCGCGGCTTTCGCACTCCGCCGGCCCACGAAGGACATCGACGTCGAAGCGTCAGGCGTCAGGAATGACGTGACCGACGTCAGCGCGCGCATCCACGAGATAGCAGCTATAGACCTTGATGACGGAATCATCTTTGATACCGGTTCTATTCGCGCCGAAGCAATCCGGGAGGGGGATGAATATCAAGGAATTCGGGTGCGTCTCGAGGGCGGCATCGGTCGATACCACTCCGTTGTCGGGCTCGACGTCAGCTTCGGTGATCCCATCTGGCCTGCACCACAGCAGGTCGAGGTGCCACGAATCCTTGAAGCCGGGGGTATCAACCCTGTCAAAGTCCTCGGCTGCCCGCTGGCAATGGTGATCGCTGAGAAGACAGTTACGATGATGCAACGCGGAGAGGCGAACACACGGTGGCGCGACTTCGCCGACGTCATCGTCATCAGCCGGAACCACACCTTCACATCTGGCGGGGTTCGTTCGGCCATGGACGCCGTGGCGGGCCACCGCACAATCGAATTGTCGGCGGTTGCTCAAGCCCTTAAAGGCATGGCTGTGATCGCTCAGGCGAAATGGGGACGCTGGCGCGGCGACCAAGCCAACGCTGACGATCTGCCCGCGTCCTTTGCCGATGTTATTGCCCCAGTAGGTCGGTTTATCGACCCGCTCATCCAAGGAATCGGATCTGACATGGAATGGGAGCCAATTACAGGCACCTGGAGGTGAGTGCCTGAAATGATCGCTGATCGCTGATCGCTGATCGCAGAAGTGGAGTCTGACGCACGAGTGCCAATTTGGGTGACATAAACCGTCCAAATTGCCAGAATCAGTCCGTTTCAACACGGAGTATTAGGTAAGCTGTGGTTACCAACTTCCGCATAATTACGCGGAACTTGGGGGATGGGTACCATCTAACAGGCAGCCCGGCTCGCATCATTTGTTCTTGGTTCGAGTCCAGGTACCCCAGCAATAACCCTTGCGTTTCTTCGGAAACCAGGGGTTCTTTTGTTTCCAGGCGCACCGTCGTGATCGTTACACCGGCGGCTGACGGTCGAGGAGTACCGGCCACAATGGAGACATGACGATGCCAGTACCCCAGCTCATCGTGGCGGCAGTGCCCCTCATGCTCGTTCTCGTCGCCTGCGGTCAGGCCCCTGGCGACGGAACGGCGCCGGTTCCGACTGATGCGGCCGACGTCGCGTCGTTGGAGAACCGTCTCGAAACCATCGACGCTGCGGTTGCGCAGTGGCGGACGGCATCATCGCTCAAGGCCGCCCACACCGCCGCCGAAGGGGCCGCGAACCTGGTGGTCGGGCGCAACGGTCCCGGCTATGGTGATCGCAATGGTGACGGCGTGATTGGTGGTGAGACTGTCGCGGGAGTTCTGCCCGGGCGGGATGGCACTCCCGCCGGACTCGACACGGCGCTCGCGAGCAATCGGTGTGTCGTCAACGACGTGTTGGGTGGGGCCCGGACCGACCCGGCCCGTGAATGGGGACAGATGCTGTCCACCATCGACCTGTGGCGACCGGCCAACAACACCATGCCCTCACTGGGCAGCCATCCGATGCGCATAGTTGGATGGGCCACCTTCACCCTGGAATCGGATTCCCTGGACGACGTCCATGAATACGCCGGACACGCCAAACTCCACGTCGATGTCTCGGTGCGTGCCCTCGACTGCTGACGGTCCAGGATCGAAGCCGCAGGACTCCTCGGTCCGTGGGGTTGTCGGGACTACTGTGCAGTGCCGGGCCCAGACGGTCGCCCGCCGTGAGCTGGTGCGCCGCAGCGCCTGGTCGGGTTCGCTATGAGTTCTCGCCGAGCACCCGAATCTGCTCCCGGTACTGCTCGGCCGTGAGCTCGCCCGTGGCGTATCGTTCGTCAAGAATCTGACGAGCGCGGCTCGGGCCAGGTGTCGGCCCAGATGCGCCAGGACCTCCGCCCCGGCTGCCGGCTCCGCTGGACACGCGCACAAGCAGCACGACAAGCAACACGACCCCGACCAGCAGAAGCAGCCCAGACAGCCACCACCAGCCCATGTCCCAACCGTATCCCCACATCATGCGAACTCCTTTTCCGCCGGCGCGTTGCACCCGTCACGCGACATGGTAGCCCAGGAGGGTGTCGCGAGGAAGGATGTGATCATGGGGTAGTTCGATTCGACAGCGAAACAGGAGAAAATACCCGCATGGGTATACGCTGGCTGGGTGCCAACGTTCGACATCACAGGAGAAACGTCTGACGAGCCCGATGCCGGATCGCCAAGCTGCCAGAACGCACGTACCGTAGACCAAAACTCATAAGGAGCCCCATGAACTACGCACACTCGATCACGCTGTCCGCTCCGTTTGACGAAGCCGTCCGATTGACGAGGGAGGCCCTGGCCGCCCAAGGCTTCGGGATTCTTACCGAAATCGACGTCAACGCCACGTTCGCCGCGAAGCTCGGGCCCGAGGTCGCAGCCACCCTGGGCGACTACCTCATCCTCGGTGCCTGCAACCCGCCGCTCGCGCATCGGGCCATCACCGCGGACCCCAATATCGGGCTTCTCCTGCCGTGCAACGTCGTGGTTCGCCGCGGTCCCGGAGCCACGGAGACGCTCATCCAGGCGATCGACCCCGCGACGATGGTGCAGCTCAGTGGCCAGGAGGGCATCCAGGCCGTTGCCGACGAAGCCGACACACGCCTGCGCGCCGCCCTCGATTCCGTTCAAGCTACCGCCGCAGAGTAGCACGGCGGCCCTCGCCAAGACTTGCCACGGCAGCCGCTCAGGATGCCGCGGCGAGAGTATGAAACGTGTTCGGGCGAATCCGGCGCCCACGTGAGGAGCATCTGTGGGTGCGAATTCCCATATGGAACGGTACGGGCAGGTCGCCGAGATCCTGGCCCGTCACGGACTCGGTTTCTTGGTGGGCGTGTCCGGACCGCAGCGGTGGGTTCCCTCTCACCACGGCATTCTGGGACACGAGCAGCGCGAGCAGCCATACACCAATCCGGAGCATCTCCGGCTGGCGCTCGAGGAACGGGGTGCCACCTTCATCAAGCTCGGACAGTTGTTGTCCACTCGATCCGATCTGCTGCCGCCCGAATACCTGACCGAGCTGTCCCGGCTCCAGGACGCGGCATCGACGGTCCCCGGAGAAACGATTCGGGAGCTTATCCGGCTGGAGCTTGGTGCGAGTCCGGAGGACCTGTTCGGAGCATTCGACTCGACCCCGTTGGCGAGCGCCTCGATCGGCCAGGCGCACCTGGCCAGGTGAGGGACGGCACTCCTGTCGTTGTGAAAGTCAGACGGCCGGGTGTCGTCGCCCAGGTCGAAGAGGACCTCGAGATCCTGCAGAACCTGGCCGCCCATGCGAGTCGGCGCTGGGAGGCAGCGGCCGAGTTTAACCTGACCGGCATCGTTGCCGAATTCGCGAGAACCCTGCCGGCCGAGCTGGACTACCTGCAGGAGGGGCGAAACGCGGAGCGTTTCGCGGAGAACTTTGCGAAGGATCCGTACATCCGGATACCGCGGGTCTTCTGGGCCACCACAACCTCGCGCGTGCTGACGCTGGAGCGCATGACCGGTTTGAAGGTCGATGACCTCACCCGGCCACCGACAGCGACTCAAACCAGTGGCGTCCAGGTGCCGCCCTTGTCGGTGCTCACCTACACCGCGGCGTTGTTGCCGCTGAGCGCCGCGGCGTCGAGCGTAGTCACGAGGTCAAACGTCGCGTCGACGACGAGCGAGAAGCACGGCGAGGATCATGCCGACGAGTCCAAGACCGGAGACAGCGAGTTCGATTCCCCGCCCGGCAACCATGGCAAGAGTGACCGTTTGGCTCAGCGGCACGTCCTGAACCATTGCACCGGGTTCGAATGTCGGCAGGCGATCAATTGTGCCGCCATCGGGGGCGATGATCGCCGAGGTTCCCACGGTTGACGTGTTGACCAGGCTGCGGCCGGTTTCGATCGCTCGCAATCGAGCGATAGCCAGCTGTTGCACACTCTGATCGGTTCGGCCGAAGTCCGCGTTGTTCGTCGGCGCGAGGATGATGTCAGCACCACCGGCAATCATCTGCCGGATGAGATTGTCGTCCACGATGTCAAAACAGATCGCGAGCCCAGCGGTCACACCGTTGATATCGAACACATTGTCGCGAGTACCGATTGTGAAATCGCGTGGGATCAGGGCGAACAAATCTGGGGCCAGGGGGGACCAGAACTCGCGGTCAGGGATGTACTCGGCAAAGGGAACCGGATGTATTTTGTCGTACTGATCGACCGCGTTGTCCCCGCCCTTCCACAGGAGGAGACTGTTGAACGTGCGGCTACCATCGGTCGTGATGGTTCCGGTCACAATCGGCGCGTTCATTTCTTTGGACACACGGTTGAGAAGTGCGGCAGACTCGCTGCGTTCCAGCGGGTTGAGGTCGGAAGCGTTCTCCGGCCACACCACAAGGTCGACGGTCCTCCCGTAGAGAGGTTCAGTGGCCGCGACATGGTCCTGCAGGATCTGACCCGGCGTGTATTCGGCGAACAGCGCGGCATCCGCGTTTCCCTGAACGGCGGCGACACGAATGGTCCCCGAGGTGACCACCGGAAACGCTGGTATGGAGAGCATCAGCGCGATCAGCCCGACTGGAGCCATGCTCCGGATGACACGTTTTCGAGCGACCGGCTCCCGCGCCACCTGTACGATAAGGGCGCTGATCCACGCGAGCAGGAAAGACAGCCCTGAGATACCGACCCACGCCACCAGCTCACCGAAGGGGCTCTCCGACTGGGAAAACGCGAGCCGACCCCATGAGAATCCACCATACGGCCAGTTGCTCGTGACGTACTCCCGCAGGGTCCACAGTCCAGCAATGACGACAGGGGTCAGGCCGAGGCGCCCCCATGGTCCGGCAAACGCACGGTCGGCGAAGCGCCAGGCGAACGCCATGATTGCGCAGCCCAGTGCGAAGAAGATCGACTGCAGTCCTGCCAGAGCCAGCCAAGGCACGGGCCCCAGATAGATTGTGATCCACAGGATGTGAGTTCCCCAGAACGCGAAGCCACCGAGCACACCAACTGCGAGTGCCCCCCACCCCCGTCGGCCGACGAGGGCGAGGAAGATGAGCGGGGTGCCGACGAAGATGAGCGGCCACCAGCCCAGGCCCGGGAACGCGAGGGCGTTCAGCACTCCTCCGACCCCGGCGACACCGGTGGCGATCCAGAGCGGAAGCCCATTCCGCTGATCGGTCACCTTCGGCGAGGGGAGCTGTGGCAGCGCAATCGTCCGGTCGTGCTCAATTTGTGTAAGCAAGGACACCCATCATTCCGGCTTCGCCATGGTAGAGGTTGTGGCAGTCGGTGAGCCACCGGCCGGGGTTGTCTGCGTCGAAATCGACGCTGAGGGTCCGACCTGGGAGCACGATCGACGTGTCTTTGCGGGGGCCACCGTTGGAATGCTGGTAGGTGTGTCCGTGCAGGTGCATGGGATGCCACATCTCGGTCGTATTGACGAAGTTAACACGTACCCGTTCGCCGGCGCTAATCGGGTGTGCGTCGTTCATCGGGTTGTCGTGCGAGAACCGTCGACCGTCCAAAGACCAGTTGTATGTGGTCATGCTGCCTCGCAACCTGATCGTGAGCTCACGGTCAGGCGATCTGGTGGGCAAGGCGACGTCGGATGCCGCGCGCAGTTTGTCGACGGTTGCCAGGCGGCCTGACAGTTCGGGGACGATGACAGTGGTCGGCGGTGTGGTGCCAGCGCTTGTTCGAACGACCGCGAATGCCCGGTTCTGCTTCCCCTCAGCTTCGGCGACGAAGGCGAATACCCCGTCTCCCATGGCGACGATCACGTCGTAGCGCTCACCCATACCGAGAAGGACCGAATCAACCTCGACCGGGTCAACAGGGAACCCTTCGGTGTGGGTGACGGTCAAGTGATGGCCGGCCAGAGCGACCCGGAACGCAGTATCGCCCCCGGCGTTGATCAGGCGGATGCGCACACGCTTTCCCGGCGCCGATGCGTATGTTTCCGGGTCGGCGGGTGGACGACCGTTGATCAGGTAGTGCGGGTAGTACACATCGCCGGCATCGCCGCCAAGGACATTTGATTTCGCGCCCATCAGCATGTTCCCCATTCGGATACCCATGTCGTCCATGTAGCCCATGCCCTTCGACAGGTCGGCGAGAACCTCCGGCGGAGTTGCCGTGACACCGTCGAGCCAGTCGTCGAGGATGACGACCCATTCGTCGTCGTAGGCCAACGGTTCCTTCGGATCTTCGACGATCAGGGCACCGTAGAGACCGCGGTCCAGTTGAGTCCCCACGTGGGGGTGGAACCAATAGGTACCCGCGTGCGGCGCGTGGAACTGGTAGCGGAACGACGATCCCGCGGCGATGGCCTTCTGGGTGAGATTCGGCACACCGTCCATGTCATTGCGCAGCGCGACCCCATGCCAGTGAATTGAGGTCGGTTCCGGTAGGGCATTCTCGATGGTGGCGCCCAATGCGTCGCCCTTCTTCAGGCGGATGATGGGGGAGGGGATGGAACCATAGCTCCACGTCGGGGCGGTGGTGCCGGCCAGGTCGAGGGTGCCCGTTCCAGCGCGCAATGCGACTCGTGTGGTCGCTCTCGACCCCTTCCGTGCAGCTTCAGTTTTGCCCACCGACGATGATGTGGGCGAGACGAACGTGGGTGCGGGGGTGCACGCGGACAAGGCAAGAAGCGTCGCGCCGGACATCCAGTTCAGTCCGAGCGCTTCGAGAAAAAACGGAATGCCGGGCGCGAGGCGGTAGAACCGGCCGCGCCGAGCCCCGCACCACGGCGAACCGGAAGAGGGAGATAGAGCAGAAGTCGTTCATGCTCATTTCGGTTCGTGTCCTGCGACGATGGCCCCGGCCATCAGGAGCAGACCACCGGTCGGGTAGCCGGCGACAGCGTCGGCTTCGTGTGGCGGTCGGTCTTATCGTGTGGGCTTGTCATGGTTAGGTCTCCGTGTCTCGAGGGGGTGTGGCTGGTTTTACAGGCCGGATCCTGAATGCAGGCCCTGGAAGAAAAAGTTCACGATGCCGAGGATGAACATCACCACGGAGCCGCCGCCCCCGTTCGTACCCGCCGTGCCGCTTGCGCAAGCACTGAGCGTCAGGGCCGCGGCCAGCGCGGCGGCCGTGAGGATGGACGAGCATGTTTTGAGCATTGCTCTTCAAATCAGTGTCAATCGTTTAAGAAACCGAGCGGCCGTTGGACACGGCAAAGTCACGCAGCCAGGTGCTGGCGCGTGAGCGGGTTCGTCTAAAGGCGACTGATGGAGAGCAGGGTCAGGCTGGGCCGGTACACCTGGAGCGGGATGATGCGGACTGAGCGCACAACGAGACCGCCGGCGTCAAGCAGACGCGCGTACACCGACGGCTGCCGCGCGAAACGGATGAGAGCCATGACGATGAGCAGCGCCGCACATGTCACCTCAGCTCGGACGGGTTGGCTACGCACAGTACAGACCTCTCGACAGTGCCCGAGGGTCTGCCCGGCCGGAAACGACGCAGCCTCAGACTGTTGCCCACCACAAAGACCGACGACAGCCCCATCGCAGCCCCCGCGACCAGGGAGTTGAGCAGGCCGAGCATGGCCAGCAGGCCGCTGCGCACGAGGGTCAGGTCGCTGGCCTCGATCGCGATATCCGTTCCGGTGCCCCTCGCGATGCCGAGGTCTGCCGGCGAGGCGCAGAGCAGTATTCATGATGCCGACGAACATCGGGGGGCTTGCGCACTCACGAGCACCTGCTTGCGTCCCCGCCCCGACTATCGCGCCGACGTTGACCCGGGACGCAGGATTCAAAGAGGAGTACTCTCTGCACTAACGGTCCGGTATGGACGGGCGGCTCGGTCCGAGGGGAAGAAGAACATGACTACTGATCCAGCTCCGAGCTCATCGACGGGGCCCCACCCCGCCTCACAGCCGGAAACGACTCCCACGCCCCAGCGTGATCGCTCTCCCGGGAAACCAATCGCGAAACAGGGCGGTTCCCCGGAGCGGCCCGCGGTCGATGTGACGAGGGCCGGGATGATCTGGGTTGCCGTGATCGCCGGGCTGGCCGTGCTGGTGCTGTTGATCATTTTCATCCTGCAGAACGAGGATCGCGTGACCGTGCACTACCTTGGCGTGGCAGGCGAGTTGTCACTGGGGATGGCGCTGTTCATCGCGGCCGTCGCGGGCGGAATTCTGGTCGCGATCGCCGGGGCGACGCGTATCCTCCAGCTCAGAAGTCAACGCCGCCACTCGAAGGGCAATCCGGCGGCCTCGCCGGGGCCTGCGGCAACCGATGGGCAGGAACCGAAGTCCGCGTCCTGAGCCTTTGCATGCCGCGGGACCGCGGTTGGTTCGTGGTCGGCGCCGGGTTTTCCCCGAGGCGAGCAGCCGACGGGCGCCTTCCGCGACGGTGAGGTTCTCCGGCAGGGAACGTTCGAACGTTTCCATGACCGAGCGAAGCTCAGAGCGTTCGCAGGGTGCGACGCAGAAGCTGTGACGTGGACGCGAGCGTTTCGGCCTGGTCTTTGCCTTCGTTCCGGATCCAGCGCATCGCCGTGTAGCGCAGTACGCCGAGGATCGCGTGGGTGAGCAGGTCGGCCTGGTCTCGCAGCTCGGCCTCGTCGCCGTCCGGTCCGGCTTCCCGCCGACGACGCAGGTAGATGAGATCCCCGACGTCGGCCGTGATCCGGTTCATTCGGTCCATCTGCTTAAGCAGTAGCCGAGGGTCCGTCTCAAACAGCCGCAACCGGTCGGTCAGCAGTTTCTCGTCGGAGCCGCCCGTCATGGAGCATGCGGCCACGAGCTCAAGCACCTCGGCAAGCAGGTCCGGCCCATCGGCCGCGATGAATGCCCGGGCCTTGCCCTCATCAATTTTCGGCGGTTCGGCTCCGACAACAGCCGCTTCCTTCGTCTTGAAATAGTTGAAGAACGTGCGCTGCGAAATACCGCTCGCCTCGCAGATCATGTCAACGGTAACCCGGTCGAAGCCGTGCTCGAGGACGAGGGAAACCGCATTGCGTTCCAGGCGTTGCCGGGTCGCTTGATGCTTCTCCTCGCGGGGCGTTGCGGTCATGGGTCTGCCTCGTCCTTCGGTTCTACTCGTAGCGCAAAGACTCGATGGGGTTGGCTTTCGCCGCTCGCTGAGCGGGCAGGGTGCCCGACAGGAACGCGATCGCCATCACGAGCAGTATGATCAGCGCCACGGAGGTGGGTTCAAAGAGCAGGATATTGAGCCCGGGCAGGTCGGCCAGGAGTCCGGTGGAGAGAACGTTGCTGAGGATCGAACCCGCAGCGATGGCCACACCCGCACCGAGCGCGCTACCGAGGAACCCGATCACGATGGCCTCGAGGCTGAACAGCATGTACACCTTGCCGCCGCCCATTCCCATGGCCTTCATCAGGCCGATTTCCCGCGTACGTTCCTGCACGCTCATCAGCAGCGTGTTGATGATGCCAAAAGCGGCGGCGACGAGCGCGATCACGGCGAAGGCGTTGAGCACGCCGACGATGCCGTTGATGACGGTCTGCACCGTGCCGAGCTGGTCCGCAACCGTTCTGGCCGTCAAACCGTCATCGGCGAGGGTCGACTGCAGCGCGAGCACGGCGTCGGGGGAGAGGTCCTTGTCGAAGCGTGCCGTCGCCCCGGCGTAGCGGGCCGATCCGGTGTCGATGCCCGCCGACTGCACGGTGGCGAGCTCATCGGTCAGTGCCGCATTGGCTCCGGCTCCGGAGGCGAGAATGCTTTCGAGGGACACGCCAACGACCGTGGCATCCACGCTCTGGCGCTCGCCGAGCACGTCGGTGATGCCGATCTGCACGGTGGAGCCCACGGCTGCCGAGTCCGATGCGAATCCGAACGGTTTCACGTAGCTGTCCGGAAGAATGAGCTGAAAATCGCTCGCCCCATGGTCGAGCTGGGCGCCGGCGGTGAGGTCGGCCGTGGTGACACCGGATGCCGGGTTGATCGTGAACTCGTACTTCGTGCTGTCGCCGCTGGCCACATAGTCGGGTGCGAGACCGCGGATCGGATCAACGGACTTGATGCCGTCCGTGCCGGAGATGGTTGCCAGGTCGGCGTCTGTCAGCGCGCTCGTCGCTCCCGGAGGACCGCCGAAACCGCCGCCGGTTGCGGCCCCTGAGGTGGCCGGGTCGTACTCGACGGGTCCGGCATCGGCGGGAGCGGCATCCGCTTTCGGCGTCACGATGAACACGTCGGCGGCGCCGAGCGACCCCACCTGCGCATCGACGTACTCGGAGACGCCGGCGCCGACGGCGGTGGTGAGCGTGAGGGTGAACGCGCCCACGAAGATGGCAAGAACCGTCAGCGTCGTGCGGAGCTTGCTGCGGAAGGTGTTGGAAATCGCGGTGGCGACGAGGTCGGTGGCTCTCATGCCGCACCTCCTTCAGTCTTGACGGCGGCGTGTGCGGCGGCGTGTTTGTGTGTGGCGCGGGTGGGGGACGACGTGGTCTCGTTGATGATGAGACCGTCGCTGATGTAGATCTGGCGGTCACAGCGCGCGGCGAGCTCCTCGTCGTGGGTGACGATGACCAGCGTGATGCCCTGGTCGCGGTTGAGCGCGAACAGGATGTCTTCGACCGTGCGGCCGGTCGCGGAGTCGAGGTTTCCTGTGGGCTCGTCGGCAAAGATCACCCGGGGGTTGTTGACGAGGGCGCGGCCGATGACCACGCGCTGTTTCTGGCCGCCCGAGAGAGTCGTGGCCTTCTTTGCGGCCTTGTCGTCTAGTTCGAGCTGGCGCAGAACTTCCATGCCCCGTGTGCGGCGGGCCTTGCCGCCAATGCCGGCAATCTTCAGCGGCAGGATCACGTTGTCGAGAACGCTCACGTTGGGCGTGAGGAAGAACTGCTGGAACACGAAGCCGAATTCCTTGTTGCGCAGTTCATTGACGGCCCGCTTGGAGAGGCTTCGTGCGTCCTGGCCGGTCACGCGAATCGTGCCCGTTTCTGGCGCGTCGAGGAGGGCGAGCAGGTGCATGAGTGTGGACTTACCGGATCCGCTCTTCCCGACGATGGCGATGCTCTCTCCCGGCGCCACCTGTAGGGAGACCCCCTTGAGCGCGTCGAAACGGCTCGACCCCGACCCATAGGATTTCTCCAGATCATGCGCGTCGATTACCCAATCGGCTGGCATTGTGCCCCGTTCCCCGTTGTCTGTCACCGCGGTCCGGTGATTTGCAGTAACTGCACTCTAGATTGCAGAAGCTGCAAATTGGCTGAGATTGAGGGGAATGTGGCCAGAATTCGACTACAGGTCGAGCACGTCTCCCGGCTCGAGCGGGAAGAACTCACCGTCGCCCTGTTGCGTCGCTGCCTTGATTCTCGCGTTGGACAGGTCCTTCCCCGCGCGGGAGAGCACCATCTCGTGGGTGGGAAAGCTGCGCCGCGGCCGCACGGCGAGAACGTAGTCGATCACCTCGCTGATCTTCAACCAGGGAGCCCCGGCGGGAACGGCGAGTGTCCCCACCTGCACGTCGGTCGGAATCGTGAAGGAATCACCGGCGTAGTAGAGCTCCTCGTTCACGAGCACGCCCACGTTGTCAACGACCGGGATCGACTCATGAATCACGGCGTGGGTCTGGCCGAAGAAGCGCAGCGTGAACGGGCCCGCGGTCACCGTGTCGCCGTCCCGCACCACAGTGATGTGCGGGGGTGGCCCGCGCGGTGCGTCGTCACGAGCGGATGCCGTGGCGACGGCCGCAGCCACGCCGGCGGGGGCATAGATGGGCACGCCCTCGTTCACTTCGAGAATGCGACGCAGTTGGTCGGGTGTCCAGTGGTCGGGGTGCTCGTGCGTGATCACGACGGCCGCGGCCCCCGCCGTCTCGGTGAGCGCCGTGGTGAACGATCCGGGGTCGATGTAAAGCTTCTGGCCTCCGACTTCAAGGATGAGTGCGGCATGCTCGAGCTTGGTCAGTTTCATGACCCGAGCTAATACCTAATCGGGCCGGTGCGCAACGTGAATCGCTCGCAAGCTCAGCCGAGGGTGCCCTCGGTTTGGTTGCGCACACATCCTGTGGCATACTCATAAAGTTGCAAAAACGGCCCCATCGTTTAGCGGCCTAGGACATCGCCCTCTCACGGCGGTAACGCGGGTTCGAATCCCGCTGGGGTCACAACTGCCCGGCACTCTTCCATGTGAAGAGAGCCGGGCCTTTTTTTCGTTAATCGCCTTGTCCCTGGCGGAGCGGAGCACCGCGCGGCCCTTCGGATGTCGCGGGTCGGCGATCCCGGGTTTGTCCCCTCCGTTGATCTGTACCCTCAGATGAATCAACAGCAGGAAATCAGGAAAGATTGAGGAGTGCCTCACCGGGACTCACATCGCCGCGACAGCGGAACGCTCGGCGCAGGCGTCAGGCACTGTTATGATTTCTGCAGCGAAGGGGAGTATGCCTCAGGGCCCACTGGGACCTATATCGCGATCGTTAATGCGGGCTCCAGAGCTACAGCCCCGGTCGCGGTGGTGTTGCTTTCCTCAGGAAAACAGCGCGGGAGAGACTTTCGGGTTCACAGCTGTTCGCAGCACCCCGTCATAGTGAAAGGCCCCCGTGGAACTCGCTCTCCCGCTCTGGTTTGAAGTTGGATCGCTCGT
The DNA here is from genome assembly GCF_004365915.1 of Cryobacterium psychrophilum. Taxonomy (NCBI): domain Bacteria; kingdom Bacillati; phylum Actinomycetota; class Actinomycetes; order Micrococcales; family Microbacteriaceae; genus Cryobacterium; species Cryobacterium psychrophilum. The sequence goes on from NZ_SODI01000001.1 coordinate 3,072,877, forward strand.
CGTGCTCACGCTCATACTCGTGGCCGACCTGCTCCTGGTGTACAAACGCCCGCACGTCCCCTCCATCAAGGAAGCCACCCTCTGGGTGGCCTTTTATGTGGGACTCGCCCTCGTGTTCGCGTTGCTCATGCTGATTCTCGGCGACGCGGAGCATGCCGGGCAGTTCCTGGCCGGGTGGCTGACGGAATACAGCCTCAGCATCGACAATCTCTTCGTGTTCGTCATCATCATGGCGCGCTTTTCCGTGCCGAGGAAATACCAGCAGGAAGTGCTCATGGTGGGCATCATCATCGCCCTCGTGCTCCGCGGAATCTTCATTCTGCTCGGTGCGCAGCTCATCGAGAGCTACAGCTGGATCTTCTACATCTTCGGGGCCTTTCTGCTGTACACGGCCATCCGCCAGGCGCTCAACAACGAAGAAGAGGATGAGGATCAAGAGAACGGCTTCATCCGCTTGCTGCGCCGTAGAATCAGCATCTCGCCGACCTACGACGGGTCCACGATACGCACCATCATCGACGGCAAGAAGATCTTCACCCCCATGCTCATCGTGTTCCTTGCCATCGGCACGACCGACCTGATCTTCGCGCTCGACTCCATCCCCGCGATCTTCGGCATCACGACGAGCCCCTTCATCGTCTTCACCGCGAATGTGTTTGCACTCATGGGACTGCGCCAGCTCTACTTCCTGCTTGGCGGGCTGCTGGAACGTCTGGAGTACCTCAAGTACGGGATCGCGCTCATCCTGGCCTTCATCGGAGTCAAGCTCGTGCTGCACGCCCTGCACACGAACGAGGTTCCGTTCATCAACGGGGGCAACGGCGTGGAATGGGCGCCGGAAATCGGCACGTGGACCTCGCTGGGCGTGATCGTCGGCTCGATGGCCGCAGCCACCATTGCGAGCCTCATCAAAGCCCGCTACGAGGCCCGCACGCGGGGGCACACTCTTTCCGAAGAGATCTCCCAGCAGATCGAGCACTAGAACGGTCCGTCGGCTTGGTACGGTTATGTCTGCCGTCCACCAGGACGCACGACGACGACGCCGTATTCGAAGGCGAGAAGGATGCGGGTCAGCTTGGGAGCTTTATGGTGCACGTTCCCGTGACCGGTGTGAGCGAAATCACTCTTCTGGGTGGTACCGCGGTATGCCGGTACAGTGCGCGTACCGACGTGGGCCGCGTGCGAAAAATCAACGAGGACAGCGTGATGGCGCAATCCCCGGTCTTCCTCGTAGCCGACGGAATGGGTGGACACGCGCAGGGCGACGTGGCAAGCCAGACCGTGGTTCGGGTCTTTGACGAGCACATTGAGCGCGATGTGCCGTCTACCCCGGAGAGAATTCTCGACGCCATCCATTCCTCCAACGACGCGGTGCGCGACCTGAGCGCGGTCGATGACTACGGCGCGTCGGTCTCCGGCACGACACTTGCCGGCGTCGCACTCGTGGACGCGGGCGACGATGTGGGCTATCACTGGATGGCCTTCAACGTGGGGGACTCCCGCATCTATACCTGGGACGGCGAGGAACTCCTGCAGCTCAGCGTTGATCACTCGGCCGTGCAGGAGATGTTCGACGCCGGACTGATCACCTGGGAGGAAGCGGAGAAGCACCCGGAGCGCAACGTGATCACCCGTGCCATTGGTGCCGACGAGTTCGTCGACGCCGACGTGTGGCTGCAGCCGGCATCCGGTTACCACACCTTCCTCGTGTGCTCCGACGGCCTCACCAAAGAACTCGAACCCAGCGACATCGCGCAGATCCTGAAGACGCACCATCCGAGCGAAGAGGATGCGCGCGGCCTTGCTGATGTACTCGTGGATGAAGCGCTTGAGCGCGGCGGCCGGGACAACGTCAGCGTCGTCGTCATCGAGGCCACCTACGTGGTGTGAACCCGGTCATGGCAGGGCGGTGGGCATGGAGCTACCGTTTCCGAGGTGTTACCCTCTAGGAATGCTGCCAGTTCGACTTCTTCTTCTGTGCCGCGGCGAGACCCAACTCTGAGGCCTCTCTCGTCGCGGCGTTCAGCGTCGGCTGCTATCTATTCGTGAGGAAGACGCACAGACATGACGACAGACACCACAACACCTACCGCCGCCCCGCGGACCCTGGCCGAAAAGGTCTGGGACAAGCACCTCGTGGCCAAGGGCGAGGATGGCACGCCCGACCTGATCTACATCGACCTGCACCTGCTGCACGAGGTCACGAGTCCGCAAGCCTTTGATGGTCTGCGCCTCGCCGGCCGTCCGCTGCGACGCCCGGACCTGACGATTGCCACGGAGGACCACAACACTCCAACGCTCGCCATCGACAAGCCGATCGTCGACCTGACGAGCCGCACGCAGATCGAGACGCTGCGCCGCAACTGTGAGGAATACGGGGTTCGCCTGCACTCTCTGGGTGACATCGAACAGGGAATCGTGCACGTCGTCGGACCGCAGCTGGGACTGACCCAGCCCGGTATCACCGTGGTCTGCGGCGACTCGCATACCTCCACTCACGGCGCCTTCGGGGCGATGGCCCTCGGCATCGGTACGAGCGAGGTGGAGCACGTCATGGCCACCCAGACGCTGCCGCTCAACCCCTTCAAGACCATGGCCATCACCGTCAACGGCGCCCTGCGTCCCGGCGTCACCGCGAAAGACATCATCCTCGCCGTGATCGCGCGCATCGGAACCGGCGGAGGAGCCGGCTACGTTCTCGAATACCGTGGGGAGGCCATCCGCTCCCTCTCGATGGAAGGCCGGATGACGGTCTGCAACATGTCGATCGAGGCCGGCGCACGAGCCGGAATGGTCGCGCCCGACCAGACCACCTACGACTACCTCAAGGGCCGCGCGCACGCGCCGCGCGGCGCCGACTGGGACGCTGCGGTGGCGTACTGGGACACGCTCGCGACGGATGACGGTGCTCGCTTCGACGCGGAGGTCATCGTGGACGCCTCCGAGCTCGAACCCTTCGTGACCTGGGGCACGAACCCCGGCCAGGGAGTGTCGCTGAGCGGCTCCGTGCCTGACCCCGCCACGATCGATGACGCCAACGAGCGTTCAGCCGCCGAACGCGCCCTCGAATACATGGACCTCGCCGCCGGAACCGCCATGAAGGACATTCGCGTCGACACGGTGTTCCTCGGCTCCTGCACGAACAGCCAGGTCGCAGACCTCCGCGCCGCCGCGGACGTGATTCGCGGCCAGCGCATCGCCGAGGGCGTGCGGATGCTCGTGGTGCCGGGCTCTGCCCGGGTGCGCATCGAGGCCGAAGCCGAGGGCCTCGACAAGATCTTCACCGATTTCGGCGCCGAATGGCGCTTTGCCGGCTGCTCCATGTGCCTCGGGATGAACCCCGACCAGCTCGCCCCCGGCGAGCGGTGCGCTTCCACGAGCAATCGCAACTTCGAAGGCCGCCAGGGCAAGGGCGGTCGCACGCACCTCGTGTCGCCGATCGTGGCCGCAGCCACCGCGATTCGCGGTACGCTCTCCGGCCCCTGGGACCTCGCGCCGCACGCCACTTCGGATGGAGACAAGTAATCATGCAAAAATTTACGAGCGTCACCGGCATTGCAGTTCCGCTGCGCCGTTCCAACGTCGACACCGATCAGATCATTCCAGCCGTCTACCTCAAGCGGGTAACGCGCACCGGATTTGAGGATGCCCTGTTCGCCGCCTGGCGTTCGGACCCCGACTTCGTGCTCAACCAGAAGCCGTATGCCGGCGGACGGGTTCTCGTGGCCGGAGCCGATTTCGGCATCGGATCCTCACGCGAGCACGCCGTCTGGGCGCTGCGTGACTACGGTTTCGACGTTGTCCTGAGCCCTCGGTTCGGCGACATCTTTCGCGGAAATGCCGGTAAGCAGGGTCTTCTCGCCGGCCAGATCACCCAGGAGGACGCCGAAACCCTCTGGAGGGTGATCGAGTCGGATCCCGGACTCGAGCTCACGGTGGACCTCGTGTCGAAGACCGCGCGTGTCGGCGATCTCACAGTCTCGTTCGTGATCGACGATTACACTAGATGGCGGCTGCTCGAAGGTCTCGATGACATCGGGTTGACCCTGCGCGATGAAGCGCGAATTGCAGAATTCGAATCGGGGCGCCAAGCGTGGTTGCCACGCACTCTCCCCGCACTCTCTCCCCAAGGCAGGTAATTCTTGAGCACTCTCACCAACGACGCGCAGCCCAAGGGCGTGCTCGACGAGTCAGCGCAGAACCGCGGTAGCGGCCAGAACCACGGCGCTGCCGTGGGACTGACCGCCGACAAGGTCACCATTCGTGGTGGCATCCCCCTCGTGGGGCGCATCGAAGTCAAGGGTGCCAAGAACCTCGTCACCAAGGCCATGGTCGCCGCGCTCCTGGGCGAAACACCGAGCCTGCTCAAAGACGTGCCCAACATCAGTGACGTGCGCATCGTGCGCGGCCTGCTCGAGGTGCACGGTGTCAAGGTCACCGAGGGCGACCAGCCCGGCGACCTTATCCTTGACCCGGTCGACGTGGAGAGCGCGCATTTCGCCGCCATCGACGCTCACGCCGGCTCCTCCCGCATCCCGATCCTGTTCTGTGGACCGCTGCTGCACCGCCTCGGCGAGGCGTTCATCCCCGACCTCGGTGGCTGCCACATCGGCGACCGCCCGATCGACTTCCACCTCGACGTGCTGCGTACCTTCGGCGCCGTCGTCGAAAAGCAGCCCAACGGCATCCGCATGTCCGCCCCGAACGGGCTCAAGGGTGCCAAGGTCGAACTGCCCTACCCGAGCGTCGGAGCCACGGAGCAGGTGCTGCTCACCGCGGTTCGTGCCGAGGGCATCACCGAACTCAAGAACGCCGCCATCGAGCCCGAGATCATGGACCTCATCCACATCTTGCAGAAGATGGGGGCCATCATCACGGTCGACACCGACCGGGTGATCCGCATCGAGGGTGTCGACCATCTCGACGGGTTCACGCACCGTGCCCTGTTCGACCGCAACGAGGCCGCCAGCTGGGCCGCCGCGGCTCTGGCCACCGAGGGCGACATCTTCGTCGGCGGCGCCCGCCAGCCCGAAATGCTCACCTTCCTCAACGTGTTCCGCAAGGTCGGCGGGGCATTCGATATCCACGACGACGGCATCCGCTTCTACCACCCGGGCGGGGACCTCAAACCCGTCATCATTGAAACGGATGTTCACCCCGGCTTCATGACGGACTGGCAGCAGCCGCTCGTCATCGCCCTCACGAAGGCGCACGGCACGTCGATCGTGCACGAAACCGTCTACGAGCAGCGCTTCGGTTTCGTCGACGCGCTCCAGGACATGGGCGCCACGATCCAGATTCACCGCGAGTGCCTCGGCGCGCACCCCTGCCGTTTCGGCCAGCGCAACTTCAACCACTCGGCCGTCATCACCGGCCCGACGAAACTCCACGGCGCCGACGTTGTGGTTCCCGACCTGCGCGGCGGTTTCAGTCACCTGATTGCGGCGCTCAGTGCCGACGGCACCTCGACGGTCAGCAACGTGGGAATCATCAGCCGTGGGTACGAGAATTTCATCGCCAAGCTGCGGCTTTTGGGGGCGGACTTCGATCTCGAAGGATAATGGGTCTGTGTCAGACCAAAATCGAGACCACAATCGAGACCAAAATACAGCCGATAAGGCAGCAGTAGTTCCCCCGTCACCGAGTTTCTTCCGCTCGGAAAAGAGCCGCCCCTCGGCGTTTTGGATCCTGGCCGGCATCCTGTTGCCCGTCATGAATACGGCCGCACGCTTCAAGATCGTCGACGGCGAAAAGTTTCCCCGCACCGGAGCCTTCGTTCTCGCGCCGAATCACTACAGCGAAATAGACCCCGTGGTGATGGGGGTCGTGTCGTGGAAGCTTGGACGCCAGCCTCGGTTCCTGGCGAAGGCATCCGTTTTCAAGATCCCGATCGTGGGACGAATCCTGCGCAGTTCGGGGCAGATACCGGTGCAGCGCGGGGGATCGGTGCGTGGCAGCGAGCCCGTGAAAGCGGCGCAGCGGCTCGTGGAACGCGGCCAGATGGTGGTCGTGTACCCCGAGGGCACTCTCACCCGTGACCCGGACCTGTGGCCCATGCGCGGCAAGACCGGCGCAGTGCGTATCGCCCTTGAGCAGGGCATTCCGATCGTGCCGGCTGCTCACTGGGGCACCCAGCACGTGATGGAGCGGTACTCCAAGAAGATCAGCTTCTTTCCGCGCAAGACGATCTCGGTGAAGATCGGCGACCCGGTCGACCTGAGCGCCTTCCAGGGCCGCGGCCTCGACACGGCCACGCTCAACGAGGCCACGGCCGTCGTGATGCACGCCATCACCGGCCTGCTCGAAGATCTACGAAACGAGAAGGCCCCGGCCACGCGCTGGAACCCGGCCGAACACAACCAGAAAGAGACCGGCCGTTTTGAAGCCTAAGATTTTGCCCGGCACCCGCGTTGCCGTACTCGGAGCGGGCAGTTGGGGCACCACCTTTGCGAAGATCCTCGCGGACGGTGGAGCTGACGTCGTGCTCTGGGCGCGCAGGCCCGAACTGGCGCGGGAAATCTCCGAGGCGCGTCGCAACAGCGACTACCTGGCGGGAATCAACCTTCCCGTCGGGCTGCGCGCGACCGCTCGACTCGACCTGGCCCTCGCCGGCGCCGAGTACGTGTTCGTCTCGGTGCCCAGCCAATCGCTGCGCGAGAACCTGATCCTTGCCGAGCCGTTCCTGGCGCCCGGCGCCGTGATCGTGTCGCTCATGAAGGGTGTTGAGCGCACGACCGGCATGCGCATGAGCACGGTGATCGAGGAGGTGCTGCCGATCTCCCCGGAGCGCATTGCCGCGATCTCCGGTCCGAACCTGGCTCTCGAAATTGCCAAGGAGCAGCCGACGGGCGCCGTGGTGTCGTCGATCAGCCTTGAGACCGCGCAGGCCGTGGCCAAGCTCGCCACCAACAAATACTTTCGTTCCTATGTGAACACCGACGTCATCGGTACCGAGTTCGGCGGGGTGTTGAAAAATCTCATCGCCGTCGCCATCGGAATCGTCGACGGCGTGGGATTCGGGGAGAACACCAAGGCCTCGATCATCACCAGGGGTCTCGTGGAAATGACCGACTTCGCGGTGGCCTATGGCGCGCATCCGGAAACGCTCTCCGGCCTGGCCGGGCTCGGTGACCTCATCGCCACCTGCCAGTCGCCCTTGTCGCGCAACAATACGGCCGGGCGGCTTCTGGGACAGGGCTACAGCATTCACGATGTGGTCAAGCAGATGCAACAAACCACGGAAGGGCTTGCGTCGGTCAAGCCCGTCCTGGAACTCGCCGCCGCCAAGGGGGTCGCCATGCCGATCGTCGAACAGGTTCGCCAGGTGCTCGATGGCACGCTGAACCCGCGGGATATTGCCCCGCACCTCACCACCGATTCCAGCGAACCGCAGGGCGAAAGGACGAAAGATGGACAAGCTCACGGTAGTGCTGCTCTTTGGGGGGCGTTCAAGCGAACATTCGATCAGCTGCGCAACGGCGGGCGGGGTCCTGGCAGCGATTGACCGTGATCGGTATCGCGTCATCCCCGTGGGCATCACGCGCGCGGGAGCCTTCGTGCTCGAAGAAGACACCCCGGCCAAGTTCGGCCTCGACGCCGCGGCGCTCCCCGAGGTCGTCGACAACGGCACGCGGGTGCAGTGGCCCGACAGCACGAGCAACCGTGAGCTGACCGTCACGGATGCCGCCGGCTCACGTTCGCTGGGCAGCATCGACCTGGTCTTTCCGATCATGCACGGCCCGTTCGGCGAGGACGGCACCATCCAGGGAATGCTCGAACTTCTCGGGCTGCCCTACGTGGGTTCTGGCGTGCTCGCGTCAGCGCTCGGCATGGACAAGCACTTCACGAAAACCGTTTTTCAACAGGCCTCCCTTCCGGTGGCTCCCTGGCGCACGATCACGGCCGACGACTGGGCCGATGCCCCCGGCATGGCCTACGCGGCCCTGGAAGAACTCGGCGCACCCGTGTTCGTCAAGCCCGCGCGGGCCGGCTCGAGCGTGGGCGTCAGCCGGGTGTCGTCGGCCGAGCAACTTGCCGAAGCGATGGCGGTGGGCCTCGCCGAAGACAATAAGGTGCTCATTGAGGCCGGTCTCAGCGGACGCGAACTCGAGGTCGCGGTACTGCAGGGTCGCCCCGGGGAACCGGCGAGGGCATCCGTTGCGGGGGAAGTCCTGGTGACCGGCCGCGACTTCTACGACTTCGAAGCCAAATACCTGGGCGCAGCGGGCATCGAACTCGTGTGCCCGGCCGTTCTACGCCACGACGAACTCGCGGAGATGCAGCGGATGGCGATTCGCGCGTTCGAGGCGATCGACGGCGCCGGTCTCGCGCGAGTGGACTTCTTCCTCACCAGCGACGGCTGGGTGATCAACGAGATCAACACCATGCCCGGGTTCACGCCGATCTCGATGTTCCCGAGCTGCTGGCTGGCGAGCGGCTACACCTACCCGCAGCTCATTGACGAGCTCATCGCCGTCGCGCTCGCGCACGCCAGGCACGGCTCCTAGCCCGGCACGCGCCGCTACGGGGCTGTGGAGGGCGCCGGGGTGGGGATGGCCACGTCGTCGGCGCCGACACACGCCGCCGTGGCCGGGATGCCGGAGATGGCACTGGCCAGGTCGACGAGGGTGTTCGTCCCGCTGACGGCTGTCGAGTCGATCACGATCTCAACGGCGGGGTCGCGACCGTAGGTCGTGTAACGGTAGAGGGGGGCATCCGAGTCGTCTTCGATCCAATCGATGCCGTTGACGTTGAGGCACGGCAGCGTCGTCGGGCCAGGTACCGTCACGCCGCAGTGGAGCAGAACCGTTGCTGGGTCGCCCCATGCGCCGGTGGCCTGCGCGTTCGTCTCGCGTTCGGGCTGGTCGGATACCGACTCCGGCAGGTGCACGATGACATCCGCGCAGGCCGGATTCGTGGCGTCGGCCGCGGGGTCCAGGGGAACAGCGGGGGCGCATGCGGTGAGCAGGAGCGTGCCAAGCAGCACGGTAGCGGCGGCGCCGGAGCGCAGGGCCAGGGATCGGGGAATCATCACATTCAGGCTACCGTTTGAAGCATGATGATTGCTGCCGATGAGAGTACACGTTCGACCGAGACGCTCAATGATGTGAGTGAGATCGCGGTGCTCGAGCGTCTGTTTCCCCGGCTGCCCGCCTCCTCCGCCCAGCTGCTCGGCCCTGGTGATGATGCCGCCGTTGTCGCCGCCCCCGACGGCCGCTTCGTTGTGACGACGGACATGATGATCCAGGGCCCCGATTTTCGGCTCGCCTGGTCGACGCCCCACGATCTCGGATGGAAGGCTGCGGCCACGAACCTGTCGGACGTGGCCGCCATGGGGGCACGACCCACCGCCCTGGTTGTGGCGATTGCCGCCCCGCCGTCGACGCCGGTCTCGGTGCTCGAGGGCATCGCCGACGGACTGCGCGAGTGCTGCGAGGCACTCGCGCCCGGCTGCGGAGTGGTGGGCGGTGACCTGTCGGCCTCCGACGCCCTCACGCTCGCCGTCACGGCGTTCGGCGACCTGGAGGGGCGTGACCCCGTTCGACGATCCGGCGCGCGCGTCGGCGACGTCGTGGCGCTTGCCGGACGGTTGGGGGAGGCCGGACTCGGCCTCGAACTCCTGTTTCGCTTCGGCGTCGACGACGGGGGCGTTCCCGACGCCGAACGGGCCCGAGCGGCGAAGGCGCAGTACCCCGAACAGATTGCCGCGCAGCTCACCCCGGTGCCGCCGCTCGAGTGCGGCCCGGCGGCGGCGCTGGCCGGGGCAACGGCGATGCTCGATGTGTCGGACGGCCTGGCGATTGACGCGGGCCGCATCGCCCGTGCGAGCGGCGTCGGAATCAACTTTGTGTCTGGCGCCCTCGGCGCCCGCGTCGAGGTTGCCCTCGGCGGGGGAGAGGACCACGGCCTGCTTGCGACCTTCCCGCCCCACGTGAGCCTCCCGGACGGGTTCCGCGCCCTTGGGGTCGTGACCGCAGCCGCGGGCGAGGTGCTCGTGGACGGCGAACCACACACCCAGGGCGGCTGGGACCCCTACCGCGGCTGGGACGGAGCGGCGGGGTAGTTCTAGCTGCGGGCAGGCTCAACCGGGCGGGCGTACCAGACCGTGGTGTCGCCATAGTCCTTGCGACGTTCGAGTTCGAGGGCGGGGCCCCAGCCGGGCTCGGGGGAGCGGGAACTGCGCTCAACGATGACGAGCGCATCCTCGGACAGAAGCGGCGCGAGGGCGGCCAGGTTGTGCGTGAGCTCGGTCTCACCGAGGTCGTAAGGCGGGTCGATGAACACCACGTCGAAGCCGTCAGGTGTCGCAGCCAGAAAAGATTGCACGGCCTGGGCGGCCACTTTGATCGTGAGGTCGGCGCCCTTGGGAGCGGCGCGCTTGACCGCGTCGCCATTCTTGCGGCACAGCTGCGCGGCGCCGAAGCCGTTCTCCACGAGAGTCACCGACCGGGCACCGCGGCTCGCGGCCTCGAGGCCGAGGGCCCCTGACCCGGCATACAGGTCGACCACGCGCGTGCCGGCCAGGGCGTCGCGGGCATCGAGGGCAGAGAAGATCGCTTCGCGAACGCGGTCGCTCGTGGGGCGGGTGCCGGACTTGGGGACCGACAGGGTGAGGGAGCCGGCAAACCCGGAGATGATGCGCGTCATGATTGGCTAAGCCTACGTTGCACGTGAGTGGTCCAGAGGGCTGTCGGCGGTCACGCTTACGATTGAGACATGACCGGTTCGAGTGATTCCACCTTCACCCTCGATACCGCTCTCGTTCTGGCCGTGGGCAAGCCCACCGCCACCGCGCTCGGCAAGGCCTTCGGCATGCTCACCGTGGCAGATCTGCTCGGGCACTATCCGCGCCGTTATGTGCAACGCGGTGAGCTTGACCCGGTCACCGGGTTGTTGCCGCTGGGCGAACACGTCACCATCACCGCCGAGGTGGTTTCGTCCACGCAGAGTGAGATGAAGAATCGTAAGGGCTGGATCGTGTCGGTCAAGATTCGTAACGGCCAGGGAATGCTCAGCCTCACCTTCTTCGGCAAGACCCGAATGGACTGGCGAACCCGGGAGCTTGCCCCCGGGGTGAAGGGCATCTTCTCCGGTCGGGTCTCGGAATACAACGGCGCCCGGCAGCTCGCGCACCCCACGTACCGCACCTTCGAGGGGGAGCGCGAGGAGGCCGAGAAAGACCCGAACAACGAGTGGCTTCAGCGCGCTCTCATCCCCATTTACGCCGCCACCGCCTCGGTCTCGAGCCTCATCCTCGAGCGGTCCATCGACCTCGTCCTGCCGCATCTGGGCGATATTGACGACCCCGTACCCGCAGACCTGCGGGTCGAGCGCGGCCTGCTCGGCCACAAGCAGGCGCTCCAGCTCATTCACCGCCCGGAGCTGCCCGCGGAATGGCAGGCCGCTCGGGACACCCTGCGATTCACTGAGGCGTGGATTCTGCAGGCCGCCCTGGCGCAGAAACACACGAAGTCGAGGGAGTCGCACACGACCCCGCGCGTGCCGGAGCCGGGTGGGTTCCTGGAGCGCTTCGACGCCATGCTGCCCTTTGTCCTCACCGTGGACCAGGAGATCGCTGCGGCAGAGATTGCGGTCGAACTTTCCGCTACCTCGCCGATGAACCGCCTGCTCCAGGGCGAGGTGGGATCGGGCAAGACCATCGTGGCACTGCGCGCCATGCTGGCCGTGGCAGAGAGCGGCGGCCAGGCCGCTCTGTTGGCGCCCACCGAAGTGCTCGCCGGGCAACACCTTCGGTCGATCACGGCCATGCTCGGGCCAGACCTCGCGGCCGAACTCATGCCGACGCTGCTGACGGGAAAGCTGCCGGCCGCTGAGAAACGCAAGGCACTGCTCCGTGTGGTGTCCGGGCAATCGCGCATAGTCATCGGAACGCACGCGCTCCTGAGCGATAATGTCACCTTCTTCGATCTGGGACTCATCATCATCGACGAGCAGCACCGTTTCGGTGTGGATCAGCGCGAGTCCCTTCGGCTCAAGGGCGCCCAGCCGCCGCATGTGCTGGTCTTGACCGCCACTCCCATCCCACGCACCATCGCGATGACCGTCTTCGGTGACCTGGACGTGAGCACCATCCGCATGCTTCCCACCGGGCGGCAGGGGATCACAACCGTTGTCGTTCCGCTCGCGGAGCATCCCGACTGGTTCTGGAATATTTGGAGGCGCATCGGGGAAGAGCTGGCCCTTGGGCGCCAGGCCTTCGTCGTATGCCCGGCCATCGCCCCGAAGGAGGTGGAAGAGGGAGCGGAGACCGTGCCCCTTCCGCCGGAGGACGCGCCGAAGGCACTCACCAACGTGGAGACCACCCTCGCCGGTCTGCGCCGGGCACCGGTGTTGCACGGGTACCGGCTGGAGGCGTTGCACGGGCGCATGACGAGCGACGAGAAAGACCAGACCATGCGCGCGTTCGCGGCGGGGGAGATCGACGTGCTCGTCGCCACGACTGTCATCGAGGTGGGCGTTGACGTGCCGAATGCCTCGGCGATGGTGGTGATGGACGCCGACCGTTTCGGAGTGTCGCAGCTGCACCAACTGCGGGGACGAGTGGGGCGAGGGCCGGTGCCCGGTCTCTGCCTGCTCGTGACCGACGCGGCCCTGGGCGGGGTCTCGCGCGAACGCGTGGACGCTGTGCAGGGCACCCTCGACGGGTTTGAACTCGCCGATCTCGACCTGCGACTGCGCCGGGAGGGCGATGTGCTCGGCGACAGCCAGTCGGGCGCACATTCCTCCCTGCGTTTTCTGCGAGTGGCCGTGGACCGCGAAATCATCGAATCGGCGCGTGCCGCCGCGTTCGCGCTCGTGAGCGGCGACCCCGACCTGCGCACCTTGCCCGCGCTCCGCGATGCCGTGAGCCGACGGCTTGACGAGTCGGAACGCACCTGGCTGAGCAAGAGCTAAGACTGAGCTGCCCGGGCAGACTGCGCTTACCGAGGCAGCCCCGGCGCGATAGGGTGTTTGTATGCGCAGGATCGCCGTCGTACCCGGTTCATTTGACCCCGTCACCCTTGGTCACCTGGATGTGATCGGTCGTGCCGCTGGCCTCTTCGATGAGCTTCATGTTCTTGTCGTGCACAACCCCGACAAATCGGCACTGCTGCCGATCAGCCAGCGGGTCTCCCTGTTGGAGCAGGCGATCAAGGAAGCCGGACTGCCCACCAACATTGTTGTGGAGTCATGGAGCGTCGGTCTTCTCGTGGACTACTGCATGGACGTGGGGGCGAGCGTACTCGTGAAGGGCGTGCGATCCCAGATCGACGTGGCCTACGAAACGCCCATGGCCATTATTAATCGCAACCTGGCGGCGGTCGAAACCGTGTTTCTGCTACCCAACCCGGCCAACGCACACGTGTCGAGTTCCCTTGTGCGCCAGGTGGCCGCTCTCGGTGGGGATATTTCGCCCTACGTGCCCAAGGTCGTCGCCGACTACCTTCAAAAAGCCAGCGTATGACCCCATCCTCATCCCAGGTGCCCGCCCCGATCGTCGCCGGATCGCGCGTCGCGGTGGGCCATGGTCGTGAGGAACCCGCATCCGCTCCCGAGCAACCGGCTCTCTCGCTGCACGACGTGCAGTCCGCCGGCGAGGCGATCAGGCGCAATGTGGAGCGCGTCATCGACGGTAAACACGCTGCAGTCTTCACCGCCCTCACCGTGCTGCTCGCCGAGGGACACCTGCTCATCGAGGATGTCCCGGGTGTCGGCAAGACCATGCTTGCAAAGGCTCTCGCCCGCTCGGTCGACTGCACGGTCAGCCGCATCCAGTTCACGCCCGACCTGCTGCCCTCCGATGTCACCGGCGTCTCCGTGTACAACCAGGCCGATCGCCGCTTCGAGTTCAAACCGGGACCGGTCTTCGCCAACATCGTCATCGGCGACGAGATCAACCGGGCCAGCCCCAAGACGCAATCGGCCCTGCTCGAATGCATGGAAGAGCGCCAGGTCACGGTCGATGGCACGACCTACCCGCTCGCGCTGCCCTTCACGGTGATGGCCACGCAGAATCCCCTCGAGATGGAGGGAACCTATGCCCTCCCCGAGGCGCAGCGGGACCGCTTCATGGCACGCATCTCGATGGGATACCCGGACACCGGCTCCGAGATCGCGATGCTGGATTCTCGTGACACCGGCAGCCCGCTTGCACTGATCGGTGCTGTCGTCTCCGGCGTGGAATTGCGCAGCATGATCCACGCAGCGCGCGGCGTGTTCGCCTCGGCGGCCGTCAAGGAATACGCCGTTGCCCTCGTGCGGGCCACCAGGGACGATCGCGACCTGCGGCTGGGAGCGAGCCCCAGGGCCACGCTTCAGCTGATTCGAGCAGCCAAGGCCCAGGCCGCCCTCTTCGGCCGCGGATACGTTCTCCCCGACGACGTTGACTCCCTCGCCGTGGCGGTTCTCGGCCACCGGCTCGTGCCCACGAGCCGGGCTCTCGGCCACCACCACCAGGACAGTCGCCCCCTCACTGAGGAGGTCATCCACCGAATCCTGGCAGCGACGGTTGTACCGGTCGGTGCCCCAGAGCGCCCCTGACGATCCTCATGCGCCGGTTCGTGCTTTCGCCCTGGTCCCCACGGCTCACTCGCCGCGGTTGGATCTTTCTCGCGGTGGGCCTCGCCTTCGGCCTGGACGCGATCCTGATCGACCACCGAGATCTGCTCTTCATCGCGGGCCTGCTCGTGAGCGTCCCGCTCATGGGGCTCTTCCACGTCATGCTTCGACCGGGACAGGTGCGGGTCGGGCGAATATTCCGCCCATCGATCGTGCCGGCCGGCGACGACACCGTGGTATCCCTGCAGCTGCGCAACCTGTCATCTCGGCCGCTTGACGGCGCAAGCTGGCGTGACCCTGCACCCCCGGGAATGGGGTTGATGGGGCAGTCCGCACCGGCAGACCAACTGCTGCCGGCCCTCGAACGGTACCGTGCGGGGCCGGAGACCGGACCGGACAGCGTGCGGCTCGAATACGCGCTGACTCCACGCATCCGTGGCGTGTATGCCTTCGGACCGCTCCTGCTCGGTCGTAGAGACCCCTTCGGCCTCGCCGTGCGAGAGCACCCCGTCGGGCAGTCGCACGACCTCGTCGTCACCCCGAGGGTGACGCCGCTGGCAACACGTGGTGTCTCCGTCACCCGCAGTGACGGGTCGGTTCGTGACCTGCTTCGTTCGCTCAACCCGACGTCCGACGAACTGATCGCCCGCGAGTACCGGCCGGGCGATCCGTTCCGCCGCGTGAACTGGCCGGCCACCGCCCGCCACGGGGAGATCATGGTGCGTCAGGAAGAGCAGCGCAGCAACCCGGAAGCGCGCATCATCCTCGACACCACGCTCAACTCCCACGGCGCGGCCGAACCGGCCAGGCGCCTCGACCACGCTTTCGAGCTCGCGATCGAGGTTGTCGCATCGATCGGCGTGTACCTGCTCGACGCCGGGCTCAAGGTGCAGCTCCTGGAAACCGGTCCCAGTCAGCTCGTGCCCGGATCCGGCCAGAACCTCGGTGGTCTCGGCGGCGATGCCCCGCTCGTGTGCAGCGCGCCGGGCGGTGACCGCGAATTGCTCGAGGGGCTCGCGAATCTCGTGCCCGTCGCGGCCGCCACCGACGTGGGTGTCGGCCCGGGGTTCGGTGGTTCCCTCCCGACCTTTGCGGTCATCGTGGGCCTGTCCGAAGCGGATGCCGCACTCTTTGCGAGCCTGCGAGGGCGCTGCGAGCCGGCAGTCGTGTTCCTGCTCGATTCGGTGAGCGCCGTGGCCAGGGCCGTACTTCGCGACGCCGGCTGGCGGTGCATCGACGTGCGCAGCTCTCGCGACATTCCGGCCGCGTGGGCAAGCGGCCTGAACGGCAGGGTCGACGCACGGGAGACCTCGGAGACCGACAGTGACTGACGCCGGCCCCGCGGCCGTCGCCGGCCGCGGGGGAGCGCCGTTCCTCCGAGGTCGGGGCACGGCATACGGTGCGCGCAAAGACGCCAACTGGCCGTTCGTGGCGACCTTGCTCGCCCTCCTGCTCGTGGCCAGCGGAGCGCTCGGGCCGCTGCTGAGGGGTACCTCCTGGTGGTGGGTCATGTCCGCCGTGGCGATCATCGTGCTTCTTCTGGGTGCCCTCCTCCCCACGCTGCGGGTGGCGCGACCCGTGCTGCCGCTCTGGCTGCTCGGCGGGCTCCTGCTCACCCTCACACTGTTCTTCGGTGCGGGCACCGCGCTGCTGTGGATCGTACCGACGCCGGCGACCGCTCGGGTATTCAGCGGTCTCGTGGCCAGCGGCGTGGACTCCATCTGGCAGCAGAGCGTGCCGGCCCAGGTGACCGACGGAATCCTCTTCCTGCTCGCCGCCGGCGCCGGCCTCATCGCCGTGCTCATGCACACCCTGGCGGTGACGCTTCGCACTCCGGCGCTCGCCGGGGTTCCGGTGCTCGTGCCGCTGCTGGTGCCCGGAGCGATTGTGGCCGGCCCACCCAACGTGATGGCCCTCGTGGTCACGTCTGCGGTATACCTCGTGCTGCTGCGGGTGGACGTGCGTCACCGCCGCGCCGCCGACGCCAACCACGCCGTCGGGGGAGGCCCGGTCGCCCGGGTCTTCGTCTCGTCCAGCCGACGACGGGTCGTGCCGGTGTGGGGAACCCTCTCCGCGGGTGCCGTGGCACTCGTGGCGGCCCTCGTGCTGGGGTTGGTCGTCCCCTCCGTGACCGGCAACGACCCACGTTCCGGGTCGAACGCCCTCCTGTTCGGCAGCGGGGTGAGCCCGATGATCAACCTGGGCCAGGACCTGAGGCGACCCAAAGCCGGGCCGGTGCTGCACTACACGTCGACGGCCGAGCGGCAGTCGTACTTCACTCTGCTCACCCTCGACTCACTCGTCGGCCAGACGTGGACCGCTCGGATCGACGGAGTGCGAATCGACAACAGCGTCGAGAACATCGACCGACCGCCCGGGGTGTCGGAGGAGGTCGAGACGACGCTCGCCGAGACATCCGTTGTCATTGACGGCGTGAACACCAGGTGGCTGCCGGTTCCGGCACGAACCGTGAAGGTGACCGGCCTCACCGGCGTTTGGTACTGGGACACCCGTACCCGCGCCGTCGCGAGCGCCGACGCGAGCACGATCGGTCAGACGTACATCGCCGAGGCGCTTGAACTCCGGCCGACGGCCGAGCAGATGCGCCAGGCCGGCAGCGAATATTCCTCGGTGCTCGCCCGCAATCTGGATGTGCCGAGCGGGATGCCCACGATTATCGAGGACCGGGCCAGGGAGGTGACCGCCGGCACCACGTCGTCGTATGACGCCGCGGTGGCGCTGCAGGGCTACCTGAACGGGAGCGCATTCACCTATGACACCGAGTCACCGGTTGAGGAGGGGTACGACGGGGGAGGCCTTGATGTGGTCGGCGTGTTCCTGGAGAAGAAACGCGGATACTGCGTGCACTTTGCCTCCGCGATGGCGAGCATGGCTCGTTCCCTCGGCATCCCCTCCCGAATCTCCCTCGGGTACCTGCCCGGAGTCAAGTCCCAGGACCTCGAGCAGGGGCGGGGCCGCTACGACGTGGATTCGCATGACCTGCATTCCTGGCCGGAACTGTACTTCTCCGGCGTGGGTTGGGTGCCGTTTGAGCCCACGCCCGGGCGTGGCACTGTGCCGGACTACGAACAGGCCGCAACCACCGACACCACCACCGGGGCGACGAACGAGACCGCTCCCTCGGCCGCGGCGCGCGAGCCGGTCGACCCCGGTGCGGTCGACCTCCAGGCCTCCGGCGCAACATCCTCCCCAACGCGGCAGGCCGGCACCGTGCTCGGCCAGCTGGCCAGCCTGGCCCTCGGGCTCCTTCTGCTGCTGCTCGTGCCCGCCGGTGTTCGAGCCGTGCAGCACAGGGCGCGGCACCGCCGCATCCGCTCGGGCACCCTCACCCGGCAACAGGCCGTGCTGGCGGCGTGGGGTGAACTCTGCGACACAGTCCTTGATTATGGGATCACCGTGAGGGTGACCGAGACGCCCCGGATGCTCAGGGATCGACTGTGCGCGGTGATCGGGGAAGAGTCGGCCGCGGCGGTGGTGCTGGCCCGCCTTTGTGAGGCCGTGGAACGCGCTCGGTACGACCGGGGGAGCGACGAGGACGGCACGGTGGATGAGGCCGTTGTCCTGAGCCGGGAATTGGGGGAGATGGCACGAAGGATTCACGTTTCGGTCGGTCGCGGCGCCCGATGGCGTGCCGTTTTGCTGCCGCGATCGCTCATTCTCGTTCTCTGGCTGCTGTTGAACGGACGCTCGCCGCGGAACGCGTAGAATGGGGCTGGTGACCAAGTTCAAAAAAACGCCGTACACGGTAGATGTGCGAGACCTCATTAACCGCCCGGGCACCATGCACGAGCGTCATCTCGACATTGTCGTGCCCGAAGAACTCGGAGCTGGCCTGGTTTCGGTCAGGGCGGGTTCCACTGTCGGTGTTGACCTCCGACTCGAAGCCATGCACGAGGGCATTCTGGCAACGACTACCGTTGTCGCGCCGGCCTCCGGCGAATGCGGGCGATGCCTTACCGACATCGAATTCCGCGTCCGAGTCGAGTTTACGGAGCTTTTCGGTTATCCTCAGGAAGAAGCTTTTGAGTTTGAGGTTGTCGACGACCATATCGACATTGAATCTCTCGTCAGGGACGCAGTGGTTATGTCATTGCCGTTCCAGCCATTATGTCGGCGCGACTGCGCGGGTCTTGATCCTGAGACCGGCCAGCGACTGACTGAACCGCCGGAACTCGAACCGATAGAGGCGTTTGATCCCCGGTGGTCTGCGCTTGCGGGATTCCAGGCTTCCACAGACATCAGCACAGATGACGACATCCAAGCTGAAACGCATAGAGAAGAGAAGTAGTCATGGCAGTTCCGAAGCGCAAGCAGTCGCGATCCAACACCCACTCACGTCGAGCACAGTGGAAGGCCACCGCGCCCACCCTGGTGAAGACCATGGAAAACGGCAAGGTCACCTACAGCCTTCCCCACCGCGCAAAGGTCGTCACCGACTCCGCCGGAACCGCGCTGTTCATGGAGTACAAGGGCCGCAAGGTCGCCGACGTTTAATTCGTTCCACCCGGACAGAGTCGAACCATGACGAATCCAGGAGCCGGGCGGTCGTCACTCGTGACGACCCTCGGTGTAGAACTGAATGCGGATCTCCTTGAGCTGGCGCTGACGCACCGCTCATTCGCGTACGAAAACGGTGCCATCCCCACCAATGAACGCCTGGAATTTCTAGGCGATTCAATCCTGGGGCAGGCCGTGACCGTGATGCTGTACCGAACCTACCCGCACCTCGACGAGGGTGACCTGGCCAAGCGCCGGGCCAGCCTCGTTTCGACGGTTGCCCTTGCAGAGATTGCCAGGGGTCTCGGCCTCGGGGAATACGTGCGGCTGGGTAAGGGCGAGATCCTCACCGGCGGACACGACAAATCGTCGATTCTGGCCGACACGGTCGAGGCGCTCATCGGCGCTGTCTATCTCGACCGCGGCGGTGACGTCGCGACGGCCTTCGTGCTGCGACTCGTCGAGCCGCTTCTCGCGAACCCCGACCATTTCGGTGCCTTGATGGACCCCAAAACGAGCCTGCAGGAGCTTGCTGCTGCTCGCGGCGTGGGGGCACCGGCCTACACGGTGACCGAAAGCGGTCCCGATCACGCCAAAGAATTCATTGCCCGTGTCGACCTCGGCCACGCACTTTGGGCCCAGGGCAGCGGTACGAGCAAGAAATTTGCCGAGATGGCCGCCGCGCGCGAAGCCTTCACCCTCCTCAGCGCCCGCTAACGGTCGTGCCCGAACTTCCCGAAGTCGAGGTCGTACGGGCCGGAGTCGAACCGGCGGTTACCGGCGCGCTCGTGGCCGGAGTCGAGATCTTCGACGAGCGATCCCTGCGACGCCACGACAGGCGAACCGGATCGTTCACGGAGCAGCTCACCGGTCGGCGCATCCTCGGCGCCGTACGCCGGGGTAAATTCCTCTGGCTGCCGCTCGACAGCGGACGTGCCCTCGTGGTGCATCTGGGGATGAGCGGACAGGTGCTCCTGCGCACGCCGGGCTCCGCGATTGACCGGCACCTTCGCATTCGTCTCTGCCTCGAATCGGTGTCGCCGCAGGTCTTGCCGCCCACCGCCTGGCCTGACGACGGCGCGGCCGGCGAATTGTGGTTCGATTTCGTGGACCAACGCGTCTTCGGCAGCCTCGTCATCGACAACATGGTTCCCACCACAGACGGCGCCGCCGGGGGATTCGCCGGCAGCGGCGCCGGGCCGTGGTCCGCCCTGGTTCCCTCGCAAGTGGCGCACATCAGTCGGGATCCGATCGACCCGGCCTTCTCGCAATCGGCGTTCTTCGCCGGCCTCGCACGTAAGAAGACGGGCATCAAACGGGCGCTGCTCGACCAGACGCTCATCAGCGGCATCGGCAACATCTATGCCGACGAGGCCCTCTTCGCCGCTGGATTGCACTACAAGACACCGACCGCATCGTTGTCGCCCGCTCAGGCTGCAGAGCTGCTGGCCGCACTGAGGGCGATCCTGCAGCGCGCCCTCGGCGAAGGGGGCACCAGTTTCGACTCGCAGTACGTGAACGTGAACGGGCAGTCGGGGTATTTTGCGCACAGCCTCGAGGTCTACGGCCGACAGGGAACGCCGTGCTCCCGCTGCGGAACCACCCTCGTGCGGGAGTCGTTCATGAACCGCGGTTCACACCTGTGCCCGAGCTGCCAGGTGGTCACCTCATAGCGCGACGAGCTTCCACGCTCCCTCGTAGCCCATCGGCGTGAAACCGAGGGTCTCGTTCACCGCAAGCATGTGCCGGTTCTCCTCCGCGTTGAACGTGATGACCGATGGACGCCCCGGGTGCAGGCGTCCGAGCGGCTGCAGGTTCGCCACCTTCATCAGCATGCCCAGTCGGTGCCCCCGATGTTCCCTGAGCACGAGCGTGTCCTCCTGGCTCACCGCGCGGTCGGGTTCGGCCGGAACAGAGAGTTGGCTGAACCCGACGAGCCGACCTGTGGGTTCGTGCAGAGCGACCGCGGTGAGCAGGGTTCGCGGCCCGGCGGCCGTCAGGTTCTCCAGCGCGACCAGTCGTTCCTCGTTCGACACGTCTTCGGGTTCCTCAAGGCCGGCCGTGGGCGCATCCGTGCTCATCCGGGTGTGCAGCAGGGCCATGTCGGAACGCCAGGCCGCGGGGGCCTGCTGGGTCCACAGGACCACCGTGTAATCAGGGTCGGCGTGCTGAGCCGCGTGATCGGCGAGGCTCGTGAGCGTGTCCGCGCTCACCGGCAGCACGAGGCGACTGCCGCGTTCGACCTGTTCGAGAACGAAACCGCGACGCAAGAGAAACTGTACCTCGGCGTTCTGCAGCGGAACCGACCCAAGCCCGTCGGTGACGACAGCCGCTCACCGGGCGCATTTCGAGACACCGCATAGGTGACGTGCACGGACCGATGCTCGGTGCGGGCTAGGGACTCGAGGTGATCGACGAGTGCCGTGCCGATACCCCGACGCCGATACGGCGGTAGTACCTGCACCGTGAACCACGCGAAGTGCGCTGCAGGGTCGGCGAGCGTCTCATAGACCCCCCGCGCCACCACCCGGCCGTCTGCCCGCGCGACGAACAAGCGCATGGGGTCGTGCGCCTGGTTGAGCCACGTGGGTAGTGCTTCCTCAGCGGAAAAATTGAGGTCTGTGGTGCCGTACCCCTCGGTCTCGCTCCCATTGCGCACCTCGGCAGCGGCGGCGAAGTCGTCCCAACCCGAGTCTCCGGGGAACGCGGGAATGGGCACGGCATCAATGCGGACGTCGTCACTGCTGCGATGAAGTTCGCTCATGCCGCACACGCTAGCGCGCGTCTGGCTCACCGTCGAGCCTCACGGATTGTGTCGGTGCCGTCGAGTACCGTTTATACGACAGTCACCGGACACGAAAAGGCGGGAGGTGGAACGGTGTATCTGAAGAGCCTCACGCTCAAGGGTTTCAAATCCTTCGCCCAGTCCACGACCTTCGCGTTCGAACCCGGCGTCACGTGTGTGGTCGGGCCCAACGGTTCCGGCAAGTCCAATGTCGTCGATGCCCTTGCCTGGGTCATGGGGGAGCAGGGGGTCAAGACGCTGCGCGGCGGCAAGATGGAAGACGTGATCTTCGCCGGCACGTCGACCCGCGGACCGCTCGGCCGCGCAGCCGTCATCCTCACCATTGACAACTCGGACGGCGCGCTGCCCATCGACTATTCCGAAGTCACCATTTCGCGCACCCTGTTCCGCAACGGGGCGAGCGAGTACGCCATCAACGGGCGCAATTGCCGCCTGCTCGATGTACAGGAGCTTTTGAGCGACTCCGGCCTGGGCCGGGAGATGCACGTGATTGTGGGGCAGGGCCAGCTGGATGCCGTGCTGCGCGCAACACCCGAGGAACGGCGCGGTTTCATCGAGGAGGCCGCGGGGATTCTCAAGCATCGCCGCCGCAAAGAGAAAACCCTGCGCAAGCTCGACGCCATGCAGACCAACCTGACCCGGCTGAGCGACCTGGCGGGCGAAATTCACCGCCAGCTCAAACCCCTCGGGCGCCAGGCCGAAATTGCCCGGCAGGCACAATCGATTGCCGCGATCGTTCGTGATGCCAGGGCGCGCCTGCTCGCGGACGAGGTCGTCACGCTGCGCACCGCCCTCGACCAGCATGGTCGCACCGAGAGCGAACGCCACGCCGAACGCCTCGTGCTGCAGGAGCAGCTCTCGCAGACCGGGCAACGCGTGCAACGACTCGAAACCGCCCAGGTCGGCGATGCCGTCGACCGGGCCCGGAGCACGAGCTTTGCGCTCGAGTCGGCGCAGGAACGCCTGCGCGGACTCTTCACCCTCGCCAACCAGCGTCTGGCGCTGCTCGGCTCGCAGGGCGAGGCGCCCAGCGGCAGTCCCAGCGTCACGCCGCGCGATCTCGAGGCTGCCGACGCCGAAACTACACGCCTGCGTGTGCGGATCGAGACGGCAGATGCGGCCTGGCTCGCGGCGAAAGCAGCCAGCGCCGTCGCTCGGGCCCGCCTCGATGCCCTCGACGAACAGATCGCCGCCCAGGCGCTCCTCGTGTCGGGCCATGACCTCGACCTCTCGCGCCGAGCGGGCAGGAACGAAACGGCGGCCTCCCGACTCGCGGCGGTGCGCGGTGAGGTTCTGCGGCAGAGCTACGCGCTCGACGCCGCGGGGGAGCGTCGAGTGCAGGCCGAGGCTCTGCTCGCCGGGCTCGACGCGGCTCACGGCGAGCCCGGCGCGGACGATCCCGGCGCCGACGATCCCGGCGCGGAGGGGAGCGCCGAAGCGCTCGAACTCGCGCAGGCGGCGGTGCAGGCCACGCAGGCCGAGGTGGAGCGGCTGCGCACCGAATTGCACGGGCATGAGAGGGAACGCGATGCCCAGGAAGCTCGCCGGGGCGCGTTCTCCCTGGCCCTTGACCAGAAAGATGGTTCCTCGGCACTGCTCAAGGCCGGCCTGGCGGGCATCCGTGGTTTGGTCGCCGAGCACGTTCGCGTGCAGCCCGGCTACGAGGCCGCCATTGCAGCCGCACTCGGTTCCCTCAGCGACGCGGTGCTCGCCGACACCCGGGAGGTGGCCCTCGACGCCATCGTGCTCGCATCGACTCGCGATCTCGGTCGGGTGGAGCTCATCGTCGCCGGGGCACCGGGCGCCGACCGCAACAGCGATGCCGAGCAACACGCGCAACCACCCGCCGGGTCCCGCGGGCTGGTGGCAGCAGGGTCTGTTGTGGACGCCCCCAGCGGCGTGCTGCGCCTGCTCGCCACGACCGTCATCGCCGAAGATCTTGGCGCGGCCCGCGCCGCCATGCTCGAAACCGTCGCCGTCGATATGACCGTGATCACCAGGGCAGGTGAAGTGCTCTCCCCGTGGGTGCTGCGCGGTGGAAGTGGCGCCGCGCGCAGCCGGCTCGAACTCGTGGCAGATCGGGACACGGCCGCCGAGAAGCTCGACGTCGTGACGGCGCTCATTCCCCGGGTGGCATTTGAGCTCGCCGAGCAGCGCGCGCTTCTTCAGGCCCTGCAGGAGCAGGTGTCGGCCGCCCGCACCGCCCTGCGCTCGCGGGAGGCTGCGGAGACCCAACAGGCGGAACGCGTCAACCGGGCGACGGTACAGGTCGAGGCCTCTCGCGCCGAATTTGATCGCCTGCACGCCGCCCGCGAGCTCGCGTCCCGTGCTGTCGCCGATGCGGAATCGGCCGCGCAGGAGGCTGCCGCCGAGCTTGTGACGGCCGAGGCCCGGCCGCGCCCGGTGTTGGACTCCTCGGCGCGCGATGCCCTCTACCGCGAGCTGGAGGCGGCTCGAGAGACCGAGGTGGAGGCGCGCCTCACCGTGGACACGGCCCGCGAACGGGTGCGGTCGAGTGAGGGGCGGGCCGCGTCGCTGGCGCGGCAGTTCGAGGCAGACCAGGTCGCGGCCGAGGCTGCGGCGCGACGCGCCGTCATCCGTCGCCGACAGCTGGATGCCGCTTCGGCCGTCGCACTGGAGCTACCCGCCGTTCTCGGCGCCGTGGACCGCTCGGTGGACGAATCCCGGCAACGACTGGCCGCGGCGGAAGCCCAGCGCACCAGCCAGAGCGCGGAACTGTCGAGCCTGCGACGCAGCGAGAACGATCTGCGCGATCGACTGCAGGCCGTCACCGAGAACGTGCACGGGCTCGAACTGCAGATCTACGAAAAGAAGTTGCAGCTCACCGGCCTGCTGGAGCGCGCGGGAAGCGAGCTGGGCCTCGTCGAATCCGTGCTCGTCGGCGAGTACGGTCCGGCCGAGCTCATCCCTGCCGACGACGGGGAGAGCGAGCCTGTGCCCTTCGACCGCGGTGCGCAGCAGAGCCGGTTCGCGGCCGCTGAACGCCGACTCGGACAGTTGGGGCGCGTGAACCCCCTGGCCCTCGAAGAATTCGCCGCACTCGAGCAGCGGCACCGTTTCCTCACCGAGCAGCTCACCGACCTCACGAATACCCGCACCGACCTGCTCACGATCATCGCGGAGATCGACGGCAAGATGGAGACTATCTTTGCCGACGCTTTCGAAGACACCAGGGCAGCGTTCGCGGAGGTGTTCCCCGTGCTTTTCCCCGGCGGCACTGGCAGCATCTGGCTGACCGACCCGGAGGCACTGCTCAGCACCGGCATCGAGGTATCGGTGAAACCCGCCGGCAAGAAGATCGAGCGGCTGTCCCTGCTCTCCGGCGGC
Organism: Cryobacterium psychrophilum; assembly: GCF_004365915.1. Classification (NCBI taxonomy): domain Bacteria; kingdom Bacillati; phylum Actinomycetota; class Actinomycetes; order Micrococcales; family Microbacteriaceae; genus Cryobacterium; species Cryobacterium psychrophilum. The sequence continues at coordinate 3,098,108 of NZ_SODI01000001.1, forward strand.
GAGCGGTCGCTCGCCGCGGTCGCGCTGCTCATCGCCATCTTCAAGGCCAGGCCGAGTCCGTTCTACATCATGGACGAGGTCGAGGCGGCTCTTGACGACGCGAACCTCGGCCGCCTGCTCACCATCTTCGAAGACCTGCGCGAGAGCAGCCAGCTCATCATCATCACGCACCAGAAACGCACGATGGAGATCGCCGACGCGCTCTACGGCGTGTCCATGCGCCAGGACGGGGTGTCCGCCGTCGTGGGTCAACGCGTTGCCCGCGAGCAGGAACCACAACCTCAGCCCGAGGCACAGCGGGAGCCCGAGGCCGCAGCCGCACCACACTAGCGACCGCGGACCGCCTCAGCGGATGGCGGCGCCGAGCAGATCGTGGGTCATCGTCGACGCCGCCCGGGCCCCCGCACCGGCGGCGACGATGAGCTGCTGCGGGCCGGGAGCCGTGACGTCCCCGGCCGCGTAGAGCCCCGGAATGCTCGTGCGACCATCGCGGTCGGTCACCAGGTGCCCTGCTTTGTCAGTGCCCGGGTTCAGCGAATCGAGAAATTCCACGATCGGGTGCCACAGCGGGCGCACGAAGCCGCCGGTGATGGGCAGTCGTTCCCCGCCGACGAGGCGCACGGCACGAATCAGGCCGCGCTCACCCTCCAGGTCGTCGATGCGGCGACGCTCCACCCGAATCCCACGCTCCGCGAGCAGCACTTCTTCCGCCGCATCCAGGCCGACGGCCCCATTGGTGAACACGGTCAACGTCGTGGTCCACTGCGCCACGAGGAGCGCGCGGGCACAGAGATCGTCGGTCTCGCCGATCAGGGCGAGGGCCCGGTCGCCCATTTCGTAGCCGTCGCACGCGACGCAGCTGAACAGGCTCATGCCGTAGAACCCACGAATTCCGGGAACGTCGGGAAGCGTCTCCCGCAGTCCGGAAGCCACGAGCACGGCCCGGCTCGTGACGGCGCCGGAGAGCGCGGGGGTGCGGCCAACGACCGACGTGACGAAGGGATGCGCCGAGGATGCGGCATCCGGGGTGTGTTCGACGGACGCGACAGAGGATCGCCGCAGCACGCGCGTCTCCGGGTAGCGCTCGACCTCCTCGCGGGCGAGGCGGCGAAGCTCGTGCGGGGGCACGCCGTCCCGGGTGAGGAAGCCGTGCGACACCATGGTTGCGGCGTGCCGGGGCCGGTCGCTGTCGACGACGAGAACGCGCATACGAGCACGGGTGAGGTTGAGGGCGGCCGACAACCCGGCCGGGCCGGCACCGATGATGACCACGTCATACGCATCGACGCACGGCAGGGCAATCACGTACGTCACGAGAGGACCGCCGCGTCGGCACGGGCAATGTGAACCTGCTCGTCGCGTTCGACGACTTTCACCCGGTCGCGCACGGCCGCGTGGCTGGTGCCCAACGCCTTCTCGTGCGCGTCGAGGATAAGCCAGCCCGGCCAGGTCGTGACGTGCACGCCGCGCTCGGTGAGCACACGCAGGATCTCGTCGCCGTCTCCGGCCGCCCACCCGGCCGGTTGCTCGAGCGTCGTGGCATCCTCCATGAGCCGGGTGATGGTTTCCAGGGCGTCGCCCTTGGTATGGCCGATGAGGCCGACCGGGCCGCGCTTGATCCAGCCGGTGGCGTAGATGCCGGCGATCGGGGTGCCGTGCGCGTTCAACACGCGCCCGCCGTCGTTCGGGATCACTCCTTTCGCCTCGTCGAAGGGCAGGTCCGGTAGTGCGCTGCCCCGGTAGCCGACGGCCCGGTACACGGCCTGCACCGGGTAGTCCACGATCACGCCGGTTCCGCGCACGCCGCCGTCGCCGCTGGGCTCGGTGCGTTCGAAGCGAATGCCCTCAACCCTCCCGTTGCCGTAAATCTCCAGCGGAGCCTGCAGAAAATGCAGGTGCAGTCGACGCGAGGCGCCGGTGGGCTGCCGGGTGAGCCAGCCCTCCAGCGTGCGCGTCATCACCTTGACCTGGTTGTTCGTGGTGGCGAGCGCCCTGGTGTGCTCGTCAAAGACGAAGTCTTCCTCGTAGACGATCACGTCGACGTCGGGCACCTGGGCGAGTTCGCGCAGTTCGATGGGCGTGAATTTCACCTGGGACGGTCCTCGTCGCCCGAAGATGTGCACGTCGGTCACGGGCGAGCTGTCGAGGCCGGCGTGCACGTTGTCGGGAATGTCAGTGCTGAGCAGGTCCTTCGGGTGTTTGGCGAGCATGCGGGCCACGTCGAGCGCCACATTGCCGTTGCCGATCACGGCAATGTCGGTGGCGTCGAGCGGCCAGCTGCGGGCCACGTCGGGGTGTCCGTCGTACCAGGACACGAAGTCCGCGGCGCCGTAGGAGCCGGGCAGGTCGATGCCGGGCACGGTGAGCGGAGCGTCGGCAATGGCACCGGTGGCGAAGATCACGGCGTGGTACTGCTCGCGCAGGTCCTGCAGCGAGACGTCGACGCCATAGGTGACATTGCCAATGAAGCGGATGCTGCCCGAGTCGAGCATTTCATGCAGCGACGTGACGATTCCCTTGATGCGCGGGTGATCGGGGGCCACGCCGTAGCGGATGAGGCCGTAGGGCGCCGGGAGCTTGTCGAAGAGGTCAATGGCGACCGAACCACCGGCATCCTGAACGGCCTTGCTGAGGATGTTGCCCGCGTAGATACCGGCGGGTCCGGCGCCGATGATGGCGACGCGAAGGTTGAAAGGGGAGGTGCTGGGCATGATGGCCTTTCGGGGAAGCAGGAGGAGAGAGGGGGCGGCTCGCGCTGACGTCAGCGCCTCCCGGCGGGAACGAGGCCACGCCGGCGCAGGAGCCGACGTTCCAGCGGCGCAAAGAGCACGAGTTCCACGAGGATACCCACGAAGAGGATCACGACGATGGTCGCGAGAACGCCGGGCAGGTCGGCCAGTTCGCGGCTCTGGTCGAGCATGGAGCCCAGCCCGAAGCCGATGGTGCCGCCCATGGCGATGATTTCCGCGGCCATGAGTGAGCGCCAGGCGAAGGCCCAGCCCTGCTTGAGACCGGAGAAATACCCGGGCAGGGCCGCGGGAAGAATCACGAGCGTGGCCAGTTGCACGCGGCTCGCGCCGAGCACCGTGCCCACACGGCGCAGCTGCGGCGGAACATGATCGATTCCGGAAACGAGGCCGTTGGCAATCGACGGCACGGCTCCCATGAGCACGACGAAGTACACGGTGGCGTCGGTGAGGCCGAACCAGATGATCGCGGCGGGAACCCAGGCAACGGAGGGCAACACCTGCAGCCCCGACAGCAGTGGGCCGAGGGCGTGCCGCACCGGGCGGCATTCGGCCAGCAGCAGCCCGATCGGGGTGCCGATGGCGACGGCGATGAGGAACCCGATGCCGCCGCGTTCGAGGCTCGTCAGTACGGCGAGCTGCAGCCGCCCGTCGGCCCAGAACGCGCTGATGGAGCTGAGTACGTCCAGGGGCCCGGGGATGAGATCGGGCCGCGGGCGGGCAACCAGAATAGAGATCTGCCAGGCCACGATGAGGCCGAGGATGAGCAGAACGGGCGGCAGGACGCCGTCAATGGCCTGCCTGGTCCGGCCACGGGGTGCGGCGGGCACGGTTTGCAGCGCGTCAAGCCCGGAGGAGAGGCGGCGCTCGTCGGCGTCGGCGACGGCGTCGACATCGACCCGGTCCGTGAGGATGGCGGGCGGCGCCTCGCTTCTAAGCGGCATTGCGTCGAATCTCCTGTCGCAGTTGCGTGGTGATTTCGTCCCCGAGGCGGGCAACGTCGGTGGACTCGATGCGGCGGTCGGCGCGGTCATCGATGTGCCACTCGTTCACGATGCGTCCGGGGCGGCTCGACATGAGCAGCACCCGCTGTCCGAGCCGGGCCGCCTCGCGCACGTTGTGCGTGACGAACACTATCGTGCGGCCGGTCTCCCGCCACACGCGTTCGAGCTCGTCATGCAGCAGGTCACGGGTGATCGCGTCGAGGGCGGCGAAGGGTTCGTCCATGAGCAGTACCTTTCGGTCCTGGGCGAGCGACCTCGCGAGGGCCACACGCTGGCGCATGCCCCCGGAGAGTTCGTGCGGGCGTTTGTGGGCGGCATCGGCGAGATTCACCAGGTCGAGCAGTTCGAGCGCGTCGCCGCGTCGACGCTGCCGGGGAACGCCGCGCAGCTTGAGCGCGAGCTCCACGTTGTGCGAGGCCGTGAGCCACGGAAAAAGGGCGGATTCTTGAAACATGACGGCCGCGTTTCCGCTGTCGACCGTCACCGTTCCGGTCGTGGGGCGTTCCAGCCCCGCGATGATGTCCAGCAGCGTTGATTTGCCGCACCCGGATGCCCCGAGCAGGCACACAAATTGGCCCGCCTCGATCGTGAGGTTGATGTCATCAAGCACGAGGGGGGCCGTCGGGCCGAACCGTTTGCCGAGCGATTCGATGCGGATGGCGGCGGGCGCATTCATCGGGCAGCCGTCACGATTCCGGCAGCGAGGGTCGCGCCATCCTGGGGGTGGATCACGAGGAATGCCCCGGAGCGACGGTTGACGGCATAGTCCTCAATCGGAAGCTCGCTCGCCAGCCGCAGGACCGCACGACCGATGTCGTTGATGTCGAGGCCCTGTTGGGCGTCGTCGTCGACCGGTTCGAGGGTGAGGGTGTCGAGGTCGAGCCGCCCGGTGATCTCGGGGATCATCGCCTGCACGAGCGCGGTCCCGAATTTCACCAGCACGCGGGCTCCGGGGCGCAGTGCTCTCTGGTCGAGCCAGAACAGGTCGGCGGTGAGATCGCGGGTGAGCGCGGGGAGCGTGTCGGCCGCGGCAATGACGGCGCCGCGGGCAATGTCGAGGTTGTCGCGCAGCCGCAGGGCCACCGATTGCGGGGCGAAGGCCACGTCGAGCTCCGTGCCGGCGTCGTCGATGCCCGTGACGATGCTTGTGCCGCCGCCGGGAACAATGGTGACCGACTCGCCCACTCGAATCGTGCCGGAGGCTATCTGGCCGGCGTAGGCGCGGTAGTCGCGGAAAGAGGCATCGACGCCGGGGGCGACGGCGCCCTGAGGGCGCAACACGAGCTGTACCGGAAGACGGAAGTCCTCGACCTCGCTCTCCACCTCGGCGGCGGCCGGCAGGGTCTCGAGCAGCTCCAGCAGGCTCGATCCGGCGTACCAGGGGGTGCGCGCCGAACGATCCACCACGTTGTCGCCCTCGAGGGCGGACACCGGGATGATGTGCACGGCCCCGACGCCGAGTTCGCTCGCGACGGCGAGCACGGAGCGTTCCACCTCGCGGTACGCGGCCTCGTCGTAGTCGAGCAGGTCGATCTTGTTCACGGCCACGATCACGTGCGGCACCCGCAGCAGTGCCACAACCGACAGGTGCCGGCGGGTCTGCTCGAGCACGCCCTTGCGCGCGTCGATGAGCATGATCACGGCATCCGCGGTGGTGGCACCGGTGACCATGTTGCGCGTGTACTGCACGTGACCGGGGCAGTCGGCGAGGATGAACGAGCGCTCTCCGGTGGCGAAGTAGCGGTATGCCACGTCAATGGTGATGCCCTGCTCGCGCTCGGCGCGCAGGCCGTCGGTGAGCAGGGCGAAATCGATTCCGCCGGCCGCCCCGCCGAAACCCCGCTCCGTGGAGGTTCGGGTGACGGCGTCGAGCTGATCGGCGAGGATCGCCTTCGAGTCGTGCAGCAAGCGTCCGACGAGCGTGGACTTGCCGTCGTCCACGGAGCCGGCGGTGGCGAAGCGGAACAGCGTCGCGTCGTGTGTCTGGGTGGTCATGCTAAACCTCGAGCCTGTCGTGGATGTGGGCCTGTCGTGGAATCGAACTGCGTGGATGCGACCCGGTCTGGCCCGGGTCGGCGCGTCATGGTCATTCGCGGCCGAGCCCCTCGGCCGGGACGGGGGCGCCGCCCGCCTCGGCGAGCACGGCGTTGAGCAGGCTCAGGTCAAAGAGTCCGTCCAGGTCGCCGTTCTTCCCGATCCCGGCGGCGCGGGCGGCCCGGAGCGACACGGGGAACGTGGCTGCCAGCGGGTCGATGGTGAAGCGCATGTGTTCGAGAGCGCGGTTGATCACGGGGTCGGGCAGGGCCGTGCCGGTGTCGGCGAGCAGTTCCGCGTTGATGGCGGCGGTGGCCTCCGTGGGGTTGGCGTTCAACCACGCCACGGATGCCGTGTGTCCGGTGAGCAGGGCGGTGACGGTGTCGGGGTGGTCGCGCAAAAAGTCTTTGCGCACGAGCAGCACGGTGGTGGGGAAGTCTCCCTGATCCCAGAGGCTCGCCTCGTCAACGAGCACGTGGGCTCCCGCTTCGAGGACGAGACGGGATGCCCACGGCTCCGGCAGCCAGGCGCCGTCGATCGTGCCGGCCTGGAAGAGGGACAGGGTCACCGAATTATCGGTGGGTGACACACTCACATCACCGCCGCCGGTGATGCTGGTCTTGTAGCCTTCGCCCGTCAGCCAGGAGCGCAGCGCCACGTCCTGCGTGTTTCCGAGCTGGGGGGTGGCGAGCGTGGTGCCGGCGAGGTCGGCGGCAGACCGGATGCCGTCGCGCACGACGAGGGCGGCGCCGCCCGTGGTTGCGCCGGCCACGATCGTCGCCGACGCGCCCCGGCTCTGAATGAACGTGTTCACGGCGGGGTTCGGGCCGATGTAGGCGGCGTCGATCGCGCCGGCGCTGAGCGCCTCGACCGCCGCGGGTCCGGCGCTGAAAATCTGGGTGGAGAGCGTCGTGTCGCCGAGCGCCTCGGTGAAGAAGCCCTTCTGCACGCCCACCAGTGCTGGCGCGTGGGTGACGTTGTCGAAGTAGCCGAGGCGTAGTTCCGTGGCCGGTCCCGGTTCGGGGATCGCGGTGGCAGCGCATCCGCTCAGCAGGAGGGCGCTCGCCGCGAGCACGAGGCTGGCGCGCAGGGTGGTCTTCAGCGTCACTAGAAGTACCCCTCCTTTTTTCGGTCCTCCATGGCGGCTTCGGAGATGCGGTCGTCGGCGCGGGTGGCGCCGCGTTCCGTGATGGTGCTCACGGCGACCTCCCGCACCACGTCGTTCACGTGGGTGGCGTCGGAGTCAACGGCCCCGGTGCAGCTCATGTCGCCGACGGTGCGGTAGCGCACCGTGCGCCGTTCCACGGTTTCGGTGGGGCGGGGTTCGCTCACGGGACCGACCGCGCGCCACATGCCGTCGCGACGGTAGACGTCACGCTCGTGGGCGTAGTACAGCGGCGGCAGCGCGATGTTCTCCCGTTCGATGTAGCGCCAGACGTTGAGCTCGGTCCAGTTGCTGATCGGAAACGCGCGAACGTGCTGGCCCACCGTGTGGCGGCCGTTGTAGAGGTTCCACAGCTCGGGGCGCTGGTTGCGCGGGTCCCACTGGCCGAACTCGTCGCGCAGCGACAGGATGCGTTCCTTCGCCCTGGCCTTGTCCTCGTCCCGGCGGGCGCCGCCGAAGACGGCGTCGTGGCGACCGGCCGCGATGGCGTCGAGCAGCGGGAGGGTCTGCAGCGGGTTGCGGGTGCCGTCGGCGCGCTCGGCCAGGCGGCCATCCGCTATGTAGTCTTCGACGCGCGCCACCTCGAGGCGCACGCCGAGGCGTTCCACGGTGGCGTCACGGAAGGCGAGGACCTCCGGAAAGTTGTGCCCGGTGTCCACGTGCAGCAGAGAGAACGGCACCTTGCCCGGCCAGAAGGCTTTCGCGGCGAGGTGCAACACCACGACGGAGTCCTTGCCGCCGGAGAACAACAGCACGGGGCGTTCGAACTCGGCGACGACCTCACGGATGATGTGGATCGCCTCGCTCTCAAGCACGTCGAGTTCGGAGAGGCGGTGAGCGGATGCGGCGGGGATCGTTTCGGGAGTGACCGTGCGTGGCGTCTCGGTGACGGTGGCTGAAATGCTCATAGGTGGAGTCCGCATTCTGTCTTCTCGAGGGTGGCCCAGCGTCCGGAGCGGGGGTCGGCGCCGGCGGCGACGGGTTGGGTGCAGGGCGCGCAGCCGATGGACGGGTACCCTTGGGACAGGAGCGGGTTCACCGGCACCGTGTGCTCTGCGGCGTAACCGAGGAGTTCGTCGTAGGTCCACGCGGCGACGGGGTTCACCTTCACGAGGCCGTTGCGTTCGTCCCAGGTGATCAGTGGCGTGTTGGCGCGGGTGGGTGCCTCATTGCGGCGTACGCCGGTGAACCAGAGTTCGTAGTCGGCGAGCGTGCGCTGCAGGGGTTCGACCTTGCGCAGGGCGCAGCATTGGTTCGGGTTCCGAGCGAAGAGCTCTGCGCCGTGTTCGGCGTTCTGCTCGGGGACGGTGGTGAGCGGTAGCACATCGACGATTGTCACGTCGAGGGCCTCCTCGACCGCATCACGCGTGGCGTAGGTTTCACCGAAGTGGTACCCGGTGTCGAGGAACAGAACGTCAACGCCGGGGACCTGCACCGACACGAGCGCAGGGAGCACGGCGTCGGCCATGGAGCACGCCACGGCGACGGAATCGGCGCCGAAGTTGCGGGCGACCCAGGCGATCACCGCGGTGGCGCTCGCTTCGGTGCCGTCGGTTCGCCAGAGCTCCGCGGAGCCCTGTTCGGCGAGCGCCTTCAACTGCTCGATCGATCGACGTTCGGGCAGCACACGCGTGGGCGTCGGCGTGGATGTGTTGAGGTTCACGGCGGGGCTCACTTCAGCGCCTCCTCGTCGGCACGGTGTGACCATTCGGCGAAGGTTTCGTCGCTGCTGCGGTCGGCGAGGAAGCGAAGCACGATGCGCTCGACGTAATCGGCGAGGTCGTCGGCCGTCACCTTGAGGCCCCGCACGGTGCGGCCGAGGCCGGCTTCGTCGCGGTTCGGCGAGGAGAGGCCTCCGCCGAGGTGCACCTGGAACCCGGGGGTCTGGCCGCCGTTGCCATCGGGCAGCAGCTGCCCCTTGAGGCCGATGTCCGCGGTCTGGATGCGGGCGCAGGAGTTCGGGCATCCGTTGACGTGCAGGCTGATCGGCTGCGGCACGTCGATGCCGGCGAGCCGCGTCTCGAGCGAGGCGATGGCATCCGTTGCCGTCTGCTTCGTTTCCACGATCGCGAGCTTGCAGAATTCTATGCCAGTGCAGGCAATCGTCGACCGGCGGAAAAGGCTGGGCCGGGCGGCGAGGCCGAGCTCGTCGAGGGCCGTGATGAGCGGTTCCACGTGCTCTTCGGCAATGTCCAGCAGCACGAGTTTCTGGTGCGGTGTCGTGCGCAGGCGCAAGGAGCCGTGTTCTTCGAGCAGGTCGGCGAGGCCGGTGAGCAGCGGGCCGGCGACACGGCCGACGAGGGGCGCGACACCGATGTAGAACCGGCCGTCCTTCTGCTTGTGCACCCCGATGTGGTCGCCCTGGGCGGTGGGGCGAGGGGCGGCGGGACCATCGGGCAGGGCATGGCCAAGGTAGTCGTCTTCGAGCACGCGACGGAACTTCTCGGTGCCCCATTCGTTCAGCAGGAACTTGAGGCGGGCCTTGCCGCGCAGGCGGCGGTAGCCGTAGTCGCGGAAGATGGAGACGACGCCGCGCCACACCTCGGTGACCTGCCCGGGTGCCACGAAGGCGCCGAGGCGTTCGGCGAGGCGCGGTGTGGTCGAGAGGGCGCCGCCGACCCAGAGGTCGTAGCCCACGCCGAGCTGAGGGTGGGTCACGGCGACGAGGCCGATGTCGTTGATCTCATGCACCACGTCCTGGCTGGGGTGGCCCGTGATCGCGGTCTTGAACTTGCGCGGCAGGTTCGCGAACTCGTCGGTTCCGAGGAACTTGCGGGCCAGCTCGGCGATGGTGTCGGTCGGGTCGATGAGCTCGTCGGCGGCGATTCCGGCCACGGGGGAGCCGAGGAAGACGCGCGGCACGTCGCCGCAGGCCTGGGTCGTCTCAAGGCCCACGGCTTCGAGGCGGCGCCAGATTTCGGGCATGTCCTCGATGCGGATCCAGTGGAACTGCACGTTCTGGCGATCGGTGAGGTCGGCGGTGTCGCGCGCGAAGTCGCGGGAGATGTTGCCGATCACACGCAGCTGTTCGGTGGTGAGCTGGCCGCCGTCGATGCGGACCCGCAGCATGAAGTATCGGTCTTCGAGTTCGTGCGGCTCGAGCGTCGCCGTCTTACCGCCGTCGATACCGGGCTTGCGCTGCGTGTAGAGGCCCCACCAGCGGAACCGGCCGTGCAGGTCGGTGCCGTCGATGGAATCGAAGCCCTCTTTCGAGTAGATGCGCTCGATGCGTTCCCGCACGGCGATGCCGTTGTCGACCTGCTTCCACTCTTCGTTGCCGTTCAGTGGTGCGGTCCCGTCGACCTTCCACTGGCCGTTCGGGCGCGTTGCCGCACGCGGTACGCGTGCTCTGTCGGTCTCGGTCACGGTCTGCGACACGGTGGCTCCTCTCGATGGGTGCCCCGGTGTGCAGAATCTGTGCCGGGGCGCCCGTTGGCGGTAGAAGAAAACTACCGAGGAGCCAGCGGTTGCGCTGCGCGGCCGGTCACGCCCGGTCATGCGAGGTCGTGCGGCGTCACACTCCGGCACGGGTCGTCGGTCTGGCGTACGCTCGCGTCACGAGATCAGCCCGAGAAACCTACCGTTGCGGGGCCAGGGCGTTCTGGTACCGGCTCGCGACCACGGCGACGAGCTGCTCCGGCGCCGGGCCGGAGAACGTCAGCAGCGGCCCTGTGACGGCATCCGCCCCTGCCACCTCGACGAGAGACTGAAAGTAGCCGGGAGCGAGCAGATAGCTGCTCACGACAATGCGACGACCCGGGTGCGCATCGCGTGCTGCGGCGACTGCGTCGGGCAGCCGCGGACTCGCCGCCGAGAGAAAGCCCACCGAAACCTCGCGGCCGAGCAGCGCGGCCAGCTGGGCGCGCACGACGTGGCAGTCAGCCACCGCTCGGGCATCACTCGAACCGGCCACGGCGAGCACGACAACGTCGTCGTTTGTGAGGCCGGCCTCGGTGAGGCGAAGCAGCAGGAGGTCGGTGAGGCGGGGATCCGGGCCGAGGGCGCCGGTGAGCACGACGTGCCGGTTGGTCTCGGCCTGCACGGCCTCGGTGAGGTCAACGTGCACGTGGTAGCCAGCCGACAGGAGGAGGGGAACAACGACGACGGGTCGGCCGCGTTCGACCGCGCCGAGGGTCGCGGCGGGGTCCGGCTGCTGCACGTCGACGTAGCCCAGTCGCACGTCGATGGCCGGGTGAGCTTTGGCGACGGCACGCATGAGCTCAACCGTGGCGGCCTGCCCCTCGGCCGACGACGTGCCGTGGGCGAAGCCGGCCAGCACAGGAGAATTCGAAGTGGTCACCCACCCAGTCTGGAGGGTGACCGGCCGGTTTCGGGTTGCCTCGGTAATGCGGCGCCTTGCGCGCCGTAGGCTAGAGGCATGGCAGCACGCACCCCTTGGTCACTTTCCGGCGCTCTGCGCGGCATGTTCGCGAAGAAAACGATCGATGCCGAGACCTGGGAAGACCTCGAAGACGCGCTGATCCAGGCCGATTTCGGCCCGGACGTCACCGAGGTGGTCGTGGCCGAGCTGCGCGCCAAGGTCGCCACGTACAACACGACCGACCCGAAAGATCTGCAGCGGATGCTCCGCGAAGGCATTGAGGAACGTCTCTCCCTTCTCGACTCCACGCTCACGCTCAGCGAGCGCCCTGCCGTGGTACTCGTCGTGGGCGTCAACGGCGTGGGCAAGACCACGACCATCGGCAAGTTCGCCAAATTTCTGAACACCTACGGGCGCACCGTTGTCGTGGGAGCAGCCGACACGTTCCGCGCTGGTGCCGTGGACCAGTTGGCGACCTGGGCGGAACGCGCGGGGGCGCAGATCGTGCGGCCGCAAGCCGTGGGCCAGGATCCGGCATCCGTTGCCTTCCAGACCGTCGAGAAGGCCAAGAACGAGGGGATCGAGATCGTCATCATCGATACCGCCGGTCGGCTGCACACCAAGGGTGGTCTCATGGACGAGCTCACAAAGATTCGCCGCGTGGTGGAGAAGCAGGCGCCGATCGCCGAGGTTCTGCTGGTACTCGACGCAACGACGGGCCAGAACGGGCTGGCGCAGGCCGAGGCTTTCATCCAGCACGCCGGCGTGACCGGACTCGTCCTCACGAAACTCGACGGTTCAGCTCGCGGCGGCTTCGTGCTCGCCGTGCAGGAGCGCACCGGGATCCCCATCAAACTCGTGGGGCAGGGTGAGGGCATCAACGACCTCACCGGGTTCACTCCTCACGTCTTTGCCCAGAAGCTCATCGGCTAGCACGATGGCACTGCCCCCGACCTTGAAGACAATCTAGAAAGCGGACGACATGACTATTGAGCACGATTTCTTCGGAATCCTCGGCAGCGACGACTCAGGCGAGGTGTACTGGTCGGAAACGGCCGAACTGGGTGATCAGGACATCGAGGTCGACCTGAGCTCGCCCAGCGAGGACGACGTGGCCGCCGAATCGCTCGACATCGCCGCCGCGATGATCAACAACATCGAGGACCTCGACTCCGCCGCGCGCGAGTCGCTCGTGGCTGAGCTGACCACGAAGGCCACGCCCACGTCCACCTACATTGACCAGCACGTCGACGAGATGGACCCGGAGGCCCTCGCCGACGCGATCATCTGGGATTCCGGCGACCAGCAGATCGACTTCCTGCGCTCGCTCCGCCTGCAACGGGTGGGCTTTCACCCGCACCACACCGGGTCAGAAGAGCATTTCGCCCTGCTGGAGTACTCCATCAGCCCCGATGACACTGACTCGCTGCTCATCGTGGCGATCGACATCAACGGCGACACGGTACAGATCGCGATCGAAAACTAGCCGAGTTGCTGCGTTGAGGGAGACCGACCCCTACTGTCTGGATCTGAGCCACGGCGGATCGGCACTCGGGGTGTTCGCCCGGTGGGTGGCGGCGGGTCGCCAGGTTCGGGTGGGGTCGAAGAGCACCGGGCCGCGCAGGTGGGGCCTCCCGTTGATCATCTGGATGTCCCACCCGGCGGTGTCGATGGTGTGGTGGTGGAACCAGCACAGCAGCACACCGTTTTCCACGTCGGTCAGTCCGTGGGATTGCCACGGGATCACGTGGTGTACTTCGCACCAGGCGGCGGCGATTTTGCAGCCGGGGATGATGCAGCCGCCGTCGCGGGCGGCGATCGCGCGGCGCTGGGCGGGGCTGAAGAATCGTTCCTTCGCTCCGAGGTGCAGTACGTGGCCGTCGTCGTCGCCGATGATGACCTGCTGGTAGCCGCCCGCGCACAGCCGCTGGTTTACGCTGCGGAGGCTGATCGGGGCGTCCACGCCGTCGATCCAGCCGACGCCGCGACCGTTCTTCAGGTCGCGGGCGTTCACGTGCACCATCACGACGGGGGCGGCGCCGCCCATGGTCGGGGTTTTCGGGTCTCGGGCGGTCTTTTCGAACACCGCCCGCAGAATGTCGGCGCATTTCTCGCCGCCGGTGCGGTCGTCGACGGCTTCTTCGGCGCCGGGGATGAGTTCCCCGGCCTCCAGGCGCGCCTGGTCCTCCGCCGACGGAAAAGCGGGTGCCGCGTGGGCTGACAGGAACGTGTTGAACACGCCGTTCATCACGCCGCGAAGGTCGGGCGTCACGCCGCCGCGCAGCGGATACAGCCCATCCCGCAGGAGCCCGAACCCGAACGTGCTCTTCGCGGCCGTCTTGTCGTCGCTCGGCGCGGCCCCATCGGGGTCGAGCATCGCCGCCCATTCGTGGGCCTGCGCCCGAATGAGGTCGGCACTGAACGCGATCCCCGCACCCGGGAGTCCTTCGGTCTCCGGGGTGATCGCCCCCGTCGCCGACGCCACCAGGGCGCGTTCGGCCCGGTCGAGGTCGTCCGGGGCGACCCGGGTCGAAATCTGTTCCAGTGCGGTCACGATCACGTCGGCGGCGTCGATGCCGAGTTCCCCGGCGGCCAGACTGTCGGCGACGGCGGGGTGCCGCACCGGCATGACTTGCCCGACCAGTCCGCTGGTCGCGGACGAGACCCCGGTGATGGTGCCGCCGAGGCGCATCCGCCGTTTCGCTTCGCTGCTGGAGATACGCGTCACCCCGGTGATCAGTTCGAACTTGCCGCGGCATCCGTTCTTCCACGCGAGCGAGTCATGCCCGAGGCCGGAGTCGGCGCGAAAAGCCACGTTGGCGGCGGAGCTGATCCGGCCACCATCCACCCGACGCCCCACGGCCTCCAACGCGCCCATCACGCTGAGTGCGTCGTCATCATCGAGGAGGCTGAACTGCACTCCGGCGAGGGCGGCCGTGACGAGTTCGCCGGCCTGCAGTAGCAGGGCGACCATCTCAGCTCCGGACTTCACCGTCGTGAACATACCCCCATTTTAGCGCAAATCGAACGTAAACGCGAGGGTTACTCACATAATTCTTTAGAGACTCTCGTAACTATTTTCCCCGACCGGATCTCCTCAACTGAGCCCGCCAGAGCCCCCATGGGCGCGCCTGACGACGCTTGCCCAGCCCCACGCAGCCCGCCTCGTGGCCAATCGCCCGCCCTGAGAATGGCGCCTCGCGAGCTGGCGACTCCGCCCGAAGGCGGCGCGGGCAATCGCGGCCGCCCCGCCAACAAAGGTTGCCCCTGCGGACAACTGTTGCCCGCGTACGAGGCGCAGATGTCCGATTCGGCCGCCTTTACGTGGACCGGGGCCAGTCGGGCTGCGGCATCCGCTACTGGATGGTGCCCTTGGATGACACGCCGGTGGGCACGTTCGCCATGATCGATACCTCGGGCGCCCCGGTGAGCGCATCACCCATCAGCCGGTTGAGTTCGGCCATGGCGTCCCCCGTGGAGTGGGCGGCCAGATCGTCGGCTGTCGCCCAGCGTTCCACCATGACGAGCTTGCTCTGGTCGGTGTGCAGCGCATAGAGCTCGCACCCGGCCTCTTCGTGCACGAGGGGAGCGGCGCCCGCAAAGGCGTCGAGGGCGTCCTGCACGCGGCCAGGGTTCGGAAGAAGAGTGGCAATGACGATGATTGACATGAAGTCTCCTGACTTTGGTCTGAACAGACAGCATGCCACGCTGATTCGGGAGCCTCCCTCATCCCGTAAACTGAATCAATCATGGCTACTTTTGGAAACCTCTCAGATCGCCTGGCCGAGACGTTCAAGAATCTCCGCACCAAGGGCAAGCTCAGTGCAGCGGATGTTGACGGCACGGTTCGTGAAATTCGGCGCGCGTTGCTCGACGCCGACGTTGCCCTCGAGGTCGTTAAAGACTTCACCGGCCGGGTGCGCGAGCGCGCACTCGGCGATGAGGTCAGCAAGGCGCTCAACCCCGCCCAGCAAGTCGTGCAGATCGTCAACGACGAACTCGTCACGATTCTCGGTGGCCACCAGCGCCGCCTCGAGTTTGCGAAGAAGCCGCCGACCATCATCATGCTCGCCGGGCTGCAGGGCGCGGGTAAGACCACCCTCGCGGGCAAGCTGGCCAAGTGGCTCGCCAAAGACGGTCACACCCCGGTTCTCGTCGCCGCCGACCTCCAGCGCCCCAACGCCGTCACCCAGCTCGAAGTTGTGGCCAAGCAGGCCGGAGTTGCCGTGTACGCGCCCCAGCCCGGAAACGGCGTGGGCGACCCGGTCAAGGTCGCTCGCGACGGCGTGAAGTTCGCCGAGCAGAAACTGCACGACGTCGTCATCATTGACACCGCGGGACGCCTCGGCGTCGACGCCGACATGATGAAGCAGGCCGCCGACATCCGCCGGGCGACGAACCCCGACGAGGTTCTGTTCGTCATCGACGCGATGATCGGCCAGGACGCCGTAGCCACGGCGAAGGCGTTCCAGGAGGGCGTGGACTTCACCGGCGTCGTGCTCACGAAGCTCGACGGCGACGCACGCGGTGGCGCGGCCCTTTCGGTCGCTTCCCTCACCGGACGCCCCATTATGTTCGCGTCCACCGGCGAGGGTCTCGACGACTTCGAGCCCTTCCACCCCGACCGCATGGCCGGTCGAATCCTCGACCTCGGTGACATCCTCACCCTCATTGAGCAGGCGCAGGGCGCCTTCGACGAGGATGAGGCCCGCAAGGTCGCCGAGAAGTTCGCGACCGACTCGTTCACCCTCGACGACTTCCTCGGCCAGATGCAGCAGCTGCGCAACATGGGCTCGATCAAGAAGATGATGAGCATGCTTCCCGGCGCGGGCGCCATGAAGCAACAGCTCGACAACTTCGACGAGCGCGAGATCGTGCGCACCGAGGCCATCATCCAGTCGATGACCAAAATGGAGCGCACCACTCCCAAGCTCCTCAACGGCTCCCGCCGTATGCGTATCGCGAAGGGTTCGGGATCAACGGTCACCGAGGTCAACCAGCTCGTTCAGCGCTTCGAGCAGGCAGCGAAGATGATGAAGACGGTGGCCAAGGGCGGAACACCCAACATCCCCGGCATGGGCCCGATCCCCGGCGCTGGCTACGGCGGCAAGCCGAAGGTTCAGCAGAAGAAGAAGGGCTCGAAGTCGGGCAACCCGGCCAAGCGCGCGGCAGAGAACGCCGCCATTGCCGCGGGCGAGAAGCCGGCCAACGAGACCTCGACGGCCGGGGGCTCTGGGTTTGGCCTCGGCGGCGGCAGCGCCGCGCAGCCGGGCAAGGGAAAAGTCGGCGGGCCGAGCGAAGAGGAAATGACCGCCCTGCAGAAGATGCTCGGGCGCTAAACTCGGGCGAAACCAGCTTTGCCAGAGCAGGGAGGCCAGCTCATGCCCGCGCGACATTCACCGTGATCGATGCTGTGCTTTCAGTCCGGGGAGGGGTCGGCACCTTTCCGCTGGGGCCGAGCGCTCTCATCGGATGCAGCGGTGAACCATCACCCCAACCATTGCACCCACAAGTTCAGGCGGAGTCATGACCTCGACAACCACGCGTCCCGTGCGCCTCGGCGTGCAGATCGCTCCCCAGCACGCCACCTATTCGAAGATTCGCGAAACGGTGGAAACCGTCGAAGGCCTCGGCGTTGACGTGGCCTTCAACTGGGATCACTTCTTTCCGTTGAGCGGAGACCCGGACGGCCTGCACTTCGAGTCCTGGACCATCCTCGCCGCGTGGGCCGAGCAGACCTCGACCATCGAATTTGGCGCGCTCGTCAACTGCAACAGCTACCGCAACGCCGACCTGCAGGCGGACATGGCGCGCACGATCGACCACATCAGCGGCGGCCGGTTCATTTTCGGCACCGGGGCCGGCTGGTTCGAGCGTGACTACGACGAGTACGGCTACGAGTTCGGCACCCCGGGCACCCGTCTCAACGCCCTCGACGACAGCCTTAATCGCATCGAAGCTCGCTGGGCGAAGATCAACCCGGCGCCCACTCGCCAGATTCCCGTGCTCATTGGTGGCGGCGGCGAGAAGAAAACCCTGCGCATCGTCGCCCAGCACGCGAACATCTGGCATTCCTTCGCCGACCCGACCGTGCTTGAGCACAAGCTCGGGGTGCTCGGTGAGTGGTGCGAGAAGGTCGGCCGGGACATGTCAGAGATCGAGATCTCCACCGAGCTGCGCGGCCGCACCCTCGCGCAGGCCGAGGAGCTCTACGACCTCGGTGCGCGGTTGTTCACGATCGGGGTCTCCGGCCCGGGCTATGACCTGGCGCACGCCGTGGACTGGCTCGCCTGGCGCGACTCCAAAAACGCGGGCTGAGTAGCCCCGTTACGCGCCGAGCCCGTTCTGCAGCTCGTGGCTGAGGGCGGCCACGACGGCCGGGAGGCTGCCGCCGGCATCCGTTGCCACGCGCAGCTGGCGCTGGTAGCTCCCGCCGCCCTCGATGATGAGGGTGAGCGCACGAAGCTCGTCGAGGCAGCCCAGGCGCTCGGCGGTGGGGGAGAGAACCTCGATGAGGCGACGCACGTCGTCGGTCACGAGGCGTTCGGTACCCGCAGCGTCGAGAATGATCTCGGCCTCGAGGCCGTAGCGCGCGGCGCGCCACTTGTTCTCGCGCACGAACCAGGGCTGCATCGTGGGCACCGTCTCCCCGGCATCCAGCCGGGTCGACATCCATTCAACGAGGCACTGGATGAAAGCCGCGATTGCACCGAGTTCCTGCGTCGTGGAGACACCGTCGCAGACGCGGACCTCGATCGTGCCCCACCGCGCTGCGGGGCGAATGTCCCAGCGAACCTCGGTGACGTCGTCGATGATCCCCGTGGCGGTCATGTCGCCCACGTAGCGCTCCCAGGCCTCCCAATCCGTCAAGTCCCACGGCAGCCCGGCCGTCGGCAGCTGTTGGAACATCAGGGCACGGTTCGACGCGTACCCGGTGTCGATACCCGCCCAGTAGGGGCTGGAGGCTGACAGCGCCTGCAGGTGCGGAATGTACGTGAGCATGCCGTTCAGAATGGGAATGACCTTGTTCTTGTCTTCGATGCCCACATGCACATGAATGCCCCAGATCATCATGTTGCGCCCCCACCACTGGGTGCGGTCAATGAGGCGGTGGTAGCGCGGCTTGTCGGTGATCGTCTGTTCATACCATTGCCCGAACGGATGCGAACCACTGCAGATGGGATCAACGCCGAGCGGCGCGACAACCGCGCGTACCTCGTCGACCTGGCCCGCGACATCCGCTACAGCCTCGGCCACCGTCTCATGCACGCCGGATACGACCTCGACGGTATTGAGGAGCAGCTCGCCCGTGATGGTGGGGTGCAGGGAACCATCGGGGGAGCGGAGCGCGACGAGCACCTCTTCGGCAATTGAGGCGAGTTCACCGGTGTCCCGGTCAACGAGCGCGATCTCCCATTCGATGCCGACCGTCGACCGGGCCGACCGGGCGAATTCCAATGTCACGTGCACTCCTTCAAGCGGCTGAGGAACAACCCGTCGGCTGACGATTATCACAATGGGGGGAATGTCTGGCAGAATGATCAGTTGAGATCACTATGCCCCGCCCTCTATCCCGGTGTAGGAAGATCCCCTAGAAGCTTATGCCGAGTGTGCCCCCACGCTCACGGCCTCAGGTTCGCCAAACATCGAAATAACACTGGAGAATTGTGGCTGTCAAAATCCGTCTGAAGCGCATGGGTAAAATCCGTGCACCGTACTACCGCATCGTCGTTGCCGACTCGCGCACCAAGCGCGACGGTCGTGTCATCGAAGAGATCGGCGTTTACCACCCCACGCAGGAGCCCTCCGTCATCGAGGTCAAGTCCGAGCGTGCACAGTACTGGCTGAGCGTCGGTGCACAGCCGACCGAGCAGGTTGCGGCCTTGCTCAAGCTCACCGGCGACTGGGGCATCTTCAAGGGCGACAAGAACGCCAAGAGCACCGTCAAGTTCAAGGAGCCGAAGGCTGCTTTCGTCGCTGACGAGAAGAAGAAGCCCGTCCTGAAGCCCAAGGCCGATAAGCCTGCCGTCAAGGCCGAAGAGTCCACCGAGGCTGCCGCAGAGGCAACCGACGAGACCAAGGCGTAAATCTTGCTCGCTCCCGCACTTGAGCACCTCGTCAAGGGGATCGTAGATCACCCGGACGATGTGCACGTTGCTGAGAAGAACTCGCCCCGTGGTGAGGTTCTTGAGGTTCGTGTGAACCCCGAGGACCTCGGCCGTGTCATCGGCCGTGCGGGTCGCACGGCCAAGGCGCTGCGCACCCTCGTGGCTGCTCTGGCCGAAGGTCGGCGTGTTCGTGTTGACGTCGTCGACACCGATTCCTAGGGTCTCCCATGAATTCGGTCGACGACGGCACGCCAGCACGCAACCAGCTTCGGGTGGGACGACTCACGAAGGCTCACGGGCTTAAGGGAGCGATCAAGCTTGAACTGTTCACGGACGACCCGGGACGACGTTTCGTCCCGGGTGCCGTGTTCACCCTCCAGGTGCCCACCGGTACGCCGTGGCATGGAAAAACCCTTGAACTTGTCGAACTTCGCTGGTACAACCAGCATGCCGTCGGCTTCTTCAAGGATGTTCCGGACCGCACCACCGCGGAGACCCTCGCCAAGGCGATTCTCTGGATCGAATCCGACGCGGCAGAGCAGTCCGACGAAGAAGATGCCTGGTATGACCACCAGCTCATCGGCCTCGCCGTCATGCGTGACGGGGTGAAGATCGGCACGATCTCCCGCCTCGAGCACATGCCGGCGCAGGACCTCCTCATCGTCAAGACGCCCGCCGGCGACGTGATGATCCCCTTCGTGAAGGCGATTGTTCCCGCTGTCGACGTGAAGGCCGGAACGGTCACCATCACTCCGCCCCCGGGACTGCTCGAAGAGCTTCCCGAGCAGGCGGACGACGCCGCAGATGACCAGGCTGGTTCAGAAGTGGATGCCGCGGCATCCGTTGATGAAACCGGCTCTGACACACCCGAGGCCGAGAAGGCCTGACCGGCACTGATTTTTCACTGATCGCCCATCCCCACTGGGGGTGGGCGATTTGTGCGTTTCCGGCCGGGGCAGCGCTACACGTTGAGTCGGTAGCGGCGGGACACGATGGCTTCCCGCCGCACGGGTACCGCCACGTGCCGGGGGACCGGACTCGATGGTTCGGTGGGCATCAGGACGTAGCCTGGAACTGGGCCGCCTGGCTGATCAGGTCTTCGGCGCTCTCATCGCCGGTGAACGCGAGCCGCACGACGTCACCGACCACGAGCACAGCGGGGGAGGAGACGCTGGCCTGGGCAGCGGCGCCGAGAACGGTAGCGAGGGTGGCGATGGTGGTGCGCTGGGTGTCGCTGAAGCCGCGTTCAATGATGGCCACCGGCAGGTCCGAGGCCATTCCGTGCCGCAACAGGCCCTGGGTGAGAGTGGGCAGAGTGCCCACGCCCATCAGTACGACAATGGTGCTGCCGAGCAGAACAAGACCCTCCAGTTCCCTCTCGGTCAGGGGAGCGTGGCCGGAGATGACCGTGAACGCATGGCTGAGACCGCGGTGGGTCAGGGGAATGCCGGCGGCGGCGGGAACGGAGATCGCACTCGTCACTCCGGAGACCACCGAGACCGGGATGCCCCGCGCATGGCAGGCGAGCACTTCTTCACTACCGCGCCCGAACACGTAGGGGTCGCCGCCCTTGAGTCGAACGACCCGGGAACCGGTGAGCGCGTGGGAGACGATGAGGTCCTCAATATCGCACTGGGAGACGGCGTGGTTGCCCGGGAGCTTTCCCACGTCGATGAGGAGGGCGTTCGGCGCGAGCGTCGTCAGGTGCGCGGTCGGGCCGAGCCGGTCGTACAGCACAACATCGGCTTCGAGCAGCGCGTTCGCGCCGGCAACGGTGAGCAGCCCGGGGGCTCCCGGACCGCCGCCGACGAGGGTGACCGCTCCGGTCTTCCCTGAAGGGTGGACTGTCATTTTCTACTCTCCTCGCACCGGAATACGACTTCCGCTGAGAATGACCGTACGTGAATCGGCCCGCTCCGCTGTGGTTGCAGGACGCATTTGGTCACGTTCGCCCACGAGGGCCAGGCCCGGGTTGTCGGCGCAGGCGTACGTCACCGGACCTGTCCGTGTCTGTTGGGTTCCTTGCACAGCGTGACGGTTGCGAACCCTCTGACATGTTGATGGGCCGCGCGCATGTAGGCTAATCGTCGCGATATGTGTTCGTTCGATCTCACTGAAGGAAACCATGACCCTGCGAACGAACGGAAACGTAGATGATGGCCTGGCCTCAGTGCTCGTGGCTGCCCGGGGGGCGACCGCTGATATCGCGCTGATAACCGACTCAACACAAGCCGTCATGTATGTTTCTGCTTCTTTTACCGCCATGACCGGGTATGAGCAGGCTGAGTTGATGGGCCGGAACTGTCGCGTCCTGCAGGGACCGGGCACCGATTCCAGCACGAGACGCATCATGCGGGAAGTCCTCGCTTCGGGGGAGGTCTTTGAAGGAGAAATACTCAATTACCGTAAGAACGGTTCCGCGTTCTGGACAGCGCTGAAGATCATCCCGATGCGGGTGGGCGCCAGCACCGCGATCACCCACTTTGTGAGTATCCAACGCGATATCAGCAACCACGTGGCCTTGCTGAAGCAGCTGCAGAACCAGGCGCTTCACGACTCCGTGACGGGTCTGCCGAACCGGACGGCGGCCGAACGGGCTGTGGAGGAGGTCGTGAAACGCGCTCCTGACCGTGAAGTGACGGCGGCAGTTGGATTGATTGATCTGGATGATTTCCGTCTCGTCAACAACACCTTGGGTCATGCGGCGGGTGATGCAGTGTTGCAGCAGTGGGCGGCTCGCGTGCTCTCACGCCTGCGTGAAGGCGATGTTCTGGCCCGGATGGGCGGGGACGAATTCATCCTGATCCTCAAAAACATCACGCGTAGCACCGCAAACGAGGACCTGCCCGGAATGCTCCACCGGGTGCATGAGGCGGTGAAGGCGCCCTTCACTGTTGACGGCCAGCAGGTTCGCATCGGAATGAGCCTGGGGATCGCACTGGTTCCCGAGGACGGCACCGATAGCCGGTCCATTCTTCGCAGCGCCGATGAGGCGCTCTATACGGCCAAGGAACGCCGAAACCATCGGAGGACCTGGTGGGAGACCGCGGAACACGCCAGCATTCACTCACAGGACAACGGAAACAGCGGTACCACCAATGGACGCTCCGGCACGGGACCAGAAGCGAATCCGGAGGATTATCCAGGCGCTCTCACGAGTGGAAATATCCTTGTTCACTTCCAGCCCGTGGTGGATCTTCGCGAGGGGACCGTGCACCTGTTCGAGGCCCTGGCGCGCCTGACACTCCCCGGAGGACGCGTCGCGTACCCCGATGAGTTCCTGCCCCACCTCGGGACTGACGATCTGCGCGTCTTGTTCGTCGGCGTCCTCGATCGGGCGTTGGAAATCCTGGCGGCGTGGGATCGAGAGGGTACCCGTCACGACGTGTCAGTGAACCTGCCACCAGCAATCCTGCTCGATGGGTCGATACCGGCACTCGTCGACAAGCTGCTCCACGCCCATGACATCCAGCCGGGCCGCCTGGGATTGGAGCTGCTGGAATCGCAGGTCATAAGCCTCGACGCGCAGCGGACAGCTTTGCGGGAGCTCGTCGCCTTGGGAGTAAACCTTGCCATGGATGATCTCGGATCCGGCTACAGCAGCCTGCAAAGGCTCTCATCGTTTCCGTTCAGCGCCATCAAACTCGATCGCGGATTGCTCTTTCACGTCCAGGACAGGCCCCTGGAAACGCTCAGCGTCCTGGCAACCCTCATCCAATTAGGCCGGGACCTGGGCATGAATGTCGTTATCGAAGGGCTGGAGAACGAAAGCCTGACCGAAGCCGCTACCGTCCTCGGGGCACCGCTGGGCCAGGGGTATTACTTTGCCAAACCAATGCCACCCGAAGACTGCCTGCGGTGGTCTGATTCCTTCACCCTCCACTCAGACGTGTCTCTGATAGAGACACCGCTCGGCGCTTTGGCTTATCACTTGAAGTTCGCCCGACTAGCCGCACCGCACCCACTGGAACTCGACCGCTGCCCTCTCACCCGATTCCTCCACGAAGCCAACGCCTCCGCCGAGGTGGAAGCATGGCACGCACAACAACACGAAGCACCGGGGATACACCCCGGCTCCAGCAAATTCCTCATCGACTGGCTCACCCCACACATCCGCGAACACAGCCCACAGGAATCCTGACAGCAGGTTCCGTCCCTCCCCACCTGACGCTCGCGCCAGTCGCCCCGCCGCCGCGACCGCCAGCCTTGATGGGCATGGGAGACACCGATCAGCGATCTGCTCAGCGAGGGCGATCCGTGTATCTCTGTTTATGGGTCCGAGAGACCGTGGCCTCGCGTGACGCGGCCGCACTGCCGTCGTCCAAATATTAGAATCTGACTATGCGCATTGATATCGTCACCATTTTTCCTGAATTCTTCGATGTGCTCGACCTGTCGCTGCTCGGCAAGGCCCGCCAGTCCGGTCTGATCGAACTGGGCGTGCACAACCTGCGCGACCACACGCACGACCGGCACCGCACCGTCGATGACACCCCCTACGGCGGGGGCGCCGGAATGGTCATGAAGCCCGAGCCCTGGGGGGACGCACTCGACTCCATCCTCGGCGACGCGCCCGCCGCCGACGAGGGCCCCACGATCATTTTTCCGTCGCCCGCCGGCGAGCAGTTCACCCAGGCCACCGCGAGGGAGCTCGCCGAGGAATCCCATCTCGTCTTCGGATGCGGGCGCTACGAGGGCATCGACCAGCGCGTCGTCGACCACTACGCCACCCGCGGACGCGTGCGCCTGATCAGCCTCGGTGACTATGTGCTCAACGGGGGAGAGGTCGCCGTGATGGCGATGATCGAGGCCGTGGGCCGGCTCATTCCCGGTGTGGTCGGAAACCCGCAGAGCCTCGTGGAGGAATCACACGAGGACGGCCTGCTGGAATACCCGAGTTATACGAAACCGAACGAGTGGCGAGGACTGTCGGTTCCCCCGGTTCTGCTGAGCGGCAACCACGCCGCTATCGCAGCCTGGCGCCACGAGCAGCAGCTTGAGCGCACGAGGCTCGTTCGTCCCGACCTGCTGGCCGAGCCGGTGGAGAGTCCCGCTCCGTAGCTTGCTCCCAGTCCCAGTCCCAGTGCCAGTGCCAGGGTCGGGGTCGGCGCGGCCCGGTTTGCCCACAGCGAACGCCGGGCAATCACTCAGCGCGCGCGGATAGTCTGTAGGCGTGTTTATACGCCGCACCTTCTTCCGTTGGCAGTTTCCTGCCGTTATTGTCCTGCCGCTATGGCTCCTGATCGGCTCGTCGATCTTCGGAACGGGCGGCTGGGCGGTACTCGGGATCTTCTTCGGCGCCGTGCTGCTCGGCCTCGGAATGCTCATCGTGAGCCTGTTCCTCTTCGCCCGCCGCGAGGTGCGCGAGGAGCGCGCCCTGTCGTGGATCGACGTCGGCGTGCTTGCCGTCTGGCACGCCCTGATCATCGCACTCGGGCTTGCCTCTGATCCCTCCGGCTGGTTGTCCGTGCTCGTCATCGTTGTCGGGATCGGCGCGTTCTGGTACGCCGTGTGGGCGCTGTTCAGTGCCGCCCGCAAGCGCGTGCGGGCCATGCTGGATCTCATTGAGCAGACTGCGGCCGGCACCGCTCCCGCCAGCCCCCTGGCATCACCGCCGATGCGGCCGAGAACGGAACACGGCGCATCCACGCCGCCTCCATCCGGCCGCGCGAACGATCCAGAGGTCATCGTGATCAAGGAAACGCCGCACGACGC
Source organism: Cryobacterium psychrophilum (assembly GCF_004365915.1). Lineage (NCBI taxonomy): Bacteria > Bacillati > Actinomycetota > Actinomycetes > Micrococcales > Microbacteriaceae > Cryobacterium > Cryobacterium psychrophilum. Next base: position 3,123,202 of record NZ_SODI01000001.1, read on the forward strand.
TCCGTAGGTCGGCGCCAACACGCCCGGGATTTTTTGCAGCACGACCCGGAATGTGACAGAATAGGCGATTGTGCCGCGGCAAGCCTCTGCCACAGGGGAGCTGCTTCTAATCGGCACACACTTACCTATATCGGTTGCCGGAATCGCCAAAGCGTTCCGGCACGAACCGTGTTCGACCTGTGGCGGATACAGAGAGCGAAAAACTATGCATATTCTCGACTTCGTGGATGCACCGTCCCTCAAGAAGGACATCCCCGCGTTCCGTGCCGGCGACACCGTCAAGGTTCACGTAAACATCATTGAAGGTACCCGCTCTCGTATCCAGGTCTTCCAGGGCATCGTCATCGGCCGTTCCGGTGAAGGCGTCCGCGAGACCTTCTGCGTACGTAAGGTCAGCTTCCAGATCGGCGTCGAGCGCACCTTCCCGGTGCACTCGCCGATCATCGACCACATCGAGGTCGTCACCCGCGGAGATGTTCGCCGCGCGAAGCTGTACTTCCTCCGCGACCTGCGCGGCAAGAAGGCCAAGATCAAGGAAAAGCGCTAGTCATTACCGATTAGCCCCGGTTCACCGGATTCTCCCCTGAGCTCCCGATCACGTAAACTGATCGGGAGCTCAGGCGGTTTAATGACAGAAGAAGCGGTACCTACGCGAAGGATTCGCCTGGGATCACACTCGCGTGCACGCTCCGGTCCAAAGACCAAGAAGCAAAGTGTCTTACTGTTCGTCCGCGACCTCATCATTATTTTTATTGTCGCCCTCCTCATCTCCTTCCTGATCAAGACGTTTTTGGTTAGGTCGTTCTACATTCCCTCCGGGTCGATGGAAAACACGCTCCAGGTCTATGACCGGATCCTTGTGAATCAGCTCGAGCCCCGGTTCATGCCCATCAAACGCGGCGACGTCATGGTCTTCCGTGACCCGGGCGGTTGGCTCTCGCCGCAGGAGGTCGTTCAGCAGAACCCCCTCGTCGCGAGCGCGGACTGGCTCATGGCCGCGGTCGGACTATCCGCTCCCGACAGTAACGATCACCTGATCAAACGTGTCATCGGACTGCCGGGTGATCACGTGGTCTGCTGCAACGCCCTCGGCCAGATGAGTGTTAACGGCGTGCCCCTCTCCGAGCCGTATGTGCTGCTGCCGCAGGGAGCGACCATGGTGTCCCAGGACGACTTCGACGTGGTGATCCCCGCGAATTCCCTCTGGATGATGGGGGACAACCGCTACAACTCGAAGGACTCCCGGTACAACGGGGAGACCCCTGGTAAGGGTTTTGTCCCGATCGACCACGTGGTCGGTCGCGCCCTCGTTATCAGCTGGCCCCTCGCCAGATGGTCCTGGCTCGACGACTACCCCGACGTCTTCCGCAGCGTGAAAGACGGGGCGCAGTAGGTGGCCGTGTCCGACCCCAACCTTGACGTGGAACTGGCCATGCTGGCAGACGGAGCGAGGTTCGTTATCGGCTGTGACGAGGTGGGCCGCGGCGCATTGGCCGGGCCCGTTGGTGTTGGATTCGTCGCGATCGATGCGAGCGTCACCCCCATTCCGGCCGGTTTACGCGACTCCAAAATGCTCAGCGAGCCCAAACGCGAGTTGCTCGCGCCGCTCGCAGCGGCCTGGGCGCTGCACTCGGCGGTGGGCCTCGCCTCGGCGCAGGAGGTCGACGAGCTCGGCATCATTGCGTGCCTCGGTCTGGCAGGCAAGCGTGCCCTGGCCCAGCTGCACGCCTCCGGGGTCGACATAACCGGCAGCGTCGTGCTCCTCGACGGCAGTGATGACTGGCTCAACAAGGCGCTCAAGACCCCGCTGACCGTCGTGACCCGCATCAAGGCCGACCGGGACTGCGGCTCGGTCGCCGCAGCATCCGTTATCGCCAAGGTGCACAGGGACCGCCTGATGATCGCGGCGGATGCTGTTTCTCCCGGATACGGGTGGTTGGGCAACAAGGGGTACGGTAGCGCCGAGCACATGAGAGCCATTGCTCGGCTGGGAGCCACCGAGCTGCACCGCAAATCGTGGTTGAAGATCTCGAAGTAGGATTGTTTCACCATGGAAGAAGACGAATTTGAGGACTACGACCGCGAGGTCGAGCTGGCCCTGTACCGTGAATATCGAGACGTGGTTGGCCAGTTCCAATATGTCGTTGAGACGGAACGGCGCTTCTACCTGGCCAATGACGTCGAATTGGTGCGCCGTGACACGGAGCACGATTTCTACTTTGAGCTGAACATGAAGGACGTGTGGGTGTGGGACGTGTACCGCTCCGATCGCTTCGTGAAATCAGTGCGTGTGCTCACATTCAAAGATGTCAACGTGGAAGAACTTGCGTCGAAGGAGTTTGAGCTGCCCAAGGAATTGGCGCTCGACGAGTAACGACGCGCAAAATTTGAGTCACCGACGCGGCCCGCCGCGCGGTGAAAACCAACGAGGGTTTAGGAAAACAGCCTGTGAATCAGTCAACAGATCGTGCCCGTCAAATGTGGATCGGTCGGGAGGCGATCGCCGAGGCGATGATTCCCCTCATCGGCCGCCTGTATCGCGACAACAATGTCGTGACGAGCGTGTTCGGTCGCGGCCTTGTGAACAAGTCGGTCATCGGTCTGCTCAAGGCTCACCGCTTCGCCCGCCACATAGCGGATGTCGAGCTTCCGCTCGAAGAGACGCTTCCGGTCCTGGAGACCCTGCTGCGTCTCAACCTCGGTGCAGCCTCGATCGACCTGGCCCGTCTCGCGATTGCGTACCGGAAAGACGCCGAGGAACTCTCGCTGGAGGAGTTCCTGCGCGCCGAGCTCGCCGGCATCGTCGACCAGCACGGCCTGGACGAACGCACCAGCACCGACGTTGTGCTCTACGGCTTCGGCCGCATCGGGCGTCTGCTCGCCCGGATCCTGATTGAGCACGCCGGCGGCGGCCAGGGCCTGCGCCTGCGCGCCATCGTCGTGCGCAAAGGCTCGGAGAACGACATCATCAAGCGCGCGAGCCTGCTGCGACGCGACTCCGTGCACGGTCCCTTCGAGGGAACCATCACCGTCGACGAGCGCAACAACACGATCCTCGCCAACGGAACGCTGATCCAGGTGATCTACTCGAGCGACCCGTCCACCGTGGATTACGAGTCCTACGGCATCCACAACGCGGTCGTCGTGGACAACACGGGTCGCTGGCGCGACGCGGACGGCCTGTCCCAGCACCTCAAATGCCCCGGCGTCGCGCGGGTGCTGCTGACCGCTCCGGGCAAGGGCGCGCTGAAGAACATCGTGCACGGCATCAACCACGCCACGATCACCGACGACGACACGATCGTCACCGCGGCATCCTGCACCACGAACGCCATCGCCCCCGTGCTCAAGGCCATCAACGACCGCTTCGGCATCGTGGACGGTCACGTCGAAACCGTGCACTCGTTCACCAACGACCAGAACCTCATCGACAACTTCCACTCGGGGGATCGTCGCGGACGCTCGGCCGCCCTCAACATGGTGATCAGCGAAACGGGCGCGGCCAAGGCCGTTGCCAAGGCCCTGCCCGAGCTCGTCGGAAAACTCACCGGCAACGCCATCCGGGTGCCGACGCCCGACGTGTCCATGGCGATCCTGAACCTCAACCTGGAAACAGGCACCGACAAGGACGAGGTCAACACCTACCTGCGCACCATGTCGCTGCACTCCGACCTGCACAAGCAGATCGACTACATCGACTCACCCGAGGTGGTCTCCAGCGACTTCCTCGGATCGCGCCGCGCCGGGATCGTCGACGGTCTCGCGACCATCGCCAACGGCACCAAGGTGATCCTCTACGTCTGGTACGACAACGAATTCGGCTACAGCTGCCAGGTCATCCGCGTGCTCGAAGAAATGGCCGGCGTGCTGGCCCCGGCCTTCCCGAGCGCCATGGTCGACGAGCTCGAAGCGGTTCTCTAACTCCGGAGGCACCGTCACCCCGGCGGCGCTGAGCCAGGGCGGCCCCGGGTCAGCGCGGCTCGCAGATGACGACGGGGATGTCCCTGCTCGTCTTCTGCTGGTACGCGCCATACCCGGAGTACTCGGCGACGATGCGGGGCCACAGCTCCGCCTTCTCCGCCGGGGTAGCCGTGCGCGCCCGCATCGGGAGGGTCGCGCCCCGCACGGTGAGCTCGACATCGGGCTGGTCCAGCAGATTGAGGTACCAGTTCGGATGCCGGTCGTCACCACCCTTGGACGCGACGAGAACATAACGCCCGTCGCCGTGCACCGGCGCGGTCAGCATCGTGGAGCGTCGCTGACCGCTCGACCGGCCCGTGGTGTGCAGTTCGACGGCCGGCATCGGACCGATCGTCCAACCCCAGCGACCGCCGGACAGGAAGAGAATCGTGCGGTGCACACCGTTCATCGCTTGCATGCTCAGGTCCGTGACGGTGTGGCGAATGCTCATGCCCCGATCGTACGTGAGCCGCCTGCTGCCCGGCCGCGAGCGCCGGCTCAGACCGCTACGTTGGAACCATGACGACAGCAACGATGCTCAGCTCGATCCTCCGCGATCCCGGTTCGGACGCGCCGTACGCCGACAGCGCACCGCTCACCCTGGAAACCATTCCGGTACCCGAGCCACGCCGCGGCGAGCTGCTGGTGAAGATCGAACGCGCCAGCCTCTGCCACTCCGACCTGTCGGTGATCAATGGCTCCCGCATCCGCCCGCTGCCGATGGCACTCGGACACGAGGCCGCCGGAACCGTGAGCGCGGTCGGTGCGGATGTCGATGATGTGCGCATCGGCGACCATGTCGTGCTCGTGTTCGTGCCGAGCTGCGGGGACTGCCGTGCCTGTCTCGCCGGCCGCCCGGCGCTCTGCCACCGCGGCGCCGAGGTGAACAACACCGGGGACCTGCTGCACGGCGACGCCGTGTTGCGGTCGGAGGCGGGGGAGCGGGTGAACCACCACCTCGGGGTCTCCGCCTTCTCCCAGTACGCCGTCGTCGCACGCGAATCGGCCGTCGTGATCGCCGCCGACGTGCCGTTCGACGTGGCCGCCATGTTCGGCTGCGCGGCACTGACCGGCATCGGCGCCGTGCTCAACACCGGGCAGCTCGTGGCCGGCCAGTCTGTGATCGTCTTCGGGCTCGGCGCCGTCGGACTGATGGCCGTCATGGCCGCCGCCCAGGTGGCGGGCACGACCGTGATCGCCATCGACCCGCTCCCCGAGAAGCAGGCCCTCGCGCTGCGGTGTGGCGCGACGGCCGTCGGCGCGCCCGACCAGGCGGCCGCCCTCGTCACCGAGCACGCCGGCGACGGTGTCGACCTCGCGATCGAGGCCGTCGGCAACTCCCGCGTGATGGAGGCGTGCCTCGGTCTGCTGACCCGCGGCGGCGCGCTCGTCTCGGTGGGGTTGCCTCACCCCGACCAGACGATCACGACCTCGGCCCTGCAATTCGCGGGCACCGGCCGACGCCTGCTCGGCTGCTACATGGGTGATTCGGTACCCGACCGGGACATTCCGCGCTACCTCGACATGTGGCGGGCGGGAACGCTGCCGGTGGAGCTGCTGCACACCGACACGCGCCCCCTCAGCGAGCTCAATGAGAGCCTCGACGCTCTCGCCGAGGGCCGGGTCGTGCGCCGCCTCTTCACCCTGGACTGAGAGAGGCCGGAGAGGGCACTGGATGGCTGCCGCACCAATCGCTACCGCGCCGGGCGACGAACCCCTGACATGACCACTCACCGCTTTTTGCCTTCCCGGCTCATCGCAAGTGTCGTCGGCGCGGCGGTGGTCGCGGTGATGGCCGCGTGCGCGCCCACGCCCATTCCGGCGGTGCAGGCCTTCCCCGACGGGCCGACGGTCGCGTTCTACGGTGACTCCTACACCCGAGGGACGGGGGCCTCCGACCCCTCGAAACGCTGGTCGAGCCTGATCTCGACCGAACGCGGCTGGAACGAGGTGAACCCGAGCGCCAACGGCCTGGGCTTCATCAACAAGCGGTCAGGCGCGCCCGGGACCGGCCTCGTGCAGCAGGTGATCGACGCGAAACCGGACATCGTCATGGTGACGATGGGACTCAACGACAACTTTTCCATGCCGGGCAAGGCCGACGCGATCGAGGCGGCCATCACAACCGACCTCAGCACGCTCGCGACGGCCCTGCCCGAGGCGCGCATCGTCGTGGTGGAACCGTTCTGGTACACCGACGAACGGCCGAGTTCGGTAGCCACGATCATCAGCTGGGTGAGGGATGCGGCCGCGGGCATTGACGCCGATTACATCGAGGATGCCTCCCACTGGATCGAAGGGCACCCCGAATGGATGGCCGGTGACGGCCTGCATCCCAACGACGCCGGCTACGCGGCCATGGCCACGCGGATGGACGCCGAGCTGAGCGCCCTCGGGTTGTAGGGGCGCCCGAACTCAGGCTTCGGCGGCGGATCCGCGGGCCACTACATGCGCGCGCCCCCGCATACACCCACGCGTGCCGCACGCCACGCGTCAGAACAGCAAGAACGCGATCGGAGTCACAATGATCAGTGTCAGCACGACGCGCTGGAACCAGACCACGACGAGTTTCCACACCGGGATCGGGATGTCCGTTGCCATGATGCAGGGCACCAGCGCCGAGAAGAAGATGATTCCCGAGACCGACACAACACCGATAACGAACTTCACGATCGGCACCGACCCGGCCACGAGCAGCGCCGGCAGGAACATCTCGGCCACGCCCACTGCACTGGCCTTGGCCACGAGCATCGGCTCGGGCAGCTGCAGCGCCCAAGTGAAGGGATAAAACACGTAGCCGAGCCAGTCGAACACAGGCGTGTAGGTGGCGAGCACGAGCCCGAGCAGCCCGATAGAGAGGATGGAGGGCAGGATCGCCATCGCCATCAGAAGACCGTCGCGCACGTTCCGCCACACATTGACGCCGAGCGAGGGCGCCGCCGCGACCGTCTCCTGAGCATGCGCCCAGGCCACCGACAGCCGTTTGCCGGTGATGATCTCCTCGGGTTGCGCAGTCGCATCCGGGTGGTAAGTGTCGGGGATGCTGTTCAGGGGCCAGATGCGCACCGTGATCGCCGTGACCAGGAAGGTCACGAGGAACGTCACCCAGAAGTACGCCGTCCACTGGCCCATCAGGTTGAGGGTTTTGGCCACAATGACCATGAAGGTGGCCGAGACTGTGGAGAATCCGGTGGCGATGATCGCCGACTCCTTGGCGGTGTACTTGCCGTCTTTGTAGGCCCGGTTAGTGATGAGCAGCCCGAGTGAGTAGCTGCCCACGAACGAGGCGACCGCGTCGATGGCCGAGCGCCCCGGGGTCTTCCAAATCGGGCGCATCACCCGCTGCACAAGCACTCCGATGAATTCCAGCAGGCCGTAGCTCACCATCAGCGCCAGGAACACGGCGCCGATCGGCACGAGCAGCCCGACCGGAATCACCAGCTTCTCAAAGAGGAACGGGCCCATGCCCGGTTCGAACAGCCAGGCGGGGCCGACCCGGAAGACCATCATGACGCCCACTACCAGGCCCAGGACCTTGAACAACGAGAACACCACACCGACGACGGACCGCTTCCAGTTCCCGGTCACGAAGGGGTACACGGCGCCGGCCACAATGATCGCGAGTGCGTAATACGGCAGCGCCGGGCCGATACTCGCTTGCAGGAACGTGACGATGTGGTCGAGCATGATCGTGCTCTTGCCGCCGATGGTCAACGGAACGAAGAACATAAACGCCCCGATACCGCTGTAGACGAACAGCTTCCACATCCCGCGGGTTCGGGTTCTCGGGGCCTCGGTGGTCACTGTCATCGTCGTCTCCTGACGCCTTCGTCGGTAGGGGACGGTTGCCGCCCAGCATTTTCTGCCTACATCCATGGAACCGTGAACCTGGATCAGGGACAATACACGAGCGGCGGATAGAGTCTCAGATATGAGATTCTGCCCGGAAAGCACGACACCCTGAGTGACACCACGGACAGTTCATTGCGCCCCCTGCGCATCCTGAGCTATCTGGCCACCCAGGCGAACCCGGTCCCCGCCGCGCAGATCGCCCGGGCCATCGGCACGCCGCGCTCCTCGACGTTCCGTCTCTTGCGAGGGATGCAAACGCTCGGCTATGTCACCCACCTGCCCGAGCTGAAGACCTACGCTCTGGGCATTGCGGCGCTGGAAATCGGCCAGGCGTTCGGCATCCACGTGCCGCTGGCCCGATTCGGACGGCCCGTGCTCGAGCGCCTGGTCGCCACCGTCGGCGAGTCCGCGCACCTAGCGGTGCTACACGGCCACGAGACGCTGTACATTCACGAGCAGACGGCGCGTTCCCGCGCCCCTCTCGTCACCGCCAAGGACGTTCGCCTCCCCACACACCTCACGGCCTCTGGAAGAATGATCCTCGCTGACCTCGGGCACGACCAGTTGCAGGCCCTGTTTCCGCCCAACTACGCCTTCATTCAACGCACCGGAAAAGGACCGCGCACGCACGCCGAGTTCCTGCACCAGCTCGACGTGGTGCGCCGACAGGGTTTCGCCCGCGAGTTCGGCGAGGTGACGGATGGTCTCACGTCTTTCGCCAAGCCGGTGCGGGACCGCAGCGGCCGTGTCGTGGCGGCCATCGCCGTCACCCACGCATACAGTATCCAGGCGGCCGTCACTCCGTCAGGCCCGGCGCAGGTGCCTCTGCAGGAGTCGATCCTCAAGGCGCTCGAGCATGCCGCCCGCGAGCTGAGTCGCCGGCTCGGCTGGAACCCGTAGCGAGGAACGAGCCCAAGGCGGTCGGCGCGCAATCCGCACTCCTTCGGGTCCGCAAATTCGCGAATGCACGGTCCCGGTACCGGCGGACCAAATGGTCCTCCCCAGCCGTTGACGCGCGGGGAATCTCACCGATGGCGTCGGCGTGCCCCCGGCAGGTTGCAGCACCGGCCACTCTGGTGGCCGGAGGCACTCGTGGCACGCAAAGATCAACTCGGCAGGTACGGCGAAGACTGTGCGGCCGCGTACCTGGGCGCCGCAGGCTACCGCGTGATCGCACGCAACTGGCGGTGTCCCGACGGCGAGGTCGACCTGATCGTCGAACGCGACGAGCAGGTCGTCTTCGTGGAGGTGAAGACGCGCAGCAGCGCAAGCTTCGGGCATCCGTTTGAGGCGATCACCGCGAAGAAGCTCGCCCGAATGCGGCGGCTGGCGGGCCTGTGGTGCTCGCAGGCGGAGGTGTGGCCGAACCGCATCCGGGTGGACGCCGTCGCGGTGATTGCCGAACGGGGGCGGGAGCCCGTGATCGAGCACCTGCGGGGCGTGTTCTGATGTCGCTCGCGCGCACTCACGCGGTGGCCCTGCTCGGGCTCTCGGGCGCGATGGTTGAGGTCGAGGCCGACATTTCCGCGCAGCTTCCGGCGATGGTCCTGATCGGGCTGCCCGACGCCGCCCTGTCCCAGGCCACCCAGCGGGTGCGCGCGGCAGCGACGAACTCCGGGTGCCCGCTCACCAGCCACCGCCTCACCGTCGCGCTGTCCCCGGCCGCCCTTCCCAAACACGGCGCGGGATTCGACCTCGCCATCGCGGTCGCGTGCCTGGCGGCCGACGGCGTCGTGTCCGCTGAATCGGTGGGATCGGTCGTGCACTTCGGGGAACTGGCCCTCGACGGGCGCCTGCGGCCGACCCCCGGAATCCTCCCCGGCGTCGCCGCCGCGGCGCGGTTCGGACACCAGACCGTCATGGTGCCCGAGGGCAACGCGGAGGAGGCCGCGCTGGTGCCCGGCGTACGGGTTGTCGGTGTGGCCTCGTTGCGGGACGCGGCGATCTGGCACGGCGCGGCCCTGACGGCCCGGCCGGTCGAGACAATCCGCCCGCCCGACGACCCGGCCCTGCCGGTGACAGAACTCGATCTGGCCGATGTGATCGGCAACGACGACGCCATCCTGGCCCTGCAGGTCGCGGCCGCGGGCGGTCACCACGTTTTTCTGCTTGGCCCGCCCGGCGCGGGCAAGACGATGCTCGCCGCGCGTCTTCCCGGGCTGCTGCCCGACCTCGGCCCGGCCGCATCGTTGGAGGTCAGTTCCCTGCGCTCGCTCAGCGAACGGGGGCTCGGCGGGGCGTTGATCACCCGACCGCCGTTGGAGGCGCCCCACCACACCATCACTGCCGCGGCGATGGTGGGTGGCGGTGCCGGGCACATTCGACCGGGGGCCGCCGCGCGCGCCTCCAACGGCGTGCTGTTCCTCGACGAAGCCCCCGAGTTCGCCTCTCCTGTGCTCGACGCCCTGAGGCAGCCGCTCGAATCGGGAACGATCAGCATCCACCGCGCCAACGCCATCGCGCACTTCCCGGCCAGGTTCCAACTCGTGCTGGCCGCCAATCCCTGCCCCTGTGGGCAATACGGTGCCGGCGACCTCGAATGCGCGTGTCCGCCCAACGCAAGACGCCGGTATCTGGCGCGCCTTTCCGGTCCGCTGCTCGACCGCATCGACATCCAGCTCGGCGTCAAACGCATCACAGCGGTCCAGCTGCGCCTGGCCACCGACACGGTGCGCATCCCAAGCGCCGCGGCCCGCGCCCGGGTCGCCGACGCGCGCGGTGCGGCAGCCGACAGGCTCCGCGACACCCCGTGGCAGGTCAACTCCGAGGTCCCCGGGCCGTGGCTGCGCGGCCCGGGCACCCGACTCGATCTGCGCACCACGGCGGGGCTGGACCGGGCTCTCGAACGCGGCGGAATCACCATGCGCGGCTACGACCGCGTGTTGCGCGTCGCGTGGTCCATCGCCGATTTGGAAGGCGCGGCCCGCCCGGGCAGCGAACACGTGGGGCTCGCGCTCTACCTACGAAAGGGAATGACGCCATGACCATCTTCGGACTGCCCGAGCAGCGGGTGCGGGCACTCGCCGAGACCGTGCACGGCGACGCCGGAACGAATGCCGGGACCGGGAGTGCACTGCACGGCAGCGCAGGGCACGACAGCGCAGCGCGAGACACCGAAGCGTTGAACTCCGAAGCTGATGACGGGTGGGCAGAGGTGTTCGCGCGTGCCGCCTGGACCGGGATTGCCGAACCCGGAGACGGCATCGCGGGACTTGTCGTCGGGGGCCTCGGAGCGAGCCTCGGCCTCACCGCCGTCGTCGAGGGCTGGGCGCCGGCGCGGCTGGCCGCGCTCCTGCGGGAGTCCGGCGTCGACGATTCCGACGACGAACTCGGCACGAGCCTTGAACAGGGGCTGTTCCGCTGGCGCCCGCGCCTCAACTCGGCGGACGTCGAGCGGTCCCTGCAACTGGCCGCGCGCGTCGGTGCCCGGCTGCTGCTGCCGCGCGACGAGCTCTGGCCGGTCGGGCTCAACGACCTGGGTGCGCATGCCCCGGTCGCGTTGTGGTGGCGGGGCACGTGGGCGGCCCTGGCCCGCCTCCCACACTCGATCGCTCTCGTCGGTGCCCGCGCGGCAACCGGGTACGGCGAGCACGTGGCGATGGAGGCGGCCGCCGGACTCGTCGACCGCGGCTTCGCCGTTGTGTCCGGCGCCGCCTACGGCATCGACGGGATGGCGCACCGGGCGGCTCTCGCGAGCGAGGGGATCACGGCGGCCTTTCTCGCCGGGGGAGTCGACCGGTTCTACCCGAGCGGGCACGACGCCCTGCTCACACGCATCGCCGCCGACGGTGTGGTGCTCTCCGAACTCACCTGCGGTTCGGCACCCACAAAGTGGCGGTTTCTGCAACGCAACAGGCTGATTGCCGCGTCGAGCCTGGCCACGGTGGTACTGGAAGCCGGCTGGCGATCCGGGTCGCTCAATACTGCCGGGCACGCGGCCGCCCTCGGCCGTCCGCTCGGTGCCGTACCCGGGCCGGTCTCCTCGCCCACATCGGCCGGTTGTCACCGGCTGATTAGAGAATTCGATGCCGTGTGTGTCACGACGGCCGCCGAAATGGCTGAACTCGTGGGGGAAGGTTCGGTTCCGCTGGACCTCACCGGCCCCGACGGCGTCCCGGGCGACTCTGACGGGAGAACCAGCGACCAGGTGCGCGTGTTCGACGCCTTGAGCGGGCGGTCTCCGCGGGGACTGCCCGACATCGCGCGCCGGGCCGGGCTGTCGGTGACGGCCGTGCGCGCGGCGCTCGGCGCCCTCGATGTGGACGGCGCCGTCGGCGAACGGGAGACCGGCTGGGTGCGAGCGCACTGACTCCGCGCCATGCCGCCCACCGCCGCCCTCATGTCGGTACCAGGCCGTAGTCTGGTCGAACCGACGAGAGGCACCCCATGTCAGGCATACAACTGGGCCAGTATCCGGCCGCGAGCCATCTCATTGCGCACCTGAGCGACACCCATTTTCTCGACGACGAGGCGCTGCTCTACGGCACCGTCGACACCGACAGTCGGGTGCACCGCGCCCTCGATCAAATCGACCGGTCGGGACGACACCCCGATGCGATCGTGATCACCGGTGATGTTGCCGACCGAGGCGAGGCCGGCGCGTACCGGCGGGTGCGCGACCTCGTCGAAGCCGCCGCAAGCGGCTGGGGGTCCGAGATCGTGTGGGTGATGGGTAACCATGACAAGCGTGATCTCTTCCGATCGGAGCTGCTGCGCAACGAGCCGGCCGAGGCCGCCTTCCAGCATCCGGGCAGCCCGGTCGACCGGGTTGTCGACGTGAAGGGGCTGCGCATCATCTCCGTCGACACGAGCGTTCCGGGGTACCACCACGGTGAGCTCTCGGATGCCCAGCTGTCATGGCTGGCCGAGGAACTGCGTGACCCCGCGCCGCACGGCACCCTGCTCGCCCTGCACCACCCGCCCATCCCGACGCCGCTCGCGCTGATGACCGTGCTTGAGCTGCGCGCGCAGTCCCGGCTGGCCGACGTGATCCGCGGCACCGACGTGCGGTCGATCCTCGGCGGGCATCTGCACTATTCCACCCACGGCCTGTTCGCCGGAATCCCCATCTCGGTCGCCGCGGCCCTGTGCTACACCATGGACTTGAGCGCCCCCGAGCGTGAACTGGTCGGGGTGAACGGCGCCCAGTCCCTGAACCTCGTGCACGTCTACGACGACCAGATCGTGCACTCCAACCTGACGATCGGACCCTTCGACACGGTGACGCGTTTCCCCGCCGCCTACCTCGACAGCATCGAGGCGATGGCGCCCGCGGAGCGCACCGAAACGTTCTCCCGGCAGGTCTGAGTGCACACCAACGACCCGTCACCGATGTCGCTCGAGGCGGCCATCGACCGCTTTCTGCTTTATCTCGCGGCGGAGCGCGGCTATTCGGAGCACACCCTGCGCGCCTACCGCACCGACCTGACGCAGCTTTCGGTCTTCGCCGCGACCAAGGCCGGCGGCGAAGCAGCCGACGTCACGCTCGAACTGCTGCGGGAATGGCTCTGGGCCGGCACCCAGGCGGGACTGGCGCGCGCCACCCTGGCCCGCCGGTCCGCATCAGCTCGAAGTTTCACGGCCTGGCTGTCACGCTCCGCCGACGACACGGCAGACCAGGGCGTGCGGCTGCGCTCACCCAAGCCCGGGCGAACGCTTCCGCGGGTGCTGAACCGCGGCCAGACGGACGAACTGCTGGCCCGGCTTGAGGAACGAGCCGGCGGGGGAGACGCCGTTGCCCTGCGCAACCTCGCCATCGTGGAACTTCTCTACGCCTCCGCCCTGCGCGTCTCCGAACTCGTCGGTCTCGACGTCTCCACCGTCGACCTCAACCGCCTGACGGTGCGGGTCACCGGCAAGGGCTCCAAGGAACGCGTCGTGCCGTTCGGCGTGCCCGCCCAACGTGCGGTGCTGCGCTACCTCGGTGAGGGCCGACCGGTCCTCGCCGCGGCGGCCCCCGCGGCCGCACCCGGCAGTCGCGATGCGGCGGATGCCCTCTTTCTCGGCACCCAGGGGCAACGGCTCGGCGTGCGCGGCGTATACCGCCTCGTCGCCGCCCTGCTCGGCGACATTCCCGGCAACGGGCCGGCGGGCCCGCACGCGCTGCGGCATACGGCCGCGACCCACCTCCTCGACGGAGGGGCGGACCTGCGCGCCGTGCAGGAATTGCTCGGCCACGTGAGCCTCGGCACCACACAGATCTACACGCATGTCTCGGCCGAGCGCCTCAAGCACAGCTACCGGCTGGCCCACCCTCGCGCCTGATTCGGCAGCAACACGGCCCGCGGCAGCCCGCCGAGAAACCGGAGCGGCGACACGTAGAGTCCGTGCTCACGCACGCCGAAGTGCAGGCAGCGCCTCGCGCAGTGGCCTCCGGCCGCCAGCGTTCCCACCTGCTGCCCGGCAGCCACACGATCGCCCACCGTCACGACAGCATCGACCGGTTCCACGCTTGAGATCAGGTCGCCGGCGTGGGCGATGGACACCACGGGCCGGTCCGCAACGACTCCCGCGAACGAGACGACGCCGGCGCTCGGAGCGAAGACCGCCGCGCCACGTTCGGCGGGCACATCGATTCCGCGATGACCGGCCACATACGGGGTGAGCGGTGCGATGAATCCGGCCTCAATCGTGTGGGGCGGCGCGAGCGGCCAGGACCACGGCGTCGCCGCGGCCGTGGCGGACGCGAAAACGACCAGGACCAGCGGCGCCAGCAGCGCGATGCGAAACGACCGTGCTGGCCCCTTCCGAGTGAACATGGCCCCACTCTGCCCGGATGCTCGGCCGCGCAGACGCCGGGTGCCGTGATCGGTGCCGTGCGGCCCCGGCGGCAGCGTGTGGAGGGGGACGACCCGTCGAGACGGATCCGCGCAACGCCGCGCAATCCGGTGATAAGCTACTCCAAGCAGCGCTTCGTGCGCTGACTACGCGTGCCCATCAGGCCGCCATGTCCCATCGGTCCCCGCATCTTCGAAAGCACCATCTTCGAAAGCAGGGGCGGGCGTGTGCCGGGCACCAGGAGCGAAGATCGACCGATCCTCGCACAAACCGATTGGCGTTTCGTGCACTCATGCACGCGCGCCGGACAAGGAGAACGGCTCATGGCCGTCGTAACCATTCGCCAGCTGCTCGACAGCGGCGTGCATTTCGGGCACCAGACCCGCCGTTGGAACCCGAAGATGAAGCGCTTCATCTTCACCGAGCGTTCCGGCATCTACATCATCGACCTGCAGCAGTCGCTCGGGTTCGTTGACAAGGCCTATGACTTCGTCAAGGAGACGGTTGCCCACGGCGGCACCGTCCTCTTCGTCGGAACCAAGAAGCAGGCGCAGGAATCGATTCAGGAGCAGGCGACGCGTGTCGGCCAGCCCTACGTCAACCAGCGCTGGCTCGGTGGCCTCCTCACCAACTTCCAGACGGTCTCCAAGCGTCTTGCTCGCATGAAAGAGCTCGAAGAGCTCGACTTCGAAGACACCGCCAAGAGCGGTTTCACGAAGAAGGAAATGCTCATCAAGAAGCGCGAGCTCGTCAAGCTGCACAAGAGCCTCGGCGGAATCCGCAACCTCACGAAGACGCCTTCCGCGTTGTGGGTTGTTGACACCAACAAGGAGCACCTCGCCATTGACGAGGCGCGCAAGCTTGGCATCCCCGTGATCGCGATCCTCGACACCAACTGCGACCCCGATGACGTTCAGTACCCGATCCCGGGCAACGACGACGCCATCCGTTCCGTTGGCCTGCTGACCCGCATCATCGCGGACGCAGCAGCCGAGGGCCTCATCCAGCGCCACGCCAAGCCGGAGGCCGAAGTTGAGCCCCTCGCCGCGTGGGAAGCTGAACTCCTCAAGGGTTCCGACGACGCCGCTGCTGAGCCCGCCGCTGCTGAGTCCGTAGCTGCTGAGTCCGTAGCTGCTGAGCCCGTTGTGGCTGAGCCCGTTGCTGAGCCTGTTGTTGAGGCCGTTTCGGCAGAGCCCGCCGTTACCATTGCCGACGCCATTGCCGACGCCGACGTTGCAGCCGTACTTGCTGCGGCCGTTGACGCCCCGGCCGAGTCCGCAGAAGAAACCAAGTAGGGAACCCGGTATGGCAAACTTCACACTCGAAGACGTCAAGGCTCTCCGCGAGAACCTCGGCACCGGCATGGTCGACACCAAGAACGCCCTCGTTGAAGCTGACGGCGACATGGACAAGGCCATCGAGATCCTGCGTCTCAAGGGTGCAAAGGGCAACGCCAAGCGCGCTGACCGTTCCACCTCTGAGGGCCTTGTTGCCGCGAAGGAACTCGGCACCACCGCGTACATGATCGAGCTCGCCTGCGAGACCGACTTCGTCGCCAAGGGTGGCAAGTTCGTCGCCCTCGCCGAGAAGGTCCTCGATGCGATCGCAGCCGCCGGAGCGACCACGGTCGAAGCCGGTCTGGCCGCGACCAGCGGCACGCAGACCGTCGGGGACCTGATCGACGGTGAGGCAGCAATCATCGGCGAGAAGTTCGAACTTCGTCGCGTGGCCGCCGTCAACGGCGAGCTGTTCTCGATCTACCTGCACAAGACCAGCAAGGACCTGCCCCCGCAGGTCGGCGTGATCCTGGGCTACTCCGGTGCCGACGCCGAGACCGCTCGCAGCATTGCGCAGCACATCTCGTTCGCCAACCCTGAGTATCTCTCGAGCGACGATGTTCCCGCAGAGGCCGTCGAGACCGAGCGCAAGATCGTCACCGAGATCTCGAAGAACGAGGGCAAGCCGGAAGCGGCACTGCCTAAGATCGTCGAGGGACGCGTCAAGGCCTACCTCAAGCAGGTTGCCCTGCTTGAGCAGGACTACGCAAAGGACAACAAGGTTTCGGTGAGCAGCGTTCTCGCCGATGCTGAACTGACCGTTGCCGGCTTCGCCCGGTTCAAGGTCGGCGCGTAACAACAACTGGTGGAGATCGGATTGCGTAAGCGATCCGATCTCCATTGGTGTGTGTGCCGCTGGTACACCCGGTAGTTTTGAATCACATCGTACGAAAGGTCTCGCAGTACATGATTGACACGGGCAAGAAGCGCAGAGTTCTTCTCAAACTTTCCGGCGAAGCATTCGGCGGAGGCGCGGTGGGGGTCAACCCCGACGTCGTCAGCTCGCTTGCCCGGGAGATCGCCGAAGGCGCCAAGCAGGTCGAAGTTGCCATCGTCGTCGGTGGCGGAAACTTCTTCCGCGGGGCGGAGCTCTCCCAGCGCGGAATGGACCGTGAACGTGCCGACTACATGGGCATGCTCGGTACCGTCATGAACGCGCTGGCGCTGCAGGACTTCCTGGAACAGGCGGGGGCCGAGACGCGCGTTCAGTCCGCGATCGCCATGACCCAGGTCGCAGAACCCTACATCCCCCGCCGCGCGGAGCGCCACCTGCAGAAGGGACGCGTCGTCATTTTTGGCGCCGGCGCCGGGCTGCCCTACTTTTCCACCGATACCGTCGCTGCCCAGCGGGCGCTCGAGATCGCCGCCGACCTCGTGCTCGTGGCCAAGAATGGCGTCGACGGCGTGTATTCCGATGACCCGCGCACCAACCCCGACGCACGCAAGATTGACCAGATCACGTACCAGGACGCCTTGCAGCGCGGGCTGAAGGTGGTTGATTCGACCGCATTCAGCCTGTGCATGGACAACAACATGCCGATGCAGGTCTTCGGCATGGCGCCGGAAGGCAACGTGACCGCCGCAATTCTCGGTTCCGATCTCGGCACCCGCGTCTCCAACTAGTATTCTCATACCCACCGAAGAAGGAGTCACCGTGATCGCGGATGTTCTGTCCGATGCCACTGCGCGCATGCAGAAGGCGCTTGAAGCAGCCAGAGACGACTTCGGGACCGTGCGCACCGGGCGCGCGAATCCCCAAATGTTTGCCAAGATCCTGGTGAACTACTACGGCACCGCGACGCCGCTTGAGCAGCTCGCGTCCCTGCAGAACCAGGAGGCACGCACGCTCCTGATCGCGCCCTATGACAAGAGTGCGCTGCGCGACATCGAGATCGCTATTCGCGACACTCCCAACCTGGGAGCAAACGTCGGCAACGACGGCGTGACCATTCGGGCAACCCTCCCGGAACTCACGACCGAGCGCCGCAAGGAATTCGTCAAGATCGTCAAGGCCAAGGCAGAGGACGCCCGCATCTCGGTGCGCAACATCCGCCGCAAGGCCAAGGACGAGCTCGAGGCGCTCAAGAGCGAGGTCGGTGAAGACGAGGTTGGGCGCGCCGAGAAGGAGCTTGAGCTCCTTACCAAAAGTCATGTTGACGGCATCGACGATGCCTTCAAGCGCAAGGAAGCCGAACTCCTCGAGATCTAGGAGCGCGCTCACATGAAGGATCAGCCGCACGATCAACGGCCGCCCAAGCGCGGGCACGGCGTTAGCCGTGCCGAATTCAGGGCGCAGCTCAAGGCGACTCGGGGCGATTTTGAACGGCAGGTGCAGGCCACCCGTGCGCAACTCGATGCCACATCGGAGCGTATTGAGGCGCGCACGGGCCGCAATCTGATCCTCGCGATCCTGATTGGCCTCGTGCTGGGCGGTGCCATGCTCGGCAGCCTGATCTTCGTCAAAGAACTCTTCATGATCTTTGCGAGCGTGATCATCGGGTTCACGTCCTTCGAGCTTGCCCAGGCGCTGCGCCATGCCGGCCGGAACGTTCCGCGGATCCCGGTGGTGATTGCCGCCGTTGGTGTCGTTCCCGCTGCGTTCTACCTCGGTTCCGCGGGACAGTGGCTGGCCACACTGGCCGGAATCCTGCTCATCGCGCTCTGGCGTGTTGCCCTCGCGGTGCTGCCCGCGCACCGAGCCGCCACGCGTGCTGTCCTGGGCGACGTGGGCGCCGCTGTGCTCATTCAGGTTTACGTCGTGTTCCTCGCGTCTTTTGCTGTTCTGCTCGTGGCCCAGCCCGATGGTCAGTGGTGGACCCTCGCCTTCCTGCTCCTCGTCATCACCGCGGACACCGGTGCGTACGTGAGCGGACTCAACTTCGGTAAGCACCCGATGGCGCCCACGATCAGCCCGAAAAAGACCTGGGAAGGTTTTCTGGGGGCGGCGCTCGCGTGCATGATCGCCGGTGTGCTTCTCGGGCGGTTCATGCTGGGGCAGCCCTGGTGGTTCGGACTGATCTTCGGCCTCGTCATCGTACTCACGGCAACATTCGGGGACCTCGCGGAGTCGCTCATCAAACGCGATCTCGGTATCAAGGACATGAGCTCGTGGCTTCCCGGCCACGGCGGATTCCTGGATCGGCTCGACTCGATTCTGCCCTCCACTGGTGCCGCGTACGCCCTGTTCCTGATATTCGCATGAGCCGCAGATTGTCGGCACACCTGGTGAATGAGGGAGAATGAAGCGGTGAGCACTATTTTTCCACGTTCGGCCAAGAAAACCCTCGGATACAGCCTTGAGCAGGTTGAGGCTTTTCTCGCCTCCGCACGACAGGCCTACGACGCCAACGATGGGGACATCCCGCTCACCGCTGAAACCATTCGGCACACCGCCTTCTCCATGCAGAAGGGGGGTTACTCGCCCGAGCACGTCGACGCGGCCCTTGAGCGACTCGAGGATGCTTTCGCTGCTCGGGAGCGCGAGCGTGCGACGGGGACCGACAATGAGGAGGCTCGCGGGCAGGAAGCGCGGGCAATCTCGAACGCGCTGCAGAGCCGGCTGAGCCGCCCGCCCGGCCGTCGTTTCGCCCACACGAGCCTGTTGAGCGTTGGCTACAAACGCTCCGACGTCGACCGGTTCACCAATAAAGTTGTCAAGTATCTGCGGGACGGGCGGCCGCTGACCATAGACGAGGTTCGGACCGCCGTTTTTCGACCGGAACGCGGAGGATATCGCGAAGCACAGGTCGATATCGTGCTCGACGGTGTTGTCGACGTGATGCTCTTCCTTCGTTGAGCCCGCGCCACGGCGGGGCACCTCGGTTAGGTGGATTCCGGATTCATGGGCTAGGGTCGGTGAACATATGGGCAGGCATCTGAGCGTTATCGAACCCGTCACAGTCACGGCTGGGACCTCATTTCGGAGAACCTCTAAGCGGGTGAAGGCTTCCCACTTCCTTTTTGCGTTCGTCGCAGCCTTCGCCTTCGTGCTCGTGACCGTCGTCGATCCGTATTCGGGCGCCACAGCATCACCGTACTTCCAGGTAGCGGGTGACCGCTACCAGGGTGGCGCCACCCAGACGTTGGGTGCCACCGGTTCCTACACCAACGCGGTTGACCGCGACGGCTTCACCGTCACGGCGATTGTGAAACCCGAGCCGGTTCCCGAGCCGGTTCCCGAACCGGTCGCCGTTGCTGCCACGCCCACGCCCAAAAAGAGCATCGCGGCTCCGTCAGCGGCCGTCCCTGACCCCGGCTCGGCGAAGGCCTACGCCTATGGTGCCGTCGCGGCTCGCGGCTGGGGAGAAGACCAGTACAACTGCCTTGTCTCCCTGTGGCAGAAGGAATCCGGCTGGCGAGTGAACGCCACCAACAGCTCGAGTGGCGCCTACGGTATCCCGCAGTCGCTCCCCGGCTCCAAGATGGGTTCTGCCGGAGCTGATTGGGAGACGAATCCCGGAACGCAGATCGAATGGGGTCTGGGCTACATCGTCGACCGTTACGGCAGCCCGTGTGGCGCCTGGTCGAAGTCACAGGCCTCCGGCTGGTACTGAGTCTGGACTGGCGGCGGAATATTCACCCGCCGCAATAGACTGAAGTCATGGCACGCAGTAACCGCCCGCGCGGTCGAAAACCAGTCGTACCCGATGAGGACGACAACGGATTTGGCCAACTGCTTGAGGGATGGCGCCGCAGCGAGTCCCGCAGGGACGGCCTCTGGCATGTCCAGCCCATACCGGCCAAGCAAGCGCTCAAAGCGTATGTCTGTCCGGGCTGTTCCCTCACCGTGGAACCGGGCGTCGCTCACATCGTGGCGTGGCGCGCAGACGGGGTGCTCGGCGACGCCGCGGACATGGCCAATCGACGTCACTGGCACTCGCGCTGCTGGAAGATCAAATAGTCCATCATCGGCACAGGAGACACCCGTATGAATGATTCCCCCGCCGTACGCCCCTCAGACGGGCGCGGCCCCATCGAAGTGCGCGGCGCCGTTGAACTCCCGGCGTTGCGCGAACATATTGAGCTCACGACGAGCGACGGCCTGACCCTCGTCGGAGAACTGGCAGTACCGGCAGACCGGGCGCCGGTCGCGACGCTCGTCACACTGCATCCGCTGCCCACCGCCGGCGGTTTCATGGACTCGCACATCCTGCGCAAGGCGGCGGGTCGGCTGCCGGCCCTGGCCGACCTTGCCGTTGTGCGTTTCAACACGCGAGGGACAACGTCGCCGCGCGGTACGAGCGAGGGGACCTTTGAGGGGGGAGTCGGCGAGCGGGCAGACGTGGCCGCGGCCATGGCCTTTGTGGCCGAGCGTGGCCTGCCGAACCCCTGGCTGGTTGGCTGGTCGTTCGGCACGGAGCTGGCCCTGAAATACGGCCTGGAGCATCCGATCAAGGGTGCCATTCTGCTGTCGCCGCCCCTGCACCGGGCAACGGATGCCGAACTGGGCGCCTGGGCAGACCAGGATCGCGTTCTCGTGGCCATCATTCCCGAGCATGATGATTACCTTCAGCCGGAGGAGGCTCGCGCACGTTTCGCCGCCGTGCCTGCGACACGCTTCGTCGCCGTGGACGGTGGCAAACACCTCTGGGTGGGCGAGAGCATGACGCGTCGTGTGCTGGACGAAATCGTGGCTGTCGTCAACCCCGCAGCCCTGCCCCTCCCCACGGAGTGGGACGAGCAGGGCGACGCGTGACCTGGAGCTACAGCTCGTTCTGACGGGGAATGACGACCTGTTTGACGATGAGGATCGCCGACGCAGCCACGGGGATAGCGATCAGGGCGCCGAGGATGCCGAGCAGGTTACCGCCCGCCAGAGCGGCAATCACAACGACCGCGCCCGGAATCGACACGGCACGCTTCATGATGTTCGGACTCAGAGCGTACGCCTCGATCTGCATGTAGATGAGGTAGTAGATGGCCGCCACGAAAGCGGTGAGCGGTGAGCTGCCGATGCCGGGGATCAGGCACGTGGCGACAATGATGATGGATCCGGTGATCGTGCCCACGAGCGGAACCAGCGAGAACAGAAATGCGATGAAGGCGAGCAGGGCGGGGAAGGGTGCCCCGATAATCGACAGGAAGATGAAGCTCAGCACCCCGTTGAACGCGGCCAGACTTGCCTGACCCACCACATACTTACCCACCGAGCCCGAGATCTGCTCGCTCAGGTCGGTGAAGCGTTCGCGCTTGGAGGCGGGGACGAGCTGATACATTGCCCGTTTCATGCTCCCCAGTGAGGCCGTGAAGTACAGCGTGAGAATCAGTATGATCAGGCCACCGAACAGGCCTGCGACGAGAGCCAGCCCGGATTGCACGATCGTGTTCGTGATCTCCTTCAGGTTGCTCCCGAGGAAGTCTGTGATCGATTTCACGATGACCGGCACGTCGAGCGTCGGGTATTTGGCCTGCACGTCTTCGATGAAGGATGACGTGTTCACCGCGGTGACGAGATCGGGGATGATTTTGGACAGCTTGGCGACCTGGTCGACGATGATCGGCGCGATGGCGAAGATGACGCCGGTGATGACCCCGACGACGGCAGAGAGCACGCTGACGATTGCCGCCCAGCGAGGGAACCTCTTCTTCTCCAGCCAGGACACCGCAGGATCGAGACCGAGCGCGAGGAAGAGAGCCGCCCCGATATACGTGATGATCGTCTGCAGGGTGATCACCGACGTGATGATCAGCAGGCCAAGGCCCACTCCCAACGTTCCGACGAGGCCAAAGCGAAACGCATTCTGAATCTTCACGCTGGGGCTCCCGCACAGTCTCTGATCGTTGCGACCTAGTTGTCGTCGTTGCTCACACGCTCGGCCTCCGTGAGTACACCGCGCAGACTCTCAAAGTATCCTGCAACGGAGTCACGCTCAATTCTGATCTGGGCGAGTCGGTCTTCTGCATCCGACAGAAGTCGCTTCGCTCGCGCGTCTGCCTCTGCGACAACGGTGACGGCCTTCTCCTTCGCCGTTTGAAGGACGAGCGCTGCCGTGTCCTCCGACTCGGTCTGCAGCGTCCTGGCCGTCGCGCGGGCGCCGGTGTCAAGCTCGTCGTTCAGTGCGCGCAGCTCGGCCACCCGCGCCTGGGTCTCGGCCAGTTGGGTTTCCGCGGCCGCTTGGAACGCGTCAGCCTGGGCGACGGCGGTCTGGTGAGCGGAGAGCAGCTCCTGCTCGGCCTCATCGCGCTCATGTGTCAGCTCGACCTGAAGATCCGCGCGGGCCTGGGCGATTTCTCGAGCGAGCGTGGCCGATTCGGCCGACGCGGTCTGCCGGGTCAGAGCGACCTCGCTCTCAAGGCGCCCTCGTGCCTCGGTCATCTCGGCCTCAAGCACCGCACGATCCTGAGCCTCCTGACGGGTGAAATCCGCCCGCAACTGGTCGATTTCGCCATTGATCGCCGTCCTGGCCTGATCGCTTTCCTGGGCCAGGGCGATGCGGGCGCGTTCCGTTTCGTCGGCGAGGTCGATGCGGGCCTCTTCGGTCTCTCGTGCCACGGCAGCGCGTTGCTCGGCGATCTCAAGCGCCACCGCAGAGCGGGCCGCCTCGCTTTCGGCCATGAGTCCGGCCGCGATCTCCTGGGCCTGCGTGGTCTCGCGTTGGGCCAGCACGCGCAGGTCGGCCGCCTCACGCTCGGCTGCGGCGCGGATGGCTGCGACTTCACGCTTGAGTGTGGACCGGGCCTCTGCGCCCTCGGTGGCAGCGTCGCCGCGCAGGAGCGCGGCCTGGCTCTTCGCCTCTTCGGTCAACTGGGCATATTCGTCCTGGGCCCTGGCGACGATGTCGTCGGCCTGAACCCGCACGTCGTCGAGGACGCGGCGCGCCCTCACCTCGGCATCCGAGAGGGTACGGCCGACCTCCTCGGCGGCTTCACGGCGCAGGGTATCGATCTCGATGGATGTCGTCGTGCGCAGGCGGGCAGCGTCATTATCCGCCTGGGCGATGACCCGGGTTGATTGTTCCTCCGCCACGCGGAGAGTGTTCTCGAGTTTTGCGCCCAGCCCGGAGAAAGTTGGGCTGCCCACCTCTTCGATCACGGCGTTGAGCTCGTCGATCTGAGACGATAGGCGGCGCACCTCTTTGCTCGATTCGACGCTGTGGGTATTGGCTTTGATCAGGTCGCGGCGAAGCCCCTGAATGGCCTTGGCGACCTCGTCCTTGTCGTAGCCACGGAAGACCTGGGTGAAGTCAGATTCGTCGTTGGGCACGGTTCTCCTCAAAAATTGGGCTTCAACGTGACTCAAGTCGGGCGCGACGGGAGTCCACGAAACCGATGCAATTTTAGTCTGCCTCCATCGGCCCCCGGCTGCACAATCACAGGCAATCCATCAAAGTCGCTATTAGGCTCCTTTCAGGAGAACCCAGTATCGTTGAAATCCGTGTCTGTTGCCGTCGGACTCGAAATTGGTGCGGGCGAGCCCGGCACCGACCGATGGCAGCACAGAAGGGTGATACGTGCGTTTTGTTCTTGCCATCGTGGCCTTCGTTCTCGCGGCCGTAATGATTGTTTTCGGTATCGCGCAGCGAACAGTTTTTCTCGAGCCATCGACGAGCTCGCTGAGTGCGAGCACCTCCGGCAGCTCCGCGTACACCGTCATTGATTCCTCCGCCCTGTCGGCGTCCCCCGGCAACCAGACCATTCGCGTCAGTGGTTCCGAAAGCACCTTCCTGGCCTACGGTCGCACCGCCGATGTCACCGCCTGGATCGGTGGCGACGCGCATGCTGTCGTGAGTCTCGACGACAAGACGCAGAAACTCGTCGTCACTGAGGTCGAGGCCGACGTCGTCGCGCCGGAGAACAGCTCCCCGGCCGAGGGCGCCGCGCTCCCCGAAGTGAACCCGGTCACGAACCCGGCCGGATCGGACCTGTGGCTTCAGGAGTTCGAGGGTGCATCCTCCCTGACCAAGAACCTCAACCTGCCCGAGGGCATCTCGATCATTGTTGCTTCTGACGGCACCGCCGCCGCTCCGTCCGAGGTCACCATGACCTGGGCTGCGGACAACTCCACGCCCTGGGCCGGGCCGCTCCTGGTGGGCGGTGCCGCTCTGCTGCTCATCGGTCTCGTGATGTATATCCTCGCTCTGCTGCACCTGCGTCGTTCGCGTCGTCCTCGTCGCAACGTGCCGCGGGGGCCGCGCCTCCCATACCTGCCGCGCGTCCCGCTTCCCAAGGCGCTGAAGGCCGGGGACATCACCGGCTCCGGCCGTCCGAACACCCGGTCCATGATCGCCGTGGTCCCGATGCTCCTCATCTCCGGGCTCGTGCTGAGCGGTTGCTCCGCCGACCTTTGGCCGGCAGCGCCCCCGGCGAAAACCGCTGGCGCGAGCGAGACGCCCATGCCTTCGCCGACCCCTGAGTCGACCGACGGCGCCAGTGACGCCACCGAGGTGCCACCGGCCGCCGCGACGGTGCCACAAATCGAGCGAATCGTGACGAAGATTGCGACGCTCGCCGCCGACGCCGACGCCAGCATGAACGCCGAGACGATTGCCACCCGCTTCACGGGAACGGCGCTCGAACAGCGGTTGAAGAACTACACCATGCGTGGCGTGGACCCCGCGATAGCGGCCCCGGCCGCCATCGGAAAGCCTCCGCTGTCGGTGACGCTTCCCCAGCAGTCCGAATCGTGGCCTCGCGTCGTGATGACCGTGATCCAGCAGGAAGACAAGACCATCCCGCCGACCACGCTCATCCTCAGGCAGGAAACGCCACGCGCGGACTACCTCGTTGAGTACGCGATCAGTCTTGAGGCGGGGGCCCAGGTGCCGCACGTCGCACCGGCCGCCATCGGTGCTCCTGCTATTGCTCCCGACAACAAGCTGCTCCTGCTGCCGCCCAACCAGGTGGCTGCGGCGTACGCCGACGTGCTGCTCCAGGGCGAGGCCAGCCCGTCGTGGCCACTCTTCCAGACGGAGGGCGACGAGTTCCTGGCCTCCTTCGTGAAAAGCCGCAGCGACCACATCGCTCAACTGGCTGTGACGGCAACGCTAGCTTTTGAAACCGCTGCCGGTGAGGGTCGGACCGTGGCGCTTGCCACGAACGACTCCGGCGCGATTGTCGCGGTCAACGTCAACGAGACCGAGATCGCCACCGTCGTCAATGGGGAGGCGGTGGTGAACTTCAACGACGCCGGGAGCAAGGCGCTCTCGGGCGTCACGTCCTCGGCCAAGGGCATCCAGAAGGTGCTGAGTGACCAGCTCCTGTTCTATGTGCCCGCCGTCGGCTCGACCGATAAAATCACTCTCCTGGGGAGCACCCAGGGACTCATCTCAGCCTCGGAGCTTCCATGACCCAAGTACCCCCATCCGGATCGAACCTGCGCGGCGCCGTCGACCTCTCGTCGCTCGTGAACCGATCGGCCACCACCGAGCCCCGGGGAGCCGCTGCCGGCACGTCGGGCAGCCCAACGGCACCCGGCGCCGCCATCTCCGTTCCGAGCCTCGTACTCGACGGTACAGACGCCAACTTCGGTGAGATCCTCGAGCTGTCCAACACGGTTCCCGTGCTCGTGGATCTCTGGGCCGAGTGGTGCGAGCCATGTAAACAGCTCACCCCCGTGATTGAGAAGCTCGTCGCCGAATACGCCGGCCGGTTCGTGCTCGCCAAGGTCGATGTGGATTCCAACCCGCAACTCTCGAAGGCCTTCCAGGCGCAGTCCATTCCCACCGTGGCCGCCGTGATCAACGGTCAGCCCGTGCAGCTCTTCAACGGCGCGCTTCCCGAGGCGCAAATCCGAGAAGTGCTTGAGCGTGTGCTCGAACTCGCGGCGCAGCAGGGCGTCACCGGCACCGCACAGGCGAACGAGGTGGCACCCGTGGTCGAGGAGCCTGTGGAGGAACCGCTTCCGCCGCACCACCTTGAGGCCTACGAGGCGATCGAACGCGGCGACTTCGAGACAGCCAGGGCGGAATACCGTTTCGCCCTCACCCAGAACCCGAACGACACCATGGCGGCGGCCGGCCTTGCCCAGGCGAGCCTGCTCTTCCGCCTGCAGGGGAAGACCCTCGACGATATTCGCGGGGGAGCGGCTGCCGCGCCGGAGGACCTCCCGGCCCAGCTGCTCGTCGCCGACCTCGACTTGTCCGGTGGGCACGTCGATGACGCCTTCGACCGCCTCCTGACGCTCTTTCCCGCCCAGGACGCCGCCGGTCGCAACATCATTCGCGAGCGGCTCCTTGAGCTGTTCGAGGTCATCGGAACCGAGGATCCGCGCGTCGCCCCCACGCGCAAACGCCTCACCGCCCTGCTCTACTGAGCCCAACGCCCGAACCTGCTCAACGCGCAGAACTGAACCGGCCCCCGCCGTGGCGGGGGCCGGTTCAGTTTGCGCAGACTACTTACGCAGCTTGAGCCAGAGTCCGGCGAGCGGCGGCAGTGTAACGAGAGCGGATGCCGGGCGTCCGCCCCAGGGCTGTGCAGTCGCCTCGACGCCGCCGAAGTTGCCGACGCCTGAACCACCGAAGTCGCTGGCATCCGTATTGAGGATCTCGTCCCACTGCCCGGCGAGGGGCAGGCCGACGCGGTAGTCGGTGTGCGGCGCCCCGGAGAAGTTGAACAGGCAGGCGACCGGCTGTCCGTCGTGGTCCCAGCGCAGGAACGTGACAACATTCTGCTGCGCAGCGCCGACGTCGATAACCTCGAAACCGCCCGGATCGTTGTCGCGGGCCCAGAGGCTCGCATTGTCGCGATACGCGCGGTTCAGCGAGCCAACGAGGTTGAACAGGCCGCGGTGAGCCGGCTGGTCGAGCGTCCACCAGTCGAGGCCGCGTGCTTCGCTCCATTCGGACCGCTGCCCGAACTCCTGGCCCATGAAGAGCAGTTGTTTGCCGGGGTGCGCCCACATGAACGACAGATATACCCGCACGTTGGCGAGCTGCTGCCAGGAGTCACCGGGCATGCGGCTGATCAGGGACCCCTTTCCGTGTACGACCTCGTCGTGGCTGATTGGCAGGAGAAAATTCTCGCTGAACGCATACACGAAGGAGAACGTGATGTCGTTGTGGTGGAACGAGCGGTACATCGGGTCGACGTGCATGTACTCGAGCGAGTCATGCATCCAGCCCATGTTCCACTTGAATCCGAAGCCCAATCCATCCTGCGATGTCGGTGCGGTGACCCCGCCCCAGTTCGTTGACTCCTCGGCGATCATAATGGCGCCGGGATTGCGTTTGTACGCCGTCGCCGTGATCTCCTGGAGCATGCTGATGGCTTCGAGGTTCTCGTTGCCGCCGTACTTGTTGGGCTCCCACTCGCCGTCTTCCCTCGAGTAGTCGAGGTAGAGCATCGATGCAACGGCGTCGACGCGCAGCGCGTCAATGTGGAATTCCTCGAGCCAGTACAGCGCATTCGCCACGAGAAAGTTACGCACCTGCGGGCGGCCGAAATCGAAGACGTAGGTTCCCCAGTCCATCTGCTCGCCACGACGCGGGTCGGCGTGCTCGTAGAGCGGCTGGCCGTCGAAGCGCGCGAGGGCGAAATCGTCCTTGGGGAAGTGCCCGGGAACCCAGTCCATGATCACGCCGATGTCGGCCTGGTGCAGCCGGTCGATCAGGTACCGCAGGTCATCGGGGGTGCCGTAGCGACTGGTCGGCGCGTAGTAGCCGGTGACCTGGTAACCCCAGGAGCCACCAAACGGATGCTCCGCGAGCGGCATGAATTCCACATGCGTGTACGCGAGCTCGTTCAGGTACCCGATGAGCTCGTCCGCGAGGTCGCGGTAGCTCAGGCCGGGGCGCCAGGAACCCACGTGCATCTCGTAGATGCTCATGGGGCGGTCGTGCGGGTCGGTGGCGGCGCGCGCGGTCATCCACGCGGCATCCGCCCAGGCATAGGTGGACGCGGTGATGACGGATGCCGTCATCGGGGGAACCTCGGCGCGGCGCGCCATCGGGTCGGCCTTCTGCACCCAGGCTCCGGCACTCGTGAGTAGTTCGAACTTGTAGTTGGAGCCGTCGCCGAGCCCGGGGATGAAGAGTTCCCACACCCCGGTGCTGCCCATGTTGCGCATCGTGTATGTCGCGCCACCCCAGCCGTTGAAGTCACCGATCACCCGCACGGCACGGGCATTCGGAGCCCACACGGCGAAGGCGGTACCGGCGACGGACTCGCTGACACCAAGGTGTTCCCGCTGATGAGCGCCCAGAACATCCCAGAGGCGCTCGTGGCGCCCCTCGCCAATGAGGTGGAGGTCGAGCTCACCGATCGTCGGCGAGAAGCGGTAGGGGTCCTCGCTGATCCACGGCGCAGCGGACGCGTAGCGTGCCTCAAGCGTGTAGTCCTGGAAACTGACGGTGCTCACGCCCTGCCACACGCCGTAACCGATGTGGGCGAGCTCGACGTGGGCCCCGGTCGAGAGAATCGCGAAAACTTCCGTCGCGAGGGGACGAAGGGCACGGATGACAACGATCGGGTCGCTGACGCCGGCCTGCACGAGTGCGTGCTGGCCGAGAACCGCGTGAGGGTTGTAGTACCTTCCGGCCGCAACCGATTCGAGCACGTGGGGCGCCACGGGATCGACCGTCGGGGCCGACTTCTTCGCCTTCTTCACGGCGGGCACGGTGGCAGGAGCCTTCTTCCGGGGTCGTTCGGTCATGCGCTTGCCTTTCCTGGCTTCTGGCCCAACACCCGCAGGATATGTACCGGTTCGGTGAATGCGTCGAGGAGAACAAAATTGTCGGCCGACCAGGTCCAGATCGCACCGGTGATGAGGTCGCACACGTCAAACGTTGCTCCCGGCTCCAGCCCGAACCGGGTCACATCGAGGTGAACCGTGGTGTGCCGCACGGAATGCGGGTCGACGTTCGCCACGACGATGATGGCGTCATCGACCCCGGTTCCCGTTTCTGCGGCGGCGAGGTACTTGCTGAACACGAGAATCGAGTCGTCGTCGCTCGCGTGGATGTCGAGGTTGCGCAGCTGCCTGAGCGCCGGGTGTTCCGACCGGATGCGATTGAGCTGCGTGATGTAGGGGGCCAGCGACGTGCCCTGCGTGGCGGCCTGCGCCCAGTCCCTGGGGCGGTATTCGTACTTCTCGCTGTCGATGCTCTCTTCGGCGCCCACCCGGGCCACGTTCTCGAAGAGCTCAAAGCCCGCGTAGACACCCCAGGTCGGGGCGGCCATTGCGGCGAGGGCCGCGCGGATCTTGAACGCCGCCGGTCCGCCGAATTGCAGGTACTCGGTGAGGATGTCCGGCGTGTTGACGAACAGGTTCGGGCGGAGGAAATCCGCCGTCTTCGTGGCAAGTCCGTGGAAGAACTCCGCGAGTTCGGTCTTAGTGTTGCGCCAGGTGAAGTACGTGTATGACTGTTGGAAACCGACCTTCCCGAGCGCCTGCATGAGAGCGGGACGGGTGAAGGCCTCGGCGAGGAAGACCACGTCCGGGTGCTCGGCGTTGACCTCGCGGATCAGCCACTCCCAGAAGTCGAGGGGTTTGGTGTGCGGATTGTCGACGCGGAAGATGTTGACGCCGAGCCCGATCCAGTGCCGCAGAATACGAAGTGACTCGGCACGAATGCCCTCAGGATCATTGTCGAAGTTGATCGGGTAAATGTCCTGATACTTCTTGGGTGGATTCTCCGCGAAGGCGATCGTGCCGTCGGGCAGGGTCGTGAACCACTCAGGGTGCTCGGTGACCCAAGGGTGATCGGGGGAGGCCTGCAGGGCGAAGTCGAGGGCCACCTCGAGTCCCAGCTTGCGGGCGCGGTCGACAAAATGCGTGAAGTCTTCGACCGTGCCGAGGTCCGGGTGAATCGCGTCATGGCCGCCATCGGCCGATCCAATCGCCCAGGGTGACCCCGGGTCGTTCGGGCCGACCGTGAGCGAATTGTTCGCTCCCTTGCGGAACGCGGTTCCAATGGGATGGATCGGCGGCAGGTAGAGCACGTCGAATCCCATTGCGGCCACCGCCGGCAGGCGCTTCGCGGCCGTGCGGAACGTTCCGCTCGTCCACGAACCATCCGCGGCCCGCTTCGCGCCCTCGGAGCGCGGGAAGAACTCGTACCAGGAGCCGACCCCTGCGCGTGCGCGTTCCACGATCACGGTGCGCTCCGCGGAAAGTGACTCCAGGCTTGCGAGCGGGCGAGCCTGGATAAACGCAACCAGCTGGGGATTGTCGACCGCAGCGAGGCGCAGCGCGAGCGGGTTCGTCGTATCCGCGAGAAGCTTCGCTGCCGCCCGGAACTCGCGTCGTTCCGGTGCCGTGCGGGCCATGTCGGCACCGGCCGCGCTCATCAGCTGCGCACCGATGGTGAACATCAGCTCAACGTCGACGCCCGCGGGGATCTTGATGCCTGCGTTGTGCTGCCAGGTGGCGAAATCGTCCGCGTACGCGCGCACCCGGTAGGTCCAGTTCCCCTGGCTGGTCAGGGGAACCCGCACCTCCCACCGGTCGGTGTCGGCCGTGTTGGGGGTCATCGGACGGGTTGATTGGGTGCCGTCGGGTGCGGTGAGCACCAGGGCGACCCCGATCAGGTCATGCCCCTCACGGAACGCCGTGGCCGCGAACGGAACCACCTCACCCACGAAGGCCCTTGCGGGCCACAGATCGTCGTTCAACTGGGGGGAGAGATCGAGCACGGGAATTCGGCCGATGACGGTTGGGGCATCGTGCGTGCCCCGTGTCGTCTGCGGAAGGTTTTTGAGTCCTGCTGTCTTAGCCACATCATGACCGTAGCGTGAAAAAATGTCGCTTGCGGGAGATCGGCTACACAACCGATGCGCTGCTCACCTAGGGTGTATCTCGTGAAGGCGATCCGTAAATTTACCGTCCGTGCCGTATTACCGGAGGCGCTGGCTGCTCTTGAAGAGCTGGCCGGCAACTTGCGTTGGTCCTGGCATGAGCCCACCCGTCAACTTTTCGAGCACATTGCCCCTGACTTGTGGCGCGAGATCGGCACGGATCCCGTCGCGCTCCTGGGGGCCGTGGACCCCGGTCGTCTTGACGAGCTCGCCGGCACGCCCGACTATGTGGCCCGGGTCAACGGGATGCGTGCCGACCTTCGTAGCTACCTGGAGAAGCCGCGCTGGTACCAGGGGCTGAAGGGGCCCAAGCCGGCGGCCATCGCCTATTTCTCGCCGGAATTCGGCATTGCCGCTGCCCTGCCGCAGTACTCCGGCGGACTCGGGATCCTGGCCGGCGACCACCTGAAAAGCGCATCCGACCTGGGCGTTCCCCTCGTGGGGGTCGGTTTGTTCTACCGGGCGGGCTATTTCAGCCAGGCCATCTCACCCGACGGGTGGCAGATGGAAAGCTACCCCCTGCTCGATCCGGACGGGCTCCCGCTCTCTGTGCTGCGCCGGGCCGACGGTTCCGCCGTTCAAGTATCCCTCGCCCTGCCCGACGATCGCACCCTGCACGCGCGGGTCTGGCAGGCCCAGGTCGGTCGCATCCGTTTGCTTCTGCTTGACACGGACATTCCGCAGAACCCGGACGACCTGCGCCTCGTGACCGACCGCCTGTACGGCGGCGGGGGAGAGCACCGCCTGCTGCAGGAGCTGCTCCTCGGGATCGGCGGAGCCCGGGCCGTCAAGCTGTGGAGCACGATCAGCGGGCAGCCGGAACCCGAGGTTTTCCACACCAACGAGGGGCACGCCGGATTCCTCGGCCTCGAACGGATTTCGAGCCTCATCGGCGAGGGATTGAGTTTCCAGGAGGCCCTGCAGGTGGCGCGCGCCGGAACCGTGTTCACGACACACACGCCGGTGGCCGCTGGTATCGACCGCTTCGAGCGCCAGCTGGTGCGTCGCTACTTCGAAACCGATCTGCTGCCCGGAGTGTCCGTCGATGATCTCTTGAGCCTCGGCGCCGAGAG
Organism: Cryobacterium psychrophilum; assembly: GCF_004365915.1. Lineage (NCBI taxonomy): Bacteria > Bacillati > Actinomycetota > Actinomycetes > Micrococcales > Microbacteriaceae > Cryobacterium > Cryobacterium psychrophilum. Next base: position 3,155,933 of record NZ_SODI01000001.1, read on the forward strand.
CTATGAAGGCGGGTCGCCCAACGTCTTCAATATGGCCATCATGGGGTTGCGCCTCGGCCAGCACGCCAACGGGGTATCGAAGCTGCACGGCGAGGTGAGTCGGCGCATGTTCAACGGCCTCTGGCCCGGGTTCGACGCGGCAGAGGTGCCGATCGGCTCGATCACCAACGGTGTGCACGCGCCCAGCTGGACGGACCCCACGCTCCTCGCCCTGGCAGAGAACCGCCTCGGCACGAGCGACACCACGGACGCCGACTGGATGTCGCCGGAGGTCACCGACCAGGATCTCTGGTCTGTGCGCGGGCAGATGCGCCTGCACTTCGTGGAGGATGCCCGTCGTCGCCTGGCCAACGCGTGGCGGGACCAGAACCCGGGCGGCCTGCCGCCAGCATGGATCAGCCGCGTCTTCGATCCCAGCGTGCTCACGATCGGCTTCGCCCGCCGGGTGCCGACCTACAAGCGGCTCACCCTCATGCTGCACGACCCGGCACGCCTGCGGGCGCTGCTGCTCAACCCCGACCGTCCGATCCAGATCGTCATCGCCGGCAAGTCACACCCCGCCGACGAGGAGGGCAAACGACTGATCCAGAAGATCGTGCAGTTCGCCGCCGACCCGGAGCTGCGTACCCGCATCGCGTTCCTGCCCGACTACAACATCGGGATGGCCCAGCTGATGTACCCGGGTACCGACGTGTGGCTCAACAACCCGCTACGCCCGCTTGAGGCCTGCGGCACGTCCGGAATGAAGGCGGCGCTCAACGGCGCGCTCAACCTCTCGATTCTCGACGGCTGGTGGCCTGAATACTACGACGGCAAGAACGGCTGGGCCATTCCCTCAGCGGATGCCGCCAGCGATTCGGGAGAGCGTGACCGGATCGAGGCGGAGGCGCTCTACGACCTGATTGAACACCACGTCGCCCCGAAGTTCTACGAACGCAACAGCGACGAGGTGCCGGAGCGCTGGGTGAGCAACATCCGTCACACTCTCGCCACCCTGTCGCCGGAGCTCAGCGCGGACCGGATGGTGCGCCAGTATGTGGACCGCATGTACCGTCCCGCGAGCCAGTATGAGCAGCTGCTCTCCTCCAACAGCTACCGGGCCGCACGCGAGCTCGCGGCGTGGAAGGCAAAACTCACCTCGAAGTGGCACGGCGTGGCCGTGACCCACGTGGAGTCCGGCGGAGTGAGCGCCGTGCCCCAGGTCGGCGACGCCCTGCACCTGAGGGCGCACGTTCACCTCAATGGGCTGCTCGCTTCCGACGTGACCGTTGAGGTGGTGTTTGGCCGCAGCTCCGGCACCGACGACCTACAGGACACCGCCAGCCAGGCGCTCGCGCCCGCCGCGTCATCCGAGCTCGCCAACCTTGCCGACACACCCTTTGGCGCGGCCACCCTGTTCACTGGAAAGGTTGAGCTCGACCGGGCGGGTGCCTTCGGCTACACGGTTCGGGTGGTGCCACGCAACGCGCTGCTCATCAGCCCGGCCGAGATGGGACTGGTCGCGCTGGCGACCTAGCGGGAGTTTCCTAGCTAGCCTTGGTCAGAGTTCCAGAAGTGCTGGTCAACTCTGGTTTTGGTGGCTGGGTTTTGTATGACCTAACTTTTCTTCGGGGCCCACTGGGCGAGGTTGAAGATCTCGGCCAGTTGGTCCTGGGTGGGGGTCGTCGTGGTGAGCATTCGGCGCGCTTTGGGACGCCCGCCGGTCGAAGAGAAGATCATGACGGTCTCTTGGACCTTCTCGAGCTGGTCGAGGAGCTCTCGGACCGAGAGGTGCAGGCCGTCCTGCTCGGCCTGGCGGCGCATGAGGTGCGCGATTTGCAGCGCCAGGACACAGGTGAAGGTGTGCACGCGGATGTTGTGTTCGGTCCAGTGATGCATGGGCGAGAACGACACCACGTGGGGGTCTTTGAGCTGGCGGAAACTGAACTCCGCGTCAGATTGTGATCGGTAGGCCGCCACGACATCAGCGATCGGCCAATCGTCCTGGTCGGTGACGAGGACGCGCTTGCCAAACACCTCTGCCTCCAACGCGAGGCGGGCGTCATCATCGACCGTGAACGTGAGCTGATGCGTGGCCGGCGTGGTGCCCGTCAGATCCCAGGTCAGGATGCGGCGAACCCAGTAGTCGTGGGTGATCGACCGGATCTCCTCGGTGACTTGCTCGGTGCTGCGCCGGGTTTTCCCACGCGCCAGCGTCGCGGCGAGTTCGGTCAGGAGCGCCTCGGCTTTGCTGAGGGTTTGCACGAATCCGACGGCTTGTTTGTCGTGCAGGGTCGGGGAGTGCGTGAGGATCACACGGCGTTCAGAGCCGTAAACCGTTCGTCGGGTCTCGACCGCGCTCAGCCCGCCGAATCGGTCCTTATCGACGATGCGGCGCTCGCTCGCGGGCAGGGCAAGCAGATCGGCGACGACGGATGGTGGGATGGAACCCACGAAGGAGAGACCGGTGGCGGTGACGTGGACGAAGTTGCTCAGGGAGTTTTGGCCGGCGTCGAAGACAACCGTCATCTCCGCTGGCGCCGCTCGTCCGGCTTGGGCAGCGAGGGCGGCGTGGCGGGCGCTGAGGAGGTCGATCATCAGTGGGAACTGGGTCACGTCGGGCCGGTTTCCGGGGTAGGCGTGGGCGACCAGAGGCACGCCGCCATCACGGGTGACGACCAGACCCAGACCGACCAGGCGCAGGTCAGTGCGTTTCTGCTTCGCTTTGCCGCGCTGAGCGATGGGCGCCTTGTCGTTGGCGGAATCGATGTAGGTCGCGAAGTTGGTCATATCCAACGCCAACGCTGAGATGTTCAGGTTGAACGTGGTGATCATCGCCACCGCGAGTCGCTGCTCAATCTCGGCGAGCTGGTCCTCGGTGACTTTATGCATCGCGTCCCAGAAACGACGATGATCCAACACGCTCGCCGGCACCTTCGTGAACCGGTCCGCGGCAGTGCTTTTCCACCAGTCCGCAAAGCCCAATTTCGACGTCGGGGCGACAACCCTGTTCAGCGCAGCCAGCGCCAGATAGGTCCCCACTGACGCTCCAGCGTCACTGCGGCGCGCGCCGACGACATCGTCGATGATCCCGGCCACGTCGAGGCGATTCAGAATCTCCCAGACTGCGGCCGTGTCTCCGAAGCCGAGGTGCTGCAACTTCGACGGCAACAATTCGGCCTCGCGGGCATCATGCAACGCCTCAATATCGGCCGCTGAACCCAGATAGCGTTCGGAGACCATCTTGGGCTTGCCGTCGACACGGGCCATCTCCCTCAAGTACCAGTAAGGCTTCCCATTGATGGTCTTCTTATACAAACTAGCCATACTTTAGGTCATACGCCCCCACGGACCAAAAGTCACGCCACCACGCCGAAGAACGCCAGACCAGCACCGGAATTCAATTCGGCGCAGTCTGGCGTCCCCCAGATAGCTAGGAAACTCCCGCTAGGTGTCAGCCGTGAAGGCGCCCCAGCGGCCGGCCAGCGCCCGAGACTGGGTCAGGCCGCGGGCGCCGCGACCGTGCTCGCGCGCGGCGCCGGAACGCCGTCGTGCGCCCGCAGGAGTTGCATCGACGCGCCCGTCATCAGAAGCGTGGAGCCCGGTTCATGCTCGATCACGGCGTCGCGCAGGTCGTCGTGGCTCGAATCCCACAGAAGCGTGTACGACTCCACCCCCGGGTGGATGGGCAGGGTCACGCTGGCGTCCTGCTCGCGGGCGTGCACTACGAGCAGAATCCGGTTGGACGCCTCGTGTTCGGGCGTACTGGCCGCCATGTACTGCAGGGTGCGGGCCTCGGGTGCGTTCCAATCGTCGTGCGACATGGATTGACCGTCGCTGTTGTACCAATCCAGCTGGCTCGCATTCAGCGTCGTCTCCCCAGATCGGCCGAACCGTACCGGGCGCAGCGCAGGGTTTTCCCGTCGCAGCTGCAGCAGGCGACGGCTCACCCGGTGCAGGTCCTGCTGCCAGTCGTCAAAGTCCCAGTTCAGCCAGGTGAGCTCACTGTCCTGGCAATACGCGTTGTTGTTGCCGCGCTGGCTGCGACCGAACTCGTCCCCTGCCGTGAGCATGGGGATCCCGGCGGACAGCAGGAGGGTGCCGAGCAGATTCCGCATGGCCTTCCGGCGCGTCGCCAGGATCGCGACGTCCCGGGTGGGCCCCTCGACACCGTGGTTGTAGGAATTATTGTTGCTCGTGCCGTCGCGGTTGGACTCCCCATTGCCGAGGTTGTGCTTCGTGTCGTAGGCGGTGAGGTCCGCCAGGGTGAAACCGTCGTGCGCGGTGATGAAGTTGAGGGAAGCGAGCGGTCCACGCTCGGTTGCGAACGTATTGCTAGACCCAGCGACGCGAGTGGCAAAGCGACCGATTCCGCTTCCGGCGCTCCCCGAATGGCGCATGCTGCGCCTGTCGCTCAGCCAGAAGTCACGCATGCGGTCGCGGTAGCGGTCGTTCCACTCCGACCAGCCGGGCGCGAAGTTGCCCGTCTGCCAGCCGCCCTGGCCGAGGTCCCACGGTTCGGCGATGAGCTTGACACCGGCCAGGGCCGGGTCGTCCCGGATCCCGGTGAGCAGCGGATGCTCCGGGTCGTACACCACGCCCTCGTCGCGCCCCAGGGTTACCGCGAGGTCGAAGCGGAAGCCATCGATCTGCACCTCATTCGCCCAGTAACGCAGGGAATCCATCACGAGGCGCCGCGGAATCTCGTGGCCGAAGTTCACGGTGTTGCCGCACCCGGTCACGTCGATGTAGTGGCCGGCATCGGTCTGCCGGTAGTACGCCGAGTTGTCGATGCCGCGGAGGCTCGTCACCGGCCCGTTGGGGCCCTCTTCCGCCGTGTGGTTGTAGACGACGTCCATGATGACTTCGAGGCCGGCCTCGTGCAGCCGTTTGACCATGCCCTTGAATTCCCGCAGCACGGCCTCCGGACCTCCGGATTGTGCGGCCTGGGTGGCGTAGTCGGCGTGCGGGGAGAAGAAATTGAGAGTGTTGTAGCCCCAATAGTTGATCAGTCCCTGCTGGATCAGTCGCTGCTCGGAGACGAAGGCCTGCACGGGCAGCAGCTCAACGGTGGTGACCCCGAGGTCGGTCAGGTACGCGATGGTGGAGTCGTGGGCGAGGCCAGCGTAGGTTCCGCGCAGGGCATCGGGCATCTTCTTGTTCAGCCGGCTGATGCCCCGCACGTGCGTCTCGTAGACCACCGTGTGATCCAGGGGGACTGCGGGCTTGGGGACTCCGCCCCAGTCGAAGCGGTCGTCGACAACCGACGACTGCCAGGTGTCGGCGCCCACACGCACGAGGCCGCGCGAGTACGGCTCAAGCAGGGTCATTTCCGGGTGGAACGAATGTCGCGGTCCAACGGGACCCGACACGCGGATACCGTAACGGCGACCGCTGGAGAGGGTGCGCGATTTCGCCGACCACACGTCGTGGGCGTCCCGGGTCATCGGGATGCTCTTGATGATCCAATTCGGGTCGGTGTCATCGAAAATACACAGTTCAATGGCATCCGCTTGCGCGGACCATACGCGCAATTCGCCACCATTGGAAGAAATTCGTACGCCGAGATTGCGCAGTGGATCGGCGTGAGTCATGCAATCAAGCGTAATCAGTGTGGAGGGGGTGTCCCAACCACAGCCGGAACTAGAGTTAGGGGTTGGAACACCAGTAGAAAAGAGGGACCAGATGGTCGTTTACCTCGATCACGCGGCCACCACGCCCGTGCTTCCCGCCGCGATCACCGCCTGTGCCGAGGCCATGGCCGTCGTGGGCAATCCGGCGTCCGTGCACAGCCAGGGACAAAATGCCAAACGAATGCTGGAGGAGGCACGCGAAGGTGTCGCAGCGAGCGTCTCCTGCGACCCGATCGAAGTCGTCTTCACCGGGAGCGGCACCGAGGCGATCAACCTCGCGGTAAAGGGCCTCTTCTGGGCTCGCACTCCCCGCCGGCGCATCCTGGTGGCCGAGGGCGAACACCATGCGACCCTCGACAGCGTTGAGTGGCTCGCCGAACACGATGACGCACAACTCGAATGGATTCCTCTCGATGCCCTGGGGCGTATCGACCTCGACGCCCTCGAAGCGGCCATCGCGTCGAACCCGGCGGATGTTGCCCTGGTCACGGTGATCGCGGCCAACAACGAAGTCGGCACGATCCAGCCGCTCACCGAGATAGCGGCGCTCGCCGCCGCCCACGACATTCCCATGCACGTTGACGCCGTCTCGGCCTACGGCTACCTGCCCATCGATTTCGCGGCCCTCAGCCGGGCCGGGGTGAGCGCGGTGAGTCTCTCGGCACATAAGATCGGTGGCCCGGTGGGCATCGGGGCATTGATTCTCGGCCGCCGTACCGCCGTCGTGCCGCTCCTGCACGGGGGCGGGCAGCAGCGCAAGGTGCGCAGCGGCACCCAGGATGTGGCGGCGGCCGTCTCGTTCGCGGTCGCGGCATCCGCCTTCGGCGCCGGTCAGCCGGCCGAGCATGCCCGACTCTCGGTCCTGCGGGACCGGGTGATTGACGGCGTTCGCCTGATCGCCCCCGCCGCCATCCTGAACGGCGACCCCGACCCGGCCGGGCGCCTGCCCGGGAACGCCCACTTCAGTTTTCCCGGGTGCGAGGGGGATTCCCTGCTCTTTCTGCTCGACGTTGCCGGCGTCTCCGTGTCGACGGGTTCGGCCTGCCAGGCGGGCGTTCCGGAACCGTCCCACGTTCTGCGGGCCATGGGACGCTCCGAAAGCGAGTCCCGCGGTGCGTTGCGCATCACGCTCGGTCACTCGAGCAGCGACGCCGACGTTGATGCCCTGCTCGATGCCCTGCCCGCCGCCCATGCCCAGGCCGTGCGGGCCGGAATGTCCGATCGGGTGACGAGGGCCTAGTCAGCCCCGCCGCCGCGAGCGACTACACTAGTCCGGTGAAGGTTTTAGCAGCAATGAGTGGCGGTGTTGATTCCGCCGTGGCCGCAGCCCGCGCGGTCGAGGCGGGACACGAGGTCGTCGGCGTGCACCTGGCGCTCAGTCGAATGCCGGGAACGCTGCGCACCGGCAGCCGTGGCTGCTGCACGGTCGAGGATTCGATGGACGCCCAGCGCGCCGCCAACATCATCGGTATCCCGTACTACGTGTGGGACTTCTCGGCACGCTTCAAGGTTGATGTCGTCGATGATTTCGTTGCCGAGTACGCGGCCGGCCGCACCCCGAACCCGTGCATGCGCTGCAACGAGAAGATCAAGTTCGCGGCTCTGCTCGAAAAGGCCATCGACCTCGGCTTCGATGCCGTGGTGACGGGCCACTACGCCAGCATCGCGACGGATGCCGAAGGCAACAAAGAACTGCATCGCGCCGCCGACTGGGCCAAGGACCAGTCCTACGTGCTCGGCGTGCTCACCGCCGACCAGATCAATCACTCCATGTTCCCGCTCGGTGCGACGCCGTCCAAGGCCGAGGTTCGCGCGGAAGCCGCCGAACGTGGCTTCTCCGTGGCCAACAAGCCGGATTCCTACGACATCTGCTTCATCCCGGACGGTGACACTCGGGGCTGGCTGGGGGAGCGTGTCGCCCCCGAAGCGGGAGACATCCTCGACCGCGAAGGCAACAAGCTCGGCGAGCACGCGGGAGCAGTGGCCTTCACTGTTGGACAGCGCAAGGGACTCTCGATCGGCACCCCGGCCTCCGACGGCAAGCCGCGGTTCGTGCTCGAGGTGCGGCCGATCTCTAACACCGTCGTCGTCGGGCCCAAGGAGGCGCTCGCCGTCAAGGAAATCGCCGGCGATTTCTATACCTGGGCCGGGCTCGCCCCCACCACACCGGAGGTCGCCTTCGACTGCCACGTGCAGATTCGAGCTCACGCCGACCCGGTGCCGGCCATCGCGCAGGTTGTGCGCGACGCAGACCGCGTCGAACTGAAAATCATCCCCGCGGAGCCCCTGACCGGCGTTGCCCCCGGCCAGACCGCAGTGGTCTACCTGGGAACCCGAGTGCTCGGCCAGTGCACGATCGACCGCACCGTCAGCGCTGTTCCGGTCAGTGCCGTTCCGGATGGTGCTGTTGCCAGCGAGGCAACTCCCGGCAGCGGTGCCTGACGCGTGAGTCGAACCGTGGCGCACGTGACGAATGACTGAAACCGCCCTCGACGATTCGTTGTCGCAAGCCGCCGCTGAGGCGGCAACCCTGACCGAGCGAATCCTCGCCGCGCGAGACGCGTACTACGAACGCAACGAACCCGCCATCTCGGACGCCGAGTATGACGGCCTCGTGCAGCGACTCGAAGAACTTGAACGGCTCTTTCCTGAGTTGCAGAGCCAGGACAGCCCCACCCAAACGGTCGGTGGGCGTGCCGAGACCACCCTCTTCGACCCGGTGCAGCACGCGGAGCGCATGCTCAGCCTCGACAACGTGTTCTCGATCGAGGAGTTCCGCGACTGGGCTGCGAAGGTCGAAAGAGATTCCGGGCGCTCCGTGCACTACCTCTGCGAGCTCAAGATCGACGGTCTCGCCATCAACCTGCGCTACGAAAACGGGGTGCTCGTCACGGCGGCCACCCGCGGGGACGGCGTGGTCGGGGAGGATGTCTCCGAGAACATCGACTTCGTGCCGGGAATCCCGCGCCGTCTTGCGGGCACCGGGCACCCTCCGCTCATGGAGGTTCGCGGGGAGGTCTTCTTCCCGGTCGAATCCTTCGCGGAGCTCAACGCTGCCCAGGTCGCATCCGGCGAACGCCCGTTCGCGAACGCCAGAAACGCCGCGAGCGGCTCCCTGCGCCAAAAAGCGTCAACGAAGACGCCCGCGCAACTGCGCCTCATGAAGGCCAGGCTCGGTCGCCTGCGCATGCTCGTACACGGAATCGGCGCCTGGGAACGCCCCGCAGCCACGTCCCAGTCCGAGGTCTACGCGGTACTGGAGGACTGGGGGCTGCCCACCAGCGAGTACTTCCGGGTCACGCCGAACCCCGGGCAGGCCGCGGAGTTCATCGAGTACTACGGCGAGCACCGGGCACGCGTGTCGCACGAAATCGACGGCATCGTGATCAAGATCGACGAGCTGGAACTGCACGCAGAACTCGGCGCCACCAACCGGGCGCCGCGCTGGGCCATCGCCTACAAGTACCCGCCGGAACAGGTCAATACCACGCTGCGCGACATTGTCGTGAGCGTGGGACGCACGGGACGCGCCACACCGTTCGCGGTCATGGACAAGGTCAGGGTGGCCGGGTCCGAGGTACGCCAGGCCACCCTGCACAACCAGGACGTGGTCAAGGCCAAGGGCGTTCTGATCGGTGACACCATCGTGCTGCGCAAGGCGGGTGACGTGATTCCTGAGGTGCTCGGCCCCGTCGTCGAGCTGCGCGACGGGACCGAACGCGAATTCGTCATGCCGGCGAACTGCCCGGAGTGCGGTACTCCGCTCGCGCCGGCGAAAGAGGGTGACATAGACCTGCGATGCCCGAACGCCAGAAGCTGCCCCGCGCAGGTACGCGGACGCGTCGAGCACATCGGTTCCCGCGGGGCTCTCGATATTGAGGTGCTCGGCGAGGTCGCGGCGGCGGCGCTGACCCAGCCCACCGTTCCAGAGACGCCTCCTCTTCCCACGGAGGCCGGCCTGTTCGACCTCCAGCTGACGGATCTGCTGCCCATCCAGGTCACCGTGCGCGACGCCGAAACGGGCCTGCCCAGAGAAGACGTGGACGGCAGCGAAAAGTTGCGCATGCCGTTCAGCCGCAATCCGACGGCCGCCGAGAAGAAGAAGGGCCTCACGGGACTTCAGCCGTCCGCGAGCGCCACGAAGCTCCTCGCCGAAATCGACCGCGCGAAGACCAAACCGCTGTGGCGCATCCTCGTTTCGCTCAACATCCGCCATGTTGGGCCGGTCGCCGCCCGAGCGCTGGCCAATCACTTCGGTTCCCTCGACGCCATTCGCGAGAGTGTGGCCGCGGACCTTGCGACGGTCGATGGTGTCGGTGGCATCATTGCGGATGCGGTGCTCGACTGGTTCCAGGTGGATTGGCACCGGGACATCGTCGACGCCTGGGTCAGGGCCGGCGTGCAATTCACGACCCCCGGGCACCCGGGGCCGGGGGCCGCAGCCCGGGCCGATGGTGTGCTGTCCGGCCTGACGGTCGTGGCCACAGGATCTCTGGAGGGATTCACTCGGGAGGGAGCGCAGGAAGCCATCATCATCGCCGGCGGTAAATCCGCCGCGAGTGTCTCCAAGAACACGGACTTTGTGGCGGCAGGTCCCGGGGCCGGCTCCAAACTTGCCAAGGCGGAAGCCCTGGGGATTCGCATCCTCGACGCCGATGAATTCCGAATTCTTATCGAACAGGGGCCGGGCGCGCTGCCGACGCCGCCGCCCATTATTTCCTAGCTTCCGTGCATTTTCGGGGCAGACCCCACAAATAGGGCTCATTAGTCTTCTTTTTTGCCCCGTGCCGCCGATATGCTGATATCGATATGCATATGTGTGCTGCGGGCGCACGAGGCAGCGGCACAGGCGAGGGGATGTAGCGCTGTACGACATGGTAGCGGTGGTCATTTCGCTGGCCCTGGGGGGCACGCGTGACTCGTCCGTCGCGCCCGAACTCGTGCAGGTCACGCCGATGGACAACGCCACCACCCTGCTGCCCGCGCAAACACTCGCCTCTGACCTGTGGGTTGGTCCCCGATCAGAGCCACTGTGGCTTCAGCTTCCGTCGCCTTCAGGCACCTCGGTCGACATCGACGGCACCGCGCGCGCCAGCCGCAGCACGAGCGGCATGGCCGTGCTCGAGGGACTCGCGCGGCTCACCCCCGCCGAACTGAGCGCGTTCGCCGCCAGCAACCCCACCGCCGTCGATACCATTCTCGCGGCGCCTCCGGCCGCGAGCGCGGTGACCCGCTGGTGGACGGGGCTCGATGACGCGGCACGTCACGACCTCCAGGGCGACCTTCCCCAGCTCGTGGGCAACCTTGACGGCATCCCGCTCGTCGCCCGCGGGCAGGCCAACGCGCGGTACCTCGGCGAGGCGGTGAAGACGGCGACCGCACGGCTCACCGGCCAGTCTGGCCGTTCCCTCTCCGCGTCGCTGAACCGTGAACTGTCCGTCATGGCACAGGTCCAGCAGGCATTGCTGCCGCCGTGCGGCTCTCCGCCGCGCACCCTCGTGCTTCTGGACCTCACGAAGGGTGGCAGGGCCGCGATTGCGCTGGGAAACCCGGACACCGCCGACTTCGTGAGCTACCTGGTGCCCGGCATGAACTACGGCGTGAAGGAACAGCTCGTCAACTGGTCCAACACGGCCGACGATCTCTACGCTGAACAGGTCAGCGTGCTCCGGGAACGAGCCATCAGCACACACACGGCGACGCCCAGCGTTGCCACGATCGCATGGATCGGGTATGAGACGCCGAGCGTGTTCAATGTTGGTGGCCTCGACCGGGCCGAGGCCGGCGCCGACTTCCTGGTGGACTCGTGGCAGGGCATCCGCTCCACGCGAGCCGGGCAGGAGCCGTTCCTGTCCGTGTTCGCTCACTCCTACGGCAGTCTGGTGTCGCTCGAAGCGCTCGCCCGCGGCTCGGTACAGGTCGACGCCCTCGTCCTGGTGGGTTCGCCGGGTAGCGCCATCCAATCGATCGACCGGCTCAACGTGGCCAACGGCAACGTCTACGTGGGGGAGGCGGACTGGGACCCGGCCGTGAACAGTGGATTCTTCGGCAGCGACCCCGGAAGCGCCTCATACGGCGCCCACACGCTCGACGTGGACGGCGGTGTCGACCGGCAGAACGGCCGAACGCTGAACAAATCGTGGGGTCATAACGACTATTTCACCCGGGGAAGCGAATCCCTGCACAACATGGCAGTGATCGGAACAGACCAGGCGGCACGCGCCACCAACGCCTCCGAATAGAATTAGGCATCCACGTCTATAAAAAATCGGAGTTCCATGTCTGAAATCACGGCCGAGCAGGTTGCCCACTTGGCAAGCCTTGCCCGGATCGACCTCAGCCCCGAGGAGATCACGAGTCTCACCCACGACCTGGGCCAGATCGTCGACTCGGTCGCGAAGGTGTCACAGGTCGCTACGGCTGAGATGCCCGCCACGAGTCACCCCCTCCCGCTGACCAACGTTTTCCGCCCCGATGTCGTCGTTCCCTCCCTCACGGTGGAGCAGGCCCTGTCCGGCGCCCCCGACCGTGACGGCGACAAGTTCCGCGTGCCCGCAATCCTGGACGGAGAATAACCATGACAGATCTGACCAGGCTCTCGGCCGACACCCTCAGCACCCTGCTGCGCGACGGCACGGTCAGCGCCGTTGAAGCCACCCGCGCCCACCTTGATCGCATCAGCGAGGTCGACACCGACCTGCACGCGTTCCTGCACGTATCGGGGCCGGCTGCCCTCGCCACCGCCGCCCGCATCGACGCGCAGCGCGCGGCAGGGGAGGAGCTCGGCCCACTCGCCGGCGTCCCGATCGCCATCAAGGACGTTCTCGCCACGCGCGACATGCCGACGACCGCCGGGTCGAAGATCCTCGAGGGCTGGGTGCCGCCCTATGACGCCACCGTGGTGGCGCGACTGCGTGCCGCCGGCCTCGTTCCCCTCGGCAAGACCAACATGGACGAATTCGCGATGGGCTCGTCCACGGAACATTCCGCGTACGGCCCGACCCGCAACCCCTGGGACCGTGACCGCATCCCCGGCGGTTCCGGTGGTGGCTCTGCCGCCGCGGTGAGCGCCTTCGAAGCGCCACTCGCGCTCGGAAGCGACACCGGAGGGTCGATCCGCCAACCCGCCGCCGTCACCGGGTCCGTGGGGGTCAAGCCCACCTACGGCGGCGTGTCGCGTTACGGCGCCATCGCGCTCGCATCCTCGCTCGACCAGGTCGGCCCCGTCTCACGCACGGTCTATGACGCGGCACTGCTGCACGACGTGATTGGCGGCCACGACCCGCTCGATTCAACCTCGCTCACCGACGCGTGGCCGTCCATGGCCGCCGCCGCGCGCGCGGGCCTCGCCGACGGTGCCCTCAAGGGCCTGCGCGTTGGCGTCATCAAGGAGCTCTCGGGTTCCGGCTTTCAGGCCGGAGTCACGCAGCGTTTCGCGGAGACGCTCGCGCTCCTCACGGCTGCCGGGGCGGAAGTCGTGGAGGTGTCCGCTCCGAACTTTGAGTACGCCGTCGCCGCGTACTACCTGATCCTGCCCGCCGAGGCCTCCAGCAACCTCGCGCGCTTTGACTCCGTGCGTTTCGGGATCCGGGTGAACCCGAACGAGGGATCGCTCACGAGCGAACGCGTGATGGCGGCGACCCGCGAGGCCGGCTTCGGACCCGAGGTCAAGCGCCGCATCATCCTGGGCACCTACGCGCTCAGCACCGGCTACTACGACGCCTACTACGGCAGCGCCCAGAAGGTGCGAACCCTCATCCAACGGGACTTCGATGCCGCCTTTGCGCAGGTCGACGTGCTCGTCTCACCGAGCGCCCCGACCACGGCATTCAAATTCGGCGAGAAGCTCGACGACCCCATGGCCATGTACCTCAACGACGTGACGACGATTCCGGCAAACCTCGCGGGCGTGCCCGGAATGAGCGTGCCCATCGGCCTCGCACCGGAAGACGGCCTGCCCGTCGGGCTGCAGATCATGGCCCCCGCGAAAGCGGATGCCCGTCTCTACACCGTTGGTGCGGCCATCGAGCAGCTGCTTGAAGCCGGCTGGGGCCACACCATGCTCGATCAGGCACCGGAGCTCACGCTCGCCAACAGCACCAAGGGAGCTCTCTAATGGCGAAAGCCGAATTGATGGACTACGACAAGGCCCTTGAGCTGTTCGAGCCGGTGCTCGGCTTCGAGGTGCACGTGGAACTCAACACCAAAACCAAGATGTTCTGTGGCTGCGCGAACGAATTCGGGTCCGGTGCCAACACGAACACCTGCCCCACGTGCCTCGGACTGCCGGGAGGCCTGCCGCAGGTCAACCAGAAGGCGATTGAGTCCAGCATCCGTCTGGGCCTCGCCCTCGGGTGTGAGATTGCCGAGCACTCGCGCTTCGCGCGCAAGAACTACTTCTACCCCGACACGGCGAAGAACTTCCAGACGAGCCAATACGACGACCCGATCTGCCACGACGGTTCGATCACGATCGAACTCGAAAACGGACGACTCGTCACCGTGGATATCGAACGCGCCCACATGGAAGACGACGCCGGCAAGCTCACCCACAAGGGTGGCTCGACCGGCCGCATCCAGGGCGCCGACTACTCCCTGGTCGACTACAACCGCGGCGGCGTTCCACTCGTGGAGATCGTCACGCAGATGATCGAGGGCGCCGAGCACGACGCCCCCGAAATTGGCAAAACCTACGTGGCCGCCATCAGGGAAATCGTCAAGGCCCTCGGCGTCTCGAACGCCCGCATGGAAGAGGGCAACGTGCGCTGCGACGCGAACGTCTCCCTCCGCCCGCGCGGTTCCGACGTGCTCGGCACCCGCACCGAGACGAAGAACGTGAACTCCCTCCGCTCGGTCGAACGCGCCGTGCGCTACGAGATCCAGCGTCAGGCCGCGGTGCTGCACGCCGGCGGGACCATCACGCAGGAAACCCGTCACTGGCATGAAGACACCGGTATGACCTCGGCCGGCCGCCCCAAGAGCGACGCCGATGACTACCGCTACTTTCCGGAACCAGACCTCGTGCCCATGGCGCCGTCACGTGAATGGGTCGAAGAGTTGCGCCTGACCCTTCCCGAACCCCCGGCGGCTCGGCGCAAGCGGCTGCAGGCCACCTGGGCCTTGACCAACCTTGAATTCCAGGACGTCGTCAACTCCGACCTGCTCGACGCCGTTGAAGCCACCGTGGCGGCCGGGGCATCCGCCCAGGCGGCACGCAAATGGTGGACCGGCGAGGTTGCACGCCTCGCGAACGTCGCAGGCGTGGCCGCCGATTCGCTCGTGCGGCCGGGGCAGCTCGCGGCCCTCATCACGCTCGTAGAAGCGGGAACGCTCACCGATCGCCTGGCCCGCCAGGTGCTCGAGGGCATGATCGCCGGCGAGGGAACGCCGGAGGAGGTCGTCGCCGCGAGAAGACTCGCCGTGGTCTCCGACGATGGCGCGCTCATCGCCGCCATCGACGCCGCACTCCTGGGGCAGCCGGACGTGCTCGCCAAGATTCGCGACGGCAAGGTGCAGGCGGCCGGCGCCGTCATCGGTGCGGTCATGAAGGCCATGCGCGGCCAGGCCGACGCCGCCCGTGTGCGTGAACTCGTGCTTGAACGCGCCGCGACCGTTGAGCCGGGCGCAGCCGAATAGGACTAACAGATGTGGAAGAAACAAGGCCCAGACGCTAGCGGTGGGAAATTCGGTGTCGGAGTGCAGGTCATCGTGCGCCTCGATCGCGCCCAATTTCCCGACTCCCTCGCCGACGACCCGATCGGCGTCATCGTCGCCCCGGGGGCGCTGACCGGGTCGTCGTTCTATGTGCCGACGACCGTGCGCGAAACGGTGTGGCTGGTGGCGTTCGAGGAGCCGTTCTACGGACTGGACGGCTCCGGGCCGCATGAGTCGGCGAAGGTTCCGGAAAGCCGCCTGCAAACGACACCCGAAGTATGAGCGACGGACCCCTCCGCGACGTGCCAAAGCCGAGCACACCGACGTCCGCGGACATTCGTCGCTGGCGTCGATACCTGGCCGATGAACTTGCGGAAGCCGCGGTCTACCGCGACCTCGCGGCACGTCGAACCGGGGAGGAACGCGCGATCCTGCTGAGCCTCGCCGGGGCGGAGGGGCGGCACGAGGCGCACTGGCGCCGGCTCCTCGGCGACCAGGTGGGGCCGAGGAGGCGCGGCGCCCCGCGCACGCGACTGCTCGGCTTTCTGGCGCGCCGATTCGGTTCCGTTTTCGTGCTCGCCCTCGCCCAGCGTGCCGAGTCACGCTCCCCATACGACAAGGATCACGACGCCACGAGCGCCATGGCCGCCGATGAGAGGATCCACGAGGAGGTCGTTCGCGGGCTCGCCGCTCGCGGCCGCAAACGCCTGTCCGGCAGCTTCCGCGCCGCGGTCTTCGGCGTGAACGACGGCTTGGTGAGCAATCTCGCGCTCGTTCTCGGCATCGGCGCAACGGGCGTTCCCGCCGCGACGATTCTGTTCACGGGTCTCGCCGGGCTGCTGGCCGGAGCGCTGTCGATGGGCGCGGGCGAATACGTCTCCGTGCGGTCCCAACGAGAGTTGCTGGAGGCCTCGAGCCCCACGCTGACGACCAAAAGCGTCCTGACGCACCTCGATGCCGCCGCGAACGAGCTGACCCTGGTCTACCGGGCGAGGGGGATGTCGCCCGACAAGGCGGAATTGCACGCGCGGCAGGTGCTGCGCACCGCCGAGGTCGCGACGAATCCTGCGGAAGCCGCAGACACGCGCGCCATGATGCCGACCGTCGACGAACACGAGACCATCGGGACGAGCCTCGGAGCCGCGGCATCAAGTTTCTCCTTCTTCGCCTCCGGTGCGCTGCTGCCGGTGCTTCCGTATCTGTTCGGAATGGCCGGCCTGCCGGCCGTGCTCGTGGCAATCGTGCTCGTGGGAGCGGCGCTGCTCGCGACCGGCGCGGTCGTGGGGCTGCTCTCGGGCGGCCCGCCCCTGCGCCGTGCGCTGCGTCAGCTCATCATCGGGCTCGCGGCCGCAGGAATCACCTATCTGCTCGGCCTGGCGTTCGGCACGACACTTGTCTAACGTGCTGACGCTCGTGTGGGCACAGAGCCGCAACGGCATCATCGGCCGCGACGGCACGTTGCCGTGGCACCTGCCCGAAGACCTCGCGCACTTTGCGCGTCTCACGCGGGGAGGGATCGTTCTGATGGGGCGCCGCACGTGGGATTCGTTGCCGCCGCGGTTTCGGCCCCTGCCTGATCGGCGAAACATTGTGCTCACCCGCCAGCCCGGCTGGCACGCGGTGGGCGCATCCGTCGCCCACGCGATGGAGGAGGCCGCGACCCTGACATCGGGCCGTGACCTGTGGGTCATCGGAGGGCGCGGGGTCTTCGACCTGTTTCTTGAGCGCGCCGACCGGCTCGAGGTCACCGAGATCAATGCGGACGTTGCGGGTGACACCCACGCGCCCCCCCTCGACGCGCGCTGGAGAATCGAGAGCGCGGATCCGACCGCCGGGTGGCACGAATCGAGCACCGGACTCGAGTACCGCTTCCTGCGCTACGTTCCGGTTGCGCTCGCGAGTTAGAGTTTTTGCATGGGCAAGCAGGATGGGAGCGAACGGCAGGTCACGACCGCGCCCGTCGACGATTCCACGGCCACCATCCTGCACGTTGACCTCGACGCATTCTTCGTCTCCGTCGAGCTGCTCGACCGCCCGGAGCTCGCCGACCAGCCCGTGATCGTGGGGAACCGTTCCGGTCGCTCCGTCGTGACCGCGGCCAACTACATCGCCCGGCGCTTCGGCGTGAACTCGGCCATGCCCATGGCCCTCGCGCTACGCAAATGCCCGCAGGCCGTGGTGCTTGAGCCGCACATGAGCGCCTACAAGCACTACTCCGACCGGGTCATGAGCATCTTCGATGACGTCACGCCGCTCGTGGAACGCGTCGGCATCGACGAGGCGTTCCTCGACGTGGCCGGTGCGCGTCGGCTGCACGGATCGCCGGCCGTGATCGGTGAGCTGATCCGCACCCGGGTGTTCGCCGAGACCGGCCTGGTGTGTTCGGTCGGTGCGGCGCCCACCAAATTCATCGCCAAGCTCGCGTCCGGCCTGGCCAAGCCCAACGGTCTGCTGGTGGTGCCGGCAGAAGCGACACTCGACTTTCTGCATCCCCTGCCCGTGAACGCGATGTGGGGCGTGGGGGCCACGACCGAGGAGGCCCTCGTACGGCTCGGGCTGCGCACGATCGGCGACATCGCCCACACGCCCCTGCACCTACTTCAGCGCTCGCTCGGGGAAGCATCGGGGAACAAACTGCACGAGCTGTCCTGGGGGAGGGACTCGCGCGCGGTCACGATTGAGCGCGAGGAGAAGAGCGTCGGCCACGAGCAGACATTTGAGTACGACGTGACGGATACCGCGGTGCTCCGCAGCGAACTGCTGCGGCTTGCCGACGCGGTCGCGGTGCGTCTGCGGCGGGGCGGGCTGGTCGGACGGCGCGTTGTGCTCAAGCTCCGCTACCGGGATTTCAGCACCGTCACGAGGTCGCGTACGCTCGCCGAGCCGAGCAACGTGGGACGGCGCATCTATGAAGAGGCCGTGGCAGCCTTCGAGGTGCTCGCGGCGTCCGGCATCCGGGTGCGTTTGATCGGCGTGCGGATGGAGCAGCTCTCGCCGGCGGACAGCCAGGGCCTCGCCCTGTGGGATCCCGACGAGGATTGGCGGGGCGCGGAGCTTGCGGTGGACACCGTCACGGCACGGTTTGGGCGGGGCATGGTTCGGCCGGCGTCGCATATTGTGCCCAGCAGAGAACCGAACGAGGGGTAACCTGTTGGCATGACTAGCCTTCCGGAAAAGCTTGCAGAGATATCCCGTTCCGCCGGTGTGAAGTCCGCCTATGGCGAACCGATCCAGATTGACGGCGTCACGCTCGTACCCGTGGCGATCGTGCAGTACGGCTTCGGCGGCGGCGACGCGGGCGACCAGGGCTCTGGCGGCGGTGGCGGTGGCGGTGCGCTGCCGATCGGTGCCTACGTGAAATCGGCCGGAACGGTGCGGTTCGAGCCGAACGTCATTGCGCTGCTCGGGGTGGCCATTCCGTTCATCTGCGTCACGGGCCACGTACTCACCCGCATTATTCGAGCCCTCAAGAAGTAGCGCGGCCCCCACGGCGGCGCTGGCGTGGCCAGTGCCAGGTGCCGTGCACCGGAAGACCGCGCATGATGCGGCGTCGCCGAATGAGCGACGCACGCAGCAGCACGAGCATGAGCATGGCTGCGGCGAGCACGACAAGCATGCTCATGAACAAGACCCCATTCCGTGAGTCTACGCGGGCGGCTAGACTGATCAGGAACACGGGAGTCCGGTTAACCGGGCTGAGAGGAAGCTGTAGAGCTTCGACCGTCGAACCTGATCCGGATCATGCCGGCGCAGGGAGACTTCTCGTACCCGTGCCCCACCTGAGTCATCCACCGATGATTCATCCACGGAAAGGGCACGACAATGCACGCAACATCTAAAACCTTCGGCACGACCTCATCGACGGCGACCAGGGGTCGTAACTATCGCTGGCGCGTCGTGGACATCGTCGTCGCGAGCGTCATCGGCGTCGCGAGCGGCGTCATCTTCTGGGCGTGGGGCCTGGCCTGGTCGCCGCTCAGCAGCCTTCTGGCATTCGCCCCCGGCCTCGGCGGGCTGCTCGCCGGCGGTTGGCTTTTTGCCGGGGTTCTCGGCGGGCTGATCATCCGCAAACCCGGGGCTGCCCTGTACACCGAGGTCATCGCAGCGGTCGTGTCGATGCTCATCGGTACCCAGTGGGGCTTCGCCACGCTGATCTGGGGTGTACTGCAGGGCCTCGGCGCGGAGATCGTCCTTGCCCTGTTCTTTTATGCCAACTTTCGCCTGGGTGTCGCACTGCTCGCCGGTGCTGGCGCCGGTCTCGCCGTCGCACTCCTCGACACGGCCATCAGCTATGCGGCGCTCGACCTCGGCTTCAAGACCGTGTACTTCGTGACGGCCATCCTGTCCGGCACGGTGCTCGCCGGCCTGCTCTCCTGGCTGGCCGTGCGCGGCCTTGCCCGAACCGGAGCATTGAGTCGTTTCGCCAGTGGGCGCGAGGCCATGCGTCCCGCGCGCGCGCCGCAAGCCGTTCGGTAACGAATGTCGGCCAACGCCCAGAGCTCCACCCCGGTCAAACCCGCCCGAATCACGGCCCGCGGCTGGGGCTGGCGTCATGCCGGCCGCGCCCGCCCGGCGGTGTCGGCCCTCGACCTTGACATTGCACCGGGGGAGCGCGTGCTCCTGCTAGGGTCGAGCGGTGCGGGCAAGAGCACACTCGTGCACGCCCTGGCCGGCGTGCTCGGAGACGAAGAAGACGGCGATTCCACCGGTGACCTCCTCGTCGATGGTCGCCGGGCAGCGGACGCCCGCGGCCGGGTCGGTCTGGTGCTGCAGGATCCCGATTCGCAGGTGGTCCTCGCCCGAATCGGGGATGATGTGGCCTTCGGCTGTGAGAACCTCGCCGTTCCGCGCGCAGAAATCTGGCCGCGCGTGCGAGCCGCCCTCGCGGCCGTGGGACTCGACCTACCCCTCGACCACCCGACCTCCGCGCTCAGCGGCGGCCAGAAGCAACGCCTGGCCCTCGCCGGGGTGCTCGCCATGGCACCGGGTCTCCTGCTGCTCGACGAGCCCACCGCCAACCTCGACCCGAACGGCGTGATCGACGTCCGGGACGCGGTGGTGCGCGGACTGGATCGCTCCGGAGCAACCCTGATCGTGATCGAGCATCGCGTGGCCGTGTGGCAGCACGTCGTCGACCGCGTCATTGTTCTCGATCCGGCCGGCGGTGTCATGGCCGACGGTCCCACCGCTGATGTGCTCGCACGCGAGGGTGAACGGCTGTCAAAAGCCGGTGTCTGGGTGCCTCAGGTCGCGCTTCGTGCTCCGGTTCGACGGCTCAGATCCCCGGTGGCGCCGGAGCTCCTGTTGCGGGCCGATGCGCTCTCAGTGGGCCGGGTCCCCTTCGCTCGTCGCACCGCGGAGGTCGTGGCACGAGACGTCGGCCTGGACATTCGCGCGGGCCTCGCGACGGCCGTCACCGGCCCGAACGGCGCGGGCAAGTCCACGCTCGCGCTCACGCTCTCCGGGCTCCTCGCGCCAGCCGGAGGTACGCTCACAGCCGGGCCGGCGCTCGCGAACGGCATCGGGGACCAGCCTGTGCGGTGGCGCTCCCGTGAGCTGCTGACCCGCATCGGCACCGTCTTTCAAGACCCGGAGCATCAGTTTCTGGCGGCGACGGTACGAGACGACCTCATGATCGGGCCCCGTGCGCTGCGGTTGAGCGCCTCGGAGCAGACCGCTCGCGTCGACGAACTCCTGCAGCGCCTGCGTCTCGACCACCTGGCCGACGCGAATCCGTTCACCCTGTCGGGCGGAGAGAAGCGTCGCCTCTCCGTTGCCACCGTGCTGGCCACCCGGCCGCGCCTGCTCGTGCTGGACGAGCCGACGTTCGGCCAGGATTCCCGCACGTGGCACGAACTTGTGCTTCTGCTGGCCGAACTGCTCGACGACGGCACCGCCCTCGTCGCCGTTACCCACGACGAACAGTTCGTTGACACCCTGGCCGACGCGACTGTTGTACTGCCCGGGTCGCTTGCGGCCGGGTCGATGGTCGACGCCTCATGAGCCTCCTGACGCCCACCATCCGACCGAGCGTCGTCGCCCGGCTGAACCCGGTGGCGAAGCTTGCGGTCGCCCTGATCGTGAGTTGTTCGCTTCTGCTGTCGATCGACTGGATCTCGGCGGGGGTGGCGCTGCTGCTCGAAGGCGTGCTGCTGCTCTGGTGCGGGCTCAGCCCGCGGCAATTCTGGCTGCGCACGGCACCGGTCTGGATGGCCGCGCCCCTCGCGGCCATCACAACGGTGATGTACGGCCAGGACTCCGGTGCCACGCTCTGGCAGCTCGGCTTCGTCAGCGTCACCGAGGGGTCACTGTCGTTGGGGCTGGCAATCGGACTCCGCGTGCTGGCGATCGGCCTGCCCGGTGTGGTGCTTCTCGCCACGACGGATCCGACAGACCTTGCCGACGGGCTGGCGCAGGTGCTCCGACTTCCCGCCCGCTTCGTGCTCGGAGGCCTCGCCGGGTTGCGGCTCGTGGGAATGTTCATTGACGACTGGCATTCGCTCACCCTCGCGCGCCGAGCGCGTGGTGTGGGAGACGGCGGCGGACTGGGCGGCGCCGTTCGACGTTTCGTGGGGCCGGCCTTCGCCCTGCTGGTGATTTCCGTGCGCCGCGGCAGTAAACTCGCCACCGCCATGGAAGCTCGCGGATTCGGGTCGGATGAGCCCCGAACCTGGGCCAGGCTGTCGGTCTTCGGTGTGCGCGACGCGGTTCTGGTGGGTGCGGGCTGCGCCATCGCGGCCATCGCCATCGGCGTTGCCGTGTGGGCGGGAACGTGGACCTTTGTCCTCGCCTGAATCGGAGGCGCGCGCCGTTGTGGCGCCGGTGCTCAACGCGCTGCGGGGCGCTCCCGTCAACGCGGTCGTGCTGATCGACGGTCCAAGCGGTGCCGGCAAGAGCACCCTGGCGGATGCCCTGCGGCTCGCGTGGCCCGGTGACCGGGTGCCGACCCTCGTACGACTCGACGACATCTATCCCGGGTGGGGCGGCCTCGACGCTGCCAGTGCGCTCCTCGGCGACCACGTGCTGCGGCCCCGCCACAAGCGACGCCTCGCCGCGTGGCAGCGCTACGACTGGGTTCGTGAGCAACCGGCGGGGTGGACACCCGTTCCTGCCGACCTCCCCCTCATCGTGGAGGGCTGCGGCACGCTTGCGGCGGCCCATGAGCCGTTGAGCGACATTCGAGTGTGGATCGGAGCGGACGACGCACTGCGCAAGGAGCGCGCCCTCGGACGGGACGGCGACGTATTCCGGGAACACTGGGACCAGTGGCAGCAGCAGTGGGAGGCGTACTGCGCCAGGGAGTCCCCTGAACGCTCCGCGAGCATCCGCCTGACGGCCCGGTAGCTCGGCCATGCAACGGCGGGGCGTCGGAAGCGCTCGGTGTCGGAGGCGCTCGGTGTCGGACAAGCAGGTGCGGGAACGTTACCCGCGGGAATCGAGCAGTGCGTTGATCAGGGGAACGGGGTGCAGCAGGCGCCAGCCCGGGCCCGGATCGGGGATGGTGCGGTCGAGCTTGAGCGTTGACGACGCCTCGCCCGCCGTGCCGTCAACGGTGACGTGGCCGACGACCGTGCCCGCCCGGCCCGTCGTCACCGGGTCGAGGTCAATGGACGGCTTCACGGGCGCCGAGGCCTGCCACGCGTAGGTGTTCCTCGAGTAACCGACGGTTCCCGACGAGGTCGCGCCCCACGTCGTGTTGAACCGGACGTAGGCGTCGCCCTGCTTCAGGAGGGGCAGTTCCGTCACACCGTCCGTGGCGCTCGTCATGAGCGCGGCCAGGTCGGCGTCGAGGGTGTTGTAGTCGGGTTCGCCCACAATGGCGCCGGCGAAGGCAAAGGTCTTGTCGCCGTCCACAATCCTGGCGGTGAACAGAAAACAGACCCCGGCAGCGTCGGTGTAGCTGCGTGAGATGCCGGTGATGCCGAGCTCCGGCAGGTACGCCGTCGTGTTGTCGATGCCTCGACGGTCGGCGAGAGCGGATGCCGGGCTGGCCAGGATCTCAGCGATCACCGGGTTCCCGGCGGCGAGACCGGCAAGAGCGGCGAGGTCTGTTCCGGTGCCGGCGCTCGCGTCATGCAGGCCGGTGGCATCGACCACACTGGTGTGGTCGAAGCCCTGCTTCGTGAGCCAGGCGTTGGCCGCCTCGACATAGGCATCGACGGATCCGAAGGCCCAGCGCGCAATGGTGTCGGCGTGGTTATTGCTCGAGCCGAGCAGCATGGCCTGTAAGAGTTCCTGCTCGCTCCAGACCTCACCCTGGAAGACCGTCACGGCGCGTGACCCTCGTGCGGTGTAGTCGAGGTAGCTCTGGTAGTCGGCCGCAGTGAGGGTCACGGCGGGTCCGGTTTCCCCCACCGTGAGCGGTTTGGCGTCAAAAGCGACGAGGGCCGTGATGACCTTCGCGATGGCCGCGAGGGGGAGTGGTGTCGTGCTGCCGGCTGCGGCAATGGGGGCGGCGGGGATGGTGGGCGCAACAATGCTTCCGGATTCGTCAACCCTCAGGGCAGTCACGGCGCTCGTACCGGCGGTCGGTAGGGCTGGCGGGCTCACGATTGCGGCCGGCGCCGGGGGAGGGAGCAGCGTGGCGGTGGCGGAGGGCAGGGGGCCCAGCAGGGTGAGGGGGCCGTAGACACCGACCGCGAGAATGGCCACGGTTCCGACCAACACGCCGATAAACCGACCGGGACGAAATCTGCTCATGCATCAAGGCTAGCGCGCGAGTGGCTACGCCCAGCCGAGCTCGTGCAGCCTGTCGTCGTCAATCCCGTAGAAGTGGGCGATCTCGTGAACGAGGGTGATATGTATCTGGTCGCGCAGTTCGTCCTGATCGGCGCAGATCGCCAGGAGCGGTTCGCGGTAGAGCACAATACGGTCGGGCATCTCGCCGAATCCATATTGGCCGCGCTCGGTGAGGGCGACCCCATCGTAGAGTCCGAGCAAATCGAGCGTGCCGTCTTCGGGTCGGTTCTCGACGACAAAAATGATGTTCTCGAGGCCCTCGACCATGTCGTCGGGCAGCAGATCGAGCTCGTCCACGACGAGGCGTTCGAATTCGGACTCGTCAAGGTTCAGCATCCGCGGGAAACACCGGTCACGAGGACCGGAACTACATGGGGTGAGTAACGGGGATTGAACCCGCGACCTCCTAGACCACAACCAGGCGCTCTGCCAACTGAGCTATACCCACCATGAGTCCTACGCTCTGACGAGCAAGGGCAACTCATGAAGTCTATAACACCGCGGGACCGAAGTTCGACACGACGTCCTCAGATTGTGTTTTTGCCTCGTCGCTCGAGGGTCCGGGGTCGGCCACGAACACGGTCTGGCGGTAGTACGCGAGTTCCCGAATCGATTCGAGAATGTCGGCGAGGGCGCGGTGGCCGCCGTCTTTGGTCGGCGCGTTGAAGTACACGCGCGGGTACCAGCGGCGGGCGAGCTCCTTGATTGAGGAGACGTCCACATTGCGGTAGTGCAGGTGCGAGTCGAGGCGCGGCATGTAGCGGGTGAGGAAGGCGCGGTCGGTGCCGATGGAGTTTCCGGCGAGGGGAGCCTTCTGTTCTTCGGGAATGAACTTGAGAATGTACTCAATCACCTGAAACTCGGCCTCGGCGGCGCTGACGCCATTGGGAATCTCGGTGAGAAGCCCGGAGGAGGTGTGCATGTTGCGCACGAAGTCGCCCATATTCTCCAGCGCAGATGCATCGGGCTTGATGATGATGTCGAGTCCCGGGTCGATCACGTTGAGGTCGTAGTCGGTGATGACCACCGCGATCTCCACTAGTTCGTCTTTGTCCAGGTCGAGACCGGTCATTTCACAGTCGATCCAGACGAGCCGGTCCTTGCTTTTTATCATGGTGCAAGTCTATCTGTGACCGGTTCCGAGCTCGGGGCCGCTCAGCTGCCCGGCAGACTTGACCGGTAAACTGAAGCGGATGATTTCCGCTCATGAAAGAGACTCGATGCAATTCACGCTGTATTCCGCCGCATTCTGCGAGCCCTGCGCACAGACCAGGGTTGTACTGAAGGAAGCGCAGCGCCTCATTCCGCGTGCGACCCTCGTGGAACTGGATGTTGCCGCGCACGGCGAGGAGGCGGAGGCCAACTTCATTCGTAATACCCCCACGGTGATTATCGCGAAAGAAGACGGCACCGAGGTCTACCGGGCCCACGGCGTGCCGACCCTCGATCAGGTCCTGGTGGCCGCCGCGAAGGCCCTGTGACGGGCACCCAACAGCCTTCCCGCCCGTAACGGACCATCTCGCCTGCAGGGTCCGGCCGACGACCGCCGAGGGGCCGCTTACCGTCCGGCCGGGGCGATCGAAAACTCGAGCCCCACATCCACAGCCGGTTCGATTCGGGCTTCGATGACCTGGCCGATGACGGCGAGGTGCAGGACCATCGTTCCACCGGCCGTATCCACGAGGATCTGCGCCCCGCCGTGGGCAGTGAGGGTGATTATGCCGCCTTCCCCGGCGAATATGACCCGGCGGAGTTCTGCGACGTGTCGGAGGCCGACAACCACGTCATCACCCACGAATTCGATGAGCGGTCGTTTGGCGAAGGCAGGCATCCGTGGTTCGGTCCGTCCACGGCGAACACCGCCCGATGCGCGGCCCCGGGTCTCCCACGCGAAGTAGTTGACCCCGGTCACGGTCAACGACCCGATGGCTGACTGCCGCGCGGTCAGGCGGATGACGGGGAGCGCGGTGGTGAGGGTGACGGCTCCGGTGAGAACCGGTTTTGCGGGTACCGGCTGATGCTTCTCCGCTGCTTCCTCAGGGGTCGTGCTGAGGTCCAGGAAATCGATCGTGGCGGGGGCCGGCGTCGTGTCGATCTCCCCCTGGCGGAGGCGTCGGCGCAGGAAGACGATGTCCGGCCGTGGGCTGAGCAGGTCGAGGCTCACAGGGCCAGTCCGAAGCTGCGGGCAACACCGTCGATCCCGGTGGTGAACCCGTCACCCAGGGCCCGGAACTTCCACTCGCTCTTGTATCGGTACAGCTCGCCGAAGATCATGGCGGTGACAGTGGCGTCCGTACGCTCCAAATCGAACCGGAGGAGATCCTTGTCGTCACGGCCGGCGACACGGATGTAAGCGTTTCGGACCGTGCTGAAACTCCCGGGTTTGCGGATGTCCGGGTCGACATAGACGACGAAGACTATCTTGCTGACGGTGTCGGGGACCAGGCTCAGGTTGACTTCGATTTGTTCCTGGTCGCCTTTGGTGGTGTACCGGACGGCATCATCCGGGGTGGAGAGCTGGTTGAAGAACACCATGGAGTCGGGGGAGACGGCGTTGCCCGCACTGTCACACAGGATGGCGGAGGGGACGAGTTCAGCGTCCGGGGCGCCTGAGGCGATGGTGGTCCAGCCGAACCCGATCAGGAGTTCGATGAGCAGCGGGTTCTCCGCGGTCAGCGGTGCGTTGCCGCCGGCTTGCATGTGAATACTCATGGTGTTGAAGCCCGTCGTTGACGGCGGTCAGCCGTTGAACTTGTTCTGAAGGAAAATGGCATGGGTTTCGAGGGCCGACGCGGCGGTCACGATGATGGTCGCGCTCAGCCGCCGGGCGCTTGTCTCCAACGCGGTGAACTGCTCGTGGAGGAGGAGATCCGCCGGGTCGCCCGCCGTTTGATCTTCGGGGGGGAGGAGCAGAAACAGGCGAAGGGATGTCGGCACGTAGTCGGAGACGAGCGACTCGATGGCGATCTGGTCGGTGATGGGGACTGGATTGCCCGCGATGTACGCGAGCAGCGGCCGGATGACGTCATCGATGCTGCGGAGCTGGGAGAAAGCGGTTGTCGAGATCACGGCACCGGCGAGACGCGCGTCGGCGGCCAGAGTGTTGAGAGAGGCGGTGACTCGCTCGGTGAACGCAAGTTCCGGTTCCACCGGTGTCTCTACACCGGTGTTCCCCTCGTGATTGCCGAACATCGTGGATAGCCAGCTCACAGCCTCCCCCTTCGCGTCTTTGTTGGTCTCAGGAGCCCTGGACGTCTCCGGTGGTGGTCCCCTCAAGGCTGCGCGCGCGTTCCAGCTGCGGTTTTGCACGTTCAACCTGAGTGGTGATCTGGCCGATGCTTGTCGCCATCGAATCGTTCGCCTTCATGCGGAACGCATCAACCTCGTCCAGGGTGGAGAAGATGTCGTCGAAGGCCTTCGTCAGGACCTCCACAGAGATCGCCGGCGAGGACGCCTGCTCGTGAACGCGTGCCGTCTGCTGGTTCAACAGCGCGGACGTCGCGAGGATGGTGGCTTCGGTCGTTGATTTCATCGCGTCCAGCTGGTCAAGGACCAGGCGCTGGTTGTCGAGAGCGGCGGCAACAGTGATCGCCGTCTGCAGCGCGGTGAACGTGGTGGTGCGGGCACGTTCGACGCCCTTGATGAGCTCGACGTTGTTCTTTCGCACCAGTTCCATGGCCATATAAGCCTGAATCGAGACCGCGAGCTGGGTGAGCAGGTCCTGGTGGCGCTGACGAACGGTGAACAGCATGTCCGTTTCCATCACGGACGCAGCCTGGACGTTGCCGGCCTGCTTCAACGTGGCGATCTGGGCGACCAGTTCGTTGTCGATGCCCTGGGCGAGGCTGATG
The DNA here is from genome assembly GCF_004365915.1 of Cryobacterium psychrophilum. Lineage (NCBI taxonomy): Bacteria > Bacillati > Actinomycetota > Actinomycetes > Micrococcales > Microbacteriaceae > Cryobacterium > Cryobacterium psychrophilum. The sequence goes on from NZ_SODI01000001.1 coordinate 3,183,789, forward strand.
TACTGGTTCAGCTGCCCCATCACATTCCACTGACTCTGCTTCTCCTGCTGCAAGGTGGCGTTGTCCTTGCCGAGCTCGTCCTGACCGGCTACCAACGATTTCATGATCGCGTTCAGCTGAGTCTGAGCGGATTCGTACTTCTGGAAGTAGTTGCGAATCTTCTTCCCGCCGAAGAGGTTCATGAATTTTTGCGGCGCTGTGAGATCCGCCGCGTTCGGTGTCAGGTCGCCGACAGTGGTCCGCAGCTGTGCGAGGGACGTGACGACCTTCTGGGTCGCGTCGCCCCCGCTCTTCTTTGCCCCGGAGACGCTGGTCACGGAACGCTCGAGGATGCGGTTGGTGCCGGCACCGGACGCGGTCACCTCGCTCTGACCGAGCGTCTGGACCTCCTGTAGTTTCGAGGCGAATTCAGGCGAGTTCGGGTTGACGGTGGTGAGGTCGGAGACGAAGCCTTTGGCTTGGTTGCCGATGACCAGAAGACGCTCGTTGGGGATGGGGGCGAGCATTTGCTGGGCGGCGGAGGGAGCGACCTCGGCAACGGGTTCAGGGGCAACGAGAACCGGCGCTGCGCCTGGTTCGTCTTCGGGGGCAAGCAACATAGCCATGAGGGTCCTTCGGTTGAGGGGTGGTGCGAGTTGTGCGGGGCCGGCTCGCGCCGACCCCGTAGCGCGCGTGCTTAGAGGTTGACTCCGAAGTCGCGGGCGATGCCGCCAAGCCCATCGGTGTAGCCCTGGCCGACGGCCTTGAACTTCCAGTCGCCGTTGTGGCGGTAGACCTCAGCGAAGACGACGGCGTTCTCCGTGGCAACTTCCTCACCGAGCTCGTACTTCGCGATGTCAACCTGGGTGACGTCGTTGAGGATACGAACATAGGAGTTGCGGACCTGGCCGAAGTTCTGGTTACGCTCGGCCGCCGCGTCGATCGACACGACGATGACGACCTTGGCGATGTCGGCCGGAACCTTCGTCAGGTCCACGGTGATCTGCTCGTCGTCACCATCGCCGGCTCCGGTGCGGTTGTCACCCTGGTGGATAACACTGCCGGCCTCGTCGGACTTCTGGTTGTAGAAGATGAAGTCGGCGTCGGAGCGGACCTTGCCGTCGGCGGTGATGAGGATGGCGGAGGCGTCGAGGTCGAAGTCCGCGCCGTTGGTGGAACGGACGTCCCAGCCGAGGCCAACGCGTGCCTGGGTCAGGCCGGGGTCGGTCTTGGTGAGTGAGAGGTTGGCGCCTTTATCGAGGGTGAGAGTCATTGTGTCTTTCGTCGTGGTTGGTTGCCCCGAGTTCGGGGCCTGATCGCTACATGCGCGGCACCTGGTGCTTCTCTGCATTGAGCGTGCCTGGCGGGCATCCGCGGTCGAGCGGTGGAACTAAATGTGGATTCCGTGGTCTCGGGCGATGCCGCCGAGTCCATCGGTGTAGCCCTGGCCGTTGGCCCGGAACTTCCATTCTCCGCTGTGCTTGTAGATTTCGGCGAAGAGAACGGATTTCTCCACGGCGATTTCCTCACCGACGCGGGCGTGGAGAAGCCCCGGGTCGCTCGTGGCCGGCGAGAGATTCCCGCCTTTTTCGAGGGTGAGGGTCATCATTCTCCTTCGTGAGGCTGACCTGTGGCGCGGTGGGTTACGCGGCGGCCTGAGCTTCGCCGATCAGGTCCGGCGCTTTCCGGCCGGTGGCCGAGTTGCCGAGGGCGGTAAACGTCCAGCCGGCGCCCGAGCGGGTGAGCTTGGCGATGACCGAGGCGGTCTTCTTGCCGGCGTCGGCGAGGTTGTAACGGACGACCTCGCTTTCGCGGCCAGTGGAATTGTCGACGACGCGGGCGAAAACGTTGCGGACCTTGTCGAAGGTCTGACCCTGGAAGCTGGTCACCACCAGGACGATCGAGGTGACGTTGGAGCTGACCGCGGCCAGATCGATGTTGATGCGCTCATCGTCGCCGTCGCCGTCCCCGGTCAGGTTGTCCCCGGAGTGGCGGATCGAGGCGTCCTTCGACTGCAACTGCTGGAACCAGACGGTGTCCACCAGTTTGTTGTTGCTGTCGAGGAGGATGGCCGAGGCATCCAGGTCGATGTCGTCGCCGCCGCCGCCACCAAGCAGGGCTGCGAACAGGCCCTTCTTCGGTGCTGCGTCCCAGCCGAGGCCGAGGACGACCGCGGTCAGCGGGGTGGAGTCGGACTTGACGAGCGAGAGAGACTCGTGTTTGGACAGGCTAAGAGCCATTGAGGGTTCCTTCTTCTTGGTTGGGGGTGCCGGACGCGGTTGCGCCAGCGAGGAGTTAGGGGGAGGTGATGAGGTCAGGCTCGGGTTCTTGAGCTGCAGCGAGTGCTTCCGCTGCGGCCGTCCTCTTGTTGGTGACGACCGACGAGATGAATGCGGCGCCGATCAGGAAGATGCCGATGAGGCCGGTGACGAGCTCAGGGACCTCGACGCCAATGCTGACGATGAGGATCGTGGCGAGAGCGCCAATGGCCCAATGGGCACCGTGGTCAAGATAGATGTAGTCGTTGAGCGTTCCCTGGCGGACGAGGAAGATCGTCAGCGATCGAACGAACATCGCACCGATGAGGCCAAGGCCCAGCAGGATGATGATCGGGTCCGAGGTGATCGCGAACGCACCGATGACACCGTCGAAAGAGAACGATGCATCGAGGACTTCGAGGTAGAGGAACGAGAAGAACGCTGCCTTCCCGACGAGGAGCGGCAGCCCGGCGGGGCCTCCACTCTTCTTGTCCAATTCCTCGGAGATGTCCTCTGAGGAACCGTGGATGCCGACGCTTTCGTCGCCATGCTCGCCGCCTTCGAACAGGGAGCCGAGGCCGTTGACGAGGATATAGGTGATGAGCCCGAGCACACCGGCGATCAGGACGACAGCCGGGCTCTCAGCGACCGAAGCGCTGGCGAGGAGGGTGCCGAGCGCGACGACGTAGGAGAGGGAGTCAAGCTGACCGACCTTGGCCAGCGGCTTCTCCAACCATGTCAGCCATTTGATGTCACGGTCTTCGAAAATGAAGTCCAGGAACAGCATCAGCAGGAACATGCCGCCGAAGGCCGCGATCTGCGGGTGCGCATCCTCGAGGTAATGGCCGTACGTTCCGACTGTTTCCGGGTCGCCCTTCTCGAGCGCCAGCGTGATGACTTCGTTGAAGTTCAGGCCAGTGGTGACGGAAACGAGGACGAGGGGCATGAGCAGGCGCATGCCGACGACGGCGATGAGGATGCCAACGGTGAGGAAGATCTTCTGCCAGAAGGCGGACATCTTCTCCAGTACGCGGGCGTTGACGACCGCGTTGTCGAAGGAGAGCGAGATCTCCATCAGGCCGAGGATCACGACGAGGGCGAGGGCAGCCCAGCCGTTGTAAGCGAAGGCGACGACGAACGCTGCCAACGAAACGATGAGCGACCATTTGAAGGTGTCAAGGAAGGTTTTCATGTGGGGGTGCGAACTGTGCGGCTGAGCCGATCGGTCCGCGTCCTTTCTGATTGGGGAGTGAGCAGCGGGGTGCCAGCCGTGTGCACCTGCGCGACGCTCTGTGTTACGTATCGGACGCGATCCGCTAGGTCATCATTACCGGAAGCCCCTGCGCGGCACATCCGCCTTCGGTCGAGGGCCGTTGAATCGTGAAGCGCCGTTCGGTCCGTATGCCGCGCATTGCTATCCTATGAAGGCCATGACTTCTGCCACTCCCGAACCCACCGAGCTGGCGAATCCGGTGTTCGGTGACCATTTTCGATCAACTTCGGCGCCGGCCACCCACGAACTCGGAGCCGGCCTTGTGCTGGAAACTATCGGGATGAGCATTGCCGCTTCTGAGGGGACGCTGAACTTCGGCATCATCTATGGTATCGCGTTGCGACGGAACCCAAGACGAGCGCATCTGCTGGTCTCGAAGGTGCTGGGTAAGCACTACCCACAGTCACCAGCGATCATCGAGGCGGCCGCGCGGGTTCTTGCGCTGCGCGTGCACGCTGAGCTCTCCTCCGGTGCGACACCCGACGTCAGGGAACTGCTCACCCGAGAGCTCGTCGAGGCGCTACGGGCACCGTTAATGCGCCACAAACTGTCTCACATCGATCTGCGTGACGTCGGGACGGGTGCCGTGGTTGTCGGATTCGCAGAAGCGGCGACGGCTCTTGGCGCGTGTGTCGCATCTGCTCTCGGGGCCTACTATGTCAGCTCAACGCGATACCCGGGTCCGACCAGCCCCAGCTACGGCGCTTTCGAGGAGGAACACTCGCATGCATCCGCGCATCATTTGACCCCCAGGGATCGGCAAACCCTTGATGACACCTCCGCAACTGTCATCCTCGTCGATGACGAACTGACGACGGGTAAGACCATCATTAACACCATTCGCATGCTTCACGCGACCGCTACCCATGCCGCATATATCGTCGCGACGTTGGCGGATCTTCGTGACGCCGGGTCGCGAACGGCGCTGGACGAGGTCGCCAGTGAGCTCGGAGTAACGATCCGCGTCGTTGCGCTGTTCGACGGGGAGCTCACGGTCCCCGATTCCGCCGTCGCCAGTGCCCAGCCCTTACTCACCCGTCTTCTCCGCACCGAACGGGAGGTATCCGGCGGTGACGCCGCCGTCACTGTGATCAGTTACCCACACGCGGCGCCACACCCCCGTGATGGGATTCGGACATTCGACGAGCTCAACGTGATCGCCGAGACTCTGACCGGCCAGCTCGCCGGGATTGGCACCGGAAACACTCTCGTACTCGGAGTCGAGGAGGACATGTTCCTGCCCCTTCGTGTTGCGTCCCTCCTCGAAGAACGCAGCGTTGACCCGGTGGTCTTCGGCGCCACCACACGCTCACCAGCATTCGCCCATGATCATCCTGACTACGGCATCCTCGACCGACTCGATTACACCGTCCCTGAGGTCCCCGGCGATACTGCACGTCGCTTCGCATACAACCTGGGGCACACCTACGACAGTGTGGTCATCATTACGGCCAGCGCCGCTGACACGGGCAAACTGGCCGCCACCGCAACCAGTCTGCTTGACGCTCTGTCTCAGCGAACGAAAAACATCGTCATTATGGAAGCCGCCGCACCCGTCAAACGGCTCGGCGAACCCCTGACCGGTCCCGTCTTCGGATCCTACAAACCGGAAGATGTCTCCTGGCTCCTCAAAGACCTCTCCGACGTGGTGCTGGAGACAAACCTGGAGGATCGGGAGGTAGCGGTCCAAAACGGTTCCCATTACGCGGAATCACTTCCTCTGGAATACCAGCCCTCCGCGGAATACCAGTCTCTTTTCGACGAGTCGCTGAACGCCACCAGGGATGCGCTGGCATTTCACGTGGCGGTTGTCGCCGAGCAGATCTACCACCTCCGTGAAGGCAACCCTGTACTTCTGTCCCTGGCCAGGGCCGGCACCCCCATCGGCGTGCTCATCCGTCGGTATCTGCACGCCGCTTATGGGATCGACACCCCGCACTACGCTCTTTCCATCGTCCGCGGCCGCGGCATCGATGCCAACGCCCTCACGTACGTCAGTGAGCACCACGACCCTCGCCTCGTCATGTTCGTGGACGGGTGGACCGGCAAGGGGGCCATCGTCCGTGAGCTCACGGATGCCCTCAAAGACTACGAGAACGCCACGGGCGTTCGCTTCCGCCCTGAACTCGCCGTCCTCGCCGACCCCGGTTCGTGCGTGAGCGTCTACGGCACGCGGGAGGACTACCTCATCCCCTCGGCCGGACTCAACTCGACAGTCTCGGGTCTTGTCTCGCGGACAGTGCTCAATGAGCATCTCATCGGCCCTGATGACTTCCACGGGGCGAAATTCTACCGAGAGTTCACCGACGTGGACGTCTCCAACTTCTTCGTCGACACCGTGTCCACTCTCTTCACCGCGGAGCTCATCGCCCGCGCCCGTTTCGCCAACAGTCGTCGACACGGGGAAGAGCCGAACTGGTCGGGGTGGAAGGCCGTCGAACGCATCAGCACCGAATACGGAATCAACAACGTGAACCTGGTGAAACCCGGGGTTGGCGAAACCACTCGTGTTCTCCTGCGGCGGGTGCCCTGGAAGATCCTGGTTCGCCCCGACGCCGGGGCGAGCATTGCACACATCCGCCTCCTCGCAGCTGGCCGGGGGGTCCCCATCGAACCTGTCGACGGGCTCCCTTTCATGGCGGTTGGCCTCATTCACCCGCAGCTCAGTCCCGGCGCCACCGGGTTCGACGGACGCAAAGCCTCATGAGCGCACTTCCGGCCATTTTCTTCGCCGATCTGGACGCGACCACGATCTACTCCAAACGCCATCTCAGCGCCGACCCGGACCGGTACACCGGCATGACGTGCGTGGAAACGTTCCGGGAAGAGCCGCAGTCATTCATGACCTACCGTGCGGTCCGTCAGCTTGGTGCGCTGAGCCGAGAACTAACTTTTGTCCCCACAACCACACGGGATGTCACCCAGTTCAATCGGATCCGCCTTCCCGGTGTCAAGACCACGTACGCGATCGTCGCGAATGGGGGGCGAATTCTGGTGGACGGTATAGAGGATCCCGCCTGGACCCGGGTGGTTCAGGAGCGCCTGGCCGCGGTCGCACCCCTGAACACCATCCTCGAAGAAATCACGCGGAAGCTTCAGCATGAGACCTGGGTGAAGACGATCAGCCGACCGGCGGACCTCTTCGCCTGCGTCAACGCGCACGCTGAAACGCCGGCATGGTTCGTTGAGTGGGCCGACAGCCGGGCAGCGCGGTGGCGGTGTCGCATCTCGTCCCAGGGTCGCAAGACCTTCATCGTTCCGTTCGGAATCTCCAAGGAGAGCGCTGCGGCGGAGGTGGTCCGACGTACAGGCGCGGACGTCACTTTTGCGTCGGGCGATTCGACACTCGATGAAGGACTGATGAAGTTCGCGGATTATGCCATCCACCCGAGACACGGGGCGCTTAACGTTCGGGCTCCCTATTTTGATGAAACAGTCCGATCCGGCATCACGGCGGGGGAGGAGATTCTCACCTATGTTTCCTCGCGCCTTGAGCGGATCGTGAAGGACCGGCCTCGGGCCGTTTGACGGGGATGAGCGCGGTTGAGGGCGAGGGCGGTGTTGTCTTCACCCGTCAACTCTCACCCACCGGCCGACTCCTGGTTGACTGAGCACGTCGGGCTCAGCTCCCGTCGGAACCGCGCGGAATTCGAGCCTCCCTGCACGTGCGGTAACCTTGAGACGTACGTCCGCCCCCGTAGCTCAGTGGATAGAGCAGCGGCCTTCTAATCCGCTTGTCGTTGGTTCGATTCCAACCGGGGGCACCCTATGCACGCGGCTACTGCCGCGAGTTGAGCAGGTGCACGACGAATCCGACCACGAGCTGAAAGCCGACTCCGGTCAGCAGGCGTGACTTCGCCTTGTTTCCCGTCTTCCCCGCCGGGTTCACCGGACCGGCCACCTTGCCGAACATACGCTTCAGCCAGCGCGGAGCCTCGGGCATCGTGTATCGATCCATGCCGGGCGGGTCATCGTCGCGGTCGTTCATGCGTGGGCATCCGTTCTGTCGAGAAGGCCTACCTCGACGGTACCGCGTGCGGCGTCGCGGGGGAAGCTGGCATGTGTCGACGGTGCGGCAAGAACATGCAAGTCATAGTAATTAGTTGCACTTCCTAGTACATTGGCCTCATGCGCTCACCAGGGTGGTGGCATGAAGGGTAGTGACTCAATGGTTCGCGAATTGACGCATTTCATCGGTGGCCAACATGTAGCCGGATCATCGGGGCGGTTCAGCGACGTTTTCGATCCGAATACCGGACTCGTGCAGGCCAGGGTGCCGCTCGCGAGCACCGCGGAGATCGAGGCGGCCATCGCCAACGCCGAGGAGGCCCAGGTCGTCTGGGGCTCATGGAACCCGCAGCGTCGCGCCCGCGTTCTGTTGAAGTTCCTCGACCTGATCGCCAAAGACATGGATTCCCTCGCCCGACTGCTCTCCTCCGAGCACGGCAAGACCGTTGCCGATGCCAGGGGCGACATCCAGCGCGGCGTCGAGGTGATTGAATTCGCTGTCGGAGCACCGCACTTGCTCAAGGGCGAGTACACCGAGGGGGCCGGCACCGGAATCGACGTCTACTCGATGCGCCAGCCGCTCGGTGTGGTCGCAGGCATCACCCCCTTCAACTTTCCGGCGATGATCCCACTGTGGAAAATGGGCCCGGCGCTCGCCGCAGGCAACTCCTTCATCCTCAAGCCCTCCGAACGTGATCCCTCCGTTCCGTTACGCATCGCCGAACTATTCCTCGAGGCGGGACTGCCCGCCGGCGTGCTCAACGTGCTCAACGGCGACAAAGAGGCAGTGGATGCCCTGCTCACCGACGAGCGGGTCAAGGCCATCGGCTTCGTGGGCTCAACCCCCATCGCCCAATACATCTACCAGACAGCCGCGGCCGAGGGAAAACGAGCCCAGTGCTTCGGCGGTGCCAAGAACCACATGATCGTGATGCCCGACGCCGACCTCGACCAGGTCGCCGACGCCCTCATCGGTGCGGGCTACGGCTCGGCGGGGGAGCGCTGCATGGCGATCTCCGTCGCGGTTCCCGTGGGCAAGGAGACCGGTGACGCACTCGCAGCCAAACTGACCGAACGGGTGAAGGCGCTGACCATCGGCCACTCGCTCGACGAATCGGCCGATTACGGACCACTGATCAACCGCGAGGCCGTGACCCGGGTATCTGCGGCCATCCACGCCGGTATCAACGCGGGGGCCGAGCTGATCGCCGACGGTCGAGGCCATGCGGTTGCCGGGTATGAATCGGGCTTCTTCCTCGGACCGACCCTGTTCGATCACGTCACCACCGACATGGAGCTTTATCAGGAAGAGGTTTTCGGCCCGGTGCTCATCATCACCCGTGCCGATACGTATGAGGATGCCCTGGCCCTGGCCTCCGACCACAAATACGGCAACGGGGTGTCGATCTTCACGCGGGACGGCGACACGGCCCGCGACTTCAGCGCCCGGGTGCAAGTGGGGATGGTGGGCGTCAACGTGCCCATTCCCGTGCCGATCGCGTACCACACCTTCGGCGGCTGGAAGAAGTCAGGATTCGGTGACCTCAACCAGCATGGCCCCGATGCCTTCCGGTTCTACACCAAGACCAAGACGGTCACGTCCCGCTGGCCCTCCGGTATCAAAGAGGGTGCGAGCTTCGTCATGCCGCTGATGCACGAGTGATGACAGCCCTCACGGAAGACCAACAGGCCATTGTCGAGGCGGTTCGCGACTTCTCCCAGTCGGCACTGGCTCCGCACGCGGTCGAATGGGACCAGGCCAAACACTTCCCGGTTGACGTGCTGCGCCAGGCCGGTGAAATCGGGCTCGGCGGGATCTACGCCACCGACGACGTGGGCGGCTCGGGGCTCAGCCGTAGCGATGCCGTGCTCATCTTCGAGGAACTCGCCAAGGGCGACACGACGATCGCCGCGTACATCTCCATCCACAACATGGTGGTTTGGATGATCGACAGCTTCGGCACCGAAGCGCAGCGGCACCAGTGGGTGCCCCGGCTGACCACGATGGAGCACCTGGGAAGTTATTGCCTCACGGAGCCCGACGCGGGTTCCGATGCGGCCGCGCTCAAGACATCCGCTGTGCGAGACGGCGACGAGTTCGTGCTCAACGGGGTGAAGCAATTCATCTCGGGTGCCGGTACGTCGGCCGTCTACGTGGTCATGGCCCGTACCGGTGGAGCCGGGCCGAAAGGTATCAGCGCGATCATTGTGCCGGCCGATGCCGCGGGCCTCTCGTTCGGACCCAACGAGAAGAAGATGGGCTGGAACGCCCAGCCCACGCGCCAGGTGATCTTCGACAACGTGCGCGTGCCGGCACTGAACCTGCTCGGCGAGGACGGCGGCGGATTCACGATCGCCATGAAGAGTCTCAACGGCGGTCGGGTGAACATGGGCGCCTGCTCGCTCGGCGGCGCCCAATGGGCACTCGACCAGACCGTGCGCTACGTCAAAGAGCGCACGGCCTTCGGCAAACCACTTGCCGAGCAGCAGTCCCTCGTGTTCACCCTGGCCGACATGGAGACCGAACTGCAGGCCGCCCGTGGCCTGCTGCACCGGGCAGCGCTCGCCATCGACAACGACGACCCGGATGCCGCGTCACTGTGTGCCATGGCGAAACGCTTCGCGACGGATGTCTCCTTCACGGCAGCCAACTCGGCGCTGCAGCTGCACGGCGGCTATGGGTATCTCGCCGACTACGGCATCGAGAAGGTGGTGCGTGACCTGCGCGTGCACCAGATCCTCGAAGGAACCAACGAAATCATGCGCCTCATCGTGGGGCGCGCACTCCTGGAGGGTCCCGCATGAGCGAACACGTTACGCCAGAGTCCGAGGTTCTCTGTACCCGCGACGGGCGGGTGGGGCACCTGAGCCTGAACCGACCGAGAGCGATCAACGCGCTCACCCACACCATGGTGAACCTGCTGCAGTCTGCCCTCGACGAGTGGGCCGACGACGACTCGGTGCAGACGATCCTGCTCACCGGGAGCGGCGAACGCGGCCTGTGCGCCGGGGGCGACATCGTGTCGCTGTATCAGGACGCGCTCTCCGGAGACGGGCGGGAAGCCGCCCGGTTCTGGGCCGATGAGTACCGGCTCAATGCCGCGATCAACAGCTACCCCAAGCCGTACGTCGCCCTGATGGACGGCGTCGTGCTCGGCGGAGGCGTTGGTGTGTCCGCCCACGCCTCCCATCGGATCGTGACGGAGAGATCGAAGATCGGCATGCCGGAGACCGCGATCGGGTTCGTTCCCGACGTCGGCGGTACTTGGCTGCTCTCGCACACCCCGGGGGAACTCGGCACGTACCTCGCCCTGACCGCAGGGATGGTGGGCGCCGGGGACGCGATTGCCCTCGGTCTCGCCGACACGTTCGTGCCGTCGAGCCGCATCCCGGAGCTGATCGCACTGCTCGCCACGACAACGGCTGACGAGGCCATTGCCGCCGTGTGCGCGCTGGCCCCTGAGGCACCGTTGCTGGCCGAGCGGGACTGGATCGACGCGGCCTTCGCCGGCGACAGCATGGCGCAGATTCTCGACCGTCTGAAGAACTCACCGCTGGGTGCGGCCCGGGACACGTTCGAACGCATCGCATCGAAATCACCGACGGCGCTCGCCGCGACGCTCGACTCACTGCGCCGGGTCGTTCACCTGGATTCCCTGGAGGCCGCACTGCGCCAGGAATATCGGGTGACGCTCCGCGCCTTCCTGACCCCGGACTTCGCCGAGGGCGTGCGGGCCCAGGTGATCGACAAGGATCGCACTCCGCACTGGATTCCGGCGACCCTAGACGAGGTCGACCCGGCCGCCGTCACGGCATTCTTTGAACCGCTCGACGATGCCGAGCTTGACCTCCCCGACCGCTCACCTCGAGCTGCCGCTACAACGTCGTAGAAAAGAGACGCACATGACCACCTCGATAGCATTCCTCGGACTGGGGCACATGGGCGGTCCCATGGCTGCCAACCTCGTCGCGGCCGGGTACGCGGTAACGGGCTTCGACCTCATGCCCGCTGCCGTGAGCTCGGCACGCGAGGCGGGCATCACGGTGGCCGAGAGCGCAGCGGCTGCCGTGGCATCCGCCGACATCGTCATCACCATGCTGCCCGCCGGTCGCCATGTGATTTCTGCCTACACGGGCACGGCCGAGGAGCCGGGGCTGCTTGCCGTCGCGCGCCCCGGCACCCTGTTCATCGACTCCTCCACCATTGCCGTCGACGACGCACGAGCGGCGCATGACCTCGCGGTCGCCGCGGGCCATCACGGCATGGATGCGCCGGTGTCCGGCGGCGTCGTCGGCGCAGAGGCCGGCACGCTCGCCTTCATGGTGGGCGGCTCAGACGCGGACTTCGCCACGGCGCTGCCGGTGCTGGAGGCACTGGGCAAGCGCATCGTGCACTGCGGGGGCTCCGGGCTGGGTCAGGCCGCCAAGGTGTGCAACAACATGATCCTGGGCATCTCGATGATCGCGGTGAGCGAAGCCTTCGTGCTCGGTGAGAAACTCGGTCTCAGCCACCAGTCACTCTTCGATGTGGCGTCGAATGCCTCAGGTCAATGCTGGGCGCTCACGACGAACTGCCCGGTGCCCGGCCCGGTTGCGGCGAGTCCCGCCAATCGTGACTACACGCCCGGCTTCACCGGAGCCCTGATGGCCAAGGATCTGGGACTCGCTGAGGAGGCGCTCGCGTCCACGGGTGTGACGGCCCGGATGGGTTCACTGGCGAGCGAGATGTACCGACGCTTCGCTGACGGCGAGGGTGCAACGACCGACTTCTCGGGAATCATCAACGACATTCGCGAACGCAGCGCGGACCCCACCTGAGTTATCGCGGTTCCTAGTAATTAGTAGCACTTCCTAGTACGTTTGGCAGGGTTGAGACTCGAGGAGCATCGCATGAAAATCGTTGTACTGGTGAAACAGGTCCCCGACACGTGGGGCGAGCGCAAGCTGAACCCCGAGAGCGGCCGCGTGGATCGCGACGCGACGGATCGCGTCATCGATGAGATCGGGGAACGCGCCATCGAAGTGGCCCTGACCTATCGTGACGCGCACAAAGGCACTGAGGTCGTCGTGCTCTCGATGGGACCGGCCTCCGTCACGGCGGCCCTGCGCAAGGCACTCTCCATGGGCGCCGATTCCGCCATCCATGTGCTTGACGATGCACTCGTCGGCGCCGATGTCGGCTGGACCTCCCGGGCTCTGGCCGCGGCCATCACCCGCTCGGGCTGCGATCTTGTCGTTGGCGGAAACGAATCCACCGACGGCCGCGGAGGTGTCGTTCCCGCCATGATTGCCGAGCACCTTGGCCGCCCGCACCTGGGCTTCCTCAACACCGTGGAACTGACCGACGCGCAGGTGGCCGGAGAACGCTCCACGGAGTCGGGTCTGCTCCGGGCACACTGTCCCCTGCCCGCCGTCATCTCGGTCACCGAATCCCTCCCAGAGGCGAGGTTTCCGAACTTCAAGGGCATCCTCACGGCCAAGAAGAAGCCGCTTGAGGTGCTCTCCCTGCGCGACCTCGGCCTCGACCCGGCCTCATCCTTCGACGGCATGGCGCGCTCCCGCGTCGTGACCACGAGCGCCAGGCCGGCGCGCAGCGCGGGAACCATCACGGTCGATTCGGGCAACGCCGCCGTCGAACTGGCCGACTTTCTTGCCGCCGAACGTCTGATCTAGTCGAAGGAACCGCACATGACGAATATCCTGACTCTCATCGACCTCTCGGCCACGGGCGAAATCGAGAACACGGCTGCCGGCCTTCTCGCGGCGGCGGGCCGGCTCGGCACCCCGGTGGCCGTGGTCACCGTCACCCCAGGGGACGGCGACGACCTGGCCTCACGTCTTGGCCGCCTCGGCGCCGAAGCGGTCTATCTCGCCGAAAGCGATGAGCGAACCACTCTGTTCCTCGGGCCGGAGACCGAAGCCCTCGCTGCCGCCGCGGCCGTGTACTCGCCCGCAGCCGTTCTCCTCTCGGGAACGGCAGGCGGCCGGGAGATTGCCGGCCGTGTGGCCGTGCGACTTCGCGCGGGCCTCATCGTCGACGCGGTCGGCCTCCGCACGGACGACGGGGCGATTTATGCGGAGCATTCCGTCTTCGGCGGTGCCTACACGGTCGAGTCCACCGTGGACGGAGGACTGGCCGTGGTCACGGTTCGCCCCGGCGCGAGTGATGATCCAGCCGCGCCATCCACTCCCGCGGTGACCCGTGCCACCGTTTCCGTGGATGCGTCCCGCTACGCGACCATTGATGAGATCGAGCACAAGCGCGCAGAATCCACCCGGCCCGAACTCCGCGGCGCGACAACGGTCGTGTCCGGCGGTCGCGGCCTCGGCTCCAAGGAAAATTTCGCCCTCGTCGAGCAGCTCGCCGATGCGCTCGGGGCGGCTGTCGGAGCGTCCCGAGCGGCCGTGGATGCGGGCTACGTCGTGCAATCAGCTCAGGTCGGCCAGACCGGTGTCACCGTCTCACCCCAGCTCTATATCGCCCTCGGCATCTCGGGTGCGATCCAGCATCGAGCGGGCATGCAAACGGCAAAGACGATTGTGGCCATCAACAAGGACGCGGATGCGCCCATCTTCGACGTGGCAGACTTTGGCATTGTCGGCGACGTCTTCACCGTCGTCCCGCAACTCATTGATGTCCTGCGGGACCGCGCTCAGTAGCGAGGTCTGCTGGTCCGCTGCGACCGAACCTTGAACGACTATTTCGAAAGGCCCTGGTCTCGTGACCCGCTCACCCGCATCCGTTGTGACCCGCACTCAGTGGTTCAAACACCGGTGGTTCAAGCTTCTGTGGATCGTTCCCGCCGCCGTCGCGGCACTGGTGTTCGTCGTGCTCGCGGCCCAGTGGGTGCGGGACCTCGCCCCCGTGCGCGCCTTTCTGGAGCAGTATCCGGGGGAGTCCGAGCTTCCCGCTGACGCGCCAGTGGGCTTTCCCGCGTGGCTCGCGTGGCAACACTTTCTCAGCTCGTTCTTTTTGCTGTTGATCATCCGAACAGGGTGGACGGTGCGCACCAACAAGCGGCCGGCGGCGCACTGGACGCGCCAGAACTCCGGGGTTCTCCGCACCAGGAACCCGCCGACGCGAATCAGCCTCGATCTCTGGCTTCATCTCAGCCTCGACGCGCTCTGGGTGCTCAACGGAATCGTGTTCTACGTGCTTATTTTCGCCACGGGCCAGTGGCTGCGCCTCGTGCCGATTCACTGGGACGTCTTTCCCAACGCCCTGTCGGCGGCGCTGCAATACGCATCCCTGAACTGGCCCACCGAGGACGGTTGGGTCAACTACAACAGCCTGCAGCTGCTGGCCTACTTCACGGTCGTGTTCATCGCCTCTCCGTTGGCCATTGTGAGCGGCCTGCGCATGTCGGGGGCGTGGCCGCGCGCTGCCGCGCGTCTGAACGCGATCTACCCCATTCGGCTGGCCCGGGCCGTGCACCTGCCCGTCATGATCTTTTTCGTGGGCTTCATCGTCGTGCATGTCACCCTGGTTCTGGCCACCGGTGCCCTGCGCAACCTCAATCACATGTATGCGGCGCGCAGCGAGGACTCGTGGGTCGGCTTCTGGTTCTTCGCCGCCTCCCTCGTGGTCATGGCCGTCGCCTGGGTGGGGCTCCGGCCAGTGGTACTTCGCCCGATTGCGGCGCTGACCGGGTCCGTCACCCGGCGCTAGCCGTGAGGCAGGGTAGCGTTTAACAAAAGTGGAAGGACTGCTGGTGACATCTCTACCGATGGATCCCATCGCGGAGGCCCGGCGTCAGTGGCTTGCGCACGGTTGGGACGAAGCCGCCGACGGCATGGCCGCCGTCACGAGCATCATGCGTGCGCAGCAGCTGATGCTCGCGCGGGTGCAGTCAACCCTGAAGCCCTTTGGGCTTTCCTTCGCGCGCTTTGAGATGCTCGCCCTGCTGGGCTTCACCCGGGGCGGGGCGCTCCCCATGGCGAGTGCGAGTGTGAGGTTGCAGGTGCACCCCACCAGCGTCACGAATACCGTCGATCGGCTTGAGCGTGACGGCCTGGTGCGCCGCGAACCGCACCCCACCGACGGGCGTGCAACGCTCGTGGTGATCACGGATGCCGGCCGGGCTCTGTCTGCGGAGACATCGGCTCGGCTGAACTCCGAGGTGTTTTCGCAGCCCGGCCTGTCGTCCGACGACGTCACCGGTCTCGTGCGCATCCTGGCGAGGCTGCGACGAGACGCGGGGGATTTCAGCGATCCGACGCCGACGCCCGCACCGCTCTCCGACTGACACGGAAAATACTAGGAAGCCCTAGTTATTTCCGGCCCCGGCCCGCTAGATTGGGCACTGCGGCAATGCTGCCGCGGAATTCTGCATGTGTTTCCCAGGAGATGAAAACGGATGACCCACCTCACGACTCGCACGTCCATGACCAGCACGGCAAACTATCGAGCGGCGAGGGACCAGCTCATCGGGTTGCGCGAAGAGCACGGTCGGGCGGCGACGGAGTTCGTGTGGCCGGATGTCGGCCAGGCATTCAACTGGGCGACGGACTGGTTTGACGTCATCGCGGAGGGCAACGACAAGATTGCTTTGTGGATCATTGAGGAAGACGGCACCGAACAGAAGGTCAGCTTTGCCGACATGGCCCGGCGTTCGGACCGGGTCGCCACCTGGATGAAGCACCGGGGCGTCACACACGGCGACCACGTGATGCTGATGCTCGGCAACCAGGTGGAGTTGTGGGAGGCCATGCTCGCGATCATGAAGCTGGGGGCGGTCATCCTGCCCACGTCCACCGTTCTCGGCACGGCCGACCTGGCCGACCGCGTCGCCCGGGCGAAGGTGCACCATGTGCTGGCGAATGTCGGCGACACCGAGAAATTTGCAGAGATCCCAGGCGACTACTCGCGCTTCTGTATCGGCGGTGAGGCGGCCGGATGGTCCCGGTATTCCGATGCCTACTCGGTGCCTGCGGAGAAACTACCGCCGGTGGTGAGTTCGGGCGACCCTTCGCTCATCTACTTCACGTCGGGAACCACGAATAAGCCCAAAATGGTGTTGCACACCCAGACGTCCTACCCGGTGGGGCACCTCACGACCATGTACTGGCTCGGTCTGCGCCCCGACGATGTGCACCTGGCGATCAGTTCTCCCGGCTGGGGCAAGCATGCGTGGAGCAGCTTCTTCTCGCCATGGATCGCCGAGGCCACGGTCTTCGTCTACAACTACGTGAAGTTCGATCCGAAGGCGCTCCTGGCGCAACTCGACCGCGCCCAGGCCACCTCGTTCTGCGCCCCGCCGACGGTGTGGCGCATGCTGATCCAGTCCGACCTGGGGGCGAGGCCGCAGAGCCTTCGTGAACTCCTGTCGGCCGGAGAGCCCCTCAACCCAGAGGTTATCAAGCAGGTGCAGCTCTCCTGGGGTCTCACCATTCGCGACGGCTACGGGCAGACAGAGACCACGGCCATCGTGGGGCACGGCCCGGGCTCCACCATGAAGCACGGTTCGATGGGACTTCCCCTGCCCGGTGTTGTGATTGCCCTGATCGATCCGATTACCGGCGCGGTCACCGACGAGGGCGAGATCTGCCTGGACCTGGCACACACCCCGGTGAACCTCATGGCGAGATACCACGACGATATCGAACGCAGCGCCGACGCGATTCGTGATGGCTTCTTCCACACGGGCGATGTTGCCCGACGGGACACCGACGGCTGCCTGACGTTCATTGGACGCACGGATGACGTCTTCAAGTCCTCCGACTTCAAGGTCTCGCCGTTTGAGGTCGAGAGCGTGCTCCTGGAGCATCCTGCGGTGGCCGAAGCCGCGGTCGTGCCGGCACCAGACGCGACTCGCCTCAACATTCCCAAGGCCTATATCGCCCTTGCCGCCGGGTGGGAGGACAACGCCGACACCGCGCTTGCCGTGTTGCGGCACGCGCGCCTGAGCCTGCCGCCCTATATGCGGGTGCGCCGATTGGAATTTCGGGAGCTGCCCAAGACCAGCTCGGGAAAGATTCGTCGGGTGGAATTGCGCCTCCGGGAAGAAGCCGCAGCAGCGGCGGGCACAAAGCTCGCCGCGGAATGGTGTGACGATGAGTTTCCCGAGCTGAAAGGCCACGACAGGCCAGACGCTCGCTGAGTTCGAAGAGTCGGCGGCCGTTGGTAGATTGAAACATGCGAGAACTTCAGGCGCGAATCATCGCGGACCTCAACGTTTCATCCACCATCGACCCGGCCGCCGAAGTGCGGCGGCGTGTCACCTTTCTCAAGGACTACCTGCGCAGCAGCGGAGCGACCGGATTCGTGCTGGGTATCAGCGGGGGGCAGGACTCGTCTCTTGCCGGCCGGTTGTGCTCCCTGGCCGTCGCTGAGCTTGCGGCCGAGGGACGGGACGCCACGTTCCTGGCCGTGCGCCTGCCCTACGCGGTGCAGCGCGATGAGGAGGATGCCCAGCTCGCGCTCGACTTCATCACGCCGAGCGAGCTCGTCACCTTCAACATCGAGCAGCCGGTCGTGGGTTTCGAAGAGCAGTATGCACAGAGCACCGGAACGGCGATGTCCGACTTCACCAAGGGCAACGTCAAAGCCAGGGCCCGCATGATCGCCCAGTTCGCCCTGGCCGGTCAGCGTGGTTTTCTCGTGGTCGGCACCGACCATGCGGCGGAGGCCATCACGGGATTCTTCACCAAGTTCGGCGACGGGGGCACCGACGTGCTACCCCTCACCGGACTCACCAAGCGCCAGGGACGCGCCCTTCTCGTGGAACTCGGCGCGCCGGAGCAGCTCTACCTCAAGCTGCCGACGGCGGATCTGCTCGATCACAATCCCGGTCAGACCGACGAGGCGAACCTCGGCCTGACCTACGAGAACATCGACGACTACCTTGAAGGCAAGCCCGTGGCCGTCGAGGTCGCCGACGCCCTGGAGCTGCGGTATCGGTCCACCGAGCACAAGCGGCGTGTTCCGCCGTCGCTCTTCGAGGACTGGTGGCGCTAGGTGTACTGAGGCGGCAGGGCGTTGACCTGCCGCCAGAGCCCAGCCAATAACGGAGCGGTCAAGAGAAAATGCCCGGTCGCTGGCGTTAACCAGCGATCGGGCCTTGCTCTGATCAGGCGGCGGTATTAGGCCTGTGGTGCCTGCGATGACGGGGATGTGGCGGAGCGGTTGAGCGCGTCGGGGGAGCGCACGGCCAGGGCATCGACATCGTCGAGCAGGCGCTGCGTCTCGATCGAGGCGGGCGTAGGGGCGTAGGGCGCGGTCGCGTCGATCGCCGAGCCGTTGTACAGCGGGGCCGGGGTGATCGGCTCGTAGCCGACGGCCCCCGAGGTGCGGGCGTTGCTGTTGGCGGCGTTGTTGGTGCCGCCCTGGTACTGGTTGTGGTGCTGCTCGGCCACCCACGCATCCTGCTCGGCAAGCAGGCTCTTGTCGGATTGGGAGTTCTGCAGCACCCAGCGGTCCAGATCGCCCTGGAAGATTTTGCGAGCCCGCGCCGGACGCTTCTGCCAGTCAATCAGGCGGTCACGAAACTCAAGCAGAGCCGGCTCGAGCTGGTACCCAAAGGTGGCGGACGTGCGCTTGAGCTCGGCGAGCTGGTGTGCCGACCAGTTGGCGGCGACGCCGGAGCCCTTCATCGGCAGCAGTCGAACCTGAATGTCGGCCTGCCCCACGGCCCGGTCACTCATGACCTGTTCCTGCGGGGTCAGCGAATTCCAGACGGATGCCTCGGTAGCGGCATCCACCAGGGTCGCGATGGCGGCGGTGCGGATCTCCCGATCGCGCTGATCAATCATGCGGCGAATCGTCGCGCGGAAGATCAGGGCGGTGATCACGCTCGCGATGACAATCGCGATAACGAACAGCACCGCGCTGAAAACGACGGGCTCGGTGCTGGCGGCCGTAAGCCAAGATACGAAGTTATTCCACAGGTCCATGAGCCGCACTTTACCGGTGCGAAACGACGAATCTGCGTAACCGTGCGGCGTGCCTGCACGATTCGGTTAAATCATCGAAAACAGTCCGTCGCGTCGTCGAGACGGCAGAACAAACCCAGCGGGACCGTCCGGGAGGCGAAGACGAGGCGACGGGCGGAAAATCGGTCGCCGTCGGCATCCGTTTGCCGTTCAATGTGACCGAGAACGGCTCCGGAGCGGTTCACGACCCGCCAAAGACCGGCGCGTACCGGAACCAGGGACAGGGTGCTGGTGCGGGGAGAACTCTGTTCGATCATGTCTACCTCCGAGATGTCGGCCGTGGGTGTTTCTTCGATAGTAGAAAGGGGCACCGACATTGGCTTGACGACGTGAAGTCCTCCACACCCCTCAGCCATCCCGGGGTGGCCACGAGAACGGATGCCGACGGGGCCCGTTCCGCTTCGCGCAGCCGGCCACTCTAGACTCGGGGTGCGCCCACAAACGTGGCCGTGGAAGGACGCGCATGCGCATCGCACGACACGCACACCGCCCCCGGCTCTTGGTGGGAACGGTGCTTGTTCTTCTGGCCCTGCCTCTCGCGGGGTGCGCCGCGCTTTCCCCGAATCCGAATCCGAGTCCGGCTCCGAGCTCGCCGTCGACCACGTCCACGGCCGCCGCCTCCGCGACTCCGACCGCGACGCCGACGCTGGCGCCGGAGCAGAGCGCGGAAGCAAACCTCGCCTACTTTGACTCCATCGCCAGTGCCGTGGCAGAGACGAACCCCGTCGATGGCCGTGCCTATGTGGACGCGCTTGTGGCTGGCGGCTTCGACAAGGGGGCGATGCAGCTGAGCTTTGACCGCACGCATGTGGACCTCGCGGCCGATTCCGTCGAATTCTCCGTTCTCTTCAACGATGAGTGCCTGATCGGGCAGCGCGGGCCGGCCACCGGGGGATATCACAGCATGGCTGCGGCGGTTCTCGGCTCTGGAACGTGTCTTCTCGGGGTCACTCGCCCACTAGACGGGTAAACACTGTGACCGAATTCATCCGGCCACACGTAGTACAGGTCTGATTCTCGGAAATCCCCGGATCCACGCCGCGAAGACTGGGGCGAGGAACGACGGGCGGCGGCCCGGAGCAACAGAAAAGCCCGCCGGGCGGGCAGGGCAAGGGTCCCAACCGATACGGCCGGCGACGTGAATATCGCTGTGCGGGGAAGTCTTCGCTGCGGCGCGGTGATCCGTCCGTCAGTATGGTGCCATGAGTCCAGAGAATCGTCGGTCCGACGAACTTCGATCAAGCACACGGGCGTTGCTCGCGGCAGGTGAGCAGCCGCACATCGAGTTCAAGAGCATTGTGGTCAAAAGTGCCATTGCGAAGCAAGTTGCATCCGGGGCGAACTACGTCGCTTTTCAGCCTGCCGCCGAAGTCCACACAATTATCTTTGGAGTGGCGGAAGAGGATAACGCGGCTACCGGGGTCACGGTTGGGTCAATCGTCGGACTGTTCTCGGAGGCCGGTGGCCCCGCTGACCTTGACTCGCTCCAGCTTCAGATTGAACAGACGATCCACTCCAACGTGCGGCCTCAGCCAAAAATTGCGATCTACCAGGAGAACGTATCGACCGCACCGATTCTGGTTCTGGAAGTACGGCCCACGTCGGCGCCGCATGTCGTCGATGAGCGGTGGCTCATGCGGGGCGTGGGCGGAGTGCGCGCCATGAGCCAGGCCGAGGCGCTTCAGATATTCAAGCGCCAACGATTATCTGCATGGATTGATGAATTCGGGGACAGCGACCCACTCAAGCGGGCGCTCGCCGGAATCCAACACTCGATCGACGATCTCCGGTTGGCGCAATTCCCGACGGAGCCGTCGGATGCTGTCGGCGGTCTCGTGAACGCATCCGTTGACACCGTCAGCGACTCCCTGCAATCGATTGATTTCAAGGTCGGTGAAGTGATGGATGCCCTCGTGGAAGTGAACCAGAGAGTGCTGGAGCCCACCGGAACCGCTCGCGACGTCACGGCCGAACAGGCGTGGGCGACGGTGACGGATTCCAGGCAGCTGCGGATGCACACCATCTATCTCTGCGCCTCGAGCCTGGGTGCACAGCGGGTCGCCCTGCTGGATGGACTCTTCTGCGAATTTCTTGGCGCGACTGCCGAATATTCCGCGTTCGCTCAGAATCTCGCGGAATCGGCCGTCTATCGGATGATTCGTCGCGCCGGAGAAGGCCTCTCGAAGGAGCTGAACGCTGCCGCCGACCTCATATCTGCCGCGCTGTGGAGGCGCAATGGGATGCCGCCACAGTTCGGATTTGATTGGCTCGACGAGGTGCGCCGTACCGAAGACCTGCTCTCGGAAGCACAGGGATTGCGTTCGCCACTTTTCGGTGACGACCGGGTTGGTGGCGTTGATGCCGAGTCCGGAGTGTTGGAGCTGCCCGGCGTTTCGGTTGAAATGGTTCTCAGAGCGCTGGACGGTGCTCTGAGCCTGAACCAGAAGCTTATGAGCGTTCGCACGCCGACGGGCGTGTATTGGTGGGCTGTGCCTGAGTCGTGTTCCATTTGGCCCGTGGTCTTTGCGCCGGGCGTGCGAATCGATGTGGACGCTGTAGCTGAGATGCCCACGGTATCCGCGGCGATCTCGACGCTTGTTTCCCGCAGCGGAGGTTCGAGCTGGTGCGTCGAAGGACCGGGTGTGGCGATTCCGACGTCGTAGCGCCGGCTCAGAGCCCGGGCATCGGTATGGTCGACGACGAAGCGGCGGCCCGGGGGTTGTCCCGCTGCTTGCCGCCGGACTTTCCGTTATCCTCGATAGGTAGCCACTATTTGCCGCCCCTCCCGCTTGCGAGCGCGTAGAGGTCGGCGTTCTGCCCGGCGATAGGCGTAGAGACGGCGCTCTCCCGCGAGAGGCGCACCTACACGACTGCCCTCAATTTTGATCTCATCCACACAACTTTAGGAGTAAGAGTGGCCGAATTTATTTACTCAATGGTCCGCGCTCGCAAGGCGATCGGCGAGAAGCTTATTCTCGACGACGTCACCATGTCGTTCTACCCCGGCGCCAAGATTGGCGTTGTGGGTCCGAACGGGGCCGGAAAATCCACCATCCTCAAGATCATGGCGGGTCTCGACACCCCCAGCAACGGAGAGGCTCGACTCTCTCCCGGGTACAGCGTGGGTATCCTCATGCAGGAACCCCGCCTCGACGAGTCGAAGACTGTACTCGAGAACGTGCAGGAGGGTGTTGGCCCGATCAAGCAGAAGGTCGACCGCTTCAACGAGATCAGCCTCGCCCTCGGTGAGCCCGACGCCGACTTCGACAGCCTGCTGGAAGAGATGGGCCACCTGCAGGAGGCCATCGACGCGGCCGATGCGTGGGATCTCGACTCCCAGCTGGAGCAGGCGATGGACGCCCTCCGCACTCCGCCGGGCGAGGCATCCGTTGTCAACCTCTCCGGAGGTGAGAAGCGCCGCGTGGCGCTGTGCAAGCTTTTGTTGCAGAAGCCGGACCTTCTGCTCCTCGACGAACCGACTAACCACCTCGACGCCGAAAGCGTGCTGTGGCTTGAGCAGCACCTCGCCAAGTACCCCGGCGCTGTGCTTGCCGTCACTCACGACCGGTACTTCCTCGACCATGTGGCCGAGTGGATCGCCGAAATCGACCGCGGACACCTGTACCCCTATGAGGGCAACTACTCCACGTACCTCGAGAAGAAGCAGGAGCGTCTGCTCGTGCAGGGCAAGAAGGACGCCAAGCAGTCGCGTCGCCTCGCCGACGAGCTCGAGTGGGTGCGTTCCAATGCCAAGGGCCGCCAGGTCAAGTCGAAGGCCCGCCTGGCCCGCTACGAAGAGATGGCTGCCGCGGCCGAAAGCACGCGCAAGCTTGACTTCGAAGAGATCCAGATCCCCGTGGGACCGCGCCTCGGCGCCCAGGTGATCGACGCCAGGAAGCTCCAGAAGGGCTTCGACGGCCGCCTGCTCATCGACAACCTGAGCTTCACGCTGCCGCGAAACGGCATCGTCGGCATCATCGGCCCCAACGGTGTCGGTAAGACCACCCTGTTCAAGACGATCGTGGGCAAGGAACCGCTTGATGGCGGTGAACTGAAGATCGGTGAAACGGTCAATATCTCCTACGTTGACCAGGACCGCGGCGGCATCGACCCGAACAAGACGCTGTGGGAGGTCGTCTCTGACGGCCAGGACTACATTCAGGTCGGCAAGACCGAGATTCCTTCCCGCGCCTACGTCTCCACCTTCGGCTTCAAGGGTCCCGACCAGCAGAAGAAGGCCGGTGTGCTCTCCGGTGGTGAGCGTAACCGCCTGAACCTCGCCCTCACGCTCAAGCAGGGCGGCAACCTGCTCCTCCTCGACGAGCCCACTAACGACCTCGACGTCGAAACCCTGGGATCGCTCGAAAATGCCTTGCTGGAGTTCCCGGGTTGCGCTGTGGTCATCACACACGACCGGTGGTTCCTCGACCGCGTGGCAACCCACATCCTCTCCTATGAGGGGACCGAGGAGGACCCGGCCAACTGGTACTGGTTCGAGGGAAACTTCGAGTCCTATGAGCAGAACAAGATCGAGCGTCTCGGAGCGGACGCGGCCAAGCCGCACCGTTCCGCCTACCGCAAGCTGACCCGCGACTAGGTCCTGCGATGAAGCTGCACGTACCGATCAGCCTGCGTTGGTCAGACCTCGATGCCTACGGGCACGTCAATAACGCCGAGATGCTGCGCCTCCTGGAGGAGGCGCGCATCCAGGCGTTCTGGGTGACGGATGACGCGGCCCAGGTCGGTGCGAGCACTGCCGTGCTCGACGGCCGCCCCGGTGCGGCGACGCTCACGCTCATTGCGCGGCAGGAGATCGAGTATCTCCTGCCGGTGCCGTACCTGCGACAGCCCGTCGACGTGCGCCTGTGGCTCGGTAAGCTCGGAGGCGCGAGCCTCGACGTGTGTTACGAGGTGTGGGGCCCCGAAACGGAGGATGCGCCGGTTCTCTACGCCAGGGCGAACACCACGATCGTGCTCGTCGACGCGGTGAGCGATCGGCCACGCAGGATCAACGCGATTGAGCGTGCCGCGTGGACGCCGTACCTCTACGACCCGATCGTCTTCGCCCGCCGCTGAGCACCGGCCGGCACGTAACTCCTCAGTCGAACTCGTTCTCGGGAGCGCGGGGCGCTAGGACGACATGACGGATGTGCCGTTCACGGTAACCGCGACGGGTGGCAGAGCGCGGGTGGCGGGTCCCTCGAGCACATCGCCGGTTGAGGCATCGAAACGCGACCCGTGGCAGGGGCACGCGAGTTCCTTCTCCCGGGGGGCCACGATGCAGCCCTGGTGTGTGCAGACCGCGCTGAACGCCTTCACCGTGCCGGATTCGGGCTGTGAGAGCACTATCTTTTTGCCGTTCAGCTCGACGACGATCGAACCGCCCACGGGAATTTCGGTCAACGAGGCGATTTCGTTGGACGTGTCATTCGGTGCGGTGCCGGTGCTGGTGCCGGTGCTGGTGCTGGTGCTGGTGCCGCTGCCGGTGCTGCAACCGACCAGGCCCACAGCCGCGGCCGCCGCGGCGCCTGCACCGCCCCAGACGATCACGGAACGACGGCTCAGGCCATGCTGGTTGAGGTTCGTTGCAGGGGTCATGATGAATTGTTACTCCTCGTTCCGGGGAACCCGAATCATACCCTCCTGGGCCACCGTGGCCAGGAGTACTCCGTCGCGGCTGAAGATGCTGCCGGTGGAGAGTCCTCGTCCACCCTGGGCCGAGGGGGAGTCCTGCACGTAGAGCAGCCACTCGTCGACCCGGCCAAACCGGTGCCACCACATTGCATGGTCGAGGCTGGCCACCTTGAGCCCGGGCGTCGACCACGGGGTGCCGTGGCGGCGCAGCACCGGCTCCATGATGGAGTAGTCACTCGCATACGCGAGGGCGGCGCGGTGCAGGTCGGGGTCATCGGGCAGGCGCCCCAGGGACTTCATCCACACCGCCTGCTTTGCGGTGTGTTGCCCGTCCACCGCGAGGTAGATGGGCGACGGCACGTGGCGCATGTCGAAGGGGCGCTCGCTTGCCCAGTACCGGGCCACGGAATGATCGACCTCCGCCAGGCTTTCCGCCGCGGTCGGAAGCGATTCGGGGTCCGGCAGGTCCGCCGGCATCTCGATGTGGTGCTCCAGGCCATCATCGTCGTCCTGGAACGACGCGATCATCGACAGGATCGGCAGGCCATTCTGATAGCACTGGGTGCGGCGGGTCGAGAAGGATCGCCCGTCGTGAACGCGTTCCACCGAGAACGTGATGGGATGATTCACGTCGCCGGGACGCAGAAAATACCCGTGCATGGAGTGCACGTGCCGGTCATCGGGAACGGTGCGCATGGCCGCCACGAGTGACTGGGCCAGAACTTGGCCACCGAATACGCGGCCGAGGGGCATCCACTGTGACGGTCCGGTGAAGATGTCTTCGTTGGTGCGGGCGCCGGTGTCCGTGAGGTCGAGGGCGGCCAGCAGGCCTTCCATGGGCTGTTGCAAGGGGGCCTCCTCAGGCGAACGCCGCGAGGCGGTAGGAAAGGAATGGGGACCTTGGTAGTTTAGAAGCAGATGAGCCAGTCATTTTCTCTTACAGATTCCCTTTCCCTCGGTGACCTCCAGGTCTACCTCGCGCGTGCCGCTCGTGTTCAGGGCGGCAGCGTGCGCGTCATCGCGTCCGGCAGTGTGCTTGCCGTGTACACCGGCATCCTCTACCCGCGGGGTTTGCTGGACACGAGCTCCACCGTGCTCGGGCTGCGCACCTACGCGCTGACGACGCCCGGCGACTTCGACCTTGTCGTACCGGTGCGGGGCCTGCTCGAACGCATCGCGCGCCTGCAGACCGAAAACCCCGCGTCGGAGACACCCGTGGTGGTTCCGCTGCCGATCGAGGCCGGCACCGCGACCTGGGCCGGCATCTCACCGCCCACGAGCGGCTGGGCTGCGATGGGCGAAGTGGATGCCGCGGTGCTGCGGAGTGCCGCCAGCACCGGAATCGACGAGGTCGCGGCGGCCCTTCCCACGGGCATCGGCGAGCAGATCGTTGAGCGGGTGCGAGCCGAGATCTGGGGTCGCCCGGTCGACGGCGTCGACACGGTTCCGGCGGGAGCGGCCTTCGCAGCGGTCAGCCTCGGCTTCCTCGGCGACGAACCGGTTCGACTCCTGGAGGCGGGTCCGTGGATCCGCCTCACCACCAGCCGCGGCCATGTGCTCGTGCGCCGCAAACGCTGAGACCGGGCCGCCGCAGGCGACGAGCTACGAGGCCGGCATGCCCTGGGTGGTCAGCAGGGCGGCCCACATGTCCGCACGCTCGTGGAAGCTGCCGAGATCGCGGCCGAGCAGCGCTTCGGCCTGGCCGATCCGGTTGCGCACGGTGTGCCGGTGTACCCCGAGCGCCATCGCGGCGGGACCGAATTGACCGTTGCATTCGAGCCACGTTCGCAGGGTCACCAGGAGCGCCGTGCCGTGCTCTGCGTCGTGCGCGGACAGCGGTTGCAGGGCCGCCCGGCCCACCTCGGCAGCGTTCGTGGTCGCGAGGAACGCGAGCACGCCCTGACGAGAGATCACGTCGAAGGCGGTGATCCCCGGTTCGCCCTGGTGTGAGCGGTCCAGGGCCTGGCGGGCCTGCTCGAGTGCCCGGGGCAATGCTCGGCACTCAACCGGGTCGGAGAGGCCCACATGCAAGCCGAACCCGACCAGCTCGTCGAGCAGGGGGCCGGTGGTGGAGTCGACGAGCGCGACGACACTGTTGCCCAGCCGCGCGTAGAAGAGATACCCGCCGCCTTCCTCCGCCCGAAGCTCGAGAAACTCGGTGATGGTGTCCAGGCGTTCCGGGGGAGGATTCGTCACGGCGACCCGCACCGGCTCCAGGGGGAATGCTCCCCAGAGGTCGGTTGAGATCGCACGTACCAGTTCGACCTGCCCGCCGAGCAGAGCCTGCAGGAGTCCGGACCGGAGGCGGTTGCGGGCGCGACCGAGGGCGGTGTTCTGCTCCAGGGAGAGGCCGGCGAGCGCGATCACGCTCGTCACGACCTCCTGGCTGGCCGGGTCGAGCTCGGTCCGACCGCCGAGCGCGAGCACGCCGCGCAACTGATCACGGCGTCCGAGGGTCTGCAGGTTGAGCGTCTCGCCTCCGTCATTAACGGTGAGGCTGGCGCGCTGGCCGCGGCGGAGCATCCGCTCGGCCTCGTTCCGGGCGCGGTCAAGGGAATCTCGGGAGGCGGAGGCACCGCTGAACGCGTCTCGGGGGAAGACCCGGTCGAGTTCCCCGCGTGGGTCGAACAGGGCGACCCAGTGGCCGAGCTGGCGGGACAGCTCGCTCAGGGTGGCGCTGAGGCCGTCGGGCCGGAGCGCAGCGAGAGAGATGGCCCGTTGGGCGGCCAGCGTCCAGGTGTCCCTGGCGAAGCGGAGCTCGGCGATGAGCTCTCCGGCGGCGCGGGCCACGGCAATGAATGGGGTGCCGTACGGGACCTCGACCAGAGGGATGCCCCTGGCCAGGCAGGCGGCGACGAGCGCATCCGGCGTGCCGTCGCGGACGATCTCGGTGCCGAAGCCGAGGCAGGCGATGCCACGGGAGGCCAGCCGGGCCACGTATTCCGGGTACAGGGCATCCGCAGCCGTGTCGACGGCGAATTGGCGGCCGGTGGTGAGCAGCATCTGACCGGCGGAGAGGAACGGGGTGGGGTCGGGCAGGTCGGAGCTGTGCACCCAGTCGACGGGCTGGTCAAGCGCCCCGGCGGGGAGGTCGCTCTCCACGGTCAGGAGTCGCAGGTGCAGGCTGGGGTCGGCGAGCAGCCGGCGCAGCGGGGGCAGCAGCTGCGGGGCCACGGATGAGGACATCCACCGAGTGTACAGGGCGGCGAAACGCTGGTGTAATGGTATACACACTGGCAGCACCGGGTGGGGGGTTCACTGCTTAGCATTACGCAATTGGCATCGTCGACTAAGCGCGGCGATGCACCTGTGTCGCAGAACTGGAGCCGCCATGACCCTCGTCGAAACCCCCACCACGTCCACCGTGCCGCTCGGCGGCCCGAGCCTTCCACAGGAGCGTCGCCTGGTAACGAGCATCCCGGGCCCGAAGTCGCAGGCCCTGCACGCACGCAAGGCGCAGGCGGTCTCTGCCGGGGTGGGGGTCACTCTTCCGGTCTATGTCGTGGCGGCCGGCGGCGGCGTGCTCGTCGACGCTGACGACAACTCGCTCATCGACCTCGGCTCTGGCATCGCGGTCACAGGGGTGGGCAACAGCGCCCCCCGCGTCGTTGAGGCCGTCGCCGCCCAGCTCGGCCAGTTCACCCACACCTGCTTCACCGTCGCTCCCTACGACTCCTACATTGAGGTCGCCGAGGCACTGAACCGGCTCACCCCCGGTGATCACGAGAAGCGCACCGCGCTGTTCAACTCCGGGGCCGAAGCCGTGGAGAACGCGATCAAGATCGCCAGGCATTTCACGCGCAAACAGGCCGTCGTCGCCTTTGACCACGCGTATCACGGCCGCACCAACCTCACCATGGGGATGACGGCCAAGAACCAGCCGTACAAGAACGGATTCGGGCCCTTCGCGCCCGAGGTCTACCGCGCCCCCATGTCCTACCCCCTGCGTGACGGCGGCCTGGACGGCGTCGTGGCCGCACGCCGAGCCATCCTGCAGATCGAGAAGCAGATCGGCGCCGAGAACATTGCCGCCGTCATCATCGAGCCCATCCAGGGTGAGGGCGGATTCATCGTGCCGGCGCCCGGGTACCTGGCGACCCTGGTCGAGTGGTGCCGGGCCAACAACGTCGTGTTCATCGCCGACGAGATTCAGACCGGGTTCGCCCGTACCGGTCACATGTTCGCGAGTGAGCACGAGGGCATCGTGCCCGACCTGATCTGCACCGCCAAGGGTATCGCCGGCGGACTGCCGCTCTCGGCGGTCACCGGCCGGGCCGACATCATGGATTCCCCGCACGCCGGCGGCCTCGGCGGCACCTACGGAGGCAACCCGCTCGCGTGCGCCGCGGCGCTCGCCACCATCGAAACGTACGAAGCTGACCACCTGGTGGAACGGGCCGCAGCTATCGGCCGCCTCATGGGTGATCACCTGGGCGCTCTCGCCGCCGCCGACCCGCGCATCGCGGAGGTACGCGGACGCGGCGCCATGATGGCGATCGAGCTCGT
Organism: Cryobacterium psychrophilum; assembly: GCF_004365915.1. Classification (NCBI taxonomy): domain Bacteria; kingdom Bacillati; phylum Actinomycetota; class Actinomycetes; order Micrococcales; family Microbacteriaceae; genus Cryobacterium; species Cryobacterium psychrophilum. Next base: position 3,213,378 of record NZ_SODI01000001.1, read on the forward strand.
CGACGCGGCCACCAACGAACCGGATGCCGCCCTCACCGGCCGGGTGATCGCCGCCGCGCACGCGGCGGGCGTGATCCTGCTCGGCTGCGGAACCTACGGCAACGTGATCCGTTTCCTGCCGCCGCTGAGCATTCCCGACGAGCTGCTGATCGAGGGCCTGCAGGTCATCGGAGACGTGCTGGCCCGCGAGAGCTGAACCGCGGCATCCACGACAACCGGCTCATCGTCCCCGCGGGGATGATGAGCCGGTTGTCGTGCGGGACCTGTGCGGCAGGACCTACTCGTCGAAGGTGTTGACCATGGCGTGCGCGGCCCGGTCGAGGTAATCCCAGAGGGTTTCGCGCTGCAGAGGCGGAAGATCGCACGAGTCAACGGCGACCTTCATATGACCGAGCCACCGGTCACGGGCATCCGGATTGACCTTGAAGCCGTGATGGCGCTGGCGCAGCCGCGGGTGTCCACGCTGCTCACTGTACGTACCGGGGCCGCCCCAGAACTGCTCGAGAAACATGACGAGGCGCTCTTCGGCGGGCCCCAGGTCTTCTTCGGGGTACATCGGCTTCAGTACCGGGTCCGTGGCGACTCCGCGATAGAACTCGTGAACGAGCTTCTCGAAGAAGGCACGTCCGCCGACCTCGTCGTAGAAGGTGGGTATCACGGCAGCACCGTTTTCGCCGTTACGAAGGTGTACGCCGGCTGGTTCATTCGTCATCGCGGATCTCCGGGTCTGGTGCGGTGTGAGTTGTGGGACTGGGCTTGTCTGGCGCCTTCACGGGCGCAGTGACGGCCGGCGTCACCGGGCCGGCCGTTGGGGCTTCTGTCGCCTTGGGTTTCGGTTTGCGCGGCACGCGGGGCGCGCGCTTCACGGGGACGGGTGACGTGCGTGCGTCGGCGACGGCATCGGGAACGGCAGCGGCTGCTTCCTCGGCGGCGTCGACCGTCGATGCCTCGAGCATATCGGTGCCTCCGAGAGTGCCGTCCGGTCCGGTCATGACCACGCTGTTCAGCGGGGTGAGCGACACGCCAACACCGTCAAGGGCCTTCTTCAGGTGCAGGCGCAGGTCGCGGGCGAAGTCCCACTTGACCGCGACCCGGGTCTTCACCGCAAGCCTGGTCACCAGGGCCTCGGCGGTGATGGATTCAAGGCCCCAGATCTCCGGCTTCTCCAGAATGAAGGCACGCCACTTGCGGCTTGACGCGAGTGCGGTGGCCACGCGCAGGAGTTCGGCCTGCACGGCCTCCACGTCGGAGGTGTACGGAATGGCGAGGTCGATGATGACCCGGGCCCAGCCCTGTGACATGTTGCCCACTCGGAGGATCTCACCGTTGCGCACGAACCACAGCGTGCCGTCGATGTCGCGAACCTGGGTGATGCGAATTCCGACGTTCTCGACCACGCCGGAGGCGAACCCCACGTCAACGATGTCGCCCACGCCGATCTGGTCCTCCACGACCATGAACAGGCCGTTCAAAATGTCCTTGACGATGTTCTGCGCGCCGAAACCCAGGCCGGCACCGATCGCGGCGGTGAGCAGGGCGAAGGATCCGAGAATGTTCTCGTTCAGGGTCTGCACGATCATCAGGGTTGCTGTGATCAGAATGAACACGTTGACGATGTTGGCGAGCACGGACCCCAAGGTGCGGGAGCGCTGCACGACCCGCACGGCGGCGAGCGGGGAGACGCTGAGGGCCTGGGTGTCATCAACCTTCTGTGTCTTCTTCACGCCGGAGACGATCTGCTGAACGACACGACGGATCACGAACTGGAGAACCCAGCGCACGGCGAAGGCGACGACGATGATGGCCAGGATCTGCAACAGGTTGTGCCAGGTGTTGGTCCAGATCTCACTGGCAAGGAAATTGGCCACACTGGCCCAGAATTTATCCATATTGATTTCAGTCTACGCAGCCGGCCGGAGCCAACCCTGAGTGCCGTGCAGCCTCAGCCGATTGCCCGTCCACGACATAACGACGCAGACTGGCGGTTAAACAGCTCCGCCCCGGCGTGAACCACGACGGAGCTGGTGGTGTGGCGGCGCTACTGGGCGTCGCGAGCCTGTACGGCGAGCGAACGCTCCACACCGGCGAGGTTCTCCACGACGAGGCGTCGCAGAGCCGCCGGTTCGGCATTCGCGTCAAGCCAGGTGCGCGTCGCATCGGCGAGAGCCTGGTTGTTGAGCGGCGAGGGGTAGAGACCGATCACGAGTTTCTCCCCGATCGAGAAGCTGCGTGCCGCCCACACCGACTGCAGCATGTCGAAGTACTTCGCCGCGAACGGCGCCAGCAGCGCCGGGTCGTTCACGCGGAGGAATCCGGCGGCCGTCGTGCGCACGATCGTTGTCGCGGCAGTGTCCACGTCGATCAGCGATGACCAGGCCGCGAGCTTGGCTTCCGCGGTGGGAATCGCTGCCCGGGCGAGAGCGGCGGACTGGGCACCCGTCGCCGTGTTGTCGTTCGCGAGGGCCGCATCAATGTCTGCGGCAGCAGCCTGGCCACCGGCCACGAGCGCGATGAGGAGCTCCCAGGACAGGTCGGTGTCAATCGTGAGTTCGGGCAGTGTTTCGGTGCCCGAACGCAGGCCGGCGATGTGCGCGAGTTGCTGATCGGTTTTGGCGACGGACGCAAAGAACTTCACGAACTGGAACTGGGCGTCGCTTCCGGCCGCGGCGCCCTCCGCGAGAGCCCACAGGGAATCGGAGACCTCGGTCACCACGGCGGTGCGGTGCGCTTTCGCCACGTAGGAGGAGGCGGTGAGCACAAGCTGGCCCACAACGGTGCGCAGGGTTGTCGACTCGGTTTCGGTCGCGACGTTGCCCAGCACGAGGCGCACGAAGTCGTGTGCGCTGGTCTCGGCGTCGCGGGTGGAGTCCCAGACCGAGCCCCACACGATGGCCCGAGCCAGCGGGCTCTCGATGGCGGCGAGGTGTTCAAGCGCCACAACCTGGGAAGCCTCGTCGAGGCGCACCTTGGCGTAGGTCAGGTCGTCGTCGTTGAGCAGAACGAGGTCGGGGCGAGCCCTCCCAACGAGCTCGGCAACATCCGTTCGCGTACCGTCGACGTCGAGTTCGAAACGGTCGGTGCGCACGAGCCTGGACGAGGCATCGAGGTTGTAGAAGCCGATCGCGAGCCGGTGCGGTCGAATCGTCGGGTAGTCGGCCGCTGCGGTCTGCAGCACGGCGAAGCTCGTGATCGTTCCCTCGGCGTCGACGGCGATCTCGGGGCGCAGGGTGTTGACCCCCGCGGTCTCCAGCCACAACTGTGCCCACTCGGTGAGGTCGCGGCCGCTCGAGGCCTCAAGCTCGACGAGCAGGTCGCGCAGCTCGGTGTTGCCCCACTGGTGCTTCTGGAAGTACGAGCCGACGCCGGCAAAGAAAGCGTCAATGCCCACCCAGGCGGCGAGCTGTTTGAGCACGGAGCCGCCCTTGGCGTAGGTGATGCCGTCGAAGTTCACCTGGACGTCATCGAGGTCGCGGATCGTGGCAACCACGGGGTGCGTCGAGGGGAGCTGGTCCTGCTTGTAGGCCCAGCTCTTTTCCATGACGGCAAAAGTGGTCCAGGCCTCGTGCCACTCGGTCGCCTCGGCGGTGGCGATTGTCGATGCCCACTCGGCGAAGCTCTCGTTGAGCCACAGGTCGTTCCACCACGTCATGGTGACGAGGTCGCCGAACCACATGTGGGCAAGCTCGTGCAGGATCGTGACGACGCGACGTTCCTTGATGGCGTCGGTGACCTTGGAGCGGAAGATGTACGTCTCGGTGAACGTGACAGCGCCGGCGTTCTCCATGGCACCGGCGTTGAACTCCGGCACGAACAGCTGGTCGTACTTGTCGAAGGGGTACGGGAAACCGAATTTTTCCTCGAAGTACGCGAAGCCCTGCGTGGTCTTCTCAACGATGTAATCGGCATCCAGGTACTCGGAGAGGCTCCTGCGGCTGAAGATGCCGAGCGGGATGATGCGACCGTCGCTTGAGGTGAGTTCGCTGCGCACCACGGCGTACGGGCCGGCAACAAGGGCCGTGATGTAGCTCGAAATGGTGTGCGTGGGCGCGAAGGCCCAGGTGGCGTTGCCGTTTCCGGCGTCCGTGGGTTCCGGGGTGGTGGAGTTGGAGACCACCTGCCATGCGCTGGGTGCGGTGACGGTGAACGCGAAGGTGGCCTTGAGGTTCGGCTGCTCAAAGACGGCGAACATGCGACGGGAGTCGGGGACCTCGAACTGGCTGTAGAGGTAGACCTCGTTGTCAACCGGGTCGACGAAGCGGTGCAGGCCCTCACCGGTGTTCGTGTAGACGGCGTCGGCGACAACCGTGAGCTCGTTCTCGGCGGCGAGATCGCCCAGCTGAATGCGGATGCCGTCGCTCACGACGGCCGGGTCAAGGGCCACGCCGTTGAGCGTGACACTGTGCACCGTGCGCGTGATGGCGTCAATGAAGGTGGATGCTCCCGCTGCGGCCGCGAACCGGACCGTGGTGGTGCTGGCAAAAAGTTCCGGGCCGGTCGTGAGGTCGAGGGTCACGTCGTAACGGTGAACACTGACCAGCGCGGCGCGCTCCTGGGCTTCGACGCGGGTGAGGTTTTCTCCAGGCAACAGCTTCTCCAATTCGGTTTCACGACCAGTGAGCATGTGGCAGCGCTTCTGGTGCCAGTGCACATGAATATCCACACTATCCGTCATTACGCTGGTGGCATGAGAAGGAGCACCGATCGCCGGGCGTCCACGCCCGATCGTTACCGCGAGTTCGCCGAGAGTGAGGCGAGGGGCCTCAGCGCTTGCTACGAGGAGTGGGCCAGCGGCATCGCCCACGATCCCGCGATGGTGGCGCTGATCGACCGGCTTCCCGCGGTGAAGCGGCAGCCGAACCTGGTCTTCAGCGCGGCCCGGTTCTGCGGCGCGACGGCCGGCCCCTACGTCGACTTTGCACGGTGGCTGCCCGCGCACTGGCCGGAGGTGGAGGCCGTCTGCCGCACGCACTCCACGCAGACCAACGAGGCCGGGCGCTGCGCGACGCTGCTGCCGGCTCTCGCATCCCTCCGCGGGCCGCTGGCGCTCATCGAGGTGGGGGCATCCGCCGGTCTCTGCCTGCACCCCGATCGCTACAGCTACCGGTATGTCACCGACGACGGGCACGAACGGATACTGCACCCCGCCACGGGGCCGAGCCCCGTCCTACTGGACTGTGCCGTCTCCGGCCCCGCGCCGATTCCCGAGCAGATGCCGGAGGTGGTGTGGCGCGCGGGCATCGACCTCAATCCGCTCGACGTGAACTCGGCCTCCGACATGAACTGGCTCGAGGCCCTGATCTGGCCGGAGCACGATGACCGCCGGGCACGCCTGCGGGCGGCCATCGCTGTGGCGCGCCAGCCGGCGGTGGAGATCGTACGCGGCGACCTCAACGAGCAGCTCGCCGCCCTCGTGGCGCGAGCGCCGGAGGGAGCCACGATCGTCGTGTTCCACACCGCGGTGCTTCTCTACCTCGATGGTCAGGCACGAGGTCGGCTGAAGAATCAACTGGCCACTCTGCCCGTCCGCTGGCTTGCCAACGAGGGCCGCGGTGTGGTCCCCGGGGTGCTCGAGCGCCTCTCGGCGACGCCCACCGCGTCATCCGATTTTGTACTCGCCCTCGACGGCACGCCGATCGCGTTCACCCAGCCGCACGGGCGCTCCCTGCACTGGCTCGGATAATGCAGCCGAGGCTGACCGGCCCCCGAAGTTACCAGGCGCCGGGCTTGTAGTCCTTGAGGAAGACGCCGCACAGGTCTTCGCCGGCCTCGCCGCGCACGATGGGGTCGTAGACCCGGGCGGCGCCATCCACGAGATCGAGCGGAGCGTGGAAGCCCTCTTCGGCGAGACGAATCTTGGTGGGGTGCGGTCGTTCGTCGGTGATCCACCCGGTGTCAACGCTCGTCATGAGAATGCCGTCGTCAAGCATCTCCTTCGCACTCGTGCGGGTGAGCATATTGAGCGCGGCCTTGGCCATGTTCGTGTGCGGGTGTCCCGGCCCCTTGTACCCGCGGCCGAACACGCCCTCCATGGCCGACACGTTCACGATGTAGGTGCGCCGGGCCGCGGATGCCGCGAGTGAGGTGCGCAGGCGGCTCACGAGCAGGAACGGTGCCGTCGTATTGCACAGTTGCACCTCGAGCATCTCGAGCGGGTCGACGTCCTGCACATTCGCGGTCCAACTGTTACGCGAGTGCAGGTCGGGAACCAGCCCGCCGGCGTCGATGGCCGTGCCGGCTGCGAGGCGCTCCAGCGATGAGGAACCGGGTGTCAGGGCGAGCCGGGTGAGGTCCTCCGCGGTGAGTGCACCGGACCCCGCGGTCGGGGCGAGGAGCGGATGGCCGGAGACCGATGCCGCGAGCGCGAGCGGGTGGGCATCGTTCGTGTGCCCGAAGGAGACGATTTCCGGTAGGGGACCGTCGGGCAGGGGCGAATCCTCGGCGTCAACAAGTGGGGAGTAGGAGCCCGTGGAGCGGCGCACGGTCTGCGCGGCGTTGTTGATCAGGATGTCGAGGGGCCCGGCGGCAGCCACCGAGTCGGCGAGCGCGATCACCTGCGCCGGGTCGCGCAGGTCGATGCCCACGATCCGCAGGCGGTGCAACCAGTCGTTCGAATCCGGCATGGCCGCGAAACGACGCACGGCGTCGCGCGGAAAACGCGTGGTCACCGTCGTGTGGGCGCCGTCACGCAGCAGGCGCAAGGCGATGTACATGCCGATCTTGGCGCGGCCGCCGGTGAGCAGGGCGCGCTTGCCGGTGAGGTCGGTGCGGGCATCGCGTTTGGCATGGCTCATCAGCGCGCAGCTCGGGCACAGCTGGTGGTAGAAGGCGTCGACGAGGGTGTACTTCTGCTTGCAGATATAGCAGGCGCGCGGCACGAGCAGTTCGCCGGCCGAGGTGGCGGCCGTGCCGAGGGACAGCTGAGCGCCGCGAGTCTCGTCATCAATGCGGGTGGGTGCGCCCGTGGCGGTCGCCGCGATCACCTCACGGTCGGCGTCTTTGATGGCGGCGCGCTTCTCGCCGCGCCGGGCCATTTTCACCGACTTGAACATTTTTGCGGTGGCCTGGCGAACGGTGACGAAGTCGGGATCCTCCGGGTCGATGTCGCTCAGCGACGCGAGCACACGCAGCGTTGTGGCCATTTCGACCGGGTCGATGCCGGCAGGCTCGAACTCGGGGGAGTCTGCGGGCGCAGTCATGGTGTCTGCGGCGGGTTCAGGCTCGGTGATCATCAGACAATTCTATGTCGGCGTGTGTCAGACCCGCGCAGACAACGGATGCGGCGCACCCGGGGGCACACGGCATCCGCAGTCAGGCGTATTCAGGGGGAGCGCCGGGCCGGTGAATATAAGCTGAAGGCATGACTGATTCCCTGAAGTTCTGGTTTGATCCCGCGTGTCCCTGGGCCTGGATGACATCCCGGTGGGTCGATGAGGTGGCCAGGTCGCGAGACTTCGACGTCGAATGGCGGGTCATGAGCCTCGCCGTACTGAACGAGGACCAGGACCTCAGCGAGGAATACCGCGCGTTCCTGCCCCGCGCCCTCAAGTACACCCGACTGGTGCAGGCGGCCGAGGAACGTCACGGGCAGGTGATGGTGAAGGCACTGTATGACGCGCTCGGAGCCGAAATTCATATTGGCGCGAACAATGACGCCGACGAGGTCATAGCCCTCGCGCTCGCCGCGGTCGGCCTGCCCGCAAGTTTCTCGGCTTACGCCGACAGCGACGAGTACGACACCCAGATGCGTGCGAGTCACTTCGACGCCATCAACCGCGTGGGCATGGACGTTGGAACGCCCGTGATTGCCATCAATGATGTTGCCTTCTTCGGCCCGGTCGTCTCGCCGGCGCCCATGGGCGACCAGGCCCTCGCACTCTGGGACGGGGTGGTTGCCGCCGCAAGCTATGACGGCTTCTTCGAACTCAAGCGCAGCCGCACGAGAGACCCCAACTTCGACGTATCGCACTCCGCGGCCTCCGCGGCTAAATAGACTGCTCATATGCGCATTCATATCGCCACTGACCACGCCGGTCTCGACCTCAGTCATCACCTGATCAAGCACCTGCGAGGCCTCGGCCATGAGGTGGTCGACCACGGTCCAACCGCTTATGATCCCCTCGACGACTACCCCGCGTTCTGCATCAATGCGACGCAAGCCGTCGTCAACGATCGCGAGCAGGGAATCGACGCCCTCGGGCTGGTCTTCGGTGGTTCGGGCAATGGCGAGCAGATGGCCGCAAACAAGGTCACCGGTGCCCGCGCCGCGCTCGTGTGGAACCTCAGCACGGCGAGGCTTGCCCGCGAGCACAACGATGCCAACGTCATCTCGATCGGCGCGCGGGAGCACACCATCGAGGAAGCCACCGCATTCATCGACGCGTTCATCGCCGAGCCGTACTCCGACGAGGAACGTCACGCGCGACGTATCCGGCAGCTGGCCGAATATGAGACCACGGGCACCATCGCTGGCAAGGGCATCGTTCAGTAGCCGTGCCCGAGGGTCATTCCGTTCACCGCATCACGCGGCAGTTCCAACGCAACTTTCTCGGGCACCCCGTGCGCTTCTCGTCGCCGCAGGGGCGCTTCGTCGAAGGCGCCGCGGTGCTCGATGGGCGCACCATGACCGACGCCCGTGCCGTGGGCAAGCAGATGTTCCTCGAATTCGATCACGAGCTGTGGTTGCGTATCCACCTTGGCCTGTACGGGGCGTGGGATTTCTCGGGTGACCTGCTCCTCGATGCCACGATCGCGTCGGCAAACGGGCGGATGGGTCAGACGAACCAGCGGGGCACCGACCTCAATGCGGTTCCCGATGCTTCCATCCTGGATACGGCCGGGGAGAATTCCCTGCACAGCATCGGTGCGCCCCGCCGTACCCGCGTGCGCATGTCGGAGCAGGAGAAGGAACTCAACCAGCTGGAGGTGTTCCCGCCGGAACCCATCGGTCAGGTGCGGGTTCGCCTGCTCACGGAAACAGTCTGTGCCGACCTGCGGGGCCCGACCGCGTGCGAAGTGCTCGACCCGGCCCAGGTAATGGTGTCCATGGCCAGGCTCGGCCCCGACCCGGAGCTCGACAACAGCCCGGAGGCCGAGGAGCGCTTCACGAGCGTGATTCGCCGCAAACCCACGAGCATCGGCAAGCTGCTGATGGACCAGTCCGTGGTGAGCGGAATCGGAAACGTCTACCGGGCCGAACTCCTGTTCCGGGCGGGCATCAACCCGCACGCGCCCGGTAAATCGCTCAGCGACGAAACCGTGCGAGCGCTCTGGCAGGACTGGGCGCACCTGCTGCACATTGGTGTGGAAACCGGCCAGATGATGACCATGGACGACCTCGACCGAGCTGATTTTCATCTCGCCATGCGCAACCGTGCCGACCGGCACTGGGTCTACAAGCGCGAGGGTCTGCCCTGCCGGGTGTGTGGCACCCACATCGTCATTGAAGAGATGGCCGCACGAAAGCTCTACTGGTGCCCGCGGTGCCAGGCATGACCCTGCTGCTGCGCAATGCCGGGCTTCCGGGCAGTGACGACGTCGTGGATGTCGAGATCGCCGACGGCAGCATCCGTCGTATCGGCCCCCGGCAGGCACACCCCATGGCGGACCGGGCGATCGACCTCGGTGAGCGGTGGCTGATTCCCGGGCTGTGGGACAATCACGTGCACTTCAGTCAATGGGCGCAGACCGCCCGCCGCCTTGACGTGTCCGCGGCCGACAGCGCGGCAGCGGTCGCGATCCTCGTGGCGGCCAGGGCCGGTCAGATGCGGCCGGGCGAGACCCTCATCGGATTCGGTTTTCGCGACGCCCTGTGGCCGGACATGCCCACCCTCGGTGTGCTCGACGCGGTCTCTCGGGGAATCTCCGTGGTGCTGGTCAGCGGTGACCTGCACAGCTGTTGGCTGAATTCGGCGGCACTGGCCGAGCACGGCCTGGATGGTCACCCCACCGGTCTGCTGCGGGAAGCGGATGCCTTCGCCGTCGAGGGTGCGATCGACACGGTCCAGGACGGCGTGCTCGACGCCTGGGCGCTCGACGCAGCCCGGCAGGCGGCGAGCCGGGGCGTCGTGGGTATCGTCGACCTGGAGATGGCGTGGAACCTCGACGTCTGGCAGCGCCGCATGGGGGCCGGGGCCGACCTGCTCCGCGTGGAATTCGGCCTGTATAGCGAGCACCTGGGCCGTGCGCTGGCACAGGGGCTGCGCTCCGGCGCGGTGATCCCCGGAACACAGGGACTCCTCACCGTCGGCCCGTTCAAAGTGATCACGGATGGGTCCCTCAATACCCGTACTGCCCTGTGCTTTGCGGAATACCCCGGCATGGAAAGCGGGCCGCACTCCCGCGGAGTGCTCAACGTTCCGGCCGATGAGCTGCTGGCGCGTATGCGTCAGGCCGCGGCAGCGGGTATCCGCCCGGCCGTGCATGCGATCGGTGACCACGCCAATCGCCTCGCGCTCGACGCGTTCGAACAGCTGGCGGCAGAGGGAACGCCCACCCACGGAAGCATCGAGCACGCGCAACTGCTCACTCCCACCGACGTGCACCGATTCGCGACGCTCGGTGTGGTCGCGAGCGTGCAACCGGAGCATGCCCTCGACGATCGCGACGTGGCGGACCGTTTTTGGGCGGGCCGTACCGAGCGGGCCTTCGTGCTCGGCGACCTGCTCGCCGCGGGTGCGACGCTCGCCTTCGGGTCGGACGCGCCCGTCGCCCCCCTCGACCCCTGGGTGAGCATGGCGGCCGCGGTCGGGCGCACCAAGCACGGTCGGGCACCATGGAACCCCGAGCAGGCCGTGTCCCGGCAGGCCGCGCTCGCCGCATCCGCTCGCGGGCGACACCGTATCAAGGTTGGGGACGTCGCCGACCTCGCCGTGTGCGAGATTGACCCGCTGGTCGCGTCCGTTTCCGACCTCCGACGGATGCCGGTGGCCGCGACGCTGCTCGCCGGCCGGTTCACCCACAACACCCTGTAAGCCACCCAGCTCACCGAGACCAGAACGCCCGTGACTATATGAACGTGCTCACCTCCACCCCGCAGCGCTCATCAGGTGCCCGCCACCCCCTCGCCACCCGCCTCACGGTGGCCCTTGCTGCGCTCGCGGCACTCACCATCGCGCTCGCCGGGTGCTCCGGCGATCGGGGTGCGGGGGTCATCAACACGGTGGGGACGGTGGACTTCTCGAATCCGCTCCTCATTCCGCCGCTGGCCCCGTCCACCGTGGCAGCAGACGGTACGAGGTCGTTCGACCTCACGGCCCAGGCCGACACGACCCAGTTCACACCCGGTGTCGACACCGAAACCTGGGGCTACGACCAAGGCTTCCTGGGGCCCACCCTCGTGATGGACCGCGGCGAGCATGTTCAGATGAACGTCACGAATACGCTGGCCGAAGCCACCACCGTGCACTGGCACGGCATGCGATTGCCGGCCCGCATGGACGGCGGCCCGCACCAGCTCCTGGCGCCCGATGCGAGCTGGCACCCGGACTGGACCATCGACCAACCCGCCTCGACGCTCTGGTACCACCCGCACGTGAGCGGGCAGACCGAGCACCAGGTGGAGATGGGGCTCGCGGGAATGATCATCCTGCACGACGATGCGGAGCGGGCGCTCGACCTGCCCAGCACGTATGGGGTAGATGACATCCCCGTCATGGTGCAGGACCGCCGTTTCGACGAGAACGGGCAGATGGTCACCGACGTGCGCGGCTTCATCGGCCCCCTCGGCGACCAGATGCTCGTGAACGGAACCGTTGATCCCTTCCTCGACGTGACAACGGATGTCGTGCGCTTGCGCCTGCTGAACGCCTCGGCGTCCCGGGTGTACAACTTCGCGTTCAACGACGAGCGTTCCTTTGACCTCATCGGCACCGATGGGGGACTGTTGCGGTCCCCTGCACCGATGACCGGTATCCGCTTGTCACCGGGTGAACGGGCAGAAGTGCTGGTCAGGATGGTTCCGGGGGAGACCGTGACGCTGCGTTCCACGCCGCCGGACCTCGGGCTGAAGCCCACAGTCAGCGAGCAGAACGCGGGCGCGGACACCCTCGATGTGCTCGAGCTGCGGGCCGCGGGCACCCTCACGGCGGAGGCCGTCACGCCGTCGTCCCTGGTACCGATGCAGAAACTTTCAGCGAGCGACGCGAGCCAGAAACGCTCCTTCGTGCTCAACGGCTACAACATTAATAACAAGCTCATGGACATGGGACGCATCGACGAAACCGTCGAGGCCAATTCCACCGAGGTGTGGACCGTGGAGAACACGATGCCCATGCCGCACAACTTTCACGTTCATGCCGTGCAATTCCAGGTGTTGCGAGTGGGAAGCGCGCCGCCGCCACCGGAGCTCGCGGGCTGGAAAGACACCATTTATCTCGAACCGGGGGTGCGGTACGAGCTCATCATGCAGTTCGGACCGTATACCGACCCGAACTCTCCCTACATGTACCACTGCCACCTCCTCGCCCATGAAGACGCGGGCATGATGGGGCAGTTCGTCGTGGTGAAGCCGGAAACACAATAGGACCGCAGCCAGTGGGCTGCGGTCCTATTGTTCCAATGGAGGGGATGACGGGAATCGAACCCGCGCCATCAGTTTGGAAAACTGAGGCTCTACCATTGAGCTACATCCCCAGGCCCGTTTTGTTGGGCACTCGAATATCGTAGTACAGGAAACAGGGTGCCGGGTGCCAGTTAGGGCACTCGTTGCCGAATCGCGTGCATTAGACTGACGGAGGCCAATCCGCCGGGCGTTGCTGCACACGTCAGACGGTTGTCCACTACGGGTTGAATTTGATCCGGGGCGTAGCTCAGTTTGGTCAGAGTGTCCGGTTTGGGGCCGGAAAGTCGCAGGTTCGAATCCTGTCGCCCCGACATTACCCGCAGCACACCGTTTCAATACACAGGAGAGTCCCGAGTGAAGTCCACGGTCGAAAAACTGAGCCCCACGCGCGCCAAGCTCACCATCGCGGTGAGCCCCGACGAGCTGAAGCCAGCCATCACCCACGCCTACGGGCACATTGCCGAGGACATCAATATCCCCGGTTTCCGCAAGGGCAAGGTTCCGCCGCCCATCATCGACCAGCGCGTCGGTAAGTCGGCCGTGCTTGAGCGCGCCGTCAACGAGGGTCTCGACGGTTTCTACCGCGCGGCCGTCGAAGAGCACAAGCTTCGCCCGCTCGGTCGCCCCGAGGCTGACATCCTCGAATGGCCGAGCGACAAGGACTTCTCCGGAGACCTTCAGCTCGCCATCGAGGTTGACGTTCGCCCCGAGATTGAGATCCCCTCCTACAAGGGACTCAAGCTGACCGTTGACGCCGTCGAGATCACCGACGAAGAGGTTGCCGAAGAACTCGACAAGCTGCGCGGCCGTTTCGGTACGCTCATCACCGTCGATCGTCCCGCCAAGACGGGCGATTTCGCCCAGATCGACCTGATTGCCGCCATTGACGGCGTCGAGGTCGACACTGCGGCAGGCATCTCCTACGAGGTTGGCTCCGGCGACCTCATCAACGGCATCGACGAGGCACTTGACTCGCTCACCGCTGGCGAGACCACAACCTTCAACTCCGACCTGATGGGTGGAGATCACGAGGGCCAGACCGCCGAGATCACCATCACCGTCATCGCCGTCAAGGAGCGCGAGCTTCCTGCCGCCGACGACGACTTCGCGCAGATCGCGAGCGAGTTCGACACGATGGCCGAGCTCACCGCGAGCCTCAAGACCCAGGTCGAGAAATCCAAGGTGTTCGGACAGGGCGGCCAGGCGCGCGAGCGTCTGATCGAGACCCTCCTCGCATCCGTTGAGGTTCCGCTTCCCTCCGCGATCATCGAGGACGAGGTGAACCGTCACCTTGAGGGTGAAAGCCGCCTCGAAGACGACACCCACCGCGCCGAGGTCACCGAGGCGAGCGAGAAGACGTTCCGTCAGCAGATTCTGCTCGACACGATCGCCGAAGCCGAGCAGGTCAAGGTCAGCCAGGACGAGCTCACGCAGTACCTCATTCAGGGCGCCAGCCAGTACGGCATGGACCCGAGCGAGTTCGTGCAGACGCTCAACACCAACGGTCAGATCCCGTCGATGGTGGCCGAGGTCGCCCGTAACAAGGCGCTCGCGATTGCCCTCGGCCAGGCCGAGGTCGTCGACTCCAACGGCAAGCCCGTCGACCTCGCGGAGTTCACTGCGCCGGTCATCGCCGACGCTGGCGAAGCCGAGACGAGGGAAGACGCGGCCGACGCCGTTGACGCCCCCGCCGAGGACGCTGCCAAGTAGCACTGGTTCCACTAGCACCACCGGCGCGTAGTGCGCCCCAAGGGCCGGATGTCTCACGACATCCGGCCCTTTTTGGCTTTCCGCACTCGCTCCCGCCCGTTCCACGCCCCTTTTTCGACGGTGGCGGGCGGGGGAGTGCCCCGATCAATCTGCCGAGGGCGAACACGGTCATTTTGGCGTGCGTGCTCAGATACCTTTATGGAGAAGCGACAACGAAACGGAGCACGATATGGCCGACCCGACACCCAACACCGGTGTTTTTGACCGACTGCTGAAGGACCGCATCATCTGGCTCGGATCAGAGGTCCGGGACGAGAATGCCAACGAGATCTGCGCCAAGATCTTGCTGCTTGCAGCCGAGGACTCGAAGCGCGACATCTTCCTCTACATCAACTCGCCCGGTGGTTCCATCACGGCCGGTATGGCGATCTACGACACCATGCAGTTTGTTCCCAACGACATCGTGACCGTGGGTATCGGCATGGCCGCCTCGATGGGGCAGTTCCTGCTCACGAGCGGCACCAAGGGTAAGCGCTACATCACCCCCAACGCCCGGGTGCTGTTGCACCAGCCATCCGGTGGATTCGGCGGCACCGCCGCCGATATCCAGACCCAGGCTCGGCTCATCCTCGACATGAAGCAGCGCCTGTCCGAGATCACGGCCGCCCAGACCGGTAAGACCCCCGAGCAGATCAATGCCGATGGTGACCGTGACAACTGGTTCAGCGCCCAGGAAGCCGTCGAATACGGCTTCGTCGACCACCTCCGTGCATCCGCTTCGGATGTCACCGGCGGCGGCGGCACGGATCCCGAAGCCACCAAGTAGTCCACCGAAGGAACAGGAAAGTAATCATGAGCATCCCCACATTCGGTGGAACGGCCTACAGCTCGATGGGCGGTTCGGCCAAGAACATGCCCGACTCCCGCTACATCCTGCCCACGTTCGAGGAGCGCACGGCCTACGGCTACAAGCGCCAGGACCCGTACGCGAAGCTGTTCGAGGACCGCATCATCTTCCTCGGCGTGCAGGTTGACGACGCATCCGCTGATGACGTCATGGCCCAGCTTCTCGTTCTCGAGAGCCAGGACCCTGACCGCGACATCACGATGTACATCAACTCTCCCGGTGGATCATTCACCGCGATGACGGCGATCTACGACACGATGCAGTACATTCGTCCGCACGTGATGACCGTGTGTCTCGGCCAGGCGGCGTCGGCCGCGGCAGTGCTCCTCGCCGGTGGCACCGCCGGCAAGCGCCTCGCCCTGCCGAACGCCCGTATCCTCATCCACCAGCCCTCGGTTGGCGGACAGGGTGGAGGCCAGGCGTCGGACATCGAGATCCAGGCGGCCGAGATCCTGCGCATGCGCGTCTGGCTGGAGGAGACCCTGTCCCACCACTCCAACCGGTCCGTGGAACAGGTCAACAAGGACATCGACCGCGACAAGATCATGAGCGCGGCGGATGCGCTGGAGTACGGTCTGATCGACCAGGTCCTGACCAGCCGCAAGAACCTTCCGATGTTGGTCAAGTAACCGCCAGCCACGGATACACGCACGACACTGCGCACGGCGCGTCATCCTTCGGGGGACGCGCCGTTTCGCAAGTGCCAGCTTGCGCGCAAGTGTCGCGGGCACAGGCTAGGCTCGATGGCAGTGATACCGATGGAGGAGGCTGACCGATGGCCCGAATAGGCGAAAGCGCCGACCTGCTCAAATGCTCCTTCTGCGGAAAGAGCCAGAAGCAGGTGCAGCAGCTCATAGCGGGTCCCGGCGTGTACATTTGCGACGAATGCGTCGAATTGTGCAACGAAATAATCGAGGAACGCCTCGCTGAAGCCGGCGCCGAAGAAGGTACGAGCGAATTCGACCTTCCCAAGCCCAAGGAGATCTTCGGCTTTCTCGAGGAATACGTCATCGGCCAGGAGCCCGCCAAGCGCGCCCTTGCCGTTGCCGTCTACAACCACTACAAGCGCGTTCGGTCCCGCGCCACTCTCGCCGCAGCCGACGCGATTCACGACGACGTCGAAATCGCAAAGTCCAACATCCTGCTGATCGGCCCAACCGGGTGCGGCAAGACGTACCTGGCCCAGACCCTCGCGAAGAAGCTCAACGTTCCCTTCGCTGTGGCGGATGCCACGGCCCTCACCGAGGCCGGATACGTCGGTGAAGACGTTGAGAACATTCTGCTGAAGCTGCTTCAAGCCGCCGACTACGACGTGAAACGCGCCGAGACCGGCATCATCTACATCGACGAGATCGACAAGATCGCGCGCAAGGCGGAGAACCCCTCCATCACCCGCGACGTCTCTGGAGAGGGAGTGCAGCAGGCGCTGCTCAAGATCCTCGAGGGCACCGTCGCATCCGTTCCGCCGCAGGGGGGCCGCAAACACCCGCACCAGGAATTCATTCAGGTCGACACGACAAACGTGCTGTTCATCGTTGCCGGCGCCTTCGCCGGACTCGAAGAAATCATCTCGTCCCGTGCCGGCAAGAAAGGCATCGGTTTCGGCGCCCCCCTGCACATCAAGGGCGACGACATCAACCTGTTCGGCGAGGTTCTGCCCGAAGACCTTCACAAATTCGGTTTGATCCCCGAGTTCATCGGCCGCCTCCCGGTCGTGACAACCGTCACCCAGCTCGACCAGGTGGCTCTCATGCAGATCCTGACCGTGCCCAGGAACGCCCTCGTGCGGCAATACCAGCGCATGTTCCAGCTCGACGGTGTCGAGCTGGAATTTGAGCAGCCCGCCCTGGAAGCCATTGCGGACCTCGCCGTCCTGCGCAAGACCGGTGCGCGTGGTCTGCGCGCCATCATGGAAGAAGTCCTCGGACCGATCATGTTCGAGGTCCCCTCGAGCGAAGACGTGGCCAAGGTCATCATCACCCGTGATTCCGTGCTGAACAACGCGGCCCCCACGATGGTGCTGCACTCCGACCAACGCGAAGACAAGTCTGCCTGACCCTCCGCCCCGGAGCGGGCCATACCGGAGCGGGCCATACCGGAGCAGGCCAGACCCGAGCGGGCGCCATCGTTCGGGCTAGGTGAGGCCGCGGCGCTCCAGCAGGGGCTCGATGCCGGCCGGTCGACCGCGCCAGTCCACGTAGGCCTCAAGCGGGTCCTTGCTGCCGCCCACGCCGAGCAGGCGGTCCCGGAAGCGGTCCCCGTTGCCGCGCGTCAGGCCGCCGTTCTCCGTGAACCAGTCGACCGTGTCTGCATCGAGCACTTCGCTCCAGATGTAGGAGTAGTAGCCGGCGTCGTATCCTCCCGCGAACGTGTGGGCGAAGTAGGTGCTGGCGTATCGTGTGGGCACGACGGGATTGTCCAGTCCTACCGCTGAGAGCGCCGCGGCCTCAAACTCGGCGACATTGGTGACGACAGTGTCGGAATCGATCCGGTGCCACGCCTGGTCGAGCAGGGCGGCGGCGAGGTATTCACTCGTGGAGAAGCCCTCGTTGAACGTCGCGGATGCCTTTATGCGGTCGACGAGGTGCTGCGGCATCGGCGCACCCGTTTCGTGGTGCCGGGCAAAGTTACCGAGGACTTCCGGCCACAGCATCCACATTTCGTTGACCTGACTCGGAAACTCCACAAAGTCACGGTACACATTGGTGCCGGAGAACTTGGGGTAGGTGACCTGCGCGAAGAGCCCGTGCAGCGCGTGACCGAACTCGTGGAAGAGTGTGGTGACCTGGTCGAAACTCAAGAGCGTGGCCTGACCCGGGGCCGGTTTCGCGACGTTGAGGTTGTTGCAGACGACCGTGGGGGTGCCGAGGAGGGTCGACTGCGAAATGAGGGGGTTCATCCATGCCCCGCCGCGCTTCGAGTCACGGGTGTAGAAATCACCGATGTAGAGCCCCGCTGGGGACCCATCTTCATTCGTGACCTCGAAGACGCGGGACTCCGCATGCCAGCCGCTGAGGTCCGGGCGTTCGGTGAAGGTCACCCCGTAGAGTTTCTCGGCCGCAAAGAACACCCCGTTGCGCAGTACGGTTTCGAGTTCGAAATACGGGCGCATTGCGGCGGTGTCCACGTCGAACTTCTGCTGGCGAACCTTCTCGGTGTAGAAGGCCCAGTCCCAGGCGGCCAGTTCGAACGACGCACCGTCCTCGCTGAGTGCCGCCTGCAGGTCAGCCTGCTCGGCACGGGCGTTCCTGGCGGCGGCGGGAGCCAGCCGGCCGAGCATATCGGCAACGGCTTCCGGAGTCTTTGCCGTCTCGTCGGCGGTGACGTAGGCCGCATGGCTGGCAAAGCCGAGCAGACGAGCTCGCAACGCGCGCACGTGGGTGATCTCGATCACGAGGGCACGGTTGTCGTTGGCGCCACCACGGATACCGCGGGCACGTGACGCGGCCAGCAAACGTTCGCGCACATCGCGGTCGGTCAGATCCGCGAGGTAGGGGTGAGAGGTGGGCAGCACAAGCGTGAGCAGGTACTTGCCGTCGAGTCCGCGTTCCGTGGCCGCCTGCGCCGCGGCGGAGATCTCGCCGGCCGCGAGCCCGTCGAGCTCCGCGAGGGTGTCCACAACGACGGCGAGGTCGTTCGTGTCAGCCATCAGGTTCTTCTCGAACCGGGTGGTGAGCGTTGACAAGCGCCTGTTGTATTCCCGCAGTATGGCCTTGTCCTCGACGGAGAGCCCTGCCCCGGCGAGGGTGAACTCCGTGAAGTACCGTTCCACGAGATAGTCGGCCTCGTCGCCCAGGCCGAGGGAGCCGCGCTGTTCGTGCAGGGTGCTGATGCGTGAATAGAGTGCCGGGTCGAGGCGGATGGCGTCGCCGTGGGCCGCGAGGCGGGGGGCGAGTTCCTCCTCCAGCGCGTTGGTGAACTCGTTAGAGTCGCTGGACGTCTGGTTGAAGAACACGGCAGCGACTCGGCCCAGCACCTGTCCACTGCGCTCAAGCGGCAGCATGGTGTTGTCGAAGGTCGCCGCAGACGCATTCGTGGTGATCGCGGCAATCTCCGCGAGCTGGTCGGTGAAGCCGCGCTCGAAAGCGGGGCGATAGTGGGCCTCCGATATCTCGAGAAAGGGCGGCAGTTGGTACGGCAGAGCGCTCGCAGCGAAGAAGGGGTTTGCCGAATCAACCATGTTGCCACCCTAGTTGGGTACTTCCGTCCTAGGCTCGGGTCATGGCCCACCCAGATTTTGCTGCCGGTCCGGAATTCGATGACCCGGAGGTTGCTCCGCGCAAGGCGGTCCCTCTGGACGCCTACACGCACGGGCACCACGAGAGCGTGCTCCGATCCCATACCTGGCGCACAGTGGACAATTCGGCGGCCTACCTCGCACCCGAACTGAAACCCGGGATGACGCTGCTCGACGTGGGTTGCGGTCCGGGAACCATCACGGTCGACCTGGCGCGCCGGGTGTCACCCGGGCGGGTCGTCGGCATCGATGCCTCGGCGCAGATCATCATCTATGCCGAAGGCCTCGCCGTTGATGAGGCGGTGCACAACGCCAGCTTTCGGGTGGGGAACGTCTATGCCCTCGATTTCGACGATGCGTCGTTCGACATCGTTCATGCCCATCAGGTTGTGCAGCACCTCTCCGATCCCGTGGCGGCCATGCGCGAGATCAGACGGGTACTCAAACCCGGTGGTCTCTTCGCCGCCAGGGACGTGGACTATGGGGGCGTCGCTATCTATCCCGCGCTCCCGGGACTCGAAAAATGGATGGAAACCTATCGGGACGTGCATTTCTGGAACGGTGGAGACCCGGACGCGGGCCGCGCGCTCAAGGCGTGGGCGCGACGGGCCGGGTTCGCCAGTGTGGCCGCGAGCGCGTCCATCTGGTGTTTTGCTACGGATGCCGAACGAGAGTGGTGGGGGGAATCGTGGGCTGTTCGCGCCACGGAATCGTCGTTCGCAGCACACGCCATCGAATCCGGTGTCGCCGACTTGGCGGAGCTGCGTGACATTGCGGCGGCGTGGCGCACGTGGGTTCACGATCCTGACGGCTGGTTCGCCATGCCGCACGGCGAAATACTCGCACGAACGTAGGGCCTGTCACGAGCCTGGCATTTCGGAACCAACGTCGACGGTGGTGAGTCGAGCAACCAGCCGGCGTGTGCTCGGCCACTGGATTGTCCCTCGCGGCGCTCAGCGTCGCGGGCGGCCTGGGTTCGGCTGCTCTGTGGGAACGAATCGACCGGCACCGGATGGACCCGGACACGGGCTAGATCCAGTCCTCGTCGTCCTCCACGGCCGTCGCCGGCTGGGTGATCGTCGCGCTGTCTTCGGCGGCGTCGTAGTTGATGACGGTGCCGTCATCGAGCTCAATGACTGGCTTCTTCTCCAGCCAGGTCAACGTCCAACGCCAGGCTGACGTGTCCGTGTCGACCCCGGCCAGGTCGCCCTCGACCGCCTGGACGGCGATCACTACGACCTCCGGCAGGCCGGAGGGAAGGGGCGCTCCCAGCGCCCAGCGAGTTCCGAGCTGCATGACCTAGACCGTGATCTCGTAGGTGACCCAGTCGGTGCGAGTGCCGACCTGGTCGTACAGAATCTGAGCGGTCGCGTTATCGGCCGCCGTGATCAAACGGATGCGGGCCAGACCCTTGTCCTTCGCGTGCTGCTTCACGAAATCCATGATGGCTCGCCCCGTGCCGGCACCGCGGGCGTCGGGCGTCACAAAGAGGTCGTCCAGGCACAGGCCCATGGTGGCGCTCAGGGTTTGCGGCACGGCACGGAAATGCGCGAGCCCCACGTAGGTGCCGTCATCGTCGATCGCGACGGCGCCGGTCAGGGGATGATTCTTATCAATGATCCAGCTCCACACCTGCAGAGCCTTCCCATCGGTGAGTTCGCTCCCGTAAAACTCGCTGTAGCCCTCGAACAGGCCCAGCCACGAAAAGAAATCCTTGTCGCCCAGCGGGCGTACCTGTACTGACATCCGGTGCTCCTAACTTTCCAACACGGTGGCGAACACAATGTCGGTCACGGCTAATTCGCTGCCCTCGACAAAAATCAGTTCATCGATCCGACCCACTGCCTTGAGATCAGCGGCGGCCAGCGCAAGCAGGCCGACCTCCGGTGTCGTTCCCCTTATTACAGCAGATGAAATGTCGGTTTTCGGGGAGGCTTTGGCATCGGTCTTTCCGCGCCGGATGCCGGTGAGGGCTCGGCTGGCCAGATCGAGCAGCGCGATGTTGCCGCGTGAGGCACCGGCGTCCTCCGAGATGAGCTCGGAAACGATCGGCCAGGGGGCACGGTGAATGGATTCGTCGTTCGTCCATGACCAAGCTTCCTCGGTGGCGAAAGGCACGAAGGGCGCGAAGAGGCGAAGGAGCGTCGAGAGGGCGGTGCGCAG
Source organism: Cryobacterium psychrophilum (assembly GCF_004365915.1). Taxonomy (NCBI): domain Bacteria; kingdom Bacillati; phylum Actinomycetota; class Actinomycetes; order Micrococcales; family Microbacteriaceae; genus Cryobacterium; species Cryobacterium psychrophilum. The sequence goes on from NZ_SODI01000001.1 coordinate 3,234,954, forward strand.
CGCAGCGACGGCCGAGTCCCTGGCCGCCCCGGGCTCTCCGTAGGCGCGTTCCTTCACCAGCTCAAGGTAGTCGTCGCAGAACGTCCAGAAGAAGCTCTCGGTCACCTCGAGGGCGCGAGCGTGGTCGTAGTTCTCGAAGGCCTTGGTGGCCTGGCCTACGACGAGCGCGAGGCCGGCGAGCATGCTCTGGTCCAGCGGCTCTGACACCGGCGCGTCGGTCTTACCCTCGAAGGCGAGGATGAACTTGCTGGCATTGAGGATCTTGATCGCCAGGCGACGTCCGATCTTGATCTGCGTCGGGTTCTGCGGGTCGAAGGCCGCATCGGTTCCGAGGCGAGACGAGGCCGCCCAGTAGCGCACGGCGTCCGAGCCGTGCTTCACGAGCATGTCTGCGGGGGTGACGACGTTGCCCTTGGACTTGGACATTTTTTTGCGGTCGGGGTCCACGATGAACCCGGACAGTGCCGCGTGCTGCCACGGTGAGGTTCCGTGCTGCTGTTCGGCGCGCAAGAGCGTGCTGAACAGCCAGGTGCGGATGATGTCCTGCCCCTGCGGGCGCAGCGAGTATGGGAACACCAGCTCGAACAATTCGGGGTCGCGCTCCCAGCCACCGGCCAGCTGCGGGGTGAGGGACGACGTGGCCCACGTGTCCATCACGTCGACTTCGCCGACGAAGCCGCCGGCCTGCCCGCGCTGGTCCTCCGTGTAACCGGGGGCGGCATCCGAGGTGGGATCGACGGGGAGCATATCGCGGGTCGCAACGACCGGCGCATCGAAGAGGGGGTTGGCGTCGGCGTCGAGGGGATACCAGACCGGGAGGGGAACGCCGAAGAAGCGCTGGCGTGAGATAAGCCAGTCCCCGGTCAGTCCATTGACCCAGTTCTCGTAGCGGACCTTCATGAATTCCGGGTGCCACTGCAGGTCGGATCCATGCTTGAGCAGGCGGGCACGCAACGCTTCGTCGCGGGCGCCGTTACGGATGTACCACTGGCGTGTGGATACGATCTCGAGGGGCTTGTCGCCCTTTTCGAAGAACTTGACGGCGTGCACGATGGGCTTGGGGTCGCCGACGAGCTCACCGCTTTCGCGCAGCAGGGTGACGATGGCGGCCTTGGCGCCGAAGACGGTCTTGCCGGCGAGCTGGGCATACGCTGCCACGCCCGTCTCCGAGGTGATCACGTCGGGGGCGTCGGCGATGATGCGGCCGTCGAAGCCCATGATGGCGCGGTTGGGCAGGTCGAGTTCGCGCCACCAGACCACGTCGGTGACGTCACCGAACGTGCAGATCATCGCGATTCCGCTGCCCTTGTCCTTCTGGGCCAGGTGGTGGGCGAGTACGGGCACCTCAACGTCGAAGAGGGGCGTGCGAACGGTGGTGCCGAACAGGTGCGCGTAGCGCTCGTCGTCGGGGTGGGCGACGAGGGCGACGCAGGCCGGAAGCAGTTCGGGGCGGGTGGTCTCGATGTTGATGACCTCGCCGCCAGGCTGGTGGAAGGATACGCGGTGGTATGAGGCCGGCTGGTCCTTGTCTTCGAGTTCTGCCTGGGCGACGGCGGTGCGGAACGTGACGTCCCACAGGGTGGGCGCCATGGCCTGGTAGGCCTCACCGCGCTCAACGTTGCCGAGGAAAGCGAGCTGCGAGGTGAACAGTGCCTCGTGGCCGATCGTGCGATAGGTCTGGTTCCAATCGACGCTCAGCCCGAGGGTGCGCCACAGCTCTTCGAACTGCTTCTCGTCCTCCTTGGTCAGCACCTCGCACAGCTCAATGAAGTTGCGGCGGCCGATCGGCAGTTGGTCGGCGGCCTTGATGCTCTTGCCATCGCCGCCCTCAAACGGCGGTACGAGATTGTCGACATAGGGGAGCGACGGGTCGCAACGCACGCCGTAGTAGTTCTGCACCCGGCGTTCGGTGGGGAGACCGTTGTCATCCCAACCCATCGGGTAGAACACGTTCTTGCCGCGCATGCGCTGGAAACGGGCAACGACGTCCGTGTGCGTGTACGAGAACACGTGGCCGATGTGCAACGATCCGGAGGCGGTGGGCGGGGGAGTGTCGATCGAGTAGATCGACTCCCTGGTCGCGATCTCGCGGTCGAAACGGTAGGTGCCAGAGGCGTCCCACCTGCTCTCCCACTTGGCTTCGAGGCCTTCGAGGGCGGGCTTCTCGGGGACGCGGTCGACGTGGTTCATGACTCTCCGGTTCGGTATATGCGGCACCGTGTCTTTGGTGAGGTGCCTGAACGTGCCCTTCCAATCTACCGGACGCCCCGTTGGGAGCGATATTCCCGATGAATCTACCAAACGAGACGACCCCAGCACCTCTTGCCTGGGGGGAGGCGGTCAAGGGGCCGGGGCCGTCGTTCGGAGTGGGGGACTCCACCTACAACGGTAGGGGGAGTCGCCTGACAAGAGGCTGGAAATCGCGGCACAAGTGCACCCAAAGCGAGTGGCACCCCAACGCCCGAGGTGGCAGCGGCCCTGCCTATCCGAGGGTCAGCGTCGGCACCGCGGCGAGCAACTGCCGCGTGTACGCCTGCGCCGGTGACCTGAAGATCTGCGCGGCGGCACCCGTTTCAACAATTCGACCGTTCTGCATCACGGCAACGCGGTCGCTCATATGCTGCACGACCCCGAGGTCATGGGAGATGAAGATCATGCTCAGCCCGAGTTCGCGCTGCAGTTCGTCGAGCAGGTCGAGAACCTGCGCTTGCACGCTCACGTCGAGGGACGATACCGGCTCGTCGCAGATCAGAACTCGAGGCCGGCCGGCCAGGGCGCGGGCGATGCCGACACGTTGTCGCTGGCCGCCGGAGAGCTGGAGCGGGCGTCGATCGAGCACGGTGCTGTCAAGACCAACACTGTCAAGCAGCTCGAGCACTCGAGGGCTCGACGTTCGTCGTCGGCCGCGCCCCTCGCCGGCGGCATCACGCATGATCTCCGCAACCGAGTGCCGGGGATCGAAAGAGCCGAGCGCGTCCTGGTAGATGGCGCCAACAGATGCCCTCCGCGGCCGCCGCTGCGCCTCGCTGAGGGCGCTCCACGGCTCGCCCATCACCTGGACGTTTCCGCGGTCGGCGGTGCTCAGCGCGAGCAGCAGGCGCGCCGTGGTGGTCTTGCCCGATCCGGACTCGCCCACGATTCCGAGGGTGGTGCCCTCGTCGAGGTGGAAGGAGACGTCGTCGACGGCGTTGACCCTGGTCCCGTCGGGCCGGGTGAAGGTCTTCACGAGGCCGCGAGCCTCAAGCGCAACCGTGGCTGCGCTGGGCGTGCTGGCTGAGCCGCGCTCCCGAACCTGCGGTGCCTCGGCCAGGGCGCCACCGGCGGGCACAGCCGCCGGTGGCGCCAGGCGGGTGCCCCGTGGCTTGTCCCCGGGAACCGCGGCGATCATGCGGCGCGTATACACATGCTGCGGGCTGCGCAGCACCTCCCGGGTTGGTCCACTTTCGATCAGCTCGCCGTCACGCATCACCGCAACGCGGTCGGCGATCCGGCTCACGACCGCCAGATCGTGGCTGATCAGCAGCAGGGCCGTTCCGCGGCGCTTGATGTCGCCGAGCAGTTCAAGGACCTGCGCCTGCACGGTCACATCGAGCGCGGTCGTGGGTTCATCGGCGATGAGTAGCGGCGGGTCAAGTGCGATGGCCGCGGCGATGAGCGCTCGCTGCCGTTCGCCGCCCGAGAGCTCTCCCGAGCGTTGCAGGACCCGCATGTCCGGTTCGGGCAGTCCCACGGCTGCGAGCAGCTCAATCACCCGCTGTCTGCGGGCCGTGGCACCCATGCCGGTGTGCAGCCGCAGGGAATCCCCGATCTCGCGGCCGATGGGGCGCAGGGGGTCCAGGGAAACGAGGGCATCCTGCAAAACGAGTCCAATATCGCGCCCGCGGCGTTGTCGCCACGCGGCAGGGGACAGGTCGAGCACGGAGCGCCCTCCCAGCGCGACCTCGTCGGCACGCACCGTCGCGTTCGCGCCGGCAAGCCCCAGCAGGGTCCGCGCCGTCACCGACTTCCCCGAGCCGGATTCACCGACGATGGCGAGACATTCGCCGGCCGCAACCTGGAACGAGACGGACCGAACGACCGTGGCCCCGCCGAACGACACGCTCAGGTTGGCTACGGACAGGGGAAGCCCCGGCCCCTCACTCGGGCGATTCACCGCGGTCATGCGTGACGCAACCGTCGCTCAATGCTGCGGCCGAGGACAGTGGCCGTGACGGCGGTCAGTACGATGAACAGCCCAGGGAAGAAACTCATCCACCACGCAGACGTGATGTACGTGCGGCCCGCGGAGAGCATGGCGCCCCACTCGGCGGTCGGCGGGGTGGAGCCGAGGCCGAGGTAGCTGAGCGTGGCCGCCCAGACGATGGCCTGCCCAATCCCCAGGGTTCCGAGTACGAGCAGGGGCATGAGGGTGTTGGGCAGAATGTGGCGGGTCAGGATGGTGACGCGGCTGAGTCCCTGCACGGTGGCGGCCTCGACAAATGCCGATGAGCGAACGGTCAGAATCTGCGCTCGGATGATGCGGGCATAGCCGGGGGCGGTCGACAGGCCAACGGCAATCGTCGCCGTGGCGACCCCCGGACCAAAGATGAGGATGAACACCAGCGCGAGGAGCAATCCGGGAAAGGCGAACAGCACCTCGAGCAGACGGTTCACGGTGAAATCGACGACGCGGCCGAGCATCCCCGCAAGGACACCGAGCAGCAGGCCGAGGCCCAGGCCGATTGCCGTGGCAGCCGCGCCGATGAGCAGGGAATTGCCCGTGCCGTGCACCACGCGGGTGTAGATGTCCCGGCCGGACTCGTCGGTCCCGAACCCGTGCGCGAACGACGGGGACGTGAACGCCGACAGCGGATCGATGGCGAGGGGGTCACCGGGCGCCACGAGGTGCGGTACGAGCGCGGCGGCGAGGAGGAACAGGGCCAGCAGGCCGGTGACCGCCTCCACCGCGCTCACGCGCCGTGCCTCGACGCCCTGCTGGCGTCCCTCGGACGAGGCGACGCGTGCTCGAATCTCAAGTTCGCTCATGCGAGGCGCAATCGGGGGTCGGCGACGCGAGCGGCCACATCGGTGAGAACGGTCATCACAATGTAGGCGAGGGCCACGATCAGGACCACACCGACCACGACCGGAACGTCGCGCACGGTCACCGCGTTGAGCAGGGTTCGGCCGAGCCCCGGCCGGGCGAAAATGGTTTCCACGACGACCGCTCCGCTGATCAGTGAGCCGAAGGCCCAGCCCGAGAGATTGATGGCCGGGAGCGCGGCGTGGCGCAGGGCGTGAACCCAGCGCACTCCGCGTTCGCTCTCTCCGCGGGCCCTCGCCGAGAGCACGAAGGGGGACTCCAGCGCGGTGAGCAGGGACTCCCGCATGAGCTGGCCCAGAAAACCGGCGAGGGGAACGGCGAGGGTCACGACGGGCAGAACGAGTCCGGCCGCTCCCGAGGTGCTGATGGGCGGGACGAGGCCCCACCAAATGCTGAAGACCACAATGAGCGATGTGGCGAGCCAGAAATGGGGCAGCGCTGCCCCGACGATCTCAAGCCCGGAACCGATCCGTAGCGCGACGACGCCGCCGCGCGTCGACCACGTGGCGAGCGTGAGCGCAAGCAGCCACGCGAGGGCGAGGGCGAGTATCGCGAGAAGCAGCGTTCCGCCGATCTGGCTCATGACGAGCGGTCCCACATCCATGTTGAGGGCATAGGAACGGCCAAGGTCACCGGTGGCCAAACGACCCAGCTGAGCGAGATACTGCACGAGGAGCGGCTGGTCGAGTCCGTATTCGGCGCGAACTGCGGAGAGCGCCTCAGCGGATGCCTGCGACCCCGGCCCGCCGAGGATCGCCTGGGCGGGGTCCCCGGGGATCAGGCGCACGGCGAAGAAGGTGAGCGTGGCCACGAGCCAGAGCACGCCGATCGCACCGAGCGCTCGCACGGCCAGGCGCACCATGCCGGAGCGCGCCGCAACCAGTCGGGTGCCTCGAGTGTCATCGGGCGCCGTGCGGCGGAGCATCGGCTACCGGTTCAGCCAGGCGTCATAGAACGTGGGAGTGGAGACCGTCGGCAGGGCGCGGGTCCCCTGGACGGCGGAACCGAGCAGGAAATGGTTCTGCTGGTCGTACAGCGGAAGGATGTAGAAGCCGCTGAGGATGAGGTCCTGGGCCTCGTTGTACAGTGCAGCCCGCTGGTCGGCATCGGACACCTGGGCGGCCTCGGTGAGGAGCTTGTCGATCCGGGGATCGTTGACCTGGGCGTGGTTGGCGAAGTACCCGCTCGGTGCGGGGACGATTCCCGCGGAGTCGTAGAGAATTCGAAGGACGTCCGGACCGACCTTGGTGTACGGAGCGCTCACAGCGTCGTACTCGTTGGCGCCGAGCGCGCCGTACCAGCTCGACAGGTCCATGGGGGTCAGGAGCACGTCGAAGCCGGTCTCCTTCGCTGTCGCCTGGATCTGCTCGAATACGGACTGTTCTGCGGGGATCGACTGGTTGGTGCTCACCGGGAATACGACGGAGAGGCGAACGCCGTCCTTGACCCGATAGCCGTCGGAGTCCCTGGTGGTCCATCCGGCCTCGTCGAGAAGCTGATTCGCGGTGGAGGGGTTGTACTCGAACAGGTCGGGGCGCTCAAGGGCCATCGGTTCGACGCTGGAGAGCGCGGAGGTGGAGCGCTCGGCTGTGCCCTGGAACAGGCCGGAAACGGCGTCGTCGATGTTGGCCGATCGCACGAACGCTTCGCGCACGAGCGGATCGTTGAAGGGGGCCTTGCCCGAGTTCAGTTCGATGCGGTTCGACGCTCCGGGGCGCGGGGCGTCGAGGTGCGCGATCGTGTCGCTCGCCTGGGCCTGCGCGATCGTATCGGGCTGGGCGTTGTCGATCACGTCGACCTCACCGGCCTGCAGGGCGGCGTAACGCGACGCGGAATCCGGGATGAAACGCCAGACGATCGAGTCGAGATATGCCGGCCCCGTGTTCAGGGCGTCCTCGGGCGGGGACGTGTAGTCGTCGTTGCGCACGAGTGTGATCGCGTTCTGCTTGACCCAGCTGTCCACCATGAACGGTCCGGTGCCAACCGGCGCGGCGCAGTTGTCGTCCTGACTGCGCGCCAACGCGGTCGGAGACTCGATGGCGAGCCAGGGCTGCGACAGGGATTCGAGCAGCGCGCTGTCGGGTTCGCTCAGCACGAATCGCACCACGTTCGTGGAGACGGCCTCGGTCGCGGTGACCTTGCCGAGTGCGAGGTAACCGGTGGAGGAACCCGTCTCCGGATCCTGCAGGTGATCGACGTTGGCCTGAACGGCTGCCGCGTCCAGGGGGGTGCCATCGGTGAAGGACACGCCCGTCTTCAGGGTGAAGTCCCATGACAGCCCGTCGGGGCTTTCCTCCCACGAGTCCGCGAGCCACGGGATGATCGCGCCCGACGAATCACGGGAAACGAGGGCTTCGAGGAATTGCCCGCTGACGAGCGCTTGGGGATAGTTCCCGCCCACGTGGGGGTCGAGGCACGTCGGTTCCGCATCGCCGGAGGCGTAGGTGAGCGTGCCTCCGCGGACCGGGTCGCCAACGGGCGTCTGGGGCGCCGTGCCGGAGCACGCGGTGAACAGAAGTCCGGCGGCGGCCACCGGGGCCACGAGTCGGAGGGTGCGGAGGAGTGGGCTCCGAAGAAGCATGTCGTCTCTTTCATCAGCGTGTCCGGCCGAGACAGGCGGGTTGCCAACATTCAGTGATACACGGGCCTGCGTCCATGATACGTGACACCGGTCGCGGGGATTTCTCGTAAAGGGGGGGGGGCTTTTTACCGCCGTACTGCCTACTATGGGGATGTCTTAAGGAGCAAAAGCCCTCCAGACCAAGGGGAGACCGCAATGCAGGCACACCGGCTGACCATCAACACGGACTCCTTCCACCTGCCGGCCGACTACGACGTGGCCGGGCTCAAGTCGGCGCTCGCCGCGGCAGCGCGACACGGCGGCGGGTTCGTTGACCTCGTCAGTACCTCCGGCACACACCTGGCCCTGCTCGTCACCCCCAGCTCGACCGTGAGATTCGAGGCCCTGCCCGACTTCGACGACCTCGACGTGTACGCCGCCCGTCCGCTTCTCCTGGACGGTGGCGCGTTCGCATTCTACGAAGAGGACTACGCGCTCGAGTAGTGCGACCCGAGCCTGTCGTCGGCTAGAATCGGAGGAGAATGACTGTGATCCGGCCATCACCGGTGAGTCTTCGGCAGAACAGCAACCGTCCCCGGGCGGGCGCCCACTAGAGCCGAACGGGTCGGGCCCGTCACAGCCTATGAAGAAGCGGTCACTCCGGCAGGGTCATTCCTGAAGCGGGCAGTGGCAAGCGAGGTGGTACCGCGGCGGCTCCCAACAGAATCGTTCGTCCTCGTGGCAAAGGCCAAGCGCCCGTCCACCAGGAGAACAATTTTGTACCCCAAGGCTCACAATTCCGGCCAGCAGGCCCCCGGCGCTCCCGCCTCGTCGGGTGCTGCCGCCTCTCCCGGAGCAGGGGTCGTCCCGTCGCCGAGCTTTCCCGCGCTGGAGACCGAGGTGCTCGCGTTCTGGAAGGAAGACGGCACCTTCCAGGCGTCCATCGATAACCGGGCGGATGCCCCGGAGTGGGTCTTCTACGACGGCCCGCCCTTTGCCAACGGGCTGCCGCACTACGGGCATCTTCTCACTGGATACGCGAAAGACCTCTTTCCCCGTTTTCAAACCATGCGCGGCAAGCAGGTACACCGCCGCTTCGGCTGGGACACGCATGGCTTGCCGGCCGAGCTTGAGGCCGAGCGCAAGCTCGGAATTACCGACAAGAGCGAGATCGAGAAGATGGGCCTCCAGGCGTTCAACGCCGTCGCCAGGGACTCGGTCCTCGAGTACACGAAGGACTGGGAAGAATACGTCACCCGGCAGGCCCGCTGGGTGGACTTTGAGAACGACTACAAGACCCTCGATATCACCTACATGGAGTCGGTGATCTGGGCGTTCAAGCAACTGCACACCAAGGGACTCGCCTATGAGGGTTACCGGGTGCTGCCATATTGCTGGCGCGACCAGACCCCGCTGTCCAACCACGAGTTGCGCATGGACGACGACGTCTACAAGATGCGTCAGGACCAGACGGTCACCGTGACGTTCCCGCTCGTCGGGGCCAAGGCCGAAAGCCTCGGGCTCACGGCCGTGCGGGCGCTCGCGTGGACCACCACGCCGTGGACCCTTCCGACGAACCTCGCCCTCGCGGTCGGCCCGGACATCGTCTACGCCGTTGTTCCGGCCGGCCCGAACGGAACCCCCGATGCAACGGTGCGCCGCGAAGAGGTCCTCTCCGAGCTGTCCGTTCCGGCGGAGGTGCTCGGCGCGGAGTACCTGATCGCGATCGATCTCGTGGGCAACTACGCGAAAGACCTCGGGTACGAGTCTGCGGACGATGCCGTCACCGCGATTTCACGCACCGTGGGCGGACGTGACCTCGAAGGCGTCTCCTACGACCGTCTCTTTGACTACTACGCCGACGCAAGCGTCTGGGGCACACAGAACGCCTGGCGTTTCGTGCTTGCCGACTACGTCACGACCTCTGACGGTACCGGCATCGTGCACCAGGCGCCGGCCTACGGCGAGGAGGACCAGACGGTCTGCCAGTCCTACGGGATCCCCGTCATCCTCTCCCTCGACGACGGCGGAAAATTCCTTCCCGAGATCGAGGAGGTCGCCGGCCAGCTCTGGAGTGACGCGAACAAGCCGCTCACCCAGATGATCAAGGCCGAGGGCCGTTTGGTGCGCCAGGCGAGCTACGAGCACTCGTACCCGCACTGCTGGCGCTGCCGCAACCCGCTCATCTACAAGGCCGTATCGAGCTGGTTCGTGCGCGTCACCGACTTCCGTGATCGCATGGTTGACCTCAACCAGGACATCAACTGGGTGCCGGACAACGTGAAGGACGGCCAGTTCGGCAAGTGGATCGGCAACGCCAGGGACTGGTCCATCAGCCGCAACCGGTACTGGGGCTCGCCCATCCCGGTGTGGAAGAGCGACAATCCCGAGTACCCGCGCGTAGACGTGTACGGCTCCCTCGATGAACTCGCCGCCGACTTCGGAGTGCGCCCGACCGACCTGCACCGCCCCTACATCGACGCTCTCACCCGGCCCAATCCCGACGACCCCACCGGGCAGTCGACGATGCGCCGCATCACGGATGTGCTCGACGTCTGGTTTGACTCCGGTTCGATGCCGTTCGCCCAGGTGCACTATCCCTTCGAGAACCGCGAATGGTTCGACACCCACAACCCGTCCGACTTCATCGTGGAGTACATCGGTCAGACGCGCGGCTGGTTCTACCTGCTGCACGTGCTCTCGACCGCGCTCTTTGACCGGCCGGCGTTCAAGAACGTCGTCAGCCACGGCATCGTGCTCGGCAACGACGGCCAGAAGATGTCCAAGTCGCTGCGCAACTACCCCGACGTGAACGAGGTCTTCGACCGCGACGGCTCCGACGCCATGCGGTGGTTCCTCATGAGCTCCCCGGTGCTGCGTGGCGGCAACCTGATCGTCACCGAGGAGGGCATCCGCGAGGCCGCCCGCCAGGTGATGCTGCCGCTCTGGAGCACCTGGTACTTCTTCTCGCTCTACGCCAACGCGGCCAGTGAAGAGGGCTACGATGCACAGTGGCGCACCGACTCCACGGATGTACTCGACCGCTACCTCCTCGCCAAGACGCGTGACCTGATTGTGGGCGTCGCCACCGACCTGGAAGCCTTTGACAGCACCGTTGCGACCGCGCGGGTGCGGGAATTCACGGACGTGCTCACCAACTGGTATGTGCGCCGGTCCCGTGACCGTTTCTGGGGCGGCACCGAGAACACCGAGGCCTTCGACACCCTGTACACCGTGTTGGAAACGGTGTGCCGGGTCGCGGCGCCCCTGCTCCCGCTCGTCACGGAGCGAATCTGGCAGGGACTCACCGGAGGGCGCAGCGTGCATCTCGCCGACTGGCCGGACGCGGAGCTCTTCCCGGCCGACGACGCGCTCGTCGTCGCCATGGACCAGGTACGACTGATCAGCTCCACCGTGCTGTCCTTGCGCAAGCAGGCGTCACTTCGGGTGCGCCTTCCGTTGGCGAACCTCACCGTGGTGACCTCGCGGACCTCGGCCCTGACCGATTTCGAGGGCATCCTGCGCAGCGAACTCAATGTGAAGACCGTCAGCCTCGTGGAGCTCGCTGATGACAGCGCCAGCGCGTATGGCGTGACCTCTCGCCTCGTCGTCAACGCCCGTGCGGCGGGGCCGCGACTGGGCAAGCGCGTGCAGCAGGTCATTCAGGCCGCCCGCGCCGGTGACTGGAGCGAGAGCGACGACGTCGTCACCGCCGGCGGCATTGAGCTCGCCGCGGGCGAGTACGAACTGTCATTGCAGGCCGGCGAGGCCGGCGACACGGGAACGGCCCTTGCGCTGCTTCCCGCCGGTGGCTTCGTGCTGCTGGACACGAACACCACTGCTGAACTGGAGGCCGAGGGCTTCGCCCGCGACCTGATCCGGGCCGTGCAGGACACCCGCAAGTCCGCCGGTTTCGACGTGAGTGATCGCATCCGTCTCAATCTCGTTTTCCTCAACGAGGATGACGCAGCCGTCTTCGATCTCGCATCGAACGTCGATGTGGCGGGAGATACGCTCGCCACCGCGTTCGCCACGCACCGTCCGTCCGAGGGCGAGGTTCCGGGCGCGCTTCCCTCCGAGTGGCTCCCTGGGCTCGTCGGTGCCCCGGTGGAGCACTACGTACGGTTCGAAGCCGCACATTATGTCAACCGCGGACCACTTCTTGTGGCCGTCGCCCGAGTGAACGGAGTCGAGAATGTCTGACCTGAATGAACCGAACGACTTCGACGACCTGGGTGCGCCCGGCGAATCCGGCGAATCCGGCGAATCCGGCGAGCCCACGGAGCAGAGCGCGCTCAACGAACCCACCGAGCCGAACGAGGAAACGCGTGAGGCCGGCGATGCCGTCTTCGCCGCGCTGCTCACGCGTGTGGGGGAGTCAGCGCCGCGTCCGCGGCTCGAACCCACGCGGCGGGCAATGGACCTGCTGGGCGACCCGCAGCGTTCATACCCGATCATTCACATTGCCGGAACCAACGGTAAGACGAGCACGAGCCGGATCGCCGAGAGCATCCTGCGTGCCTATGGACTCCGCACCGGCCTCATGACGAGCCCGCACCTCGTTCGCCTCAACGAACGAATTGTGATCGACGGCGAGCCGATCAGTGATGAGCTGCTCGCCAGCAACTGGCAGGACATTCAGCCCTACCTTGCCATGGTCGACGCAGGGCTCGAGAAGGACGGAGAGGAAGCCCTCACGTTCTTTGAGGCCCTCACCGTGCTCGCCTTCGCGTGCTTCGCGGACGCGCCGGTTGACGTTGCCGTCATTGAAGTGGGCATGGGGGGCGAGTGGGATTCCACGAACGTCGCCGACGGGCAGGTCGCCGTCTTCACGCCGATCGCCCTTGACCACACGCAGCGGCTGGGCAGCACGGTTGCCGAGATCGCGCGCACCAAGTCCGGCGTCATCAAGCCCGCCTCCGCCGTGGTCTCAGCGGCGCAGGGCGCAGATGCCAGCGCGGAGATCGAGCGCGCGGCCGGGCTGCGCGATTCGACCCTCGCGGTCGAGGGCGAGGCCTTTGAATTGTTGGAGAGCAGGGTCGCCGTCGGTGGTCAGCTCATCTCGGTTCGAGGGATCGCCGGCACCTACACCGAGCTCTTCCTGCCGCTCTACGGATCCCACCAGGCGCAGAACGCGGCCCTGGCCATTGCAGCCGTTGAATCCTTCCTCGGCGGTGGCACCCAGGAACTTGTTGGCGACCTGCTCGCCGAGGGACTCGGCACCGCAACGTCGCCGGGGCGGCTGCAGCTCGTGGGGATCGAACCCACCGTGTTCATCGACGCCGCGCACAACCCGCACGGGGCCACAGCCCTCGCCGCGGCGCTCGACGAGTACTTCGACTTCGAGGAGATCGTTGCTGTCGTGGGCATTCTCGGCGACAAGGATGCCGAGGGCATCATTGACGCACTCGCGCCCCGGGTGGCCCGGTTCCATGTGACCCCGTTGCAGTCCGAGCGTTCTCTCGACGTTGATACCCTGGCCGACATGATCGCCGAACACACGAGCGAGGAAACCACATTCCGCTTCGGCGGCACCGCCGATGCCCTCGAGCAGGCCCGCGCGTGGGCGAGTGAGAAGCCCAAGCGAGCCGTCATCGTCACCGGCTCGATCACTCTCGTTGGTGAGGCCCTCACCCTCGCCGACACCGGGGAATGGATGAAGCCGTGACGAATGTCTCCGACCCATCGGAGCCCGCAGACCCGGCGAACCGACCGGAAGGCCCAAGGCCCCGCCGGGGTCTGACCTCCGGTCCGCGGTCCGTCAAGCGTTCCCTCGCGTCGATCGTGCTCGGATTCGAGAGCATCGTCGTTTTCCTCGCCGCCCTCGTGACCTTTGGTCTCGGGTCGCTGCCGCCACTCGTCGCACTCGGTGGGGGAGCCGTTTTGTGCCTGGCCACGGTCGCGCTCATCGGGCTCCTGCGCTTCAGCTGGTCCTATCCGGTCGGCTGGGCGCTGCAGGCCATCATCATCGCCACCGGATTCATCACCCCCGCCATGTTTTTCGTGGGCGCACTCTTCGCCGCCATGTGGACCTACTGCATGATCCAAGGCACTCGCATCGACAATCAGAAGGAAATCTCATGAACACTCCAATCGAAGAAACTCTCGTTTTGATCAAGCCCGACGGCGTCGCCCGCAACCTCACCGGCGAAATCCTTCGCCGCATCGAGGCCAAGGGATACTCCCTCGTTGACATCAAGCTCGTTCAGGCCGACCGTAGCCTGCTCGCTGCCCACTACGCCGAGCACGAGGGCAAGCCCTTCTACCAGCCCCTCGTCGAATTCATGGAGAGCGGCCCCATCGTCGCTTTCCGCATCGCCGGAAACCGTGCCATTGAGGGATTCCGTGCCCTTGCCGGCACGACGGACCCCACGACCGCTGCTCCGGGAACGATCCGTGGCGACCTCGGTCGCGACTGGGGCGTCAAGGTCCAGCAGAACCTCGTGCACGGCTCCGACTCGCCCGAGTCGGCCGCGCGCGAACTCGCACTCTGGTTCAACTAGACCGCACTGCCAAACGCCGCCCCGCTGGGACGCCCGACTTCGGGTGCCTCGGCGGGGCGGCGTTGTGCGGGGCGGGGATGCGCTGACCCGTTAGAGCCGGTTGAGCGCGTCCATGTTCACTTGGGCCACGATGGCGAACGCGATGTAGCAGGCGATCGTGATCACGAACAACCAGGAGTAGGCACCGGCCGCCACCCGGCGAAAGGACGCCGAGGCGGGAATCTGCCCGGATTTGAGGTTGTACAGGGTGACGGCGAGAAAGACGGGAATCGTCACCGACCAGGTGACCATGCACCAGGGGCACAGAACATCGAGAACGAAGATGCTCTCGAAGATCAACCAGATGACGAACGCGATCGCACCGGTAACGCCCACGTTCAGGCCGATCCAGAACCACCGCCTGAATTGCGCTCCCGAGAGGATCGCCATGCCGATCGTGATGACGACGCTCCAGGCGGCCAGCCCGATCAGCGGGTTGGGAAAGCCGAACAGGGATCCCTGCCAGGATGCAAGATTGGTGCTGCAACCGATCAAGACGCTGAAGTTGCATGACAGCTGGGCGTCGGGATCCTCCAACATGCGCACCTTGTCAAGCGTGAGCGCGAAAGCGGCCGCGAAACCGATGGCTCCGGCGATGATGAGAAAGATGGCCAGCCCGGTGGGGCGTTGATAACGCTGGGTCAGTGACACCCTCGGATTATGTCACGCGCCATCGCACGTTCCCGGTGCCAATACATGCGATAATCGGATCTAGTCGTTGAGCCGCGCTCAAGCAGACGCAGATGAGGCTTTTTGGGAACAGCAATAATTCCCACATGCAGTGGTCGCACGACCAAAGGTATTAGCAATCAGAGCCAAGAGCCGGTTGCGCACGTAAAAACATTCGCGGGGAAGTCGCGCAGGCGACGACTCGCACGAGAGAGTAACCGGGTGGGTGGCGCGGTCGCCTACACCGGTCAAGGAGCACACCAGTAATGGTGGAAGACAACCAAAAGAAGAAACGCCGGGGCCTTTTTGGCTCCCGTCGCACCACGCGAAGGTCGCCGACGAATAATGAGGCCCCAGTGGAGCCTTCGTCGACCGAGTCGGTGCCCGATCCCACGGCGTCCGCCCACACACTTCAGAACGTGACCGAGCGAAGGCTCGCCACCGATCCAGCTACCGAGCAGGCACCGGCAACGGTGCCGAACCAGCCAACGGTGCAGAAACAGGACACGACAGTGACCAGTACAACGAATTCACCGCCGCTCACGACCGACGCGTCACCTGATGCGGCTCCCGAGCCCACCGAGCCGGTTGTGGCCGCCGTGCGCCGTCCCTCCACGTCGCTGCTATTCCAGGCGCCCGAGATCCTCCCGTATATGCCTCGTGCCAACAGCCAGAAGGACGACCGCAACGATCGCGGCGCCAACAACGCCGACCGCAGCGCCGCCGACCGCAACAACGGCGGCCACGACGATGACGAGGACGAGGAAACCACCACGGTTCGTCGTCGCGCGCGTCGGCGCACCGGGGACGAGGGGCGTTCCGGCTCCGACGACCCCGCCAACACCGTCGTCAAGGTTCGCGCCCCGCGTGAACCCGAGCTCATCACCGAACCGCAGCGTATCAAGGGGTCGACCCGCCTCGAGGCCAAGAAGCAGCGTCGCCGGGACGGTCGCGATGCCGGACGACGCCGTCCGGTCATCACCGAGGCCGAGTTCCTCGCGCGCCGGGAATCCGTCGACCGCCTCATGGTCGTTCGGGCCAAGCACAACAAGATCCAGATCGGCGTTCTTGAAGACGGCGTGCTGGTGGAGCACTACGTGGCCAAGAATCAGGACGCGTCCCTCATCGGGAACGTGTACCTCGGTCGCGTTCAGAACGTGTTGCCGAGCATGGAAGCGGCCTTCGTTGACATCGGACGCGGACGCAACGCCGTGCTGTACTCCGGTGAGGTTGACTGGGACGCCGCTGCCGAGAGTTCGGGCACGACCAACCAGCCGCGTCGCATTGAACTGGCTCTCAAGCCGGGGGACAAGGTCCTCGTGCAGGTCACGAAGGACCCGATCGGCCACAAGGGCGCCCGGCTGACCAGCCAGGTCTCGCTGCCGGGTCGTTACCTCGTGTACGTGCCCAACGGGTCCATGAACGGCATCAGCCGCAAGCTTCCCGACACGGAGCGCGCTCGTCTCAAGAAGATCCTCAAGGAGGTTCTGCCCGAGAACGTGGGCGTCATCGTGCGCACGGCGGCCGAGGGCGCCACCGATGAGCAGCTGACCGTTGACGTCAACCGACTCACCGCGCAGTGGGCATCCATTGCCAAGCTCGTGGAAACGGCACAGGCACCCGCCGAGCTGCACAGCGAGCCCGACCTGCTGATCAAGATCGTTCGCGATGTCTTCAACGAGGACTTCGCGCGCATGGTCGTGTCCGGCGACGAATCCCGTCAGACCATCGAGAACTACCTCGCTCAGGTTGCACCCGACCTCGTTGAGCGCATCGAGAACTACACCAGCGAAACGGATGCCTTCGACGAGTACCGTATCTCGGAGCAGATCGAAAAGGCCCTCGACCGCAAGGTGTGGCTGCCGTCGGGTGGCTCGCTCGTCATTGACCGCACCGAGGCCATGACGGTCGTTGATGTCAACACCGGCAAGTTCGTGGGCTCAGGCGGAAACCTTGAGGAGACGGTCACCAAGAACAACCTCGAGGCCGCGGAAGAAATCGTTCGTCAGTTGCGACTGCGTGACATCGGCGGAATTATTGTCGTTGACTTCATCGACATGGTGCTCGAATCCAACCGGGACCTCGTCTCGCGTCGCCTCATCGAATGCCTCAGCCGGGACCGTACGAAGCACCAGGTTGCCGAGGTCACCTCGCTCGGTCTCGTGCAGATGACCCGCAAAAAGCTCGGCCTTGGCCTGCTGGAGTCCTTCAGTGAAAACTGCGAGGCCTGTGCGGGACGCGGCATCATCGTGCACCACGATCCTGTCACCAAGCATCGCCAGACGGCGCAGCCGCCGCAGGAACGTCGCCCGCGCGCCCGTTCGGGCAGCGGTTCCGGTAACAGCTCCAACAACGGTGGCAGCCACAACGGCGGCAACGCCGCGGGCGGGTCGAAAGACCTCGTGCCCGCAACGGACGCGCCCAAGGCGAGCAACGGCACGCACGGAATCACCGAGGATGCCAAGAACGCCCTCGCCTTGATCGCCGCGCGCACCATCACCCGCACGGGATCGATCCCCGTTATCACTGAAGAAGTCAAGGCGGAAGCGCTTGCCGTGGTCGCAGCCGAGACTGCCGTCGCGGCGGAGGCGTCGTCACAACAGGTTCCCGTGACCGATGCGGCTCTCGCGCCGACCACGTCTCCTGAGCCTGCGCGCACGGAGACCCCTGCGCAAACGGAGACCCCTGCGCGCGCCGAGACCCCTGCGCGCGCCGAGTCGTCGCGCAACCGACGAAGCCGGTCCTCGCGTGCCCAGTCGGCGCCCACTGAAGCTCCTCGCACTGAGGTTCCGCACGCTGCGGCTCCTCGCTCCGAGACGACCGCGACCGTCACCACGGATGCTGCGGCGAGCGACGAATCATCCGACTCGCTCGCGATTCTCGACATCCCGGTGAACAAGTCCACGAAGAGCCAGCGTCGGGCGAGCAAGCAGGTCACCGACCAGCTGCTCGGCTCCGTTCTTGAGTCGCTTCCCGAGCCCAAGCAGCCCGGCCAGGGGCGTTCACGCAGCCGTCGGGTGACGACGGCCGGTGGGTCCACCGCGCAGCCTGTCATCGTTCCCGTGCCTGATCACCAGGACTAGCCCGGAAGGAACCCGACCGTCAGCCACCACGCGGCAGCTGACGGTCGACAGGACAATGCGCGGGGGTGCCGGGCGACAGCCGGGTACCCCGCTTTCTTGTGCGCTCTGCGAGCCGGCATCATCCGCTTCGGGCGTCGACCCACGTTGGCATGAGCGCCGGCGACCACACGCGTGGGAGCGTTGACGATCAGAGGCCGCGGCGCTCGCGCATCGTCACGCGCAGGCCGCTGGCGCGCAGCTGCGTCACCAGCTCCCTATAGGTCACCGGCTGCGCACCTGCGGCCACCAGGGCCTCGTAGCTGGCCGCTGGCACGTCGTAGTGGTCGAGGTCGAAGGCCCGGGGAGGAACGTTCTGAGCCGCCGTGAAGGCGTGCAATTCGTCGAGGGACACGTTGCTGACGAGGTGAGACCACACCGTTCCATGCGCGGGCCAGCTAGGGTGGTCTATAAGTACGGCCATGGTGCAAGTTTACGAGTCGTTCCTGAACGACTCGCCGGGGCCGCAGTTTGACCGCGGGTGATGGATCAGGTAAAGTCATCCCTTGGTGTGCGATGAATTTTTAGCGCGATCATCAAGATTTTCTGTCTGAGAAGAGCCAATTAGGCTTATTCATGCCAGCAAATTTCCAAGCCTGAGCTTTTCAGGCAGTATTTTTCCAGTAATTGCCCTTTCCGGTAATTAGGAACCGGGGCCTTCGGGCCTCCCAGAGATTGGTACGTAAAGTGGTTTACGCAGTTGTGCGCGCCGGAGGGCGGCAGGAGAAGGTAGAGGTCGGTACCATCGTCACGATGGACCGAATCAAGGCTGACAAGGACGGCAACGTCGAGCTGGCCGCCGTGCTTCTCGTCGACGGCGACAAGATCACCTCTGACGGTGCGTCGCTGGCCAAGGTCAAGGTGACCGCCGAGGTTCTCAACAACCTCCGCGGCCCGAAGATCGTCATCCAGAAGTTCAAGAACAAGACCGGGTACAAGAAGCGTCAGGGGCACCGTCAGGAGCTCACTCGCGTTCAGGTTACCGGCATCGTCTAAGGCCAGGAGAAGAACAGATGGCACACAAAAAAGGTGCGAGTTCCACTCGCAACGGTCGCGACTCCAATGCTCAGCGCCTCGGCGTGAAGCGCTTCGGCGGACAGGTTGTCGGAGCGGGCGAGATCATCGTTCGTCAGCGCGGCACCCACTTCCACCCCGGCATCAACGTCGGTCGCGGTGGAGACGACACGCTCTTCGCTCTCGAAGCTGGCTCGGTTCATTTCGGAGCCAAGGGTGGCCGCAAGGTCGTCAACATCCTGGCGGCTGCCGAGTAGGCATCCAGCTTTGAACGTAAGGGCGGGCCTCGGTCCGCCCTTACGTGTATTTAGACCCAAATTTTCGCCTGAGAGGGGCACTTCATGGCCACATTCGTTGACCACGTCACGCTGCATTTGCGAGCGGGTAACGGAGGAAGCGGCTGTGTCTCTGTAAAGCGCGAGAAGTTCAAGCCGCTTGCCGGCCCCGACGGCGGTAACGGCGGCAGTGGCGGAGATCTCGTTCTCGTCGCAGACCCTGGTACGACAACGCTTCTGGGTTACCACCGTTCGCCCCACCGCAGCTCCGACAACGGCGGACCCGGCATGGGCGACCACCGCAACGGCCACAACGGCGAGATTCGCGAACTTATGGTTCCGATCGGCACCGTTGTCAAGGACGCGGAGGGCAACATGATCCTCGACATGAACGAGCCGGGCCTGCGCCTCGTTGTCGGCCCCGGCGGCCAGGGGGGTCTCGGCAACGCCGCGCTCGCCTCAACCAAGCGCAAAGCCCCCGGCTTCGCCCTGCTCGGCACCCTCGGCTTCGAGGGAAGCGTCTACCTCGAACTCAAGACGCTGGCGGATGTGGCTCTCGTGGGCTACCCGTCCGCGGGGAAGTCGAGCCTGATCGCGGCCATGTCGGCTGCCAAGCCCAAGATCGCCGAGTACCCCTTCACGACCCTGCACCCCAACCTCGGCGTCGTCGAGTCCGGTGATTCCCGCTACACGATGGCGGATGTCCCCGGCCTGATCGAGGGCGCAAGTGAAGGCAAGGGCCTCGGCCTGGAGTTCCTGCGTCACGTGGAACGCTGCACCGCGCTCCTGCATGTGCTCGACTGCGCCACGCTGGAGCCGGGGCGCGACCCGCTGAGCGACCTCGACGTGATTCTCGGTGAGCTCGCCGCTTACCCGGTCCCGGAAGGGCAGAAGCCGCTCCTGGAGCGCACCCAGCTCGTCGCCCTCAACAAGATCGACGTGCCCGAGGGCCGCGAACTCGCCGGATTCGTGAAGGCGGACCTCGAAACGCGCGGCTATCGCGTGTTCGAGATCTCCACCGTCACCCACGAGGGCCTGCGCCAGCTCAGCTATGCCCTGGCCGAAATCGTCGAGCAGGGCCGGGTAGAGACTGCTGCTGCCGAAGCCAGGAAGCCGCGCATCGTCATGCGCCCGAAGGCCGTCGATGACGGTGGCTTCTCGGTGCGGGTCGAGGGCGGATCCTTCGGCAACATCTACCGCATTCTCGGCGCCAAGCCGGAACGTTGGATCCAGCAGACCGACTTCACCAACGAGGAGGCCATTGGCTTCCTGGCTGATCGTCTCGCGAAGCTCGGCGTGGAGAACGAACTGTACAAGGCCGGCGCCATTGCCGGCTCGACGGTCATCATTGGCCCTGGCCACGGAGTGGTGTTCGACTGGGAGCCCACGCTCACCTCGACCGCCGAGCTCATCACCGCCCCGCGCGGTACCGATACGCGTCTCGACGATTCCAAGCGACGCACGAGCAACGAGCGTCGTGAAGAATACTTCGGTCGCATGGATGCCAAGGCCTCCGCTCGCGCAGAGATGATTCGCGAGCGCGAAGCCGGCATGTGGCGGACCGATGAAGAAGAACAAAACGAAGATGTACGCGCAAGCGGCAAGAATTCAGAAGACGACGGCTCAACGAAAGAGGATTAGCAGTGATTGGCTTAAAGCGCGACCAGGTCGCATCCGCAAAGAGAATTGTGGTCAAGGTTGGATCATCATCGATCAGCGGTGAGAATTCCGAACAGATCACTCCACTCGTGGACGCCCTGGCAGAGGCCTACGGACGAGGTACCGAGGTAGTTCTCATCTCCTCCGGAGCGGTGGCAACGGGAATGCCGTTCCTGCAGCTCGACGAGCGTCCCGTTGACGTTGCGACCCAGCAGGCCGCGGCATCTGTTGGCCAGAATGTGTTGATCTTTCGCTATCAAGAAAGCCTCGACCGGTATGAAATCGCCGCCGGCACGGTGCTGCTGACGGAAGGCGACCTGCTCAACGAGCCGCATCGCAGCAACACCCGCCGGGCGCTGAACCGTCTGCTCGACCTGCGGATTCTTCCCGTCGTCAACGAGAACGACACAGTTGCGGTCTACGGACTGCGCTTTGGCAGCAACGACCGCCTCGCGGCCCTGGTGGCCACGCTCATCAGCGCCGACCTGCTGATCATGCTCAGCGACGTGGACGCCCTCTACACGAAGCCGCCGCACCTCCCGGGTGCCGAGAAGCTCGAGGTGATTGCGGCGGATGACCCGCTCACCGATTTCGAGTTCTCCTCCAGCGGAGCCACCGGCGTCGGTACCGGTGGAGCAAGCACAAAGGTAGTGGCCGCCCGTCTGGCGACCAACGCCGGCACCGCCGTTCTCGTGACGTCGACGGAGCTGGCCACCGCGGCACTGCGTGGCGAGCAAGTGGGAACCTGGTTTGAGCCCGTTGAGGGCGAAGCAGAGCGAGCACTGCTCTAAGCACTTCCGCAACGCCCTGAAGCGCCTTCCCGAGTCCTCGGGTGGGCGCTTCCGTTGTAAGCTTCCCGAGGCTGTCCAAATGACGTGTTCGGGCGCCGGGGAGGGCCTAACTGCCGTGAATCCGCTGTCTCGCGACCAGATCGCATCCGCTGCCCGAATTGTCGTTAAGGTGGGGTCATCGTCGATCAGCGGTGAGAGTGCCGACCAGATCGGCCCGCTCGTTGAAGCCCTCGCCGGAGCACATGCACGCGGCACCGAAGTCGTTCTCGTGTCGTCCGGGGCCATTGCAACGGGGATGCCCTACCTTCGGTTGAGCGATCACCCGAGCGACCTGGCCACGCAGCAAGCCGCTGCCTCCGTGGGTCAGAGCCTGCTCATCTCCCGCTACCAGGCCAGTCTCGACCGCTACGACATTGTGGCCGGCCAGGTGCTGCTGACCGCCGGCGACCTCGAGAACGCCACGCCACGCAGCAACGCCCAGCGGGCGATGGACCGTCTCCTGGGCTTGCGGATCCTGCCGATCGTGAATGAGAACGACACGGTGGCGACCCACGAAATTCGCTTTGGCGACAACGACCGGCTCGCCGCGCTCGTGGCGACGCTGTGCGGCGCCGACCTGCTGCTTCTGCTGAGCGACGTGGACGCGCTCTACACGAAGCCGCCGGAGCGTCCGGGTGCCGAGCCCATCTCGTTCGTGGCACACGGTGATCTGTTGCCCGGCATGGAATTCGGCTCAACGTCCGTCAACAGCGTGGGTACCGGGGGAGCGAGCACCAAGGTGATGGCGGCTCGCCTTGCGGCGGCGGGCGGAACGGGCGTGCTCGTCACAGCCACGACGCTGGCCGCGGAAGCCCTGCGTGGAGATCGTGTCGGCACGTGGTTCGAACCCCGCGGCACCGCCGGATCGCCGTCTTTGGTAAACTAGGGGAATGTTGCAGCCTGTACTTCCCGATGTCCAGCTCACGCCCACTCTCGAAGACGCCCGTAGGGCGTCCATTGACCTCGCCTCGGCCCCGACCGCGCTGAAGAACGCCGCGCTTGGCGCGATTGCGGATCGGCTCCGGGGGAGCGTCGACACCATCCTCACCGCGAACCGTGCCGACCTGGCCGCCGGCGAGAAGAACGGCCTCACCGTCGGACTGCTTGACCGCCTCGCTCTCGACGAGGCCCGCGTGGCCGCCCTCGCTGACGCCGTTATGCAGATCGCCCTCCTGACCGACCCGGTCGGAGAGGTGGTGCGCGGCAGCACCATGCCCAACGCCATCAAGCTCAGCCAGGTGCGTGTGCCCTTCGGCGTGATCGGCGTCATCTATGAGGCCCGCCCCAATGTGACGGTCGACCTCGCGGCACTCGCGCTGAAGAGCGGCAACGCCGTCGTGCTTCGCGGTGGCTCTGCCGCCGAGAACACCAACCGCGTTCTCGTGGCCCTGGTGCAGGACGCCATCGAATCCGTCGGACTGCCCAGAGCAGCAGTGCAGACCATCGACCCGTTTGGTCGCGCCGGTGCCACCGAGCTCATGAAGGCCCGCGGCCACGTGGACGTGCTCATTCCCCGCGGAAGCGCCAGCCTCATTCGCACCGTCGTCACCGAAGCCAACGTGCCCGTAATCGAGACCGGTTCGGGCGTCGTGCACATCTTCCTCGACGAGAGCGCCAACGAGCAGTGGGCGATCGACATCGTGCACAACTCCAAGGTGCAACGCCCGAGCGTGTGCAACGCCCTGGAGACACTGCTCGTGCACCGTTCAGCGGCCGCTCGAGTGCTTCCCGGCGTGCTCGACAAGCTCACCGAAGCGGGCGTCACCATTCACGCCGACGCTCGCGTGCGAGCCCTCTACCCGACGGCCATCGCGGCCACCGATGAGGACTGGAGCACCGAGTACATGAGCCTCGATGTGTCGGTTGCCATCGTTGATTCCCTCGACGAGGCGATCACGCACATTCGCCAGTACTCCACCGGACACACCGAATCCATCATCACGAACGACCTGGGCAATGCCGAAAGGTTCCTCAACGAGGTGGATTCGGCATCCGTTGTGGTGAACGCGTCGACGCGGTTCACCGATGGCGCCGAATTCGGTTTTGGCGCCGAGGTGGGAATTTCCACGCAGAAACTCCACGCGCGCGGGCCCATGGGCCTCCCCGAGCTCACAAGTACCAAGTGGATCCTGCGCGGATCAGGACAGGTGCGCGCCTAGCCCGCACTAGACTAATCCCGGTGGCGCAAGCCCTACTTTTGTGTGTGAAATGGAGAACCCATGTCGTTTGTGACCGCTGTGCTTACTAATCCCCTTCTGCTGACCGCCGTGGCGGCCGAAGCCGAGGTTGAGCACGCTGCCGTGCCCCTGCCCCTGCCCCTCTGGGCGTACCCGACCGTGGCCTTCGTGCTCCTCCTGGCCCTGGGCATTGTGCTCTGGAGCTTCCGCGACGTGGCCAACCGGCACAGCGCGAAGGCTGCTGCCTTCGCGGCCGCACATGGCGGCGACACCGGGCACAGCGGTCATTAGCCGAATCGGCACCGCGTGAGTAGTCCCGGGACCGAACGTCGTCCGCGTATTGGCGTTATGGGCGGCACCTTCGATCCGATTCATCACGGGCACCTTGTGGCCGCGAGCGAAGTGGCACGGAGTTTCGACCTCGACGAGGTCATCTTTGTGCCCACCGGCGAGCCGTGGCAGAAATCCGGTGTGACCCCAAGCGAGCATCGGTACCTCATGACCGTGATCGCCACGGCGTCGAACCCTCAATTCACGGTGAGTCGGGTCGACATCAACCGTGACGGTCCCACCTACACCATCGACACCCTGCGTGACCTGCATGACGAACGGCCCGACGCCGAGCTGTTCTTCATCACCGGGGCGGACGCCATCAGCCAGATCCTCGGTTGGAAAGACGTGCGGGAATTGTGGGAACTGGCGCACTTCGTGGCTGTGAGTCGTCCGGGACATGAGTTGAGTGTTTCGGGTTTGCCGAACCAGGACGTAAGCTTGTTGGAGGTTCCGGCTCTGGCCATTTCGTCCACTGACTGCCGGGCACGGGTGAATCGGGGCTTCCCGGTCTGGTATCTCGTCCCCGATGGGGTCGTCCAGTACATCTCAAAGCACCATCTGTATCGGAGTGTGGTATGACGTTGGGCAACAGCCAACCGCCACTGACCCGACGGCAAGCCCGCGAAGCGGCCTCGGCCCTTGAGCAGCAGTCCGGTGCCGAACAACCCGGTGCCGAACAACCCGGTGCCGAACAACCCGGTGCCGAACAACCCGACGCCGAACAACCCGACGCCGAACAGTCGCCCACGGATTCAGAAGACCTGCACGTCGAGTCCGCCCAGGCCGAGTCCGCCCAGGCCGAGTCCGCCCAGGTCGATGCGACCACCGCGCCAGAGACAACGACCGGCCGTAAACCGCGCCCCGGCCAGAAACGCCGCGGGAGTGCCGCGAAGTCAGCCCAGGGCGCAACCGCGGTCGCTGACGACACCGTCCCTGACGCGACGACTCCCAACGCCCCCGTGACTCCGGATTCCCCTCGGCCTGCTGCCATTCGGCCGGACGTCGACCCTCCCATGACCTCGTTCGCGCCGCGTTCGAGCGGATCGGGGGCGGGATCCGCTGCACCGAAGCTGTCACCGGACACCACAGGACGCACGCTCACCCGCCGCGAATTGCGGGCGCTCAACGCCGCAGAGGCAGCGGACGCGCTCGAGTTTGAGTCAGAGGCGGCCGAGGACAAAATCGTTCCGGCGGAGCCGGCGTCCAAGCCCACCAAGCCTGCGTCCACCAAGCCTGCGCCCACCAAGCCCGCGGCCGACTCGTCCAGGCAGGTCTCGTCCAACCCGGTCTCGTCCAACCCGGGCGCTGCCGGAGCTGCCGCGCCTGACGCCATCGACGAGAGTCCCGACGCGGATGATGCGGCGGACACGAACGCTCTGCACCCCCCGGTCGGTCACTGGTCCATCGACAAGGGTGACGACGAGGCCCCCGAATCGCAGCGCCCGCAGTCCCTCGATGACCTCATGTCCCTCGGACTCGGTGCTGGTGGAATCCCCACGACGACCAATGCGCTGATCCTGCCGTCGACTCCCAACCATGGCACGACCTCCGGGCCGCTCTCCAATACGGGTGAGATCCTCATCACGGGCTCCTTCGATCTGCCGAGGAGCCTCGGTGAAACCGGCCAGCACCCGAATCACTTCGACTCGGCCGATGTCGACCACATGAACGACCAACTCGACGACGTGGGCCAGGCCGACAACGCTCCGGTCAGTGCCAGCCGGGCCGTCAGTACGCATGCGTCCACGCGAAACGTGATGACACCGCCCAAGAAGAGTGGCGTGACACTGCCCGTAGTTCTCGTTGTCTCGACGACCGCCCTCGCCGTGAGCGTGTCCGCCCTCTTGTTTGTCGGCCACCTCCTCCAAATTTTCTAGCCCACTTCTGTTCACATCGATTTCTGTACATCAAGACGTCTCAAATTCAAGGATTTATTCAATGACCGCAACTGCCCACTCTCGCGAACTCCTCAAGGTGGCCGTCGCCGCTGCCGAGTCGAAGGCCGGTGAAAACCTGATTGCGCTGGACGTTTCCAACCCGCTTCCGCTTGCCGACATCTTCCTGATCGTCACGGGGCGTTCAGAGCGCAACGTGATCGCCATCGCGGGTGAGATCGAAGACCAGCTGATCGAAGCCGGACACAAGCCGCTTCGCCGCGAAGGCCGCGCCGCCGGACGATGGGTGCTCGTTGACTTCGGCGACCTCGTCGTGCACGTCTTCCACGATGAGGAGCGCGAGTACTACGGACTCGAACGCCTGTGGAAGGACTGCCCGGTCATTCCTCTCGAGCTCGTCTCTGCTGCCGCTGCCGTCCCCGCTGCCGAGTCTGCCGAGTCGACCGAGATTTCCGAGTCTGCCGAGGCATCCGAGTAGCCCGGTTTCGCATCTGCTGTTTTATGCAGTAGTCTAAACAAGTTGTTTCGGGGCAATCCGAAACAACAGAACGGGTCCGTGGCGCAGCCTGGTAGCGCACCTGCATGGCATGCAGGGGGTCAGGGGTTCGAATCCCCTCGGATCCACCAAAACAAAGAAAACCCCGACCTGGTCGGGGTTTTCTTTTTTTAATCCCTGTGCGTTTCCGCGTATTTCTTCCGGGATGGATACTCGAGTTGTGACCTCTTCCTTCTTGCCAACCGACCGGTGTCCGTGCTTCAGCGGACAGGGCTATCCGGAGTGCTGCAACCGGTACCACCGTGGCGACGCGCTCGCCCCCACGGCCGAACAACTCATGCGTTCGCGTTACTCGGCCTTCGCTGTAGGTGACGCGGCGTACCTCCTCGCGACCTGGCATCCGCTCACCAGGCCCGCATCCCTCGAACTGGACGCCAGTCTGGTCTGGACACGCCTCGTCATTGATCGCACGAGCGGCGGGGGCCCCTTCGACCGAGAGGGGCTGGTGGAATTCACGGCTCACTATCGCAGCGACGAGGAACGCGGCACGCAGCACGAGACGAGCCGGTTCGAACGGGTCGACCGCGTCTGGTACTACGTCGATGGTGTCGAATAGTTTCGCGCGCTATTAGCCAACTTCCCAGCCGCAGGTCGTACCTTGTGAACATGACAGACACGCTGACCCGCGATATCGAGACGGGAAGCGATCCCAGCCATCCGGTGCGAGTCTTCCTGCGCCGCTGCCGCGCGTGGGTGGAACGCCACCCACGGGTGCGCTGGACCTATCGTTTCGTCGTGGGCCTGCTGGGAACGGTCATCGTAGGTGTCGGAGTGCTGTTGATTCCCCTGCCCGGCCCCGGCTGGCTGATTGTGTTCTTCGGTATTGGAATACTCGGAACGGAGTTCCCCTCCGCGCGTCGGATGGCGGCCTTCCTCAAGCGTGTTCTCTCACGGGTATTGGCGTGGTGGAGGGCTCGCCGTACGGCGAGCGACCAAACCAACAGCCAGGGCGCACAGTAGCCTCGCTCACGCGGCATTAGCGTCCATCTGGGCGACGTGGCCGGGCGACGTGGCCGGGCGACGTGGCCGGGCGACTTCGCCTGGCCGCGGCGATAAGTACGTCAAATCATGAGCTACCGTGATCAAGGGGCACCCGTGTGCCCCGTGTTCGATCTCCATTTCGAGGAGTCTCATGGAAACCTGGCCCGGAACCGCCTATCCGCTCGGTGCAACTTTTGACGGCAGCGGCACAAACTTCGCAGTGTTCAGCGAGGCAGCCACACGCGTTGAACTGTGCCTCTTTGACGACGACGGCGTAGAAACCCGAGTCGAGACGCGCGTTGAGATTCTCGAGTCGTCCGCCTTCATCTGGCACTGCTATCTTCCCCTGGTGCAGCCGGGCCAGCTCTACGGATATCGGGTGTACGGCGACGGAGACTCCACCGCGGGTAATCGCGCCAATCCCAACAAGCTCCTGCTCGACCCCTACGCCAAGGCGACGTACGGCGCCATCGACTGGGACGAGTCGCTGTTCTCGTACCACTTCGGCGAGCCCGATTCGCGTAACGACGCCGATTCGGCGCCGCACATGATGCTCGGTGTGGTCGTGAACCCGTTCTTCGACTGGGCGGGGGACCGTCCGCTGCGCACGCCCTACAGCGAGACGCTCATCTATGAAGCGCACGTGAAGGGCCTCACTCAGTTGCAGGAGGCCGTGCCGGAGTCCCAGCGGGGCACCTACGCGGGCCTTGCGCATCCGTCAGTCATCGACCACCTGCAGAAGCTGGGTGTCACCGCCGTCGAGCTCATGCCGGTGCACCAGTTCGTGAACGACAGCACCCTGATGGAGAAGGGCCTCAACAACTACTGGGGCTACAACACCATCGGCTTCTTCGCCCCGCACAACACGTATTCCTCCACCGGCGATCTCGGGCAGCAGGTGCAGGAGTTCAAGGGCATGGTGCGCAGCCTGCACGCCGCCGGCATCGAGGTCATTCTCGACGTGGTCTACAACCACACCGCAGAGGGAAACCACCTCGGGCCGACGCTCTCGTTCAAGGGCATCGACAATGAGGCCTACTACCGGCTCATGGATGACGACAAGCGTTACTACATGGACTACACCGGCACCGGCAACACGCTCAACGTGCGCCACCCGCACGTGCTGCAGCTCATCATGGACTCGCTGCGCTACTGGGCGATTGAAATGCACGTCGACGGCTTTCGCTTCGACCTCGCCTCGGCTCTGGCGCGTGACCTGTACGACGTCGACAAACTGTCGACCTTCTTCGAACTGGTACAGCAGGATCCGATCGTGTCGCAGGTGAAGCTCATCGCTGAACCGTGGGACGTGGGTCCCGGCGGGTACCAGGTGGGAAATTTCCCGTCGCAGTGGTCGGAGTGGAACGGCAAATATCGCGATACCGTGCGGGACTTCTGGCGCGGCGAGCCGTCGACCCTCGGCGACTTTGGGAGCCGCATCGCCGGCTCGTCCGACCTGTACGAACACTCCGGGCGCCGCCCCGTCGCGTCGGTGAACTTCGTCACCGCCCACGACGGCTTCACACTTTCCGACCTCGTCTCCTATAACGAAAAGCACAACGAGGCCAACGGCGAAGACAACAAAGACGGCGAATCCCACAACCGCTCGTGGAACTCCGGGGAGGAGGGGCCAACGAGCGATCCCGCCATTCGCGCGTTGCGAGCCAGGCAACACCGCAACTACCTCGCCACGCTTCTGCTCTCACAGGGCGTGCCGATGCTGCTGCACGGAGACGAGCTCGGACGCACGCAGAACGGCAACAACAACACCTACGCCCAGGACTCAGAGATCTCCTGGCTGCACTGGGACGATGCCGACCAACCGCTGATCGAATTCACGGCCGCCATCTCGCGCCTGCGCCGAGACCACCCCACGTTTCGGCGCAGTCGCTTCTTCGACAGCAGTTCCGGAAAACGCGCGGAGGGCGAACCCCTGCCCGACATCGTGTGGCTAGCCGCCGACGGCGAGGAGATGGAGTCGGCGGACTGGGACGCGACGGACACGCGTTTCGTCGCCAAATTCCTCAACGGAGACGGGATCCGAGAACGCGACTCTCGCGGGGTCGAAATCACCGACGTGAACTTCATCCTCTGCTTCAACGCCGGTGCCGAAGACGTGGACTTCACCCTCCCCGACGAGGAATACGGGGCCGAGTGGGAGATCGTCGTTGACACGGCGGGTGAGGGCGCCGATCGGCTTCCGCGGTCGGCAGGGGCGATCCAGACGATCGTGTCCCGGTCCATGGTGGTGTTGCGGGCCTACGCTGCGCCTCTCGCTGCTCCCGATCACTCCGTGGCGGCGTCCCTGGCCGGACTCACCGGCACGATCACACTCCCTGGACCGGCCTCGCGCCTACACAGGGCTGTCTGATGCGGGTGCCGGTCTCCACCTATCGCTTGCAGATTCGTGAAGCATTCGACCTGGATGCTGCGGTGGGGGTTCTCGACTATGTCTCCCGCCTCGGCGCAGACTGGTTGTACCTGTCTCCGCTGCTTGCGGCCGAGGCCGGCTCCGATCACGGTTACGACGTGATCGATCATTCTCGAATCGACCCGGTGCGCGGGGGAGCGGCCGGCCTCGACCGGCTCGCCGCCGCGAGCGCAGCAGCCGGTCGCGGCCTGCTCGTGGACATCGTGCCCAACCACATGGGCGTGGCCACCCCGGCCCAGAACCTGTGGTGGTGGGACCTGCTGCGAAACGGCGAGGCTTCACGCTATGCCGAGGCCTTCGACGTGGACTGGGAGATCGGCAACGGCAAGATCCGGATCCCGGTGCTCGGCGATGCGCCCGATGAGCTGGACCAGCTCCGGATTGTCGGGGACGAGCTGCACTACTGGGACAACCGTTTGCCCCTTGCCCCTGGCAGCGCCGAGGACGGCGCATCCGTTGCCACCATCTACGGCCGGCAGCACTACGAACTCATGAACTGGCGGCGGGCCGATTCCGAGCTGAACTATCGGCGCTTCTTCGCGGTGAACACCCTCGCCGGGTTGCGCGTTGAGGTTCCGTGGGTGTTTGACGAGTCGCACGCAGAAGTTGTGCGCTGGGTGCGTGAGGGACTCGTGCAGGGTCTGCGGGTTGACCACCCCGACGGCCTCGCCGACCCGGGCGGATACCTCGACCGGCTGCGAGAGGCGACGGACGACGCGTACGTGCTCGTTGAGAAGATTCTCGAGGGGCCGGAACAGCTTCCGACAAACTGGTCCACCGCCGGAACCTCGGGCTACGACGCCCTGGCCGACTTCGACCGTGTGCTCGTCGACCCCCACGGAGAGGCACCGTTCGACACGCTGGAAGCCCGGCTGCACGGCCACGCGGTCTCGTGGACCGACCTCGTGCTCGCCAACAAGCGGGTGATCGCCGACGGGATGCTGCACTCCGAGGTGCTGCGGCTGACCCGGCTGGCCACCGTTTCGGAGGTCGCCGCCGAGGTGAGCGCTGATGCGATCGCCGAACTGCTCACCTGCTTCCCGGTCTACCGTTCCTACGTGCCCATCGGTGCCGCGTATGTGCGCGCGGCGGCGCAGGTAGCCGCCGACCGGCGCCCTGAACTTCGCAGCGAGTTCGACCGGCTGGTGCCGCTTCTGCTCGACCCCGAGCATCCGTTTGCCGTGCGGTTTCAGCAGACGTCCGGCATGGTGATGGCCAAGGGCGTGGAAGACACGTCGTACTACCGATTCAGCCGCTTGACCTCGCTCAACGAGGTCGGCGCCGACCCGGGGGAGTTCGCCATTACCCGGGATGAATTCCATGCTCGGCAGCAGCTGCGCCAGGCGGCCCTTCCGGCGTCGATGACGACACTGTCCACCCACGACACGAAACGCGGCGAAGATGTTCGCGCGCGCATCAACGTGCTCGCCGAGGTCCCGAGCGAATGGGAACACGCCCTCGGCGAGTTCACGGCCGCTGCGCCCCTCGGCGACGCTCCCTTCGAGAACCTGCTCTGGCAGGCCATCGTCGGAGCCTGGCCGCTGTCGCCCGAGCGCCTCGGCGCGTATGCCGAGAAGGCGGCGCGGGAGGCCGGCACCTCCACGACCTGGACCGCACCCAACGAGGCCTTCGAGACGGCCCTGTCGCGTCTCGTCACGGCGACCAACGAAGACGATGCGCTGCGCACCCTGATTGCGGCGTTCACCCTGCGGGTGCGCGCGCCCGGGTGGAGCAACTCACTCTCCGCGAAGCTGCTGCAGCTCACGGCACCGGGGGTTCCCGACGTGTACCAGGGCAGCGAGCTGTGGGAGACCTCGCTCGTCGACCCGGACAACCGCCGGGTGGTCGACTTTGACCTGCGCCGCGACTACCTCGCGCGCGTCGACAGCGGATGGCTCCCGCCCGTTGACGAGACCGGTGCCGCCAAACTGCTGGTCACGACGAGGGCCCTGCGCCTGCGCCGTGACCGACGGGAGCTGTTCACCCGCTACGCACCCGTCACGTCCCTGGGGGCCGGAGCGCACCACGTGGTCGCCTTCGATCGTGGTGGCGCGGTCACGGTCGCCACGCGGCTTCCCGTGGCCCTGGAGGCCGCGGGCGGCTGGGGTGAGACGACGATCGTGCTCGGCACGCGACCGTACGTGAACGTACTCACCGGAGAACGCGTCGCGGGAGGGGTGCTTCGTGTGGCCGATCTGCTCGCCCACTACCCGGTCGCTCTGCTCGTGGCCGAAGGGACTCACTCATGATGGATGACCGTTTTGCCGTATGGGCTCCGGCCGCTGCGACCGTGCATCTTGTGCTGGGCGACGCTGCTGGCCAGACCGAGCACGAAATGCGGCGCGGCGACGATGCTTGGTGGCGTCCGGCGGTCGGGCTCAGCGCGAGCGCCTCTGCCACTGTCGATTACGGCTTTCGTGTCGACGGGCGCGGTCCCTTCGCGGACCCACGGTCCCGCCGTCAACCAGACGGGGTGCACGGGCTCTCGCAGCTGTTCGACACCGACCAGCACGTGTGGGCGGACGGCGCGTGGACCGGTCGGCAGCTCGCCGGGAGCATGATCTACGAAATGCACGTGGGCACCTTCACCCCGGAGGGAACTCTCGACGCGGCCATCGCCAGGCTGCCGCACCTCACGTCGATCGGCGTTGACTTCGTGGAGGTTCTCCCGGTCAACGCCTTCAACGGAACGCACAACTGGGGCTACGACGGCGTGCTCTGGTATGCCGTGCACGAGGGCTACGGCGGCCCGGCCGCCTACCAGCGTTTCGTCGACGCCTGCCATCTCGTCAATATCGGGGTGATCCAGGACGTCGTGTACAACCACCTCGGCCCGAGCGGAAACTACCTGCCGCAGTACGGTCCGTACCTGAGCGACGCCGCGGGCAACACCTGGGGTGACTCGCTCAACCTCGACGGGCACAATTCCGAGCCCGTGCGCCGATACATCATCGACAACGCGCTCATGTGGCTCGGGGACTACCACGTTGACGGTCTTCGGATCGATGCCGTGCATGCTCTGCGTGACGACCGAGCCATTCACCTGCTCGAGGAACTCGCGGTGGAGGTCGCCGTGTTGAGTGCAGCAGAGGGCCGACCGCTCACCCTGATCGCCGAGTCCGACCTCAACGACCCACGCCTCATCACGCCTCGCGAGGCGAACGGCTATGGCCTCGATGCCCAGTGGAGCGACGACTTCCACCACGCCGTGCACGTGGCACTGACCCGTGAGACCACGGGCTACTACGCTGATTTCGAACCCCTCAGCGCCCTCGCGAAGGTGCTCACCCAAGGGTTCATGCACGACGGCACCTTCTCAAGCTTTCGTGATCGCAACCACGGTCGCCGCATCGACACCGAGCACATGCCCACATCGCGGCTCGTCGTCGCGTCCCAGAATCATGACCAGATCGGCAATCGCGCCATAGGTGACCGCCTCACGGCGCAACTCGATGCCGGTCAGCTTGCCATTGCCGCCGCGCTCACCCTGCTCGGCCCGTACACGCCGATGCTCTTCATGGGCGAAGAATGGGGCGCGAGCACGCCGTGGCAGTTCTTTACGTCCCACCCCGAACCCGAGCTGGGCGAGGCGACAGCGAAGGGCCGGATCGCGGAATTCGCCCGCATGGGCTGGGACCCTGCGGTTGTTCCAGACCCACAGGACCCGGCCACCTTCGAGCGGTCCAAGCTCGACTGGGCCGAGATTGACCAGCCGCAGCATGCGCGCATGCTCACGTTCTATGAGGATCTCGCGGCCCTTCGTCGGTCGAACGCCGACGTGACCGACCCGCGTTTTGCGAGCACCACCGTCGAATATGACGAGACGGATGCCTGGCTTCGACTTCGTCGCGGTCAGACCCAGATCGTGGTCAACTTCGCGTCCCACGCGCAGTCCCTCCCGGCGGCGCCCGGCTCGGTGCTGCTCGCCTTCTCCACCGACGGTCATCCGGTGGTGCGGAGCAACGCCGATTCGATTGTGCTCGCACCCCACGCCGTGGCCGTACTGGGCTGACCTTGCCGGCTGTGTGTGAGGTTTCGCGGTTGAGCCCATGCCGCGGGTGTCGGCCCGGCCTCAACTCGTCAGCCAGGCGCGTGCCCGCCTCAGAATCCAGCTTCGGCCCGGTGGCGTCGATGCCGCCGACCCATAGATCGTGGATACCTGGCCTCGGGGGTTCCAGATCGCGACGGCCGGTGTGTCAGCCGCCGAACGCGACGAGGTGGCGCTGGGAAGCGTCCAGAAGGTGCTCGTAGACCGCGAGAACATCGGGGGCGGTGACTCCGAATGTAGCGGCGGTGAGATCCATGGGAGGGGGAACCTCCCGGTCATCGTTCTCACCGCGCGCAGCACCACGGAAGACCGCATTCAAGGCCTCGAGCTCGGCGCCGACGACTACGTGACCAAACCTTTCAGCCCCGCCGAGGTCGTGCTGCGTGTGCAGGCCGTGCTCCACCGTTACAGCGGACTGCCCGCCGCGACCGGCCCCGTGAACTACGGCAACAAGAGACTCCGCATTGACGAGAACGCACACAAGGCGTGGCTGGACGGCACGCTGCTCGACCTGACCCCCACCGAGTGGGGCCTCCTGGCCGCCGTGGCAGCAGCCCCGGGTCGGGTGTACTCGCGCTACGAACTGGTGAACCGGGTTCGCGGCTACGAGTACGCCGGCTACGAGCGCACGATCGGCTCCCATATCAAGAACCTCAGGCGCAAGCTCGGCGCCGACGGGGCGGATGTGGTGGAGACCGTGCTCGGAGTCGGCTACCGGCTGGGGCTGCGTCAGGATGATGAGCGATGAAATCTATCGGTCCCGGCTTGGGGCCCCTTGGACGACGCCTCCTGCTTGCCTTCGTGCTGGTCGCAATCTCGTCGGTCGTCGTTCTCTCGGGGGCAGCATTGATCGGTGTGGACCGTGGCGTGCAGGTTGCACAGCAGGACGACCGTGAACGGATCGCGGGCGCTGCTGCTGCTGCCGCCGCCGACGCCAATCAAAACGCAGGCGGCTGGGAGCAGGCCGACCTGAGCCCGGCTATCGCGATCAGCGATGCGGCATCAGCCCGTATCACCGTTCTGGACGCCAGCGGCACGACGCTCCAGTCCAGTGGTGACGGCAGGGGAAACCCGAACGGGCAGGGCGCGGGGCCGGCTGCCGGCACGAGCCAGAACGTTGTCACCACGCCCATCGTCGTCGACGGAACGTCGATCGGAACGGTCCGGATGAATTTCGGCGCTACCTCCGGAACCAGGGTGCTCGACATCGCATGGTCCTGGATCGCCGTGGCCGCTGCCGCCGCACTCCTTGTGGCGCTCGCCGCGAGTTGGCTGGTGACACGGCTTCTCGTACGGCCGATCCGCGCGATGACGGATGTGGCACGAGCATTCACGGCCGGTGAACGGCAGACCCGTGTCAGAGGGCGGGGCCCCGGGGAGCTCGGCGAACTGGCCGTCGCCTTCAACGGTATGGCAGATGCGGTGGTCCGGTCCGATCAGGATCGCCGCAATCTGACGGCTGACGTGGCCCATGAACTGCGCACGCCACTGGCAGCGCTGCAGGCCGGGTTGGAGGAGCTACGCGACGCACTGGTGCCACCCACGCCCGAAGGCCTCCCCGCCTGCATGACCAGTCGCTTCGGCTGGGGCGAGTGGTGGCAGACCTGTCCGAACTATCGGCGGCGGAGACCTCGGGGTTGTCCCTGCAACTGGAATCCGTCGACGTGGCGCAGATCTTGCGCGACGAATCGTCACTACGTGAACCTCAGCTCCGGGCGGCGGACGTGAACGTGACCGTTCACACGGGTGGGCCTGCTTACGTGCGGGCGGATGCCGACCGGTTGCACCAGGCCGTGGGAAACCTGCTGGCCAACGCCGCACGGTACTGCCAGCCGGGGGACAGCGTCACACTCACCGTCTCAGTCGATGACGACCAGGCGGTGCTCAGGGTCGCCGATAACGGTCCGGGCATCCCACCCGACGAGCTCCCACACATCTTTGACCGGCTGTGGCGGGGGCGTGCAGCTGAGCAGGTCGCCGGTTCCGGGATTGGCCTGGCCCTGGTTCGTGAAACCGTCAGCAGCCACGGTGGAACCATCGAGGCGACTTCTGTTCCAGGAGAAGGAACCACGATTACGATCCGGTTGCCCAGCGCCTAGGCGTCGAGGTCGAATCGCACCATGGGAAGGTCGCTGCCACTGTCATCCAAGGCAGTGCCGAGGGTAGCGGTGAGCACCGGCTTCAGCGCGGACCAGGCCTTCGGGTGCGCCACTCGATATGCGGTCATCGCAGTTTGTGTTTCGGCCGGGGTGAGCACGTGGGCCGTCGCAGGGGCTGGCCTCCGGCTTGCGATGAACAGACGGACGTGGGGGTTCGCCTGGACGTTGATGAACCACTGGGAATGTGAACCCAACCCGGACGCGACGATGTAACTGCCGGGGGCTGCACGGGAAACGACCTCCAGAACCACGTAACGGGCCAGACCGGATTTGCGGCCCGTGTGTTCGAGCATGAGAAGCCGTCGCCCGAACAGGCCCCCCAACCGTGCCCGATAAACACCGATCGGTGCTCGCATCAACCAGCGCACGCGCAGCAGGCCGGCGACCCATGATGCGATCTTCCCTGACGTCCCTGACGTCCCTGACGTCCCTGACGTCCCTGCCGTCCCTGACGGTGACACGTTCGCATCGTCGATCATCCTTCTGACTGTACTCCGCGCCCGGCTCAGGACTGCTAGCTGCTGGCGCCCGAAGCAATGACACCCACGCCGAGCACGGCCATGATTGCGCTGCTTGCGTGTTCCACGGTGGCGTTGACTTTGGGCCTGCGCAGCCATTTCATCGCTTTGGCCGCGATCACGGCGACGACCGCCAGGTAGGCGAAGGCAATAACGGATTCCACCACGCCCAGGATCAGGGCCGTACCCATGGTGTCCCCGCCATGCGGAATGAACTGCGGCACGATAGCGAGATAGAACAGTCCCACCTTGGGGTTGAGCATCGTGGACAGCGCCCCGGCACTCAGCCCGGCAAGCCGCGTGTAGAAAAGCGGTGAGGCCTCTCCGGTGCTCGCGAGGGCCTGTTTGGTGGATCTGCGGCTCTTCACGAACGAGGAGATACCCAGGTACAACAGGTACAGGCCGCCGGCGATCTTCAGCCACCGAAAGACCTCCGCGGACTGTTCCATGATGGCGGCCAGTCCGAGGCCCACCAACGCCGCCCACACCAAGGACGCTCCGGCCGAGCCCGCGGCGGCCGCGATGCCGGCGCTTGCGCGGTTCAGGGCGACGCGCAGCACCAGGAAGGTGTCCGGTCCAGGCGTCACCGAGAGCAGGAGGCACAGCCCTGCGAAAGCGGCGAGCGAGGCGATGGTCATATACACGAGTATCCCGCATCGCGTACCCGCCACACCAGCAGTTCACCGGCTCGCTCGCGTGAGTGTGCACGCTATCGGCTCGTGTTCTCTGTTCCCCGGTTCTTAGAAGGGGGTGTCGGTGGCGTAGGTGAGGGGTTGGGCCCAGTGGTCGATTCGGGGTTTTTTGACCGGGGGTGGGGTGAGGTCTGGGGGTAGGAGTGGTGGCCGGATTCTGCTGGCGGGGTGGGTGGCGTAGTGTTTGCCGGCGGGGCTGGTCCAGGTGAGGGTTCCCTGGTCGTTTTGGCTCACGTCCCAGCCGGTTTCGTGCTTGAGTTTGTGCGATCGGCCGCAGAGCGCGGCGAGGTTGCTGAAGGTGGTTTCACCGCCGTATTGCCATGCCGTGGTGTGGTCCATGTCGCAGTGCCGGGCGCTTCTGTTGCAGCCGACGAAACGGCAGGTCTCGTCGCGCACCTCCAGGTAGCGACGGAGGGCTTTGGGCACCCGGTAGGTGTCGCGGCCGAAGGAGAGCATCGCGCCGGTCTCGGGGTGGATGAGGATGCGGTGAAACCCGGTGGCAGTGCCGGCGAGTCGGCGTGCGGTCTCGGGGTCGATCGGCCCGAATCCTTCGAGCATGGCGGGTTCGTCGCCTTTGCCCATCAGGGTGAGGATGGGGATGGTGACGTACACGTTGCCGACGACGCCGGCGCCGAGCCCGGTTTCGGTGACGCCCTTCAGCAGCAGGTCGACGGCCACGTCGCAGCGCAGCTGCGGCAGGGTGCGCTCCTCACCGGTGACGCGGAGGCTGCGCGCCATCGCTTCGACCCGGTCGTTGATGGCGCTGGCATCATCGTTGGTCAGGGTCATTTCGAGGTACGCCATGCCGTCACGGGCCGGATGCACCCCGAAACAGCGGTCTTTGACGGCGGTGGTGTGCCGGGCCCGGCTTGTCTCCGGGTGGGAGAGTTCCCGCAGGGTGATGGCCTTCTTCTTCAGTTGCGGCACCGTGAGGGTCTCGGCGTCGGTGAGCACCTCCGTCTCGTAAGTGTCCATCGCTGAGTCGGGCAACGCTAGGGCGTTGTCGATGATGACCTGCGCGTGCCGGTAACTGATGTCCCCGTCCAGCAGCGCCCGGTGTGTGCGCGGCAGGTTGTACTGGAGCAGCTCACTCTCGGTGAGCAGGTTCCGCGCGGATCCCTCGGGAAGCTTCAGCAGTGCGGCGAGCTCGGCGATGAATCCTTCGTGTGCGGCCGTCGCATCGGACCACTGAAACTCGGTGAGGTCGTGCGACCCGTTGGGCCGCCCGGACTGCGCGGTGCTCGTTGTCCACCGGTGCGCGTCCGCGATGACGACCGCGCGGGCGGCGTGAGCCATGTTGATCAGCCGGTCGAACGCGGTAATACTGTCGAGTAGTACGGCCTGGGCGTTGTCGATCACCCGGCGAATGCGCGCAACGTCAGACGGACGAACGTCACCGTTCGTAATGGCCAGCATTGGCTTCACCGGGGTCGTCAGGGGTGTCGGGTCGGGTGCAGTTGCGGGTGTGTCGGGCGGGACGGGGCCCGCGGCATCCTCTTCTGGAGGCACTTCTTCGTTGTTCTCCATAACCCAATTCAAGCAGACACCACCGACATTCCTGATTCCTGCTCAGGTTCGGGAGGACGGCCAGATCAGGAGGGGCGGGTGAGATCGGCGAGAAGCTCGAGTACGTGGCTGTAGGGCTGCTCGGTGGCGCGGGTCATCCCAAGCTCGCACGTGCGGTTGCAGGAGGCATGCGCCGCGGAACCGAACTCCACAACCTCCGCGGCCTGCACCCGCGTGGCCGAGGCGGTCAGCTCGGGATGCAGCATGCCCCGGTCCCCGGCGAAGCCGCAGCATCCCCAGTTCTCCGGCACATCCACGCGCTCGGCGACTCCGTCCGCGAGCGCACGCAGCGAATCGTTGATGCCCAGCCGCGTCGATGAACACGTGGGGTGCAGGGCCAGCGACTCGAGCTTTTCGTACGGGGGCAGATGCGGCAGGATGCTGGTGGCTGCGAACTCCACCGCGTCCATCACGCGCAGGGACGGTTCGCTCTCATCGCTTTCGATGGTGGCCCGCAGGCCCTCGGTGCACGAGGAGGCGTCGCAGATGATCGGCAGGGCGCCATCACGCGTTGCGCGGCGCAGCGCAGCGAGGGTGTTCGCGCGCATGGTGGCCTGGCCGGCGACGAGGCCCTTCGATGCCCAGGGCGTGCCACAGCACAGACCGTCAATCTCCGGTGGTACCGCCAGGGTGACACCGACACGAGCGCAGAGCTGCTCGAAGCTCACCTGTACGCCGGCGGAGTCGGCATCCGCTGGACCGAACATGGTACTCACGCACGCCGGAAAATAGACGGCCTCGACGACTGCCGCGGCGGGTGGGACGGGGCGCTGCCGGGTGGGACCGCCGGCAGGGAGCTCGGGGGAGTACAGCGGAACGGTGTCCGTGCCGAGCAGCGTGCGCGCAAGCCGGTTGGGCCCCAGCACGAGCGGCACGGGAACGCGAGCCACCGCCGAGAGGGCCAGGCCCGCTCCACGGGTGACCGTTCCCCAGTTCTTCGCCGCGGTGTTCCAGACCGCGTCCTGCACGGGCTTCGGCTGCGCCAGGCGCAAGCGTTTCACGAGGCTCCCCGTGTCAATGTTCACCGGGCAGGCCGTCTGGCACATGCCGTCGACGGCGCAGGTCTCGACGGCGCTGTAGGTGTAGTCCTGTTCAAGCTGGGCGGCCAGGTCGGTGTCGCCATCGAGCTTCGCCTGTTCGATGGCCCGCAGTGTGACAATCCGCTGTCGGGGAGTGAGCGTCAGCTCCCGGCTCGGACACACGGGTTCGCAATACCCGCAGGAGACGCAGCGATCCACCTCTTCTGCCACGGGCGGGGTGCTCTTGATATCGCGCAGGTGCACGTCGGGGTCGTCGTTCATGATCACCCCCGGGTTCAGCATGCCCGTCGGGTCGAAGAGCGTCTTGAGGGAGCGCATCACGTCATACAGTTCGTCACCGTATTGGCGGCGCACGTAGGGGGCCATGACACGGCCAGTGCCGTGCTCGGCCTTGAGCGATCCGCCCTCGCCGAGCACCAGGTCCACCATGTCCTCGGTAAACGCCCGGTAGCGTTCGAGCGATTCCGTACCGGTGAACCCGTCGGTGAGCATGAAGTGGATGTTGCCGTCCTTGGCGTGCCCGAAGATCACGCTGTCCTCATACCCGTACTGGTCGAACAGCTCGATCAAGTCGATACAGGTGCGGCCGAGTGCGGGAACGGGAACCACCACATCCTCGAGCAGCGCGGTCGTGCCGGTCGGGCGAGCGCCGGCGACGGCCGCGTACAGGCCCTTGCGCAGATGCCAGAGCTCGGCGCGGGCGGAGGTGTCGGTGCTGAATCGCGCCGGAGAGCTGAGTCCCAGGGTGGGCAACAGGTCGAGCCCGGCGGCGCTGGTCTCCATCAGTCGTTCGGCGCTGTCGGACTGGAATTCCACCAGAAGCGCCGCGTGGTCTTTCAGTGGGAGGTCGCGAATGATGGCGGGAGTGTCCGGCAGCCCCTGGCCCACCCGCAACGAGCGGGCGTCCATGAGCTCGAGCGTGGCGGCACCCGCATCCACGAGAGCCGGCAGAGCCGCATTGGAGGCCTCGAGGTCGGGAAACACCAGCAGGCCCGTTGTCACGTGGGACTGCACGGGAATGGTGCGGAAGACCGCCTCCGCCACAAATCCGAGAGTCCCCTCGCTGCCCACGATGAGGTGAGCGAGCATATCGACGGGGCGCTCGAAGTCGAGGAAGGAATTGACCCCGTAGCCCATGGTGTTCTTCATCGAAAACTGGTGCCGAATCGTGGCAACGGATGCCGGATTTGACCGCACTCGTCGGGCGAGGCGTACCAGTCCCTCGTGGAGCTCCGGTTCGAGGGCGCGGAGGCGCGCGTCGGCATCCGCTTCCCCCGTGTCGATGACCGTACCGCTCGGCAACACCACGGTGAGGGACTCGAGCGTCTGATACGTGTTGTCGACCGTTCCGCAGGCCATGCCGGAGGAATTGTTGGCGACAACACCGCCAATGGTGCACGCCGACTCGCTTGCCGGGTCCGGCCCAAATTTGCGACCATACCGGGACAAGCGGGCATTCAGTGCTCGCACGGTCACGCCGGGCTGCACCCGCACCCGAGCGCCGGAATCGAGAACATCGATGCGCTTGAAGTTGCGGCGCACGTCCACGAGCACTCCGCCGGTCAGTGCCTGGCCGCTCAGGCTCGTGCCGCCGGAGCGGAACGTGAGCGGTACGCCCTGCGCGGCGCTGGCCTGCAACAACCGGCCCACCTCTGCGGCGTCGGCGGCCACCACCACGGCCTGCGGAATGAGCAGAAAATGCGAGGCATCGTGGGCGTTGGCATGCCGGTCAATCGCACGGGTCAGCACCCGGGTCGAGTCCTCAACGGCGCCACGCAGGGCATCGAGAGTGGCCGGGGCGGCGGCGACATCAGGGGCAAGAGCAGTGGAGCGAGAAATTAGGGCACCATCCATCCGAGTACGGGGGTCGACTGCAGCAGGATCAGGACCGTCATGAGCGCGAGAAGTCCGAGGCTCCAACCAATGAGCTTGCGGAACAGCACACTCTCCGACCCGGACATGCCCACGGCCGCGGCGGCCACGGCGAGGTTCTGCAGGGAGAGCATCTTTCCGAGCACACCGGCGGAGGAGTTCGCGGCCGCCATGAGTAGCGGGGAGAGTCCCGTCTGGGTCGCCGCGGTGACCTGCAGCTGCCCGAAGAGCGAGTTCGAGGAGGTGTCAGAGCCGGTGAGGGCGACGCCGATCCAGCCGATGAACGGTGACAGCA
Organism: Cryobacterium psychrophilum; assembly: GCF_004365915.1. Lineage (NCBI taxonomy): Bacteria > Bacillati > Actinomycetota > Actinomycetes > Micrococcales > Microbacteriaceae > Cryobacterium > Cryobacterium psychrophilum. The sequence goes on from NZ_SODI01000001.1 coordinate 3,277,268, forward strand.
CCGCGAAGAATCCGCCGGTGGTCGCGAGAGCCACGCCGAGGGTGTTGGTCTGGCCGGAGAGGTTCATCACGAAGGCCAGCGCGAGAACGGCGGTGACGGTCACGATCGTCCAGCGCAACTGCACGAGCGTGTCCCAGTAGATGCGCAGCCCGCGGGGCGCGGAGACCCGATACAGCGCCATCGTCAGCAGGCCGGAGAAGAACAGGAGCGTTCCGGTGGCCTTGAGGTGGTCGAGTTTGAACGTCTGAGCGGGAACGGGATTGCCGGCCGTGTCGCTGACATTGAGACCGGGCCACTGGAATGTCACGCTGCCGACGACGCTCAGCCACGCCTTGACGGCGGGAATCTGGGCCACGGAGAAGATCGCCATGATGATCAGGTACGGGGCAACCGAGAGCAGCACCTGCCGGGCACTCGGGCGGGGCACGCGGGCGACACTCGGCATCGCGCCGGTCGCCGTTCCAACGGATGCCGCGGGCAGGGTGGCCTGGGTGCCCGCCGTTGTTGCGGTGCTCCCGCCCTGGACCGAGTGGGAGTCCACGAGTACGGCGGACTCGTCCGGGGCCAGGCCGATCGTCTCGGCCGGCTGCCAGAAACGCAGCATCACGAGCACGGCGGCGACGGTTGCCACGGCGGCGACGACATCGGTGAGCTCTACGGCGAAGAAATTGGACGTGACGAACTGGGCGAGGCCGAACACGACTCCGGCCACGAGGGCCACGGGCCAGGTCTGCTTGAGCCCGCGCTTGCCATCCACGATGAATACGAGGATGAGCGGCACGAGCACGGCAATGAACGGGGTCTGCCGTCCCGTCATCTGCGCAAGGTCGTGAATCGGAAGACCCGTCACACCATTGAGGGCGATGATCGGTGCCGCCATCGCGCCGAAGGCCACGGGGGCGGTATTCGCCAGCAGGGAGACGATCGCGGACTTGAGGGGTTTCATGCCCGCGGCCATGAGCATGGCCGCGGAGATCGCCACGGGAGCGCCGAATCCAGCGAGTGACTCAAGGAGAGCCCCGAAGGAGAAGGCGATGAGAATCGACAGGATGCGCAGGTCACTGGAGATTGACCGGATGGTGCGGCCGAGTACCTCGAACCAGGGCGTGGCGACCGTGAGTTTGTAGATCCACAGGGCGTTGACGAGGATCCACAGGATGGGTACGAGGCCGTAGAACAGACCGGCCGCCGTGGCGCTGAGGGTTTGGCCGAGCGGCATCTGCCAACCCACGACCGCGAGCACCATCGAGAGCAGCAGGCTGGCGAGGGCGGCCTTGTGTGCCTTCACGCGAAAGACGCCGAGGAGAACGAAGAGGAGGGCGAGGGGGAGGGCGGCGCAGATGGCCGACACCGCAAGGTTGCCGAAGAGGGGATTGGTGATCTGTAGGAACGGATCCGCGCTGGCCGCGAGCACGGGGGCCGCGAGGACAGGAGCAAGGCTGGTCTGAATGATGAGGTCTCCACACTGAGGTTGCGCCACATTCAGGTGACGATTGCTAAATTGTCTAACAAGTGTGCATGTAAGTCAACATCTCATGTGGTCTTGTCTGCCAAGATGGATGCACCCGTTTGTGAAAGGTCGGCACCATGGTCATATCCGTTGCGGCGACATCTATTGTCGATGCGATAGCCACCGATCTGCGCAGCCGCCTGTTCGCCGGTGAAATCACCGGCCAGATGCCGCTCACTGAGACCGACCTCGCCGCGTCCTATGACGTGGCCCGGCCAACGGCCAAGGCCGCCATCGAGCGTCTCGTGGGCGAGGGGTTGCTCGTGCGCGGCGCCCACAAGACCGCTCGCGTCGCTGAGCTCGGCCCCGAAGCGGTGCGCGACATCTATCTGGCTCGCGCCTACCTCGAGAGCGAGGTCCTGCGCCGACTCGCCCACACCCGAACGGTTCCCACGGATGCCGTGATCGCGAACCGTGAAATCGCCGAGTTCACCGACGGGTCGCCGCTGGACCTCGTGGAACCCGACATGCGGTTTCACCTGAGCCTCATCGACGCCATGGGCAACGAGCGCATGAGCAAGATGTACCGTTCCCTGGTGAGCGAGGTGCGACTGTGCATGACGCGGGTGCAGGGCCTCAACCTGCTGGGCCCCGGCCTCATCCACGCCGAGCACCAGAAGATCCTCGAACTCCTCCGCGAGGGGGAGGGTGAAGCCGCGGCGCTTCTGCTCGACGACCACCTCGGCCGGGCGAGAGAACGCCTCGTCGAGGCGCTGGGCGGCGAGGCCGGACCGGAAGCCCGCGTGCCCGACCTGCCCCCGGCCGAGGAGACGCACCTTGACCACGGATGACTTTCTCGCCCCCGGCACGCGAGCATCCCTCACCGCGGTCAACAGCCAACTCGACCGAAGCGACAGTGCACCGCTCACGCGCCTCCGTCTGGTGCGGACCCTGCTGCACGAACTCGAAGCCGACCCGGTCATGCTCACGAGCGTGCGCGAGGCCCTGGACGGCGGGGCCGCCTGGGAGCAGATTGCGGAGGCCGCGGGGCTCAAGGCCGCGGCCGCCCGGTGGCGCTGGTCGGGAACCGACGCGGAGATCGCCGCACGTCTCCTGGCGGGACGCAAGCGATCCGTGCGCCCCAGTAGCGTGCCCACCGACCTCCCGGGGCTCTCGGTCGCGGAGGCTGCCGCGCAGCTTGGCGTGAGTGCGCAGGCCGTGTACCTGCAGATATCTCGGGGCAAGCTGGCGAGCCAGACCGTGCAGCTCGAGGATGGTCGCACCTACAAGCGGGTTATCCTGAACGAGGCCGAACCCCATTCTTGACCGAGCCACTTGGTCGCACCACAATGGGGCGATACCACCACACGGATGACGGAGCCACAGATGACTGATTCGCCCACGGCCAAGCCCACTGGCACAGGCGCCGACCGAGGTTCGTCGTCCCTGGGCAACGCCTCCGGGCTGGATCTTCGCAATGAGGCCGAGACCAGGGTGCTCAACCTCGGCCAACCGGCCACCAGTGCGGGCAGCGCGACGCCCCCGGCCAGCCAGTCCGCAGCGCCGAACTCACCCTCAGCAGCACAGCAGGCGGACCCACCCGCCGACCCGCCACCCGCCGAGTCGTCGTCGCGGCCGCGGGCATCCTTTCCCTCGGTGAAGGGGCCGCAGAATATCGCCCTTGTCGTGCTCGTTGGCATGGTGTCCCTCGCCGTGGCCTTCATCGTGATGATCATCGTGAGTGTCACGTCTGAGAGCATCAATGCACTCGCCGTGATTGCCACGCCGATCGCTTCGATGGTGGCCGCGTATTACGGCATCACGCTGAGCATCCAGCAGGTGAAGAATGAGCGCGACGAGAAGGAGAAGGCGTTGGCGCGAGCGGATGCCGCGGATGTCGCCCGTCGCGAGATCGAAGTCTGGTCCGCGCAGATGGAATCCGGCCTGCGCGTGGCCATGGCCAAGCTCAATGCCGCGCGGGTCAGCACGGACGAGGTCACCAAGGCAGCCGGCACCCCGGATGACTTCTTCTAAGCCGGGGCCTGACGCCATGCTGATAGACGCCGTTCCCACAAACCCCGTGCCAACGACACTGCTCATCGAACGGTCCGCCGACCGGGTGCACGTGCAATTGCATCGTCCGGAGGTGCGCAACGCCATCGACCAGACCATGATCGATGAACTGCACTCCGTGTGCGATGAGCTCGAGCGGGAACCCCGCATTCTCATTCTCTCCGGCAGCAACGGCGTCTTCGCGTCGGGTGCCGACATTGCCGAGTTGCGGGAGCGGCGCAGCACTGACGCGCTCAAGGGAATCAACTCCGGGCTCTTCTCCCGCATCGCGCGTCTGCCGATGCCGGTAATCGCCGCCCTCGACGGCTGGGCGCTGGGCGGGGGAGCAGAGCTCGCCTACGCCGCTGACTTCCGCATCGCCTCCACGACCGTGCGGCTCGGAAATCCGGAGACCGCACTCGGTATCCTGCCCGCGGCCGGCGCACTCTGGCGACTCGCGCAACTCGTGGGCGAGCCCGTGGCGAAGCAGATCATCCTGGCGGGACGCATCCTCACCGCGGGGGAGGCGCTCGCCGTGCACCTCGTGACGGAAATACACGAGTCGGTCGATCTCCTCGCCGCAGCCCACGCCCTGGCCGATCGAATCGGGGCGCAGGATCCGCTCGCCACGCGCCTGGCCAAGGAAGTGTTCCATGCGCCACTTGACGCGCACCCGCGCGTGGACAATGCGGCGCAGGCCATTCTGTTCGAGTCGCCGGAGAAGTTTGCGCGCATGGATGCGTTCCTCGCGCGTAAGAAGCGGTCCTGATCGGTGGCAGATGACCTTTGGCCCTAGTGCGGCTGCCTCGGAGGCGGGACTCTTAAGCCACAACCCCGAGAAAGGTGGTCATATGACCTTCACGTGCCCCTACTGCAGTTCCCAGGCCCGACTGAGCCCCAACCCCGCGTATGAGCAGCGCACCTCGCTTCCGATGTACCTTCTCGTGTGCACCGGCTGTGAGCATACGTCGGTGAGCCGGGTGCCCCTTCTGGTCATACCCCGCTGAGACTGGTCGCCACAGGGCATCCGTGCGAGAGTAAAGGCACGAGATATCAGGCCAGAGTACCGGTGCGTCGGCGCCGGGCGTAGCCAGACGACGATCGGAAACTTTTCATGGTGGATCAGCCGGTCGATACGCGCCCCGAAATCCCCGCTCAGCCCGCAGGCACACGTATAGAAGACCTGCTCCGGGAGTTCGTTGACAGAGCGGACGAACTGCTGCTCACTCAGGAACGTATTCGCGGCCTCGTGGACGCGGTGGTGTCGATAGCCGAGGACCTGAGCCTTGAGGCCGTGCTCAAACGGGTGGTGGAGTCCGCCTGCCGGTTGCTGCGTGCACAGTACGGCGCCCTCGGCGTGATCGGTGATGACCAGCGCCTCACCCATTTCGTCACGGTGGGCTTCGATGACGAGACAACGAGCAAGATCGGCCCGCTTCCGGTGGGTAAGGGCGTGCTCGGTCTCCTCATCCAGGAGCCCCATCCGATCCGGCTGCATGACCTCGGGCAGCATCCCTCTGCCGCAGGGTTTCCACCGCATCACCCACCGATGGTGTCGTTTCTCGGGGTGCCCGTGCGGGTGCGTGACATTGTCTTCGGCAATCTGTACCTCACCGAAAAGGAAGGCGGGGGCGATTTCACTCCCGAAGATCAGGAACTCGCGGTGGCGCTCGCCGCGGCCGCCGGTGTCGCCATTGAGAACGCCCGGTTGTTCGAGGAGGCGCGGCGCCGGGGCGCGTGGCTCGAGGCCTGTGCCGACATGGCCAAGGATCTCCTCCGGTCCTTCGACGATGAGGGCGAGAGCGGACTGGACACGGTCGCGAGGCGCGCCATGGTCGAATCCGACGCGGCCCTTGCCCTGGTGTGCCTGCCGACCGATGAAACCGACAAGGTGTTCTGTGCGGCCGGGGCCGGCCCCCTGGCATCCGCCCTCGTTGGTCGCAGTGTCCTCATGTCTGTTCCGGCCCTGGCACGCGTTCGCGACACGGGGGAGTCGACGGTGTTCCCCGATCTGTCGCAGGTGATCGACCGGGCGGTCGCGGCCGAGACGTGCGGCTGGCCGGAACTCGGTCACACCCTGCTCGTTGCCCTTGGTCCGCCCGGGGTGGGGCAGGGAGTGCTGTTGCTTGCCCGCGCCACGGGGGCCGCTCCGTTCAGCGCCACCGACGTGGAAATGAGTGCGGTTTTCGGCTCCTACGTGGCGCTCGGCCTTGAACTGGCCAATGTGCACCGGATGCGAGAGCAGCAGGCGGTCTTCGGGGACAGGGACCGTATTGCCCGTGACCTGCACGACCTGGTGATCCAGCGTCTGTTCGCCGCCGGGCTCAGCATGCAGAGCCTCCGGCGCTTCACGGACGACCCGGTGGCGCTTGAGCGCATTGCCGCCGTCACCGTGGAGCTCGACAGCACCATCCACGAGCTTCGGGACACCATTTACTCGCTTCGCGGGGTGTCGCAGAACTCGGCCACCATGAGTAGCAAGATTCTTGGGGTGATTTCGGAGGGCACCCAGTCGTTGTCGTTCGCGCCCAACATTCAACTCTCCGGCCCGATCGACGCGGACCTGGGCGAGTCCCTCACCGAAAACCTGCTGGCGGTCATCACGGAGGGGCTCAGCAACGTCACACGTCATGCGGCGGCAACGTCCCTCAAGATTTCCGTCAACGCCGAGCACGGACGGATCCGACTGCTCATCGTTGACAACGGGCAGGGTTTCACCGAATCACGGCGCTCGAGTGGCCTCGAGAACCTGCGGCAGCGCGCCCGCCTGTGCGGTGGACGATTCGAGGTGAAGAGTGTGCCGGGGGAGGGCGCTCGATTGTCCTGGTCTGCACCGGTGCCGACCCTTACGAACCCGGTGCGGCCGGGGCCGTCGCCACGTGGGCTGCAGCGAGGGTTCGGCACCGAAAACCCCGCATAGGGAGCAGGGACGCCAGACTAAGGCCGATATCCCCGTGCGGTTGCGCGCCGAATCGGCGGAATTCGTGGTGAACCTGCTCATTTAGTCTGGGAGGCATGGACGTACTGCGCGGAATCTGGGAAAGCATGATCGAGCCTCACGCTCCGCTGCCCCTTCAAGCGGCGTGGTTGACCATCCTGGCCTCGGCGCTTCTCGTACTGGTCCCGGTGATATGGCACGTCACCCGCCACGGCATCACCATTGTGCACGAGGGCGGGCACGGCGTGGCGGCGACGTTGAGCGGGCGCCGGCTGAGCGGCATCCGCCTGCACAGCGATACCTCGGGTCTCACCGTGAGCCGTGGGCGCCCCCGTGGCCCTGGCATGGTTTTCACGCTCATGGCCGGGTACACGGCCCCGGCGGTGCTGGGGCTTGGCGCGGCGTGGCTCCTCGGCCGCGGGTACGACGTGGGCCTGCTCTGGCTGTTGCTCGTGGCGCTCGTGCTGCTGCTGGTGCAGATTCGCAACTGGTTCGGACTGTGGTCTGTGCTCGTGGCGGGCGCGGTCATCTTCGCCGTGTCCTGGTTCGGATCACCGCTCGTGCAGAGCGTCTTCGCCCTGGCGCTCACGGCCTTCCTGCTTCTGGGCGCGCTGCGCACCGTGATGGAGTTGCAACGGTCCCGGTCGCGGGGTTCAGCCGCCTCCTCCGATGCCGATCAGCTGGCTCGGCTCACGCACGTGCCCGGAATTTTCTGGGTCGGGGTCTTCCTCGCCGTCGACCTGGCGTGTGTCGCCCTGGCCGCCAGGTTCCTCGGCCTGGTGTGACGCCGAGGACCTAGAGTTCCGCGAGGAGCGACACCGGATTCTCGATGCACCGAGCCACGAAGGTGAGGAAGCCGGCAGCGGAGCCGCCGTCGCACACTCGATGGTCGAAGACCATTGACAGTTCCACAACGGTGCGCACGGCCAGTTCGTGGTTGACGACCCAGGGGCGCTCGATCATGCGCCCAATCCCGAGGATCGCCGCTTCCGGGTGGTTGATGATGGCGGCGGACCCGTCGACGCCGAGGGAACCGAAATTGTTGAGGGTGAAGGTTCCGCCGCTCAGCGTGGCCGGTGCGAAGGTGCCATCGGCGGCGTCAGCAACGAGGCCGGCCACGGCATCCCGCAACTGCCGGGTCGTCAGGTTGTGTGCGCCGTGGATCACGGGAACCATGAGTCCGCGCGATGTCTGCGCGGCAATTCCGAGGTTGATGGCGCCGTGGTGCAGGATTTCCTGGCTCGCGGTGTCGACGGACGAGTTCAACTCGGGGAACTGGCGCAGTCCGGCCACCACGAACCGGGCGATGAGAGCGGTGACGCTGAACCGTTCACCCGTTGCGGCGAGCAGCCGATCGCGAGCCACGAAGAGCTCGGTTGCATCGACATCAAGCCAGATGGTGGCTTCGGGGATCTCCCGGCGGGAGGTTGCCAGCCGTTGGGCGACGACCTTGCGCAGCCCAACGATGGGAATGCGCACGCTCTCGCCCGTGCCGGCCGTAGCGGGAGCGGGAGTGGATGCGGCGGGCGCGGGCGCTGCGGCGGCCTCGGCCGGTCGCGGATTCTCGGCCTCGCGCGTGCCGTGGAGGAATGACTCCACATCGGCGCGCACCACGAGGCCGTCTTTCCCGGTGCCGAGAAGCTGACTCGCCTCGAACCCGTTTTCACGGGCCAGACGGCGCACGAGCGGTGAAACCACGGGGGAGCGTCGATCCGCGTCGAGCGCCTGGACGGCGTGCGCTGCCGGTGCTGCCGGTGCTGCGGGTGCCGGTGCGGCAGGTGCCGGGGACGCCTTGCCGAATCGACCCTGCGCTGGCTGGCGAGCCGGCCGCGTGCTCACGGTCGTTCCGTAGCCAATCAGTACGGCACCGGACACATCGGCCGACGCCTCCGGCGCCGCCTCGACGGGCGGTACCGGTGCAGCAGTGGGCATCGTGCCCTGTGTGGTCTCGACCGGCGCCGCCTTGGGCGGCATGGAATCGGTGCCTACAGCATCCGTTTCGGCAGGGTCGGCGACCGTGATGAGAACCTGACCGGCGTGGATGGTCTGCCCTGGTTCGCCGAAGATCTTCTCGACAATGCCGCCGAACGGCGACGGCAGCTCCACGACCGACTTGGCCGACTCCACCTCGACGACGGGCTGGTCAATGGCGATGGTGTCGCCGGGGGCCACGAGCCAGGACACGATTTCGGCCTCGGTGAGGCCCTCGCCGAGGTCGGGGAGCAGAAACTCGTTGGGCATCAGCTCCATTCCCAACGTGAGATCGCGGCGAGGATACGGTCGGGCGTGGGCAGGAAGTACTCCTCGAGCTTGGGTGAGGGGTAGGGGATGTCGAATCCGGTGATGCGCAGAATGGGCGCGGCGAGGTAGAAGAAATTGCGCTCCGTGAGGCGGGCGGCGACCTCGGCCCCGTAGCCGCCGAACTGGGCTGCCTCATGAATGACGGCGACCCGGCTGGTCTTACGCAGCGAGGCGCTCACCGTTTCGTCATCGAAGGGCGAGAGGCTCCGCAGGTCGATGACCTCGATGGACAGCCCCTCCTTCGCCCCGAGTTCGGCCGTCGCGAGGGCCGTTTTCACCGTGGGGCCGTAGGCGAGGAGGGTCACATCAGTGCCCTCACGCAGAACCACGGCGCTGGTCATGGGGGCGGTCTGCACGGGCAGGGTCAGCTCGGCCTTGCTCCAATAGCGACTCTTGGGTTCCATGAAGATAACCGGGTCGTCGCTCGCGATGGCCTCTCGAAGCATCGAGTAGGCGTCAGCCGGATTTGACGGGGAGACCACCGTGAGGCCGGGCGTTGCCGTCCAGTACGCCTCCGAGGAATCCGAGTGGTGCTCGACGCCACCGATATCGCCGGCGTAGGGAATGCGAATGACGATCGGCAGCTGGATCTTGCCCCGGGTACGATTGCGCATTTTGGCCACGTGCGACACGATCTGCTGGAACGCCGGGTAGCTAAAGGCATCGAACTGCATCTCAACGACCGGGCGCATGCCATACATGGCCATGCCGATGGCCGTCCCGACGATGCCGGACTCGGCGAGCGGCGAGTCGCTCACCCGTGTCTCGCCGAACTCGGCGTAGAGGCCGTCGGTCACGCGAAACACGCCGCCGAGCGGGCCGACGTCTTCACCGAACAGCACCACCGTCGGGTCGTCGGTCATGGCATCACGAATGGCGGCGTTGAGGGCGGATGCCATGGTGAGGGTTTCGGGGGCGCGTTGCGCGATCCCTGGAATCGGCTGGCTCATCGTTGGGTGCCCGTCTCTGTGGCCGATTCGGCGGCGGCCTGGTTGGCGTCGTCCTCGGCGAGTTCGGCGGCGAGGGCCGCTCTCTGCTCGGCGATTGCGGGCCGGGGGTTGGCATACACATGTTCAAACAGCTCGAGTGGATCGACAACGGCCTTAACCGTCATGCACTCGCGGGTTGCGGCAGCCATGTCCTCGGCTTCCTGCGTGATCGAGGCTCGTTCGCTGTCCGAGAGGGCCCCCTCGGAGACGAGGTATTTCTCGAGGCGTTCGATGGGGTCACGGCCGCGCCACACGTCGACGTCTGCAGCATTGCGGTACCGGCTCGGGTCATCCGAATTGGTGTGTGCCTCGATGCGATAGGTGAGGCCCTCGATGAGCGTGGGACCCTGGCCCGAGCGGGCACGGTCAACGGCGGCGCTCGTCACCGCGAACATGGCGGCCACGTCGTTGCCGTCAACGAAATATCCCGGCATGCCGTAGCCGATCGCCTTATCGGCGATCGTGCGGCAGGCCATCTGCTTGTCCAGCGGAACGCTGATGGCGAACTGGTTGTTCTGCACGAGAAAGACGACGGGCGCCTGCCACACGGCGGCGAAGTTGAACGCCTCGTGGGCGTCGCCCTCGCTGGTGGCGCCGTCGCCGAGCAGGGTGAGGGTGACGGTGCTGTCTCGCTTGAGCTTCGCGGCGGTCGCGAGGCCCACGGCGTGCAGGGCCTGGGTGGCCAGCGGCGTGGCCTGCGGGGCGATGCGGTGCTCGTTATAGTCGTAGCCACTGTGCCAGTCGCCGCGGAACGACGCGAGGATGTCTTCGGGCTTCACCCCGCGGGTGAGTAGCGCGATGCTGTCACGGTACGTGGGGAACAACCAGTCGCCTGAATCCAGCGAAGCGACGGCAGCGATCTCGCAGGCTTCTTGGCCGAGGGCCGACGGATAGGTGGCGAGGCGTCCCTGGCGGGTGAGGGCCGTCACCTGCACATCGAACCGACGGGCGATCACCATGCGCCGATACAGGCTCAGCAGCGTAGCGGTGTCCGGCAGGGTGAAGCCGCCGGTCTGGCTTTCATCGACCGCGTGCCCGGAATCATCAATCAACCGAAGGGGCGGTGGGGCCAGCACGGTGGGGATGCGCGTGCTCTCGACATTGAGGCTCATGAGGCAATGGTGCGCTCTGGTTTCCGTCCCTGCCACATTGAAACAGCAGTTGTGAACAATTGGCCCAATACGCCTGGATGGCATGCCATTCGGCCCGTCGATACCGGCTCTTTAGCGCCAAACGTCCGGTACAGTTCCGGGCTGCCTGCCCACGATTTCCTCCAGGATGAGGTGGGACCGTGTGGAGACGACACCGGGCATGATGTGGATATCCCGCAGGATGGCCTGGCTCAACAGCTCGTGCGAGGGGGCATTGACCGTGAGGATGATATCGATGTCGCCGCTGACCGCCTGGGCCTTCTCCACATAGGGCAGGGCCGCGAGCCGGGCCGCGATATCGCCCCAGGACACATTGCCGATCTTCACGATGACGAGGGCCGACACGTGCAGGCCGAGGGACTTGGGATCGGTTTGCGCCCCGAAGCCCGTGATGACTCCGCGGCTGACGAGTCGCTGCACCCGGGTGTGGGCCGCCGTGCGGGAGATGTGAACCTGAACGGCGAGGGCGCGCATGGACAGGCGGGCATCGCGGCTGAGCTCGGCCACGATTTGCCGATCGATCCTGTCGAGATCGGAGGGGGTGTCGGATGCCGAATGTTGCGTCATGGAAAACCTCGGAGTTGAGAGAGCGCCAGTCTATCGAGACTCGCGCGGCGCCGCCGGTGTGGACAGCGATGCCCGTAGAAGACGAAGATAGTGGTCTTTCGGCCAGTGACGGATGCGACGCGGTAGCGGTGGGTAGAGCGCCCGGGTCACGCGCATCACGCGATCGAAGCGGCGTTGCCGGGCTTTCGACCAGGGCAGGTCGAACATGTCCCGCACGTGGGGAGGCAGGAGGCCGGCGGTGATCAGGCGGCCCAGCGGAAGGGCCGCTCGCATCCAGAACGGACCGGTGCGCGTGTGAAGCAGCTCGTGCGCGACGGCACGCGTTGCAGCATCCGTCTTGAGGCCGGTCAGGCGCTGGGCCCAATAGGTGCGAAACGCGGCGCGATCCTGCGGCCACAGGGAAACGGGCACCTGCAGAGCCGCACCAAGCTTTCGATAATCGCCGTAGAACGCGTCGGCCTCAGCGTCACCGAGGGGCCCGTAGACGAGCTCGTGCATCGTCAGGGCGGAGTCGTAGAGGGTGGCTGCGACCCAGAGCTGCAACTCGGGGGAGAAGGCGCTGTAGGCGGGCGCGTCCGCTGTTCCGGCCGACTGAACGGGAACGTGGGCGTGGTTGACACGCCTGATCGCCGCGGCCACCTCTTCCGGCGTGCCGAAAGTCACGGCATACACGAAACTCAGGGTGTTGTTCAACCGGTCCTGCGGCCGGCCGGCAAAGTCGCTGTGGTCCGCGACGCCGTGGCCGATGGCGGGGTCGGCCAATTGCAGCAGGATGCTGCGGCCCCCCGCCGCGATGAGCACGGCGTTGCCGGCAATGTCGTTCATCGTCATGGGCAGAGTGTATTGCCCGTGGTCTGTCAGTTTCTGGGAAGACTGCAGAAGAATATTTGCCACATGCGGAATAGACGTGGGTTATATGCGCTTGCATATATGCGAGGGGACACATGGTCCGCCCACAACTTGAGGAGAACGCATGAGCGACACGATGACGACAAACATTCCCGGCTACAAAACGGGCACCTGGACCATCGACAAGACGCACAGTTCCGTGGGCTTCAGCATTCGCCACATCATGATCAGCAAGGTCAAGGGCGCGTTCGAGGACTTCGACGCCACCTTCGTCACCGGTGAGAATCCGCTCGACAGCAGCGTGACCGCCACGGCCCAGGTCGCCTCGATCAACACCACCGACGCCAACCGCGATGGCCACCTTCGCACCGGCGACTTCTTTGACGCCGAAACGTACCCCACGATCGACTTCGCGTCGACCGGTATGCGTGCCATCAAGGACGATTTCCTCGTGGACGGAAACCTCACCATCAAGGGCGTCACGAAGCCCGTCACATTCGACCTTGAATTCGGCGGTTTTGGTGCAGACCCTTACGGCAACTACAAGTTTGGCGCGACGGCCACCACACAGGTCAACCGCGAAGACTTCGGCCTCATCTACAATGCGGCCCTCGAGACCGGCGGCGTGCTGCTCGGCGACAAAATCACCATCACGCTTGAGCTGCAGGCCGCGCTCAACGCGTAACCCGTTCCACCACAAGGGGGGTCCCGCTTGGGCGGGACCCCCCTTGTGCGCCCCGATGTTCTCTCCGCTGTCCTGAACACTCGCCCGATTCACGCAGGGTAGGCTTTTTCGGGTCTGAAAGCCCGAACACACAGCGGTGAGTGCCGCGTCAGAGAACGGGTTTGCAGTCTTGCGCAATAAATTCAGGTCGAGTCCGGGCATTCTTATCGCAGCCCTGGCCCTTCTCGTCGGATCCGTCGGCGCCGCCGCCGCGAGTCCCGCGCCCGCGCCCGCGAGCGTTGCTCCGCACACCGACATCACCGGTGAAACCTTCGTGATCGCAACCGACACGACGTTCGCACCGTTCGAATACCGCAGAGACGGCGAGCTGACCGGAATCGACATGGACCTTATCCGTGCTGTTGCCCAGCGCGAGGGCTTCACCGTTGAAATCCTGTCCGTCGGGTTTGATGCCGCTCTTTAGGCCCTGCAGTCGAACCAGGTCGCCGGTGTGATCGCGGGTATGTCGATCGCCGACGAACGCAAGCAGATCTTTGACTTCTCCGACCCGTACTTCGACTCGGGCGTGCAAATGGCCGTCGCTGAAGGGGACAGCGCCATCGCGGGCTACATGGATCTCCGTGGCGAGACCGTTGTGGCCAAGCGCGGCAGCGAGGGGGAGACGTTCGCCAACTCGATCAAGGATGAGTACGGCTTCACGGTCAAGGCCCTCGCCGATTCGGCGACGATGTACGACGACGTCAAGGCCGGCAACTCGGTTGCCGTATTCGACGACTATCCGGTCCTCGCCTACGGAATCAACCAGAACAACGGCCTCACGTCCGTTACCGAGAAAGAACAGGGCAGTTCCTACGGCTTCGCCGTCATCGGCTTCGCGGAACTCATCTACCAGGGCCAGCAGATCTACGCCGCCAACTTCCGTACCGGTGAAACGCTGCTCATCGTTGTTGCCCTGTACTTCGTGGTCATCACCCTGCTCACAACACTCTCCAACACGCTCGACAAGAGGTTCAACAAATGAGCATCGCCAGCAAGATCAGTGTCCGGGCGCTCCGCAAGTCGTTCGGTTACAACGAAGTACTCAAGGGACTCGACGTCGAGATCGCCGAGGGCGAGGCCACCAGCGCGCTCGACCCCGAGATGGTCGGCGAGGTGCTTCAGGTCATCCGCGACCTGGCTAAGGAGGCCATGACCATGGTGGTCGTCACTCACGAAATGGGCTTTGCCCGGGAGGTGGCCGATCGGGTCATCTTCATGGCTGACGGTGTCATCGTGGAAGAGGGAACCCCCGAGCAACTCTTCGGTAACCCGCAGCAGGTGCGCACCCAGGACTTCCTCTCCAAGGTGCTCTAAACGTCGATCCACCCGGATGATCGGCGTGGTTCTACTGGAACTCTTGGGTGAATCGTGTGCGCGCTGCGGTCATGCCGAGTGGTCAGGCGGCTATCGGGGGCGTGGGGGTGTCTCCGACTGGGCCGGTTCCGGCGTCACCCGCAGCCCGCCCGGTGTGTTTGACAGACGAACGAGTTCCTCGACCCAGGCGTGGTTGAGGCGGGGTTCCTTGCTGCCGAGGAAGTCGAATTGAAGTGGGATCGTCGGATGGATCCAGACGGAACTGTGACCGCTTCCTGCCGCCGCCGTGTACTCCCACGAAAACGTGAAACTTTCCCCGCGGCGCACCTTGGACAGGATGACGACCTTGAGGTGAGCGAGCACCCGGTCGTCGAACTCGACGGAGATTGACGGGGTCCCGTAGATGAATTTACCCATGACTACTGCCCCAGTCCGTTCTCGATTTCGCTGGTGAGGAGGTTGATGTCTTTGGCAGTGCGGCCGGCATCGCCATTGGTTTCGACGGTGCCGATGATGCCGATGATGGGCAGTTCCGGTAGCGGGAAACGTGCCGACTCTTCTTCCTCCATCATCCCGTCAACGTCGTCGACGCCGAACTGACTGTCCGGACTGAGAACGAGCGTGTGCACGGATGTGTCGTCGTTCTCGTCCAGCACGGTGACAGCCACAGTCACACTATTATCGGTATCGGACACAGAAGTGATGTAATCGAGAAGCGCTGTCGTGATGGCGTTGCTCGTGACAATAGACCCGCCGTCATACGTTATGCGTTTCATGCTTCGATGTTAGCTTGATTGCTGCGGCGACGCGCGCGGCTATCGCCCCACTACGGGACCTCGCTGAGCAGGAAACCCTCCGGTCTTGAGGCGCCGTGACGTTCGCCGGGGATTTTCGAGGCGTGGGCTCACGCCGGGAAGCACGGCTCAGTCCGTTTCGCCCACAATCTCCTCACGCACCCGGCGCAGGTCTTCCATGAGCGAGCCGATGAGAATCCAGTGCTCGGGGTGCGGCGTGCCAATGACCAGGGGGGCGGTGAGCATCGGCTCTTCCTCCGGCACCATCTCCACGGCCGGGTCATCCGGGTTCTGCAGGAGAAGTCGAAGGTCGTGGGCGGCACGGCAGAGCTCGCCCGAAAAGGCCTGAACCGTCGGTTCAAGGTGTAGAGAATCGTCGTAGTGATCTCGCAGGGCCCGTGTCATGCCGAGCGACCGTGTCACGAGCGCCTTCAGGCGTTCGTACTGTTCGATGTCGGCCCGAAGACTGTTGCGGTGTTTGGCGCCGCGTGGATTGAATGTCAGGCTTTCCTGTGCCCCGGTGATTGCTCCCTCCGCGGCGGTGAGCATCGGGCGCAGCAGTCGAGCCTTCAAGAGCAGTTCTTCGAGCTGAAAGTTCGTCTGCGGTGCGCGCAGCGACGCTGCCGCTCGGTCGAGCGTGTCGGCGACCTCCCGACCGAGCAGGGCGACGGCATCGTGTGCCGGAGCAAGCAGAACCGGCGGCACGACGGCCACGTTGATGATGAGGGCAATTCCCGCACCGATGATGGTTTCCAGAATCCGGTAGATCGAGTATTCCGGAGTTGATGCGCCGATCGACAGCACGAGCATGGCGCTGATCGGGATCTGATTGGCCGATCCGGGGGAGAGCCGCAGTGCCCAGGCGAGCAGGATGCACAGCACGATCGTCAGCAGAACGATCCAGGTGGACGATCCGAAGATGAGGCCGATGACGAAGGCGATGACCACGCCGCCGATGACACCGAGGCTGCGCTCGATGGCCTTGCCGACCGACTGGTTGACGCTGGGCTGAACGACGAATATCGCGGCTATTGCGGCAAAGATCGGCAACTCGCCGGGCAGCAGTAGCTGGGAAACAACCCACGCCAGGGCGACGGCCACGGAGGTCTTGACCACCTGCAGCGCCGGTAACCGTTGGGGAATTCGAAGACCAGCCGTAATTTGCACCCGTTCAGGTTAACCCGCCCGCCGCTCCGGGCGGTCACCCGCTATCGACTGTCACTGTCGTCGGCACACCGAAACAGCGGGAATACTCGCCCGCGGCCCCGGCAGGCACCGCTTCCGGGCGAGGGGCAGGGCGCCGATGGCCGGGTGAGTGTCAGTCGAAAATGCGCAGCAGCTGCCATTGCGGCGCCGCGTCCCCGGCCGCGCGCACGTCAAAGACGTGTGTCTCCCCATCGTCAGCGGTGGCCTGAAAGCGCCACCCGGCGATGTCCAGCGGGAGATGCCCGATTCCGTAGCTGTGTGGCTCGAAGGGTTTCCACCAGTCGGCCGTTCCCACGAGGGCGGTTGGGGTGTCGGTTACATGAAAGCGCCGGGATCTCCACACCAGGCGCTCGGGGGAACCGGACGCCCCGAGCCAGACCATGACCGATTCAGGAGGAATCGGTACCGGTGCAGGGGACATGAGCCACCACCTCGATTCGCATGTCATCGAATAAGTATTCGATAAACGCAACTATATCCCGGGACGGCTCCCGGAGCTAGTGCGATTCAGCTGCTACTACGCCAGATCATCGTCGGTACGGGCGCCGAAGACGATTTCATCCCAGCTGGGCATCGAGGCGCGTCCGCGCTTTGCGGTGTTGCCCGTGGTGCGGCCCTGTGCGCGAGCCGCCTGGGTGGCCCACACGTTAGGCGTCGCCGCGGGCGTGGGGGTCGAATCCTTTGTGCTCGAGGCAGACTCAGGCTCAGCCTCGGCAGGAGCCTCGTCCTGTGACCGTGACGGCGCGTGGGCGGTGGCATCCGCGCGAGCGTCGGCCGAGGATTCGGTTCGGCGGCGTCCATTTGATGCGGGAGACGCATTGGGCGACTGGTGCTGGCTGGACGCGTCGCCGAAGCTTGCGGCCTCACGTTCTCCACGGCGGCGGCGAAGGGATTCCAGCAGGTCCGCGGTTTCGTTCATGCTCACCGAGGGTTCGGCCGCACGCTTGATGGCGGCTTTGAATACGGCATCTGAGGTGCCGAGCGACCGCGAGTATGGGATGGGGTCGATTGGTGCGGTGTCGTTCAGAATTTCGTCCGCGAGCGATTCCTTGAACGTGAAGGCACCGCTGTCGAAACGCGAGACATCGGAGGTGCTGGTCTCGGAACCCACGGCACGCAAGCGAGGGAGGAGCGAAGCCTTGAGCTCTCCCTGCTGTGACAGGGCGATGGCCTCGTTGCCGGCGGGGGAGAGCGTGTTCTTTTTTGGCTCGAAACCCCAACGGGCATCGTGGTCGATGCCGTCGGCAGTGAAGGAGAGCTTGATGATCCAGCCGTCACCGGGTTCTTTCCAGCTGGCCCAGCGCTCGTTGGATGCGCCGAGGGACGCGAGTCGGTCGCGAATGACGCCACCGAAGTTGGCATCTTCTCCAACCGGGTCAGGGTCGATCGCAGTATGCACGGGCACGCTCAGCGCGCACGACACCATATATTCGCGTTCCGCTACGACGGGGCCTTCGAAGCGCCGAACGTAGTCGAGCGGGGCTCCCGTGACGGCCTCTACATCTTCCGCGGACATTCCGGAGCGAATATGCGCCTGCACCTCACGTGGCGACAGTTTGGGTGCGCTGGGCGCCTCCGTCTGGTTTTGACGAAGTTTGGATTGGAGAACCTCGTCGATGGCGATCCTAAATCGATCGCCATCTTCTGACGCTGCAAACAGCGCACCGTTCTCTACCCCGATGACCTTCAATTCCTGCATGGCGCAAGCCCTCTCGCGAATACCGTTAGCTGCAAGAATCGCATGCCTTGCTCCCTTTTTCCGGGAATACACCGGGCGTGCCGCAAGTTGATGAGAGTGTCGACCGAGAAGGCGGCGGGCGAGTTGCTATTTTCCCCGGAATGTTGCAAACTATGCCCGCCGATTTCGTTTATCGGCGTTACTGAAATGGATGGGCATGGCAACCGACTACGACGCACCGCGGAAGACTGAAGACGACTCAGAGTCGATCGAGGCCCTCAAAGAACGCGTGCCTGACAAGATGTCGGGAAGTGTTGATAACGACGACTCCGACAACCCGGGTGGGTTCGACCTCCCCGGTGCAGATTTGTCCGACCTGGATCTTGATGTTGTCGTTCTGCCTCCGCAGGCCGACGAATTCACCTGCGTAGAGTGCTTCCTCGTGAAGCACCGCTCGCAGGCTGGTCACCAGACCAAGCTGGGCACCGTCTGCCTGGAGTGCAGCTCCTAAGAACCCACGGCCGGCCGTCGTGATTCATTGATTGCGGCGGCCAGCTTCTCTGGGTGGCGGCTCGATACGAGCCAATACGGAGCAGGGTCTGTTTCATCAACGATGGGGATTCTCACCACCGGATCCACCCAGCCCCGAATAAGCATCCACGCGCGAACGTCGAGGCGCGGTCCGCGTTCCTGGCGGGCTTCCGGCCCGCTGAAGGCGGTGACCTCTCCGACCAGGTCGACGGAAATCGTGGCGGGTCCAGCGGTGATGAGTCCGTTCTCGACCCTGACCACGGGCGACGCGATCACGAGAAGCGTGACACAGCCGCCGTACAGGACCGCGGCCGTGATGAAACCGGCCTCCATGTTGATCGGGGCAAGCACGAGGATGCTGGCCGGGATCACCAGGGCGGTGACGATGAAGGACCACGCTGAGGCCCAGAGCTTTTCACGGTATTGAGGCATGTCTCTATTCGATCAGAGATCTGGACTACCCTCGACACGTGACACAAAGCGTCGAAGTACTGATTACCGCCTCCGTCCTCCCGAAATATGCCCATCCAGGCGATGCCGGTGCAGATCTATACTCTGCAGAAGCCCTCACACTGGAACCGGGTTCCCGTGCGCTCGTGTCCACGGGAGTGAGCATTGCGCTGCCTGACGGGTTTGCGGCCTTCGTGGTTCCGCGCAGCGGACTCGCGGTCAAGCACGGCATCACCATTGTGAATTCCCCGGGGACCGTGGATGCCGGCTACCGCGGTGAAATTAAGGTAGCCCTGCTCAACACCGATGCGAGTGAACCCTTTTCCATCGCTGTCGGCGATCGGGTCGCGCAGTTGATTGTCATGCCGGTCGCACACGCCACGTTTATTCCCGTTGACCGGCTGCCAGGCAGCCAGCGCGGCGAGGGCGGTTTCGGTTCCACCGGCGTCTCCACTCGGGAACCCGCGCTCGATACACACCAGACAGGAGAATCTCGATGAGTGACATCGCCCCCTCGGACAAGTTTCCGGATATCCAGGTCAAGTCCGCTCCCGATGATCGCGAGGTCGAGGGCCCGTTCGACGAGGCTGAGGCCAACCCGGTTCGTCCATACGTCGACCTCGGCGGAATCAAGATTCTTCCCCGCGAAGGATTGCACCTGCGTCTTGAGATTGAGGAAGGCAGCAAGCGAGTCGTTGCCATTGGGCTGGACTTCGCCGGGTCGACGCTGCAGGTTCAACCCTTTGCCGCCCCGCGGTCGAGCGGCCTCTGGCACGAGATCCGCGACCAGATTGCCGACCAGATCGGCAAGCAGGGCGGAACGACCACTCCCCGCGAAGGACCTTTCGGTCCGGAGCTTGTTGCGGAGATTCCCGTTGCGGCCGGACAGGATGCAGCCGGTCAAAGTACGGCGGGGGGTACCCGACTTGCTCGTTTCATTGGCGTGGACGGTCCGCGCTGGTTCTTGCGCGGTGTGATCGCCGGCGAGGGCGCCATCGACCCGGAGGCCGCGGCCCAGGTTGAAGACCTGTTCCGCAGTATCGTGGTCGTTCGTGGATCCACTCCCATGCCGCCCCGCGACCTGATTCCCCTGCGTATGCCGTCGACGTCATCCGGCGCCGCGACTCCCACAGACGTCTAAAAATAGAGACAGACCCATGACGGACCGACCAGACTCCGCTGACCGTCCGGACTCCGAACCGCACCAGGCCGTGCCCGACGAGACGGATGCCGCCCAGCCCACGGCATCGGGGGTCGTCGCCGATGGCATGGCAGCCGCTGCCCGTCGGGCCGGTTTCGGCTCGGCCGTCGACGGGGAACCCATCAACGGCAAGGCGCTCATGGTCGCGATGGGCGGCGTCCGCGGTCTGTTTGAGGCGGTGCTGCCGGGCCTCGTGTTTCTGGTGACGTACACGCTCACCATTGACCCGGGCCAGGAGCCCGCGAGCGACACGATTCGCACGCTGATCCCCGCGCTGGTCGCGCCGCTCCTTCTGGGGCTGCTCTTTGTGGCCCTGCGGGCCATCACCAGGCAGACGACGACACCGGCCGTTGGCGGGCTCGTCGGCACGGGCCTGAGCGTGGCACTCGCGTTGTTCTCTGGCAAGGCCTCCGACTTCTTCCTGGTGGGCCTCTATACCAATGCCGGATACGGAGCGGCACTGCTCATTTCGGTTCTGGTTGGCTGGCCGTTGGTCGGGCTGGCCGTGGGGTTTCTCATGGGCGACGGGGTCAACTGGCGTTCGGATCCGTCCAAGCGTCGGGTCCTGACGATTCTCACCCTGGCCTGGACCGGGCTTTTCCTGGCGCGACTTGCCGTGCAGCTGCCGCTCTATCTCGCCGATAACGTGGAATTGCTCGCGACCACGAAACTGCTCATGGGGCTTCCCCTGTACGCGCCGCTGCTGGTCGTGTCGTGGCTCATGGTTCGCTCGGTCTACCGCAAGCCCGCCCCCGCGGCGTGACGCGCGAACCCTGCTATGGTTATCTTGACGTCAAGATAGTTTCTTGACGGAACGGAACGGAACGGGTCGGCTCCGGCAGTCGCTGGTTAGGCTTGCCTTGCTGGCACGATGGTGTGTCTGGCCACAAGGATTGAGGATTGCCGTCGGTACCCCGTCGGCTCCCACGAAGGAGAGGGCATCGTGTCTGCGGTTAACAGTTTTGGAGCAAAGGACACCCTACGTGTTGGTTCGACGGACTATGAAGTCTTTCGGGTCGACAAGGTCGCTGGCTACGAGAAGCTGCCATACAGTCTGAAGGTGCTGCTGGAGAATCTCCTCCGCACCGAAGACGGCGCCAACATCACGGCAGAGCACATTCGTGCCCTCGGCGAATGGGTGCCAACGAGCGACCCCAACACGGAGATCCAGTTCACCCCTGGCCGCGTGATCATGCAGGACTTCACCGGTGTTCCCTGCATCGTCGACCTCGCCACCATGCGCGAAGCCGTTGCTGAACTCGGCGGCGACCCGAACAAGATCAACCCGCTCGCACCCGCCGAGCTCGTCATCGACCACTCCGTCATTGCCGACCTCTTCGGCAGCGATGACGCCCTTGAGCGCAACGTCGAGATCGAGTACCAGCGCAACGGCGAGCGCTACCAGTTCCTTCGCTGGGGCCAGACGGCATTCGACGACTTCAAGGTTGTTCCCCCGGGAACCGGAATCGTGCACCAGGTCAACATTGAGTACCTGGCGCGCGTCACCATGACCCGCACCGTCAACGGCGTGCTCCAGGCATACCCCGACACCTGCGTCGGCACCGACTCGCACACCACCATGGTCAACGGTCTCGGCGTACTCGGCTGGGGCGTCGGCGGAATCGAAGCCGAGGCGGCCATGCTCGGCCAGCCCGTCTCCATGCTCATCCCCAAGGTCGTCGGCTTCAAGCTCAAGGGCTCGATCCCGAGTGGCGTCACGGCGACGGACGTCGTGCTGACCATCACGCAGATGCTCCGCAAGCACGGCGTTGTCGGCAAGTTCGTCGAGTTCTACGGAGAGGGCGTCGCCCAGGTTCCGCTCGCCAACCGCGCCACCATCGGCAATATGAGCCCCGAGTTCGGTTCGACCGCTGCCATGTTCCCGATCGACGATGTCACCCTCGGCTACCTGCGCCTCACCGGACGCAGCGACGAGCAGGTCGCGCTGGTCGAGGCCTACGCGAAGCTGCAGGGCCTGTGGCACGACGCCGACAAGGAACCGACATTCAGCGAATACCTGGAGATCGACCTCGGAACCGTTGTCCCCTCGATTGCCGGACCGAAACGCCCGCAGGACCGCGTTGAGCTCAGCGCGGCGAAGGCCCAGTTTGAACTCGACCTGCAGAACTACGCCGAGCAGGACATGACCCGGGTTGACGAGGCTGTCGACGGAACATTCCCCGCATCGGACCCCATCGGCTTCACCGCCGAGGACGAGCAGTTCTCGCAGCAGCCCTCGCAGCAGGTATCGCACACCCACGTGAGCCACGCTCCCGAGAGTGTGTCCCGGCCGATCCCGATCACCACGAAGGACGGCGCCAGCTACACGCTCGATCACGGAGCCGTCGCCGTCGCCGCCATCACCTCGTGCACCAACACCTCAAACCCGAGCGTCATGCTGGCGGCGGGCCTCCTCGCCCGCAACGCGGTCGCCAAGGGCCTCAAATCCAAGCCGTGGGTCAAGACCACGCTGGCGCCGGGCTCCAAGGTCGTCACCGATTACTACGCCAAGGCCGGCCTCACGGACGACCTCGAAGCTCTCGGCTTCTACACGGTCGGCTACGGCTGCACCGTGTGTATCGGTAACACCGGCCCCCTGATCGAAGAGGTGTCCACGGCAATCAACGACAACGACCTCGCTGTCACCGCCGTGCTCTCCGGAAACCGCAACTTCGAAGGCCGGATCAGCCCGGACGTCAAGATGAACTACCTCGCGAGCCCGCCGCTCGTCATCGCCTACGCCCTGGCCGGGTCGATGAACTTCGACTTCGACACGGATTCCCTGGGCACCGGCAGCGACGGCCAGGAGGTGTTCCTCAAAGACATCTGGCCCGAGACCGCCGAGGTGCAGGCCACGATCGACAGCTCAATCGACACGGCCATGTTCACCAAGGAATACGGCGAGGTCTTCGCCGGCGACGATCGTTGGCGCGCACTGCCGACGCCCGAGAGCGAGGTGTTCGAATGGGACCCCGAGTCGACGTACGTGCGGAAGCCACCGTACTTCGACGGCATGACGATGGAGACCAGCCCGGTAACCGACATCGTCGACGCCCGTGTGCTCGCCAAGCTCGGTGACTCCGTCACGACCGACCACATCAGCCCGGCCGGCAACATCAAGGCCGACAGCCCGGCCGGAGCGTACCTCGTGGAGCACGGCATAGCCAGGGGAGACTTCAACTCCTACGGCTCGCGTCGCGGCAACCACGAGATCATGATCCGTGGCACGTTCGCGAACATTCGTCTGCGCAACCTGCTGCTCGACAACGTGGAGGGTGGCTACACCCGGGACTTCACGCAGGTCGATGGCCCGCAGTCGTTCATCTACGACGCCAGCCAGAACTACCAGGCAGCCGGAACACCGCTCGTCATCTTCGGGGGCAAGGAGTACGGTTCCGGATCCTCCCGCGACTGGGCGGCCAAGGGCACAAGCCTTCTGGGCGTGAAGGCCGTCATCACCGAGAGCTTCGAGCGCATCCACCGCTCGAACCTGATCGGCATGGGCGTTGTTCCGCTGCAGTTCCCCGCCGGCGAGAGCTGGACGTCGCTGGGCCTCGACGGAACCGAGGTCGTATCGATCGCGGGACTTGAGGAGCTCAACAACGGCACCACGCCCAAGACGGTGCACGTCACCGCCATGCCGAGCGATAACTCGCCGGCCGGCAAGGCCGTCGTTGAGTTCGATGCCGTCGTGCGCATCGACACGCCGGGTGAGGCGGACTACTACCGCAACGGTGGAATTCTGCAGTACGTGCTGCGTTCCCTCGTGGCAGAGCACGTAGCTTCCTAACACCTGAGCAGTACCCCTTCAGGCGGCGCGTAGACTCGATTTATTCGGGCCTGCGCGCCGCCTGAAGTATGCGCCCCCCTGCACTTCGTGAGAACATGCACGACAACGAAAGGTGATGTGGATGACTCTGCTGGAGACGATTTCCGGTCCTAGGGACCTCGACGGACTCTCACGAGCTGAACTCGTGCAGCTGGCCACGGAGGTTCGCGGCTTCCTCGTACGGGAGATCTCGAAGACGGGAGGGCACCTCGGCCCGAACCTCGGTGTGGTTGAACTCACGATCGCCATTCACCGGGTCTTCAATTCCCCGACGGACGCCATCGTGTTCGACACTGGTCACCAGTCCTACGTTCACAAGCTCCTGACGGGCCGGCAGGACTTCAGCTTGCTGCGCCAGACGCACGGTCTTGCCGGGTATCCCCAACGTTCCGAATCGGAGCATGACATCGTTGAGAGTTCCCACGCGTCAAGCTCCCTGTCCTGGGCGGACGGAATCTCCCGCGCCTTCCAGATGACCGGTCAGACAAATCGGCACGTGATCGCTGTCGTGGGTGATGGCGCGCTGACCGGGGGAATGACCTGGGAAGCGCTCAACAACATCAGCGACGACAACACCCGCAAACTCATTATCGTGGTCAACGACAATGGCCGCTCCTATGCACCCACCATCGGCGGCATGGCCCGCTTCCTCAACACGGTGCGAACACGGGCCAGCTACCGGGACGCGTACCTCACGAGTCGCCAGGTCTTCGACAAGCTCGGCGCTCCCGGCCGGGCCCTGTATCGCGGCGTGCGCGGCGGGCTGCACGGCTTCCTCAGCCGGGTCACTAACAACGAGGCGCTGTACTCCAACCTGGACATCAAGTACATCGGCCCGGTCGACGGCCACGACGTCGAAGCCATGCGGGAGGCGCTGACCCAGGCCAAGAATTACGGCGCTCCCGTCATCGTGCACGCGATCACGCAGAAGGGCAGGGGGTACAGCCCCGCCCTACTCGACGAAGCCGACCAGTTCCACGCCGTGGGCCAGATCGATCCGGAGACCGGTGAATCCCTCGCCGGGGCCGGTGGTGCGGCGTCGTGGACCTCCGTCTTCGCCGACGAAATGCTCGACCTCGCCACCCAGGATTCCCTGCTCGTGGGCATCACCGCCGCGATGCTGCGCCCCACCGGACTGCACAAGATGGCGGAGCGGTTTCCCGACCGCGTGCACGACGTCGGAATTGCGGAGCAGCACGCGGTCACATCCGCTGCCGGGTTGGCGTTCGGCGGCCTGCATCCCGTCGTTGCCCTCTACGCGACCTTCATCAACCGTGCGTTCGATCAGGTGCTCATGGACGTGGCCCTGCACCGCGCGGGCGTCACCTTCGTACTGGACCGGGCAGGAGTGACCGGGCCGGACGGCCCGAGTCACCATGGCATGTGGGACCTCGCCATTCTGCAGGTCGTTCCGAATATTCGCCTCGCCGCGCCCCGAGACTCGATTCGGCTCCGGGAGGAGCTTCGTGAGGCCGTTCGCGTTGACGACGGACCGACGGTGTTGCGGTACCCGAAGGGGAGCGTTGGCGTCGAGTTCGAAGCGATCAGACGCCTCGCTGACGGTGTTGACATCCTGCAGGAATCGACCGAGCAAGACGTGCTGATCGTGACTGTGGGTCCGATGGCAGGCACGGGCCTCGACGTTGCTGATCGCCTGGCAGCGCAGGGAATCGGAGCAACCGTCGTCGACCCCCGCTGGGTCGTGCCGGTTCCGCGCAGCATCATCGACCTGGCCGCCGGTCACCGCCTCGTCGTAACGATCGAAGACGGCATTCGCGTCGGTGGAATCGGTACGCGGATCCGGCAGGACCTGCGCGCCGCCGGTGTCGACACGGCGGTGACGGAACTGGGGCTCCCCGACGAGTTCCTCGATCACGGGACCCGGGCGGAGATCCTTGCGGCGACGGGCCTCACGCCGCAGCACATCGCGCGCGACGTGGTGGCCATGGTCCTGGGGAGCAAGCTGCCCCACGCGCGTGCCCTCGCCGAGGACCGAACGGAAACCGGGCCGATCTCGGTGACCCGCAGCGAGTAACGCACGCGGCTGCATACACAGAAGAAGGGTTCCTCGCAGGCGAGGAACCCTTCTTCTTCGTTAAGACACGCCGGGGCGTTGCCGCTTACCCGGCAACACTCTCGGCGGTGACGGATGACCCGACGCCACGAATCGAGGGCGTGTGGAACGTGCCGCCGAAGACCCGCTCGCTCGCGCCCACCCGGTCGAGGTACGGGGTGACCCCGCCCATCTGGAACGGGTAACCGGCGCCGAGGATCATGCACAGGTCGATGTCCTCTGCCGCGTGGACGACATCGCCGTCCAGCATCCGCTTGATCTCGTCGGCGAGGCCATCCTCGAACCGGCGCTGGAGTTCCGTTGCCGTCATGGGGGTGGTTCCGCCGGCGACGATCTTCAGGGCGGCCTTGTCGTAGCCCTTGATCTTGCCCTTCGCGTCACGCTCAAGGAGCGTGCCGTGTTCGGCGAGCCTGTGCAGGTTCGTGCTCTCGAAGAACCGGTCGGGGAACGCGGCGTGATGGGTGTCCAGAACGTGCGCGCCCACCTTGAGGCCGACGAGTTCGAGAAGCTCGAACGGTGTCATCGGAAGACCGAACGGTGCAATCGCCTCGGAGACGACATCGAAGGGTGTGCCGGTGTCGACGGCGTGCATGGCCTCGCCAAGCACCTTGGCGAGGATCCGGTTCACCACGAATCCGGGAGTGTCCGTCGTGATCACGGCGTTCTTACGCAGCTTTCCGGCGACGACCATGGCCGTGGAGAGCGTGGCCTCGTTCGTCTGCGGCGTGTTGACGACCTCGATGAGCGGCATCACGGCCACCGGATTGAAGAAGTGAAAACCCACGAGCCGTTCCGGGTGCTGCAGCTTGGCGCCGATCTGCTCGACGGAGAGCGACGAGGTGTTCGTGGCGAGGATGGCGTCGGGCGAGATGTGCTTCTCAATCTCGGCGAAGACATCCTGTTTCACACCGAGCTCCTCGAAGACGGCCTCGATCACCCAGTCGGCGTCGGCGAAGTCCGTCTTATCGGTGGTGCCGGTGACGAGGTGACGCAGCCGGTTCGCCTCGTCCGAGGAGATGCGGCCCTTGGTTTCGAGCTCGGCGATCTCGTTGTGGATGTAGGCGACGCCCTTGTCGACACGGGCCTGGTCGAGGTCGGTGATGACCACGGGAACGCGCAGGCGGCGAACGAAGAGCAGGGCGAACTGGCTGGCCATGAGACCGGCGCCGATGACGCCCACCTTGGTGATCGGGCGGGCGAGCGCCTTGTCCGGGGCGCCGGCGGGTCGTTTTGCCCGCTTCTGCACGAGGTTGAAGGCGTAGATGCTGGCCTGGAGCTGGTCGCCGGAGATCAGTTCGGCGAGGGCATCGTCTTCACGTTCGAAGCCCTCGGCACGGGTTCCGGACTTCGCCGCGCGCAGCAGCTCGAGCGCCACGTACGGGGAACGAGCGACCGTCCCGATACGGCCCTCAAGCATCTTGCGGGCAATGCCAATGGCGACGTCCCATTTGACGAGACGCTCAATCTTTCCCGGCTCGTTCGGACGTGACACCGTGACGGTACCCGCGATGACACCGTCGGCCCACTCAATGGACTGCTCAAGAAAGCGAGCGGACGGGAACATGACATCGGCGATACCGAGCTTGAGGGCATCCGCTCCCTTCAGGGTCCGGTTGTTCTTGAGAGGGTTCTCAATAATCACCTTGAGCGCGTTCTCGATGCCGATGAGGTTGGGGAGCAGATAGGAGCCACCCCAACCCGGGATCAGCCCGAGGAATACCTCCGGCAGCGCGATGGCCGGGACCGTGGCGTCGACGGAACGGTACTGCGCGTTGAGGCCGATCTCAAGCCCGCCGCCGAGCGCGAGGCCGTTGATGAACACGAAGGAGGGAACGCCGAGCGTGGCCTGCTTGCCGAAGGCGTGGTGGCCCAGCTGGGTGAGCAGCTTGCCCACCTCGAGGGACGGGATCTCGGCGACTTTGCTCAGGTCGGCACCGGCCGCGAGGATGAACGGCTTGCCGGTGACCGCCACGCCGTGAATCTCACCGCGGTCGGCCCGCGCCTTGAGAGCGTCCATGGTGGCCGCGAATTCGAGCAGCGACGCCGCGCCCAGCGTATTCGGGCGGGTGTGGTCGCGTCCGTTGTCGAGGGTAACGAGGGCGAGAACGCGCCCGTGGCTGATCTTCACGTCCCTGACGAGGGAATGCGTGACGACCTCGTCGGCCGAAAGCTCCAGCAGCGGGGAGAAATCGAGGGAGTCGTAGTGGAGGGGGGCTGTATCGGTCATCGTTTCGCTGCCTTCTTGTTGAAGTGCGGGTTTTCCCAAATGACGGTGCCGCCCTGGCCGAGGCCGACGCACATGGCGGTGAGTCCGTAGCGCACCTCGGGGTGCGACTCGAACTGGTGGGCGAGCTGGTTCATCAGGCGTACGCCGGAGCTGGCCAGCGGATGCCCGATGGCGATCGCGCCGCCGTACTCGTTCACGCGGGAGTCCTCGTCGTCAATACCGAAGTGATCGAGGAAGGAGATGACCTGCACGGCGAAGGCTTCATTGAGCTCGAACAGGCCGATTTCGGTGATGCTCAGGCCGGCCTTGCGCAGCGCCTTCTCGGTGGACGGCACGGGGCCCAGGCCCATTACTTCGGGTTCAACGCCGGCGAAACCGAAGCTCACCATTCTCATCTTGACGCTCAGGCCGAGCTCCTTGGCCGTTGCCCCGCTTGCGAGCAGGCACGCGGATGCTCCGTCGTTGAGTCCGGACGCGTTCCCGGCCGTGACGCGGCCGTGTGCCCGGAAGGGCGTACGCAGCGCGGAGAGGCCCTCCAGGGTGGTTTCCGGGCGGGGCCCTTCGTCCATTGTGGCCAGGCCCCAGCCGGATTCGCTGCGGGTGGCGACTGGAATCAGATCGGGCTGGATCTTCCCGGCGGCGTAGGCAGCGGCGACCTTCTGCTG
This sequence comes from Cryobacterium psychrophilum, assembly GCF_004365915.1. Classification (NCBI taxonomy): domain Bacteria; kingdom Bacillati; phylum Actinomycetota; class Actinomycetes; order Micrococcales; family Microbacteriaceae; genus Cryobacterium; species Cryobacterium psychrophilum. The sequence goes on from NZ_SODI01000001.1 coordinate 3,306,258, forward strand.
GCTGCGCAGGGCGAAGCGGTCCGAGCGTTCCTTCGTGTACGAGGGGAACCGATCGTGCAGGTTCTCTGCGGTGAGGCCCATGTTGAGGGCGTCCTCGCTGACGAGCCGCTCAGAGAGGAAACGCGGGTTCGGATCAACGCCGGAACCCATCGGGTGCCGGCCCATGTGTTCCACACCGCCGGCGATCGCGAGGTCATAGGCGCCGAAACCGATGGAGCCGCCCATCGTGGTGACAGCGGTCATCGCGCCGGCACACATCCGGTCGATGGCGAAGCCGGGCACCGATGTGGGCAGGCCGGCGAGGAGCGCCGCCGTGCGCCCGAGGGTGAGTCCCTGGTCGCCGGTCTGCGTTGTTGCGGCGATGGCCACTTCATCGATCCGCTCACCCGGAACTCCGGGGTTGCGTTCCATGAGTCCAATGATGGCTTTCACCACCAGATCATCGGCGCGGGTGTTCCAATACATGCCTTTTTCGCCGGCGCGTCCGAACGGGGTTCGAACCCCGTCCACAAAGACAACTTCTGCTTTCTCGGCCACAATGCCTCCATCACTCGATCAGGTCTTCACCGATCCTAGGGGTGCAGTATTTACGGGAGGAATCGTTTGACTGTTCCTACGACTCGGATTCCTCAGAGTCGACCGCCGCCTGTGGGGTTTCTACAAACGCAGCGGCAATTAATTGTGCGGTCGCGTCAATTTGCCACGGTCGCGCGCCCAAAGTGGAGAGTGCGTCACTCAGAGATGCCGCATCAGCGGGAACCGGAGGGGCCCAGCAGACGCGGCGCAGGTACTCCGGGGTGAGCAGGTTCTCAAGAGGAATGGACCACTCTGCGGTCAATACCGTGAGCGCGGCGCGAGCGGCACGAAGGCGGGTATCGGCCTCCGGATTGCGCTCTGCCCACGCCCGGGGCGGGGGCAGAGTGTCGGTGTGGGGTTTCGCCTGCGGCATATCGGTGCTCGTCTGGGCGGCTTTAAGGGCGGCCCACCAACGGTCGAGCTCATTGCGGCTCGCCCGCCCGGTGAATTCACGCAGCGCCGCGAGGGCCTGCCTGGTGGTGGGGAGTACCCGGGCCGCGGCAATGATCGAGGCGTCGGGGACCAGGCGGCCGGGCGATACGTCGCTCTCGCGGGCGAGGTCGTCCCTGGCGATCCACAACTCGCGGGCCGCCGTGAGGTTGCGCTGGCCGCGCAGGGAGTGGATGCCCGACAAACGGCGCCAGGGGTCGACCCGGGCGGCCAGGGCGGGCTTTTCGAGCACGGCGAGAAATTCCTGGGCGGCGAGGTCTGTCTTACCGGACTCGACGAGCAGGTCGACCATGTTGTCGCGCAGGTCGGGGAGCAGCTCCACGTCGAGCGCCGCGTACACGAGCCAGGACTCGGGGAGAGGCCTGGTCGACCAATTGGCGGCGGAATGTTCCTTGGCCAGGTGGATGCCGAGCAGTTCCTCCACGACGGTGCCGAGGCCAACGCGGGGGAGGCCCAGGAGCCTGGCCGCGAGTTCGGTATCGAAGATGCGGCCCGGGTTGAGCCCCACCTCGCGCAGGCAGGCGAGGTCCTGGCTGGCCGCGTGCAGAATCCACTCCTCGTGGGCAAGCGCGTCGTTCAGCTCCTTGAAGTCACCGATCAGGGGGGGATCGAACAGGAAGGTACCGGCGCCTCGCCGGAAGATCTGAATCAGGTATGCGCGCTGCGAGTAGGTGAAGCCGGATGCCCGCTCCGCGTCGACGCCGACCGGACCGTTGCCGGCGGCCAATTCAGCAGTCGCGGCCAGGTAGGCCTCTCGAGTGTCGATAACGGTGTGTGTCGAGTTCATACCCTGCTTTTCGGTGTGCTGTTGTCGTGCTGGCCTGTGCGACCGCTACATTCATTCTCTCGCTCGAGCGATCGATCAGCCACCACCACGAGCAGCCCGGCGGGCTGACAGCATGCTCACGCTTTCACCCAGAGGCGGAAGCCCGGCGATCATACAGAGCAGTTCGCCCCACCCCTCCACGTGAGCGGTCAGGTTGTGGTCGAGGGGAGTCCACGACGCCCGCAGCTCTATTTGGGCGCCATCGCCCTGTTGTGCAAGCTCACCAAAGCCGGACGAGATGATCTTGGTGGCTGTTCCAGAGGCCGCGGTGTACCGCGCCCCCCTGGCGGTGAGGGCGTCGATGAGCCAGGTCCACGTAACTTCGGCCAGGAAGGGGTCGAGGCCTATCTCGACTTCGAGCGGCGCCTGGGCGAAACACACGACGCGGAAGCGTCCGCCCCAACCCTCCGGTTCGTCGGGGTCGTACAGCAGAATGAAGCGACCGGTGCCCCGGTCGGAGTCGCTGCCGGGACGCACGGGATTCACGTCGGCCGAGAGGGCGATCGCATAGGGGGCGAGACTGCCGGGAGCAGGAATCTCGCTCATGATCAGGTCGGCTCGACTCGTGGCACGTCGAATAGCATCAACGGCAGCTGCGAACTCCAATGGGAGCGATTCCTCAGTTTCGGACACTTCTGCAGACTAGAGTTTTTTCTGGGTGTTGTCTGCGAGGCACGCCGGGCGAGCAGGAGGTACGCGTGAGCGGCAAACCAGGGTACGGAGCAGGAGTGCGGCGTGCGGCGGGCGTCTCGGGGATCGTCGTCGCGGGGCTGGGGATGGCCGTGGCGGCCGCGACGGGCGTTCTGGCCGCAGTCATGGCACGCACCATCGTCACTCCGCCCACGGAGCGACCCGATGACACCCCGGTGATCGCTGTCGACGACGTGGCCGGCACCATCACCCTGCAGCCGACCGCCGATTCGATGCTCCCCGGGGAATACAGCTTCTTCTTCAGCGCCGGAACCGGCCACGCGAGGCTCGGTGAGATTCTGGCAACGGACGTAAAGGGCGTCACCCGACGCGTCCTCTCCGTCGACTACGGCGACCTCGCCGCCGCCGAGCAGGGCCGGTTGAGCGGATGGTTCTACCTCGGCCCCGAGGACCTCGGCCTACCGTTCGAAACCGTCTCTGTTCCGCTGGACGTGGGGGCAGGAGCGCCGGCGTGGTTGATTCCGGCCGAGGTGCCGAGCGACCGCTGGGTGATCCAGGTGCACGGTCGGGCCGTGACGAGGCCGGAGGGACTGCGCGCCGTGCCGGTCTTTCGGCAGGCGGGGTACACCTCGCTCCTGATCTCCTACCGAAACGACGGGGAGGCCCCGTTCAGCGGGGACGGTCGCTACGCCCTGGGAGACACGGAATGGCGCGACGTTGACGCGGCCATCGAGTTTGCGGCGAGCCGTGGTGCGCGCAGTATCGTGCTTATGGGGTGGTCCATGGGTGGCGCGATCGTGCTGCAGACGGCGACACGCACACGGCACCTGGACCTGCTCGCGGGAGTCGTGCTCGAATCCCCGGTGATCGACTGGGCCGACGTTGTTGCCTTTCAGGGCGTTGCGCTCAGGCTGCCGACCTTCATCGCCAGCGTGGCCATGCAGGTCATGGGACGCCGTTGGGGTGGGCTGGTTACCGGCCAGGCCGTTCCGATCGACTTTCGTCGGCTCGACTTCGTGGCGAGGGCCGACGAGCTGGAACTGCCCATGTTGCTCCTGCACAGCAACGATGACGGCTTCGTGCCCGTGACCGGGTCGCGCTCGCTTGCCACGATTCGCAATGACATTGTCACGTTCGTGCCGTTTGGTGTGGCCCGCCACACCAAGCTGTGGAACTACGACCGGCCCCGGTTCAACAGCACGATCTCCACCTGGCTGGTCGAACTGCCGCTGCGGAGTCCGACCAGCACAGAGGACTAGAGTCCGGTGCGCTCCCGCACCTGACGCTTCGACCGGGCCAGCAGGGCCGACATGCCGCGAATGCGCAGCGGAGACACCGCTTGGGTCAGACCAATCGACTGCGGGTAGTCGTCGGGAACCGCGAGCACCTGTTCGGGGGTGAGCCCGTCGAGGCCCTGCACCAGAATCGAGGCGAACCCGCGGGTGGTCGGCGACTCTCTCGGCGCCGTCGCGTAGAGGTGGAACGTGTTCTCGGCATCCACTTCGACGAAAATAAAGACGGGGGATTGGCACTCGACCACGCGTTCAAAGAGGTCGGGATGGTCGCGGTACCGCTCGGGGAGTTCCGGCAGCTCGTTCGAGAATTCGAGCAGCAGCTGCAGGCGGTCGGGCTGCTCCAGTGCCAGGAAGTCCTCGCGGATGTCGGCCAGCTGCGCCGGAAGCGCCGCTTCGGTCATCGACGTGCCGGCGGGGTCTCGCCGGGCTCGGTGCCGAGGACGATGGGCACGCCGACGGCATTTCCCCATTCGGTCCATGAGCCGTCGTAGTTGCGTACGCCCTCAAAGCCGAGCAGGTGCGTGAGCACGAACCAGGTGTGGCTCGACCGCTCCCCGATGCGGCAGTACGCAATCACGTTGTCCCCCTCGGTCAGCCCGGCCTCGCCCTTGTAGATGGCGTCGAGTTCCGCCCGCGCCTTGAATGTGGAGTCTGCCGCGGCTGCTCGCGCCCACGGTACGGATGCCGCGGAGGGGATGTGGCCGCCGCGCAGGGCGCCCTCCTCGGGGTAGGCCGGCATGTGCGTGCGTTCGCCGCTGTACTCCTCGGGGGAACGCACATCGATCAACGGGTTGCCGAAGTGTGCGAGCACGTCGTCGCGGAAGGCGCGGATGGGGGCGTCGTTACGTTCAACGACCGGGTAGGCGGCCGGAGCGACCTGGGGCCGTTCCGTGGTGACCTCGCGACCCTCTGCGACCCAGTTGTCTCGGCCGCCGTCGAGCAGACGAACGTCGGCGTGGCCGAACAGGGTGAACACCCAGAGTGCATACGCGGCCCACCAGTTGCTCTTGTCGCCGTAGATGACGACGGTGGCGTCGCGGGAGATGCCCTTGTCGCCCAGCATCGTCGCGAACGCGGTTGCGTCGATGAAGTCACGGGTGACCGGGTCGTTCAGTTCGGTGTGCCAGTCAATTTTCACTGAACCGCGGATGTGACCGGTTTCATAGAGCAGCACGTCCTCGTCGGATTCGACGACGACGAGACCGTCGGTGCCGAGGTGCGCCTGCAACCATTCGGCGGAGACGAGACGTTCGGGGTGGGCGTATTCGGCGAATTTCGGTGCGGGATCGAGCGCGATGGACATGAAACCTCCAGAAGGGGGACGGTTCTGACGCTTCCTCAGCGCTGAGCGCGGATTAGGCTTGTCATCAGCCCCCCGATAAATCTACGCGGTATGGGCGCCGTTCACATTCCCACGGCTTTCGTTGCACGAGATGACGACCACGCAGAAGACGAGTAATCCGCAATGACGCCACAGAACCAGTTCCAACCCCAGCTGCACACGCACACCGAGGTGCCGAGATTGGGCGAGCGCTCTCCGGATATCACCGGTGCGGAAATTGTTGCAGAGCTCGTTCCGCCGCCACAGTTCGAGCACGCCTCGTTCGAGTCGTACCGACCCGACCACGACTACCCCTCGCAGGTTGGGGCGGTGGAGCGCCTGCACTCGTTCAGCGCCGCAGCGAGCGGGCAGCGCCCCGGCGGGTTCTTCTCCCGTGGACGCAAGGTCAAGCCGGAATTGCCTGGCATCTACCTGGACGGTGGTTTCGGCGTGGGCAAGACCCATCTCCTCGCCGCTCTCTGGCACGAAGCGCAGAGTCCCAAGTACTTCGGCACGTTCATTGAATACACGGCCCTCGTGGGCGCACTCGGTTATCAGGAGACGATCAAGGAGCTCCGCAGCGCGAAGCTCATCTGCATCGACGAGTTCGAGCTTGATGACCCGGGGGACACCATGGTGATGACCCGGCTGCTCGGCGAACTTGTCGCCACCGGCACGCGCGTCGCCGCAACGTCCAATACGCCGCCGAATTCCCTCGGTGAGGGTCGATTCGCGGCCCAGGACTTTCTGAGGGAGATCCAGGCAATGTCCGCGAACTTCGAGACGGTGCGCATCGACGGTCTCGACTATCGCCGGCGCAACGCCTCCGGGCAGGCCACCTCGATCGATCAGGAAGACCTCGAGCACATGGTCACCGCGATGCAACAGCGCGGCTCCCGGTTCACCGAAGACAGTTTCGGGGCGCTCATTCGGCACCTCGGTACCGTGCACCCGTCCAAGTACGTCAAGATCATCCGCGACGTCGACGTCATCGCGCTCACCGACGCCTATCTGCTGACCGACCAAACGGATGCCCTGCGGCTCGTGGCCTTCATCGACCGCGTGTACGACGCGGAGATTCCGATCATCGCGAGCGGGCTGCCGCTCAACGAGGTTTTTGACGTTGAAATGATGGCGGGCGGCTATCGCAAGAAGTACCAGCGTTCCCAGTCGCGCATGGTCGCCCTGACCACCGGGGAGCTTCCGCCGCACGCGGAATAGGCCCGCGGCATCCTCATAGACCGGGGAATGGCCCGAAACACGGTCTTAACATGTCGGCCAACCGCGTAACACTCGCGAAACACATCGGAACGTTGGTGGAAACGTCGCAGCCGGATACTGAAAAAGTACCCGATGCGGCACACCGAGCGTTGAGTCCTCGAGGTACACCCTGAAAATCGAGAAGGTGTGAGGACAATCTATGGACACGGGAAGTATTTCATGGGGGATCATGGCCACGGCCCTGGTTCTATTTATGACACCGGGCGTCGCCTTCTTCTACGGCGGACTCGTCAAGGCGCAGAGCGTCGTCAGCATGATGATGATGAGCTTCGGCGCACTGGGCCTGATCAGCGTTCTCTGGATCCTCTACGGGTTCAACATGAGCGCGGTCGACGGGCCGACGCAGTTCGCAGGCAACCCGTTCGCTGACTTCGGGCTGGGCGGCCTCGCCACCGGAGAGACGGCCAACACAGACCTGCTCGGCGCAACGTTCGGCGCCACCTTCGCCATCATCACGGTCGCGCTGATCTCCGGTGCCGTCGCCGACCGCGCGAAGTTCGGTTCCTGGATGATCTTTGCTGGCGTCTGGTCAACACTCGTCTACTTCCCGGTCGCAGCCTGGGTCTGGGGTGGCGGCTGGATCATGCAACTCGGCGAGACCCTGAACCTCCCCGGCGTCATCGACTACGCCGGTGGTACAGCCGTGCACATCAATGCCGGTGCCGCAGCCCTCGCCCTCGCCCTGGTGCTCGGCAAGCGCGTCGGGTTCCAGAAGGGCATCACCAAGCCCCACAACGTTCCGCTCGTTCTCATCGGTGCGGCGGTGCTGTGGTTTGGCTGGTTCGGTTTCAACGCGGGCGCCGAATGGCTCAACGGTCTCGAAAACGTGGGCATCATCGTCGTCAACACCCTCGGAGCCACCGCCGCAGCCATTCTCGGCTGGATGCTCGTGGAGAAGTTCAAGGACGGCAAGGCCACGTCGGTCGGCGCCGCATCGGGCGCCGTCGCCGGCCTCGTCGCCATCACACCGGCCTGCGCCAACCTCGAGCCGGGCTGGGCGTTGCTCCTCGGTCTCGTCGCCGGCACCGTCTGCGCCATGGCGATTGAGATGAAGTTCAAGCTCGGTTTCGATGACTCCCTCGACGTTGTCGGAATCCACCTCGTTGGTGGAATCATCGGTACCCTCTACCTCGGCTTCTTCGCCATCGACACCGGCCTGTTCACCGGCGGCGGAGACCTCGGTCAGCTCGCGGTACAGGCCATCGCGGCCTTCGGCGTGCTCATCTACTCCTTCATCGTTGCCTACCTGCTGGGTCTCGCGATTGAGAAGACCATCGGCTTCCGCGTCAAGAACGAAGACGAACTCGCCGGCATCGACACCTTCGTGCACGGCGAAGAGGGCTACGCGCTCGACCGCGTCTAGCGTCGATTCACCTTCCACGACAGGCCTGGGGCACAATCCGCAACGGATGCCCCGGGCCTGTCGTCGTCCCCGAAAGCATGAATCCGGGAGGGGGCAGAAGCCGGATGACTGGTTCGCGTACCTGGGACAGTCGTCCGGGTCGCGGACTGGTGAGGGGTGCCGGCGGGTCAGCCGTGTCAGCCGCGGATGCAGGTACCGGAGGAGACACCGGCGCCCAGCCCGGAGGCCTGCGCCACAACGGGTGCGATCTCCTCGAGTGAGAGCGCATACCCGACGTTGTCGGTCTCGGCAGACTTCGCGAAGATCACGCCGGCCACGAGGCCGGACTCACTGAGCAGCGGGCCGCCGGACTCACCCTGTTGCACGTCCGAAGCGAGGGTGTAGACCTCGCGGTTGCTCGGGTCCTGCCCGTAAATGTCGGCAACGCTCAGCGTGCCGAGGGACAGCACGCGGGCGGGATCGGAGACGAAGGGGCCGCCGAAGGGATACCCGTCAGCCACGGCGCCGCTGCCGGCCGGCAGATCCTCACCGAGCTCAAGCGCGGGAGCCGAGAGACCGTCAACGGCGATGATGGCGAGGTCGTCCACGGAGTCGAAGTACACGACCTTGCCGGGGAGCGCACCACCAGACGGGGATTCGATGACCGGCTCCGTCACGCCGGCGACGACGTGTGCGTTGGTGAGCACCCGATTGGGAGCCACCACGAATCCGGTTCCGGACTGGCTCTGGCCGCAGGCGTAGGCGGTGCCGGTGATCAGCATCACGGACTGCGCGGCGACGGCGAGCGCCGGGTTGCTTGTGTCAGCATCCGCAGGCTCGGGGGTCGGACCGGAGAACGCTTCGACGATGCGGGGGAGCCCCTCCTGAACGGCGAGCGAGCGCAGCTGCGCCAGCAGGCTCTTCACCGGATCGGGCGTCAGATCGTCGATGCCGCCGATGACGGTCGATGAGGCTATAGCGGGGGACAGGTAGGGAACCCCGAGCGCGCCAACGCTGAAGGCGACCATCGACGCGATGAGAGCGGAGGCGACCCCACTGAAGACGCCGCCGAGCAGGCGGTCGATGATGCCGAGTGGGGTGCGGTGGGCGACGCGTCCGATGGCGTTGCCGACGGACGTTCCCACGGAGAACCCGATCGCGACAAGAACGATCGCTGCGCCGATCGCGGCCGGGGTGCGCCACTCCGGTGCCGGGATCCACGTTCCCACGAGCGGTACGACAAAGAACGCGGCCAGTCCACCGGCAGCGGCGCCGATGATGCCGCTGAGGCTGCGCACGAGTCCGCTGCGAAAGCCGTTCACGAGGGCACCGAGCAGCAGCACTATGAGCAAGAGGTCAAGAACCGTGGAACCGGTCATGCATGCTCCCTTCGGGTGTCGGCGAATCGTCGAGGTTTTCCCACCCGAACGGTTTGTTTAGCTATTGATGGTGACACAGGCCTCCTGCGGGAACGCTGGACAAAGCGCGTGTTCTGGCCGGGGGACGCGAGTGTTGCAGCATCGTGACCCTGTGCGCGGACTCGATGCTCGCTGAGTGCGCGGTGAGGGTCTGCGACGTGCGTGTGGGGTCTGGCGCGTGTCAGCGGATCTTCGTCAGGGCGGTGAACGACATCGTGGCGCCGGTCCGTTCTGACAGGTCTAATAGAGCAGGTCGTGGCCGCCGGGCAGGTCTCCGAACGTGTTGCGCGAGCTGTTGAGCATGGCAACGATCCCGTCCACGCGGTACAGGCCCGAATGCACGCCGGTGAGGGTGATGAGCGTTCCGTCGGCCCCACTCTCTCCAGCGCAACTATTCAGCGTGCTCACCGCCGAGGCCGGCGGTCGCGGCGGCGAGTGGCTGGCCGATCTCGTTGCCGGGAATGTTTTTCTCCAACGGTGACGGCACGAATTGGAGCTATCCCGGGCCAACATCCTGGGGGTCTGCAGGAAAGCGCGGTCGATGGGGACCGGGTGGCGGCGACAACCGGTCCCCGGGGAGCTAGTCGGCCGTGGTGATCGCGGTGTCGATGGGCGTGGCGCCGTCGGTGAACTCGATGAACCGACCGACCGTGGCGGGCTCGTTCAGCACAGCAGCGGCGACGAGGGCAACATTCTCCCTCGATGTCGATTCCGTGGACGGGCCGGTGCCGACGGTGACCAGGCCGGTGGCGGCGTCGAGGTTCAGTGCGCTCGGGCCGAGGATGGTCCAGGCGAGGTCGGTGCCACGCAGGTAATCGTCCGCGGCGGCCTTGGCCTCGTAGTAGGCGAACATCCCATCGTCGGGGCTCGCTCCATGGTCGGCACGCGAGCCCTTATAGGAGACCATGACGTATCGGCGCACGCCGGCCTGGTGGGCGGCGTCCATCGACCGGATGGCCGCGTCGCGATCGACCGCGTAGGTGCGTTCGGTGCCGCCGCCACCGGCGCCGGCGGACCAGACGAGGGAGTCGAAGCCGGCGAGCAGGGTGGCGAGTTCTTCGGCCGACAGGGTTTCGACATCCGCCACCAGGGGAGTGGCGCCCGTGGCGCTGATATCTGCCTCCTGGTCGGGGTTGCGAATGAATGAGGTGACGTCATCGCCCGAGTTGCTGAGGTTCCGAGCCAGGTGTAGGGCAATTTTTCCGTGCCCGCCGATGATCGCGATGCGTGTCATGTTCGTCTCCCTTAGTTGAGTGTGTGCTGCTCATAGTTGAGTGTGTGCTGCTCACGCTATGCGCGGTACCTGAACGCCGCGTTCAGGTGTAATCAACGTGACGGAGCCGACTGAGGCACCTGATCCGGGGAGAGACACAAAAAAGGCCCCGATTTCTCGGGGCCTTGCTTTGTGGGCGATGCGGGACTTGAACCCACGACCTCTTCCGTGTGAAGGAAGCGCGCTACCAGCTGCGCCAATCGCCCAAACAGCAATACACTCTTGTCAAACTCAACACGAACGACTGCGACTTTTGATACTAGCCCAGACCAGAGGTCCCGCGCACATCGAGGCGTTCGACGACGCCAGATTCGTCGTGCGCAACACGCCGGTGGCGTGTCAGTTTGAATTCCGCATGAACTATCCGCTACAGTCATGACGTAAGCAAAAACGCTTACAGCAGTGCGGATGTGGCGCAGTGGTAGCGCATCACCTTGCCAAGGTGAGGGTCGCGAGTTCGAATCTCGTCATCCGCTCGAGTGACATGGAATCGGCCGAAAGGCCGGTTCCACTTCATTTGGAGTGAACCCAACACGGTGGATTGGCCGAGAGGCGAGGCAGCGGCCTGCAAAGCCGTATACACGGGTTCGAATCCCGTATCCACCTCCATTCCTGGTTGTAGTACCCCAGGACATGGGCGATTGGCGCAGCGGTAGCGCGCTTCCCTGACACGGAAGAGGTCACTGGTTCGATCCCAGTATCGCCCACAAGATAAAACCCCCGGGAAACCGGGGGTTTTTTGTGTTTATCGGGACTCTACAGAAGCTCCGTGGTACCAGCGTGGTACGCGCCACCAAGTGGTCGGGTCCTGTTGCGCCATACGCGGTCAACCAGCTAGAGTCGCAATCTCATAGACATTGCCCTTAAAACATCAACACGGGGCGGGCCAAAGGCGGCCAAACTTGAGGACGCGTGCCAATCGGGCACACGGCGGAGCTCGAGCCTGAGATGGCTCACCGGTGGTCCCTTGCTAAAAGCAATCGCTTAGCAAGGATGACCTGTGCCTAAAACACCCCCGATGACTGACCCGCTCGCAAACGACATGCTGCGCGCCTACTCTTTGCCCGATGTGGCCGAACGCCTTGACGTGAGCCTTAAGACCGTCCGACGCATGATCGACGCAGGCGAATTGAAGATCTTTCGCCCCCATCGCAACGGCCGCACTGTCCGCGTCAGCGAGCGGTCTCTCCGCGATCTCTTCGCCCACGCCGCCTAATAGCCCGGCCTCTCTCGCGCCCCGGCAAAAAAGAACGCCCGACGTGTCGCGCGTTCGTGATCCCTTAAGGAACCAAATTCACATGGTCAAGGTAGCAAAATCAGTACCAAAAGGTCCCCGTCGCCCCCGTCGCTTCTCTGTGGTGTCGAACTTCATCCGCCGAATCGACATCGAGACGGCCTTCGACCGCCCCAACGTCGTACGCTATGCCGGCTGCGTACACGACAAGGACTTTGAGACGGCGACTCATGGGCACGCATTCGCCGAGTTCAAGGACGGACGCACGGTCGACCAGGTCAAGGACTTCTTCGACAAGCCCGTCATCGTCACACCTCTCGTCGGTAAGAGCGGTGACACGACCTCGTTTGCCCGGGCCGTGCGATATCTCACGCATGAACATCAGAGCCAGCAGGCCCTCGGCAAATACCATTACCCAGACACGGATGTGTTCGTCTCCGAAGGCTTCGACTGGCGCACCGAAGTGAACGCGCTGACGGCGCGGGAAAACAACACCGCTAGGCCCAACGTGCGCCAGATCCGGCTCGACGTAATGCATGGCCGAATGACCGCGCGGGATGTGCGCGAGCGCCACCCGGATGTGTACTTGGACCGCGGCCCCGAGCTCCGTCGTCTCGAAGAAGACTTCCACGAATACTGCCGCGCGAGGCTGCAAGAGCAACACCTCCTCGAAGCGGCGGCCGGCCTTCCCATTACTGTCCTCTCCTGAGCCCCCATATACCGAGCCCTCTGGAAGGGCTGATCAAAATTTACATCGACGAAACAGAGGACTCAATGAGCACCATCGAAGAAGAGATTGCAGCGGTCAAGCATGCTGCGCAGAAGAAGCTCAGCCGCCTGCGCGAGCGTGAACGGAAAGTGCAGCTAGCACTCGACCTGCGAGTCGTCGCATTACTGCGGGAGAAGAACCCGAACGCTTACGAGACGGTGCGCGTCGAGGCCCGGGCGCAGCTCAATGCCGAGGCGGCCAGGCGAGCTGAGCGTGCTCGCCGGCTGCCGCGTTCGCCTACTGATGCTCAGCAGGCTGAGTTGATCGGTAGCGACGATGCCCGTGTTCGCATCACCGAGCACGGCGTCGTGGGCGCGCAGTGATGGGCGGTCAGCGCATCGCGCGCGGCGAGTGCTCGGGTGCGTCAGCACCCGAGCACGATGCCGTGCCTCGGGTTTGGGGATCGAAGGGGAAGGGCGCAGCCCTGCCCCTCGCAAGCGGCATCCTGTCGGACGAGCGCAGCGATGTCCGACAGGATGCCTGCTTGCCTTCTCTGGAAACAACCACTTTCAGTCCTGCGTCATTGGGGGTGTCACCATGAGCGGTGGAGCTGCGAGGCAACGAGCGCCGGTGTCACGTCACCAGCGTATCGACACGCGGTTTAGCGACGCTGAACTCGCGTTGGTCGAGCGAGTAGCTGGACGCCGGGGGATCGCCCCCTCGGCGTTCGTGCGAGGCGCGGCCTGCGCCGCGGCGAGCACGATGGAGGGGCGTGCCCCCGACGACCAAAAGGCGTCAGCGACGGCGAAGCCGTCGCTGACGCCCGAGCAGGTCGCTGTCATCGACGCGACGCGCATCGAAGTAAAACGGGCAGGCGTCAACTTGAACCAACTGATGCGTGCTTCGCACCAGGGCGTCCTCGACCTCGGGGCACTCGCCCCGGTGGTCGAGGCGCTGGCTGAGCAGGTCGGGCGGGCCATCGAAGTGTTTGGAGGGAAGGGGCAGCCATGAGCGTTACAGATGTAAAGCCTGACTACGACCTCGGCACGAGTGCTGACTACCTCGTCTTCGGTGTCGGCGCGAAGAAAAGGAAGCACACCGCCGCAGGCTCAAACCGCATCGTGCCAGGCTTCTATTGCGACGCTCCGTGCGTCGAGGCGTTCGTGGCATTGGGTGACGAGCTCGCCAAACAGAACAGCCGAAAGGTGAAAGCGCAAAGCTACGTGCTGTCGTTCTCGCCCGAGGAGTTCGATGTGGATAGCCCCGCTGATCTTCAACGAGTCGGCGACGCGGGATTCTTGCTCGCGAAGAAGATGCATCCGAACTCCGCGTGTCTCGTCGTCGTACACGCCGATGGCAAGGGTCGTGCAGCGCACGCGCACATCAAGGTACTGAACCACGACACTGCGACCGGCATGGCCCTACGTGATTTCCGCGTGCACTGGCGGGTGAAGAAGGCCAACGATGAGCTGATGCGAGACCTTGGCATGCAGGTAGTTGAAGCGAAACCAAAGCAACCCACGGACGCCTGGGTCACCAGGCGAAACGAACTGCCCCAGTACGAGCAGCAGCTCGGCGATGTGTGTGCTGAAGCAAAGTTCGAGGCGCTGGCCGCGACATTGGCCGCCCCCTCGCCCAGCATGGCAAGGTTTACAGCGCGGTTCACAGCGGCATGTCAGGCTCGAGGCGTCGAGCTGGTCACCGATGAGTACAAGGTCAAGAGCGGCAATCGTGGGGGCAAGCAAGAGGGCGCTACCGTGGTGGGCTTCACCTTCAAGATGCGGGACGACACGACGCCGAAGCGCCGTATCCGCAGGCGCAAAGCCTCGGCACTGTCGTCCGAGTTCACACACGACGCGATCACCGCCGCATTCGACGCGAAGCAAATGCAGCCGCAGGAAGGCGTGCCCGCCCAAGTTCCTGTGCGCCGGCAGCCCAAGCGCCCCCGCATGGCGCAGCAGAAAACCGCAGCCACGATTTCCGGTGGCATGGCTCCGGCTCCGGCTCCGGCTCAGGCTGAGTCGGAAGCGCGGCAGTCCGCTGCTGCAGTGAAGCCGGCAAACTCGTGGAAGGAGCAGATGCAGGCAGCGCTTGAAGAAGCCAACGCGCAGGGTAACGCCGAGAGCAACCGGATGATCACGGAGTACCTCCGGGAGAAGGAGGCGGTGGCGGCTACCAAGTGCGAGCAGCATGCTCAGCAGGCAGAAGCAGCTCTCCAGTCAGAACCCGCGCACCGGCCGCAGAGAAACCCGCCGTTGGAGGGTCTCCGGAAGCTCGACGAGGAGACCCTAGAAGCCGCAGCGAGCGCCCATGAGCCAGAGCAAACTCCTGAGGAGGCGGCGGAGCCGGAGACGATCAACGAGGCCGAAACCATCTTCGAGCGGGGCCACAGTCCTTCTCCGTGGACGGACAGTGAGAACCCGTATCTGACTAAGAATCGGAAGAGAATGCAGCGCATCCGTGCGGAACTTGCCGACGCGGACGATGAGACTTTTGAGAGCGCCGACACCAGGACACCAGGCGATTAGGTGGCCAAGAAGCACATAATTCTCTAAGATCGAACACCCGCGAGGGATAACTGAGGCGTGGTTACTGGGTCTCTTCGCAATCTTGTCGCTCGAGAACGTCACAGCATTCCTAGGCTGGGACGAGGAATCTGTTCGCGCTGCCGTCGCAGAGGGGCACCCGCACGCGGTCGAAATCTCAGGCTGGCTCCGTTTCCCGACATGGCAGTTCAGTGTTGGATCGCGCACGAAACCAATTCCGGGCCTCACCGAGATCATCCACGTCGTCCAAGTCATCACCCCGAGATGGACGTGGCACAGCGTCGCCGGATTCATGACGACACCCCAGTCAGACCTCGTGGCTAAGGGACGAAAAACCCCGGGCGCATGGCTGCGTGACGGAGGCGACGTCAACGACGTGATCGAGACAGTCGAGGCAGACGATTGGCGATGAGCACCTAACGCCGGCATCCCAAGGCGCGCGCATTTATCCCGACAGTTGTTCGTATATGAGTCGACTACTGTGCAAGCGCCTATTTTCCTAGACTCGGTAGCCGCGGGAATTCCTCCCGCGAACTATCATCGGTGTCTTCTAGAGCACGCATGAGGAAACAGTGAATGAATCAAATTGGCGGAGCTAGGAGCTGAAATGTGCAGAGGAAATGGATTAATGAATGACACGGTAAGAGCCATCGCAGATTCGGAGGGCCGGTCGTGAGCCCCCGGACCAGCTTGCTCGCGTTCCAGGCTGAAAAGGACCTCGAGAACTACCTGCTGGTCCATCTATCGCTGCTCCTGTCGGATCTGGGACAGGGCCTCTTGATTATCGGAAAACAGGTAGCGACGGCTTTCGATCGTCGTATCGATCTTCTCGCGATCGATGCGACAGGGGCCATCCACGTCATCGAACTGAAGCTGGGCGGGACTACCCCTCAGATCGTCAGCCAAATCACCGACTACCTTTACTGGATCCGGAAACTCAGTAGGGACGATATCATTCGCGTCGTCGCTCAAAATCGGCTGGGCATAAACTTAAAGGTTGCTTTCCAGGAGCGCTTTGGTCACCCGCTACCAGCGGCAGTCAACGAGGCGCAGGTTCTCACGATCGTCGCGGCGTCCATCGACCTCAAAACTCAACGCAGTATCCTGGCAATCCGGAATCCTGGACTTTCGACCACAATGTTCCGCTACGTCGTCCAGTCCGGCGCCGTCAGCCTCATCCCGTGCTGTCTTGATGGTCAGGACGTGGAGGCCTCTCAGGCCGAGACGATACCCCAGGCTCTCCGAAAACATTCGACGGCGCCGGTGTCGCTTGGGCCACCGACCTACAGGGTGCTCATTCACGACAGCGTCCGAGAGTTCTGGCTGACCCACGCTCATCTTTTCGCCTCGCCCATCGTGACCTTTGAATTCGTCTTCAAGGAGTATGAGAAATGGGTCCGCGCGCAAGTGACCGAAGGCAGGCAGCCAACCTCCGACCAGATGGGGCTATTTGGTCGGGAGCTGTTTGCGCTCACCGGGGAGTCCGGAGAGTGGACCCGAGTTTATTTTCCTCCTGGGATCGATGTGAACACCCTCGCGACCTTGACAAACCTGCCGTTAACTCGGACAGTCATCGGGGGAGTCAATTACCGTGCTGTGGCATACCGGAGAAATCCGGACTACCAAGCATCTGCAGCTTAACGAGGATTACGTTATCGCTCGACTCGTTTGCTCGACTCGTTTGCGCGGCTTGTGTGACCAGAGAGTGCGTGACCAGATCGTCTCGGAAGCGCGCAAGACACGCTGCTACTTCAAACTAAGCGTTGCCATTACCTCTGCTGCCAGCTCTCCCTTCAGATAGGGGCGGGGAAGGTTAAATACGCGCGCACCCCATGACGTCATTTCACTCTGGTAGCCAGGCTGTGCTTTCTTTCCTGATAGCGCATGGACGGGCGGGGCATAGATTGCGAGAGCAGCCATCTTCGCTTCGAACTGCGCCCTGCCGTGCTCAACCTCGCTTTTGGGCAGGTCAGCTGCGCTTGGGGTCGGCCGTCGGACAAGGTCCGCAAATCCGACGCCTGCCTCAGGAGCAGTTCGCTCTAAATGTCGATCGCCATCACTGAGCGTCATCAGGCCGACTTTGACCAGCATCATGATGCGACCGCGCGCGCCTTGGCCCTGATAGTAGTGACCTGCCGTGACGCTCGTCAGCGAGGGATTGATCCCCACTATCACTGCCCGCGGCCGAGGAGGCCAGACTTCGGCCAGCGTGAGCACCTCAGCGCCCATCCATTCGACGCGCTCCTGATACCCAATGAGGTCGGTCATACCGTTGGCCTTCCGCTTTGTCGCTTGCTGCGCCGAGCGACCGACAAGTTCTGCCCGTCGTCGTGACTACTTGGCGATACGCCTCATTGTAGGGATAAGTGCGATTATCGGGGGTAAAAAACCACCCCCTTGAAGTGACATGTGGCTGAGCAGAAAAAGGGGTATCCACGCGTGGAATCGCTGTACTGACTCGATGGAGCAGGTGCTGTCAGGGCGACGTCACTGTTTTGCCACCGCTCTGCGTCTGGCGGTGGAAGTCCAGACCGAAAATCGAACTGTAAGCTGGCGTCAGACTTGGGGAGTCGCCATAGATTATGGGCACTCGGGGCGGTGTCCGGTACGCGATTGGATTCAATCTCGAGCCGAGGTTCGCGACCCTCGTCCCGATCGAAAGGAATCTCCGTGCGCACTCCCGCGTCCGCTCTGTTCACTGCTGCCATTTGCTCTGCGCTTCTTCTCACCGGTTGCGCCGGCCCCGTCGAAGGCAAGATCGAGCCGAAGGCCAGTGCTGAGCCTTCCGCCGCGGACACAGCCGCGGCCACGGACGAAGCAGAAGCGCCCACCGCCAAACTCGGTACCCGCACCAACCCGTTCCCGACGGGCACCGCAGGTAAGCACGCCTCCGATTCGGTGTGGACATTTAGCGCCGGCGAGACGGATACTGACGCCTGGCCTGAAATCTTGGCCGTCAATGAGTACAACGAGGCGCCGGCAGAGGGAAACGGCTACATCACCGTCCCTGTGACGGTGCAGGTGGATGACGTCGCAGCCGTAGTAGATGGCGCTGACCCGTCATACTCCTTCGACGTCTCGTACGTCACCGCGTCAGGCAACACGTACGACGGCACCACGTGCTTGGGGGTATTGCCCGATCCCGGTGAGTTGTACAACGTCGGAGTGATGTACGGCGGGGCTCAGGCTGGATTCATTGGTTGTGCCCAGGTTCCCACCGCAGACATTCCCGGCGGAGCCTGGGTCGTCTCCTCGCTTGTGGCCGGCTCGACCGCGTTCTTTGCGGGACCCGCTTCCTGAGGTCAACGCGACGCGCGTGTCGCGCGTGGTTCAGGACGTTCGCGCCCTCGGAATGCGCAGGTGATCGAGCATCGCGGTCCTACGCGCTCAGCGCGACGAGCAGCCGCTCGATTCCCAGGTCCGCCCCGTCGATGGTGGTGATGATGGTCCCATCCATGCGGATAGCTCCGATCGCGTTCTTGAGCAACTCGCGGTCCCGCTTGCTCGTTTGCCCGGCAAGTTGATCGCCACGGGTGATGAGGGTGGTGAGAACAGCGAAGTCGATGAGGTGCCGCTTGACACCCTGGTCAAGTGGGACGGTGTACGCGGCCGCTTTGAGGACGAGCGCTCCGAGCAGGTTCGGCCGCCAGATCAGCGCCTCGCGCCCGTCATGGTTGACGGTGACCAGCTCTGCCCTGTCGATGGCTTGGTTGGATCCTCGGGCTTCCAGGGTGGTACCACCGGTGACACCAGTTCGTGCTGCGGCCCTCTCACCGACGTGCTCTGGAATGAGAAGGTCGAGGGTGGCATCGCCACGTATCCAGCGGTGCTGATGCCCTTCAGGACTTTGGCCGGCGGACTCGAAGCCGATGTCGACGAGGGCCTTGGTGACATCATGGAGAATGGACGGCTGTGCGCGCACATCCAAGACGGCGTCCGCGTCGTCGGTCGGTCGGTTCGGCGTGACTCCGCGTTCGATGCACCAGAGGTGCACCATTTGACCGCCGACCAGGCACCAGTTGTTCGGCACCTTCTCGGCCAGGTCGAAGAGGGCGTGCCAGGCCTGCGAAGACTTGTTACCGAGTACCAGCATCTGGATGACTGTCACCGATTGCTCAGCATCTCTTTGACCCGCTGGCTCTCTCGCGGACCAGCATGGTCAGCAAGGTCAGCGAGGACCAGACCCAGCGGCGCTCGCCCGTCGGCGTCCGCTTGGACGCGAGCTAGATGGAGCCACACATTCGCGTTCTTTGCACTTTTCGCGTTCTTTACTTCCACCAGCAAGTACTCGCGAATCAACTCTTTGGCGACTTCGGGGTCAACGTACGCTTCGACCTCATGCTCGCTGCTGAGGCCCGCGCGGTCGTCGCTGATTCCCGAGAGGACGACACGAGCATCTGTGCGAAGGTCAGCGAGGTCATCCGGGTTCGCGTGCAAGGCACGCACCGGAGCGCGTTCCCGTAGCCAGCCGGAAAGCAGGAGATCTGGCGTGGCTGTGCGCGTGAGAGCAATGCACTTGAATTCAAGTCGCCAGCGCGCTGTCGCGTCTATGTTCTCGGGCTCGATCCCCGACAACAGAGCGATGAGCGACCATGAGTTGGTCATGCTCAGCGGGCGAGACAGCGGAGCCTGGCGACGGAGCTCTGCTTCGTCGATGACCCAGCTCGAGCCGATCTTGTCGGCGTGGATTTTTCCCGTGCGAATGAGCTGGTGCACGCGCCCGACAGAGATGCCCTGGCGGGCGGCATACTCTTTGACACTCAACATGTCACAAGGGTACAACCGCTAGTACCCTTGTGACAAGTGGGCCGCGGAATGGCGGACACAGCACAGTGGGCTTGACGCAGAAGATGCGCAACATACGGCAGACAGCCGTTGAAACGCTCCGATCTGGAGTATTGCTAGGGCATGGGCAGTGACGGGCCAGGGCCGAGAACTCATCAGTTGCGCAGTGCGTATCGCGCGCGTTGCTGTCGCAAGGGGGCGTAGCAACACCTTTTTGGAGAGGTGTAGTTGGGGTCGTCTCAGCTCCGCCCCAATCGCCGAGCGGACCGGAGGTAGGGTGCTCTTCCGGGGTTGGATGTGCGGGTTTAGTGCAGCTTGGAGCGCTTGACTGCGGCGCCCTGCGAACGTTAAGAAACCGTGCGGTTGGTTTTCCTGCTAACCTCAGCCCGGGAATCGCTGGCAAGGTTCGCTCCGGGACTCCCGGGATGCGAACGGGGGTCGACGGCCCTTTCATTTACGAAAGGTAAAAGATTTCATGATGTTCACTAAGAAGCGACTAGGGGCCGGTGTCGGTCTGGGTCTGAGCTTGGCTATATCAGTCGGTGTTGGTAGTTGGGGAGCCGTTCCGGCGTTCGCTACTACGACCGATGAAACGCTGAACTCGGTATCTGCCGCGACACCAGAGACAATCGCCAACGCGGCAGTAGTGCCAACGGCTGTGGCGAGCGAGAACGCGATTCATTCCACCGTAGGGAGGGTGGACGTGACCATCCCCGTTGACCCGGCCGCCGGGATCACACTCGACGCTGACGGGCGATCCGTCTCTATTGGGTTGCCTTTTACGCCGGACGCAAGCTCAGCGAAAGTTGAGCAGGAAGGTGTCGTGTCGTATGACAACAACAATGGTTCGACCACCGTCCCGGTTGTTCAGACAGATGGCAGCGTGCAAATCAACACTGTCATCGACAATGCCGCCGCACCAACAAGGTACGAGTACCCGATCACGCTACCCGCGTTTGCGAACCTTACGGCTGTCCCTGACGGCTCCGTCAACATAACGGATGCTGCCGGTGCTGCGTTCGCCAGTATCGCCGCGCCGTGGGCCAAAGGCGCTAACGGGTCCAAAGTGGCCACACGTTACGAGATCAGCGGCACTTCGCTCATACAGATCGTGGAGCACAACGTTCGCGGCACGGTTTACCCGGTCGTAGCTGACCCAACAGTGAGCTATCTCTGGTGGGGCGTAGCCTACAAACTCAGTAATTCTGAGACAAGAGATCTCGCAGCCAATTTCGGTCCCGCCTATTTCATAAACGCAGTTTGTGGTTTCACTGGTCCTGCTGCGCCAATTTGTGCTCTAGCGGTGAACATCCGACTGTGGACGTGGCAGAAGCCAGTAAACGATGCTGCTAGGCAAGGGCGGTGCGCTCAACTCAACTATCCCTACGGATCAGGGCCCGCACTATGGAACGTGACAAACGAACGCTGCTAGCCATGGGCGTTACGCTCAACTTGCTTATCTCTACGGACCGGAGCCCGAATTATGAAACACGACAAACGATCTCTGCTGGTACAGCTTCTGATTGCAGTGGCTGGCAGTGTCATAACGTTATTCTTCCTCCTACTTGGAGGAACGGAAGGCCCGCTTGTTTGGGTCATTCCACTGACCATCTTCGTGTCGTGGTCAGTGATTGGAATCATTAGATCCCGACGCTCACCATCTTCGCCATCAAGTCGCCGTAATTCTCCTTAACAGAGGGCAAAACGGTACAGCTCGCCTCCCACGTACGGGAGGCGAGCTGTACCGTTTTGCTCTCATCGATGTGGTACCAGCAGGTATGCGAGATGGCGCGGTAGTGCAGCCTGCATCACCGCGCCAGGATGGGATCGCGCCTAGACTTGGTGTCGGTCTATCCACTCCGCGAAGTAGCGTGGCCAGTCTTCGTACTCCATGGCCTCTACAAGTTGTTCGATGAATGCGCGGAGCTGAGGAGGCGCTTGCCGGCTTGGCGTGCCACTACGGGTGCTGGACTGTCGTCGAGAGTGCCGTCGGGCTTAGCGTCGGGAGTTCACCGATCAGGACCTCGCTGTCGTTGAGCCACAGATCGACAAGCGCATCACCGCGTCCGGCGGATTCCGCGAGGCCACCCACGGTGATCTGGATCACCTGTGCCGGGTTGCCAGTCCAGAGCTCCACGCGTCGCCCCAACTCGTCGACGAAGTCCTCGCGGAGACTCGCGGGTATCTCGTCCGGGTACACGACCAGCAGGTCGACGTCGGAGTCGGCTGTGGCTTCACCTCGTTCGACCGACCCATACAGCACGACAGCGGTTCCGTTCGGGGCGCTCTCGTTGGCAAGATCGCGGATGCGCTGACGGAACTCAGTCAAAGCGTTAAGCGCCGACTCCACGGTCGACCAGAGCAGGTGCTCCCGATTCACACGGTAGAGCGTCTCCGCCTGCCGGGATGCTGCCAGCACGAGCCCGACCCGAGTCAAACGCTCCAAGGCTCCCCGCACGCCTCTGATGCTCACCGTTCCGCCGAGGAGACGTTCGATCTGGCGACCGTTTACCGACGCCGACCCGCGCGCGAGGGCAGTCAGGACTGCGCCCTCGGTTCGACCGAAGACAGTGACAAGCGGCATCCCGAGATTCATTGAGTCCTCCAAGTAGGCTGTGAACCTGATACCTACAGGTTACACGTGATACCTAAATGGCTCAAGTGTTCAGGTAACTCTCGGATAGAGGTCATGACATCGCGACCAGGTACTGAGCTTCTGTAGCTTGTCCCACTCGGCTGGCGGCGCGGGTGCTGGAACGGTGGTCGATGAGAACAGTAGCTAGCTAGCTCGCCCGAGGGCAGCTCTTACTCCGCGACATATTCCTGGCGAACAGATCCGTCTGTGGCGAGTTCGATGTGCCTGAAATCGCGGTCGGAGTTCAAGACCACAGCATCGTTGGCAACGGCGTATGCAGCGATATGACAGTCAAAGGCTCCCGCGGCGCGCATCAGCCCGCTCTCCCACATGGCCTGCTGAATATCGAGCGCGTCTTTCTCAGTCGGGTGCTCCCACGCCGCCAGCAGCGTCTCCATGTCTTCTCGCAGCTCGGCGTACTCATCGCGCGATCGCGCGGAATGGCAGTACTCCAGGACCTGCGGCGGGCAGGTGATGATCAGATGATTCGGCGTAATCTCTCTGAGTCGCTGCGCAATGGCGGTGCTGCGACCGGCCTTCTGCCAGATGCTGTTGTCGACCAGGTACGTCGTCACAGCTCGTCGCTGACGGCCAGCGGCGTGATGGTGGGAGCATCAATCTGGTCCGGCTCGAAGCGACGGCCGATGATGCGCTCGACGGCAGAGGGCTGCCGGCGCACGGCGATCAGGGTCCGGAGCGCAAGATCAACCGTCTCGCGATTGGAGGAGGTTCCGGCCAGCAGTTTGGCCTGCTTGAGCTCGGCCTGGTTTATGTCGATTGACGTGATGGCCATGGCGCCTCCTTCTTGCTTTATATAAGTAAGTATATAAGAACAGCGCGAAGCCGTCCAGCGGGTGAGGGCGGGGATGTCGCTGATATCCGGCGGCGGCGGATAATAGACAGACGCTCTGGGACCTGGCACACAGCACACGAGACGCGGCTGAATCAACGCCGGCCCGCGTGGAAGCAGCGAGCAGCCTGGCAGCGATCGAGCAGCTTCGTGGCGAGATCCCGGCTGATCACCTGGTGCTGTTCGTCCGCCGAGCTCGTCAGTAGGAAGCAGGTCAGTCAATGACTACCGAGAAGCTGAATCAGGTTGAGCCGGACCAAGGGAACGAGTTCGTGCCCCGACCGTTCAGCCTCACACCGGACGAGCTCGGTGATCTCGCCGTGACCGTGGCGAAGATACCTACTTCAGTGCTGGCATGGGTGCGATACCCAGCGATCGCCGTCCGCGTGCAGGGACTCGCTGTGGCCTGGACATCTCGTGCCGTCTACATCGTGTGGGAGGACCGAGGCACTCATCGAGCGTGGGTATGGGCGTCCGCTGTCGAGCGCGCGGCTGCTGGTGGCCCTCCGGCTGGTCCTAGTAGTAATAGTAATATTCCTACTACTACTACTCCCGCTGGTCTTGCTCCTGCCTCGGTCGCTGCGGCGGGTCTTACCGCTGGCCCAACATCAGCCTCAGACACCCGAGACGACCGCTCTCGGCACAGCGCCGCTGGTGCACCTCGTCAACGCACAGCTCGCTCTTTTCGGTGCAGAGTTTGTGAGCGCGATGGCCAAGCCAGCTGGTCCGTTTGGCGCGGTCGCGTTCGGCTCGATTGATGGCCACCGCGTGCGCCTGGACTTCCACGTCGAACCGGCGACGGGCATGTGCATTGTGCTGATGGCGAGGACTGCGCTGACGACGAGCACTGTGCTGATGGCAAACACAGAGGCGGAAGACTTGGCCGAGCGAAGCAGCGCTTCGACGTTTGAAGAAGCCATCGAGGCGTACCCGTGGGCCGCGGCACTTGAGACACTGGAGCTGGATTAGCCGCACTGCGCTGTGTGGGCCGATCGGTCGGTGATGATCATCGCCGCGGCGATCCTGGTGGAAGAGCGCGCAGTTGTTCCAGCCTCACCCGCTGAACGCATCGTCGATCAGGGCCTGCACAGCGCGTCCGACCTCGTCAAAACGGCCGTCTCGGATCGCATTGACAGGCGTGTCGTTGCTCAACAACGGGTTAGCCCCGATGAACCATAAACGCGCAACCTGCTCACCCTCGACAGCGGCGATTTGTGCCACTGCTCATAGGCAAAGGCCAGCCGCTTCATTGCTGCTGGGCGCGGCTGGGGTCCGCCCTCTTTGGCCCACGTGCGTGGGGCCGAGGTGTCCTTGGTGCCAGCAAGCGCCGCCACCAGCGTCCCGCCCAGGGCCGCGTTCAGGCGTCTGGTGATCTCCCGGATACTCAGTGCTATTGTGCTGGCTGCTGCTGTCTCATCAGGTTCTTCCAAGGGGTCTTCCATTTCACGAAGCTCGGCGAAGGCTTCCACTCGACCAGCACGGCAAGCCTCCGCGACGCCACCACCAAAACGTTGGCATGAAACGCGGGACGGTTCAAGGTCCTTCCCAACCACAGGAAGTCATGCGTGGTCTCCGGACCCTCTCGCAGCGGTTGATAAAGTTATCACCGCCCACGCCGGCTGATAACTTTATCAACCGTTCTGGTCGGGGTCGGCGTGACGGTCGGCGTGAGTGTCGGTGCGTCAATCTGGTCAGGCTCGAGGCTACGGCTGGTGAGGCCCTCGACGACGGGGGCCCGTCCGGCGTTGCCTGTGGCCACCTGGCTGGTGGCCGTAATCTCGGCGTCGTCAGGGGGTCGCCTGCTCGCTGGCTGCGCGAACCTACCTCTGTTCGTTGGACAGGCCGATGTGGTCGTCCATCAGCGCCCGCCCGGCGATCGAGTTCCACGGGTCGGTGCTGGCGATAACCGTGTTGACCATGCCCGGCGACCTGAGCACAGCAAGCAACGAGTCCAAGCGTGGAGCGCCAGTACCGGCCTCGATACCCCGAAGAGTATCCCGGGTGACATGTGCACGCTCGGCGAGCCGCGTGGCGCTGAGTCCCTGGAGCTTGCGCCAACGGGTGATGTTCGCGCCGAGCTCGCGGAGCATTCTTGTTCGGGCTGGCGAACGTCTGGTGACCATGGTTGCTCTCGTGAAGTGACAGCTATATCTGTCAATTATGCTGCGTATCGCACTTATGTGTGTCATAGCGGGAACTCTGTAGGAATCGATCAAAGACCAGCTTGTGAATGTCTATTAATTTGTATTAATTCTATTAATGACTTCCTCCGAGCCCCCGGAACCGGTTGAAAGTGTCCCAGCGGACGACGATCGGCGGCAGTCTCGCACCGGCCCCTACTGCGTGTGATTCATGGTCGACTCGATTGTCGCGTCGCGCGCTGAGGCAGCAAGTGCAGTGGCGCTCACGCATGGTCAATAAGCTGGAGACAACCGACATCGGTGGCAGTTGCAGTATTGGGAAAGTGAAAGAAAGAGTGGATCAGTGAGGCTCAACCTCAAGGCGGTCGAAGAACGCGTCGCGCCCATGGGCAATCGGGAGTTCTACGACCGTGAGTTCATTTTCGAGTTGCTCCTCGGCTACGGCCGTTCGCAGAGCAACATCACACGGCTCCGAAATGGCTCCCTAAACGTCGCCGAGAACAAGACGCACGACGTGGTTCAGAAGAACGTCGTCTACTTCCGTGAAACCACAGGTGACCCGCTCGCTGTCATCGACAGCCTTCGCACCTCAGCGACCGTGGTCCGGCACAACACCCGGTTCGTGATCGTCACCGACTACAACGAGCTGCTCGCCGTCGACACCAAGACGGGTGAGAACCTGATGATCCCGATCCGGGACATCGGCAAGCACTTCACTTTCTTTCTCCCCTGGGCCGGTATGGAAAAGGCCCAGTACGTCGCCGAGGCTCACGCCGACGTCAAGGCTGCCGAGCGGATGGGCAAACTCTTTGACGAGCTGCTCGCAGCCAACCCCGACCTGATTGAGGCACCGAACGGCCGCCACGCCCTCAACGTGTTCTTCACCAGGCTGCTGTTCTGCTTCTTCGCCGAAGACACAGGGATCTTCACCGAGAGCCAGTTCACCAACGCGGTCGGTTCCCACACCCAGGCCGATGGCTCAGACGTCGCGGAGTTCCTGACCGCTGTCTTCACCGCGCTCGACACGCCGCAGTCGGCTGACAAGCCCGCTCACCTTGCAGGGTTTCCATACGTCAACGGACGACTCTTCACCATGGCCCCGGAGCACGTGGTCCCCGCGTTTACGAAGAAGGCCCGCGACCAGCTCATCGAGTCCGGCAAACTGATCTGGCGTGAGATCAACCCCGATATCTTCGGGTCGATGTTCCAAGCCATCGTTACCCCCGGCAAGCGCTCTGACCTAGGTCAGCATTACACCTCGGTGCCAAACATCCTCAAGACGATTGAGCCCCTTTTCCTCAACCGACTTCGGGACGAGTTCGACTCTGCGTTTGGCAATGCGAAGAAGCTCAGCGCGCTGCTCGAACGGATCAGCGCGATCAAGGTCTTCGACCCTGCATGTGGATCGGGGAACTTCCTTGTGATCGCTTACAAGGAGCTTCGCCGTTTGGAGCACGCGATCCTGGAGCGCTTGTTCGAGATCGACTCGAAGCATCAGGTCCTGTACGCCGAGTCAAGAATCAATATCGAGAACTCCTACGGGATCGAGATCGACGACTTCGCCGTTGAGGTGGCGATCCTCTCACTCTGGATCGCCAAGCACCAAATGAATACCGAGTTCAAGGAGAAATTTAATGTTTCCATCCCACTCATACCTCTGAATGAGACCGGCCAGATCAAGACGGGCAACGCCACTCGCGTCGACTGGAATCAGATCTGCCCCAACAAAGGGACGGAGGAGATCTATCTCATCGGAAATCCTCCGTACTACGGATCAACAAGGCAGTCGACTCCCCAGAAAGCGGACTTCGGGTTCGTATTCGGAACACGTCCGTACTCCAAGAACCTCAATTACATCGCCCTCTGGTTTGTCAAAGGCGCTGAATACATCGCGCGCAGTCAAGCTGAGCTCGCATTCGTAACTACAAGGACTGTGTCACAGGGAGAACACGTTGCGCTCATGTTTCCTCAAATATTCAATCTGGATCTGGAGATCGGCTTTGCCTATACCGGGTTCCAATGGGACAACAACGCAAAGGGAAATGCCGATGTCACCGTCGCCGTGATCGGCTTGCGAAGAGCGGGAGAGCGCCAGAAATTCCTCTTCACGGATGATCTTCAGATCGCGGCGTCAAATATCAATGGCTATCTCGCGGACGGCAAGAACATCTACGTTCATTCGCGCTCGAAGCCGCTTTCGGCGCTGCCCCCCATGGAAAAGGGTTCACAACCAACCGACGGCGGCAACTTGGTTCTTGAGCCTCACGACCGGGATGCAATCCTCGATGAGGATCCGCAGGCCGCTCATTTCCTCAAGACCTTTCTTGGCTCTCTGGAGTTTATCAACGGGTTAGACCGGTACTGCGTGTGGGTGGCCCCAGGCGAAGAGGAGTTAGCCCTAAGTATCGTGCCACTGCAGCATCGTTTCGAAAAAACGTCGGAAATGCGCAGGGCAAGCCCGAAGTCCGCCACCCAGAAGATCTCATCAATGCCGTTCCGCTTTGGTGAGGTCCGCTACAAGCCTACGGAATCGATTATTGTCCCCGCTGCGTCTTCGGGGCTTCGCGACTACATTCCTGTCGGGTATCTGGGGCCGGACACTGTGATTTCTAATGCCGCGTTCGCTGCATACGATGCTGCGCCCTGGGTATTTGCGATCATCACCTCTAAAGCACACATGACATGGGTGCGGGCCGTCGCTGGAAGAATGCGAATCAACTACCGTTACTCCAACACAATCGTCTACAACAACTTCCCGATTCCTCCGTTGGGCGACGCGATGAAGGAGCGGCTTACCGTTGCCGCACTGCGAGTACTCGACGTGCGCGAGTATCACTGTGAGAAGACCCTCGCCGAGTTGTACGACCCGAACCTCATGCCCGCAGATCTGCGTGCCGCGCACGCTGAGATCGACGCACTGGTTGACTCGCTCTACTCCAGGCGCGGGTACGAGACAGACGAGCAGCGACTGTCGGACCTCTTCGCCATGTATGAAAAGATGACCGCGGACGAAGCAGCCAATGGGGGCAAGACGAAATGAACCAACCACTCAACGTCGTTGACGTGACGTACGCCCGAACGGGCGCATCTGTGCACACCGACGCAATGGGAATGCGCGAGATGCAGCAGCGCGTCTTCGCCAAGCGCGATGCTCAGCATCTCCTGATCAAAGCGCCTCCGGCGTCGGGTAAGTCTCGTGCGCTCATGTTCGTTGCGCTCGACAAGCTCTACAATCAGGGCCGCAAGAAGGTCATCGTTGCAGTCCCCGAACGCTCGATCGGTGCGTCGTTCGCCGCGACGAACCTGACCGATCGCGGGTTCTTCGCCGACTGGGAGATCAAGCCTGAGCACAACCTCTGCACACCCGGTTCGTCGGCGGGCAAAGTAGCAGCGTTTATCAAGTTTCTTGAGGGCCCCGACGCGGCGTTGGTCTGCACGCACGCCACCTTGAGGTTCGCGTTTGAGAGACTCGCTCCTGACGTATTCAACGGCACCGTGCTTGCGATCGACGAGTTTCACCACGTATCCGCCGACATCGAGGCCAACCGGCTGGGAGCCTTGCTCCGTGACGTCATGAACGGCTCCGACGTGCACATCGTTGCAATGACCGGCTCCTACTTCCGCGGTGATTCGGTGCCCGTGCTGACTGCGGACGACGAGGCGCAGTTTACGCCGGTCACGTTTAACTACTACGACCAACTCAACGGCTACGAGCACCTCAAGTCCTTGGGTATCGGTCACCATTTCTACCAAGGGCGTTACACCGATGCCATTGGCGAAGTCCTAGATCTCGACAAGAAGACCATCCTGCACATCCCTAACGTGAACTCGGGGGAGTCGACCAAGGACAAGATCGAGGAGGTCGGGTTCATCATCGATTCGATGGGTGACTACATCGAGACTGAAGAAACTGGCATTATTCGCATCCGCCGCAAGGACACCGGTCAGATTCTGCGGGTCGCGGACCTGGTCAACGACGCGGACCAGCGGAAGCGAGCGGAGACGCAGCACTATCTCTCCACCGTCGCTTCGAAGGACCGGGACGGAGT
The DNA here is from genome assembly GCF_004365915.1 of Cryobacterium psychrophilum. Classification (NCBI taxonomy): domain Bacteria; kingdom Bacillati; phylum Actinomycetota; class Actinomycetes; order Micrococcales; family Microbacteriaceae; genus Cryobacterium; species Cryobacterium psychrophilum. The sequence continues at coordinate 3,335,640 of NZ_SODI01000001.1, forward strand.
CGACATCATCATCGCGCTCGGCATGGCAAAGGAAGGTTTTGACTGGCCATTCGCCGAGCACGCCCTGACCGTCGGCTATCGGGCCTCTTTGACCGAGGTAATCCAGATCATCGGCCGGGTCACCAGGGACAGCCCAGGCAAGCAACACGCTCAGTTCACAAACCTCATCGCCCAACCCGACGCGGCCACCGACGAGGTTAAGTACTCGGTCAACAACATACTCAAAGCGATTACAGCGTCGCTCCTGATGGAACAGGTCCTGGCCCCAAACTTTACGTTCAAGACCAAGACCGGCAACGACGACGCCCCCAAACCTGGCGAGTTGCGGATCAAGGGTTTCAAAGAGCCTTCGACCGACCGGGTGAAGCAAATCGTGAAGACCGACCTCAACGACCTCAAGGCCACCATCCTCCAGGACGACACCTTCGCAAAGGCTGCTGCGGGAAGCCTCGACCCCGAGGTGACCAATAAGGTACTGATTCCGAAAATAATCCGCGAACGGTATCCCGATCTCGACGAAGCGCAGGTCGAGGAAGTGCGTCAGCAGGTCGTTGTGGACTCCGTTATCAAGAACGGCGAAATGCGCGAGGTCGGCGACAAGCGGTTCATCAGGATGGCGGACAAGTTCGTCAACATCGACGAGATCGACATCAACCTCATTGACTCCGTCAACCCGTTCCAGCGGGCCTTCGAGGTCATGAGCAAGTCGGTGACGCCGAGTGTGCTGCGCATCATCTCCGATGCCATCACTGCTACGCGGGTCGAGATCAGCGAAGAAGAAGCCCGGGTTCTGTGGCCGAAGATCCAGGTTTGGGCGAAGGTCAACGGCCGTAAGCCCGACGTCCGGAGTGATAACCCGATGGAGAAACGCTATGCCGAAGCAATCCTGTTCCTCCAGAGGCTGAAGCAGCGGCATCAGGCTGCGAAACGAGCGATATTGGTGGGTAACGAGGCATGACCACAACCGAGACCGAAAACCGCAAGAGTCATCCACCTGCTCCAGGGGCGGACTTACAGTGGCTCATCGATTCCGACGTCGACGGGCTTCTGGACATGGCGGAGAAGCCCAAGAAGGTCACGTCCAGTGACCGCCTGGAGCGGGCGTTCCTGGAGGTCGTGGAGTTCCGTCGCACCCACGACCGGGTGCCCAGCTCGACAACCCGGGAGATCGCCGAACGCAAGCTCGGCGCTCGGCTGGATGGCATTCTTGCTGACGAAGCGAAGACCACCGCGCTGAAGCACCTAGACGAGTTCGGGCTCTTGGAGATCGCCCAGACACCCGCTTCGATCGACGATCTACTCGGCAGCGACGATCTTGATCTTCTCGGCGATGACTCGGGTTTGTTGGATGTTTCGGACCTACCGCAGCGTAAGGCGCCGGAAGCACCGGACTCGATCGCGAAGCGGACGAAGGCCGAAGGTTTCGAGGCATTCGAGCCGTTGTTCAAGGCTAAGCACGAGGAATTAGCAGACGGCACGTACCGGTTGATCCCGTTCCCCGGTGTGCGCAGCATCGAAGGGGGCAACTTCTTCGTGCTTAACGGCGTGATGCTCTTCGTCGCCGAGGTCGGGGAGACAACCTTCACGGTCGTGGGCGGCAAGCAGGAGCAAAAGCAGCGTCTACGCGTGATCTTCGAGAACGGCACCGAGTCCTCGATGTACCGCCAGTCGCTTTCGATTCGGCTCCACGAGGCCGACGGACAGGCTTTGGCACGTGCGGGTCACGACCTCACTGAAGTGGGTGATGCCGACAAGGAGAGCGGCCACATCTACGTGCTTCGCTCGCGCAGCGACAACCCCCAGATCGCTGCGATGCAAGACCTCTACAAGATCGGGTTCTCTCGGAACAGTGTCGAGAAACGGATCGCGAACGCGGCCAACGCGCCGACCTATCTCATGGCGCCGGTCGACATCGTCGCGGACTACCGGACCTACAACCTCAAGCCCTCCGCCCTGGAGCATCTCTTACACCGCGCGTTCGCTGAGGTCCGCCTTGACGTCACCCAGATTGACACGAAGGGTCGCAAATACGACCCATCGGAGTGGTTCGTCGTACCGCTGAAGGTGATCAACCAAGCGATCAACATGATCATGTCCGGCGAGATCGTTGACTACGTGTACAGCGCAACGTCGCAACAGCTCGTGCAGCGTGACTGATGGGCGTCGAGATGGGCTGTGGCGCGCAGACGGGGATAAGCTCACTCGCATCACGGCCACGGTCATCGGCCTCGAGGCGCAGCTGGAGTCTTACATGAGTCAGACCCGCCGATGCTGATGGGCGACAGTAGAAAAGCCTATGGGCCCGGAGAGCAGCGTTATCATGCGGGGCTGCCCATGGCTGTGGGCCGTGTTCTTGGACAGTGTGTACCTGGTCATGTACCTGCATGTACCTGCAGGTGCAGGTACATCGTTTCCGTTGATTCTTCAGGGTTCTTGGGGGTATTTGACGCAGTTTTCGGTGTACCTGGTGGGGTGAGTAAACTCTTGAATCTCGGCTCTCAAAGGGCGCATAACAGTGTGTATGAATGTGTACATTACCCTCACTGCCTCGGTAAATGATTGACCTGTGCGCGGGCGCAGGAGGCTAAATCTTGATTTGAAGCGGCAAGAGAATGTGCACGGCCACGACTCAAGAATCTGTGTAATACCGCCTGATTCGGGGGTTGTGGCCGTACACATTCTTAGGTCCTTCAGAATGTGTGGAATGTGTACGCGACGGACAGAGGGGGACTGGCAGCGACTTCAGGCTTGTTCGTCGTCTAAGCGGTCGTGCGACGGCTCATGCGCGCTGCAAGTTCGTCGTCGCGGTTGCCGCTGTGCTGGTAACGCATCGCAGCCTTCTCGGAAGCATGGCCGAGGCGGGCCATCGTCTCCTTCACGGTCGCGCCGGCTTGGGCGTAACGAGTGCCGGCGTAGTGTCTAAGGCCATGGAACGGCAGGTCTTCCCGCCCGGCTGCAATGACGGCCTTGTGCCAGTGTCGCCAGAAGGTGCTCTGACCGAGGTGACGAACGCCGTCAGCGGATGGAAAGAGCAAAGCATCGCCGATCTTGTCCCGCATGTGCTCGGCGATGATCTCGGCATCTTCGCCGAAGATCGCGAGAGTGCGCACGCCTGCCAGACTCTTGGTGCCGCCCACGGTCCTGCCGGCGCTCGTTTTCACGACGGCCTCGGCGATGGTCAGCCGGACAGCCGAGACGGCGCCGCCCTCGCTGCGCTCGATCTTCACGTTCTTTGCGCGCAACTCGGTCGCCTCGCCGAAGCGGAGACCTCCGATAGCGGCGACGATGACGAGGGCACGGTACTCGGGTTTGATGCTCGTCAGGATGACCTCCAGCTCTTCGTCTGTCGGGGGTATTACCTTCTTACCGGTGTTCGTGCTCTGCCCGCCTTTGACCTGGCAAGGATTCACGTCGACGATGCCGTCTTGTACGGCGGTCGCCATGATCGAGTTCAACAGGCCGTACGCACGACTCGTTTGCGTCGCCTTGCCGGTCGCGAGTTGGCCAGCGCGCCACTGGCGCACTGTGGCCGGAGTGATGGCGCTGGCGGTGAGGGGGAGGAGGTCGGCGAGGGGCCCACCCTTGCTATTGGACCCCTTCGCTCCAGGCGACCGCAGCATCCGTTCGTACTCTTCGCGGGTGCGCGTGCGCAGCCGCTCGCCTTTGCTGTTCGTGCGGGTCGTGACCCACTTGCCGGCGTACTCGCCAAGCGTGACCGACCGCTCGGCCTGCTTCACGGCGGCTACGTCGGGATGTACCCACTTGCCGGATGCGATCTCGACTTTGCGCTCGGCAAGCCAGTGGCGAGCCGCCCCCCGCGTCCTAAAGGTTGCAGGGGCCGAGTATCGCTTCCTGTCCGGTGCGGTGTATCTGGCGCGGAGGTTTCCACTTGGCAGGGTGTCGATGATTCCGAAGGACTCGCGAGCCATTGGGTCTCCTTGTTGTGGTACCTGCGTGGTACTCGTTGAGGGGTTTCATGGTATTTCTTGACCGCTCCTGACCCTACTCGAGATCCCATGATCCCAGTCAAGAAGGTGCTTTGCGGTATCCTCTGCATGTTCTACCAGTCTACACGATACTGGTTCGATCCCAGTATCGCCCACAGTAAAAACAGTAAGAACCCCCGGTAAATCGGGGGTTTTTTTGTGCCTCAAAACGCGACAGCGGTGAGCTTGTCACGGGCGCCCTTCCGTGCGGAGATCTTGTCAGGCCCGACCAGGGTTGACATCGTTATTTCCTGCCCCGCCGTTGCCGACGCCGTTGCCGCCCTTTCCGTCGCCGGCGTTTGCCGCATCGGGCGTGATGGCGAGGGAAGTGGTCTCCTCCGTGGACGTCGGCACGTCGGCCGCCTCCGCGTCAGAGTCGTCAATGCCGGTGATCGTCGTCTTGTTGGTGGTGCAGGTGAGACCGTACGTCCCGGCCCCAGATTCGAGCTTGTTTCCCTTGATGCCCCAGTTGCAGCGGTACACGGCGGTCGTCGAGGCGCCCAGGGTGGTCTTTGAACCATCGCATGTGGCCTGCCACATGGCCTCGGTCTTCTGGAGGTGGTAACCCGGGCAAATGGTCGAGGTTGGCCCCGTTGCGGGGTTCAGCGCGCCGCAGATTGGGACGCGCAGGGCCGGCGTTCCCGAGTACCCGCCAACGAAGTACGCCGGTGCCGAGAGGATAACGAGCCCCGGTAGCGCGGGGTTTTTCTGTGCCATAGCCTGTGGGAATGGAAACTCTCTTCTCTATCCTTCATGTTGTCGCCGGCGTTTTCATTGTTGGCCCCATGGCTATCTTGCCGATGACGGGCATGCGTGCCATTCGAGCACGAGAAGCCGGACAGGTTCAGACTCTCGCCAAGTCCGTCTCCGTCTTCACCCTCTTGTCGCTCGTCGTCGTTCTATTCGGTTTTGCCCTGCTGGGCACGAGCGACCACAACAGCTTCTCCACCACCTGGGTCTGGCTCTCCACAGTCTTCTATGCGGTCGCCCTCGGCCTCAACCTGTTTCTCGTCGTACCGGCGTTGCGTTCCGCGGCGGAGAATGTCACCACCGCAGCGGGCAGCGCAGCCACGGGCAAGGTCGCAGGCTATGCCCGAATCGCTGCGGGTTCCGGCATCGTCTCACTTCTGCTCGTCGCCGTTGTCGTGCTCATGGTCTGGCGCCCATAGGCCTCTCCCTGGTCGACGGGACGGGGCGCCGTTCGGGCCCTGCGCGGGGCGCGCCGCGGCGGCCACGGACGTGTGCCCGGCCGTTTCACCGGGCCGCGCTCCGTGAGTGAGACCACGCATGTCGTGTGACTCATGTGCGATATCCATACTGTTTTGTTGCCACGTCCAGGCTGGCCTCCGCTTCGGCGGGGCCAGCCTTTGGCGTGTGGTTCCCTCGGAGCCCCGCCGGACTGGACCTGCGCCCTCGTGCGCGCCACTAAAGTTAAAGGGTCCGCAATAAACAGGGAGTTACACACGTGGTTGACGGCTTCGCGCTATTCACCGACCGATCCGTTGTCGCCATGCGCGTCAATGGCGAGCTGAAAGATCTGGCCGCCACGGTCGAGACGACGGACGTCGTCGAACCGGTGACTATCGGCTCGGCCGATGGTCTCAGCATCCTGCGCCACTCGGCAGCACACGTACTGGCCCAGGCCGTCCAGACGGTCAACCCGGCGGCACGCCTGGGCATTGGCCCGCCCGTCACCGATGGGTTCTACTACGACTTCGACGTCGAAGTGCCGTTCACCCCCGACGACATGAAGTCGCTCCAGAAGGCCATGGACCGCATCATTCGGCAGGGTCAGCGTTTCGTGCGCCGAGTTGTAACGGATGCCGACGCTCGCGCCGAACTCGCCGCCGAGCCCTACAAACTTGAGCTCATCGGACTGAAGGGTGGAACCGCGGCCACGGAGACGGAGTCCGGCGATGCCGGCGAGTCCGTGGAGGTCGGCGGCGCTGAACTCACGATCTACGACAACGTTGACCCGAAGACCGGCGAGACGGTGTGGAAAGACCTCTGCAGGGGACCCCACCTGCCCAACACTCGCATGATCGGCAACGGGTATTCACTGACCCGCCTCGCCGCCGCCTACTGGCGCGGCTCCGAGAAGAACCCGCAGCTGCAGCGCATCTACGGAACCGCCTGGCCCACCAAAGACGAGCTGCGCGCCCACCAGGCGCGCCTCGAAGAGGCCGCCAAGCGTGATCATCGCAAGCTCGGCGCCGAACTCGATCTCTTCAGTTTTCCTGAAGAGATCGGCTCCGGTCTCGCTGTCTTCCATCCCAAGGGCGGCGTCATTCGCCAGGAGATGGAAAGCTACTCGCGCAAGCGTCACACCGAGGCCGGTTACGACTTCGTCTATTCACCGCACATCACCAAGTCGACCCTCTTCGAAACGTCGGGCCACCTCGACTGGTACCGCGAGGGCATGTTTCCGCCGATGCACCTCGATGCGGAACGCGACGAGACCGGCCACGTGACCCGGCAGGGTGTGGACTACTACCTCAAGCCGATGAACTGCCCGTTCCACAACCTCATCTTCAAATCGAGTGGCCGCAGCTACCGCGAATTGCCCATGCGCCTCTTCGAGTTCGGGTCGGTCTACCGCTACGAGAAATCCGGCGTGCTCAACGGGCTGACCCGCGTGCGCGGCATGACGCAGGACGACGCCCACATCTACACCACTCGCGACGGAATGAAGGAGGAGCTCACCAGCACGCTCAACTTTGTGCTGCAGCTCCTCGCCGACTACGGACTCAGCGACTACTACCTCGAGCTCTCCACCAGAGATCCCAAGAAGTTCGTCGGCAGTGACGACGCCTGGGAGGAAGCCACCCAGACCCTGCGTGAGGTCGCAGAGGCATCCGGTCTCGACCTCGTCGCCGACCCCGGAGGCGCCGCGTTCTACGGCCCCAAGATCTCCGTGCAGGCGAAGGATGCCATCGGTCGCACGTGGCAGATGTCCACGATCCAGCTCGACTTCAACCTGCCAGAGCGCTTCGACCTCGAGTACACGGCCAGTGACGGAACCCGCCAGCGTCCCGTCATGATTCACCGTGCCCTGTTCGGTTCCATTGAGCGTTTCTTCGCGGTTCTCACCGAGCACTACGCCGGGGCGTTCCCGGTGTGGCTGTCTCCGGTTCAGGTCGTCGGGATTCCCGTGTCTGAGCAGTACGGCGAATTCCTCGACGGCGTCATCGCTTCGCTCAAGCAGGCGGGCGTTCGTGCCGAGGTCGATCACTCCGACGACCGCATGCAGAAGAAGATTCGCACGCACACCAAGGCCAAGGTGCCGTTCCAGCTCATCGTCGGCGAGGAAGACCAGGCCAACAACGCGGTCAGCTTCCGGTTCCGTGACGGCACCCAGCTCAACGGGGTGCCGGTCGCCGACGCGATTCGTCGCATCCTCGACGCCATCGAGACCCGTGCCCAGGTGTTGACCGCACCCGAGTCGCTCGCGGCCGACGCCGGACAGGCGTGACATGACGGTTGACGACGGCATGGATCTCGATAACCCTCTGCTGGAAAACTCCGCCGATTTTGCGGCCGTCCCTGATGCCTTCCAGCGTCTGTGGACACCGCACCGCATGGTGTACATTCAGGACGGGCAGCAGCCACACCCCGATGACTGCCCGTTCTGCCTGGCGCCCGCCATGGACGACGAGAAAGCGCTCATTGTGGCCAGGGGCACGTACGCCTATGTGCTGTTGAACCTCTTCCCGTACAACAGCGGCCACCTGCTCGTGTGCCCGTATCGTCATGTCGCGACCTATGACGAGGCCTCACCCGAGGAAGTCGCCGAGATCGGCAGCCTCACCCAGACGGCCATGCGTGTGCTCACGCAGGTTTCGAACTGCGACGGCTTCAACATCGGCATGAACCAGGGCCGCATCGCGGGTGCGGGAATTGCCGAGCACCTGCACCAGCACATCGTGCCCAGGTGGGCCCTCGACTCCAACTTCTTTCCCATTATCGCCGGCACCAAGGCCATTCCGAAGCTCCTCGGCGAGACGCGCCGTGAGATAGCGGATGCCTGGCCGAACGACGAAGGCTAGTTCCCTGCCCCGGTTCGGGGCGTGAAATTTCTGACCCAGTGCAAGGAATAGGATCATCAAATGACTGAAAACACTTCCTCAGAGCAGTTCGGTTCCAGCCGCGTCAAGCGTGGCCTCGCCGAAATGCTCAAGGGCGGCGTCATCATGGACGTCGTCACCGCTGCCCAGGCTCGTCTTGCCGAAGACGCCGGCGCTGTAGCCGTAATGGCCCTCGAGCGCGTTCCCGCTGACATCCGCTCGCAGGGTGGCGTTGCCCGCATGAGCGACCCCGACCTGATCGACAGCATCATCGCCGAGGTCAACATTCCGGTGATGGCCAAGACACGCATTGGCCACTTCGTCGAGGCGCAGATTCTTGAGGCGCTGGACGTCGACTACATCGACGAGTCCGAGGTGCTGAGCCCCGCTGACTACAAGAACCACATCGACAAGTGGAACTTCACGACTCCCTTTGTCTGTGGCGCGACCAACCTCGGTGAGGCGCTTCGTCGCATCACCGAAGGTGCGGCCATGATTCGCTCCAAGGGTGAAGCCGGCACCGGCGACGTCTCTGAGGCGACCAAGCACATTCGCACCATCAGGGGGGAAATTGCGCGACTGGCGTCAATGGGCAAGGACGAGCTCTATGTAGCTGCCAAAGAGCTGCAGGCACCGTACGAGCTCGTCGCCGAGATCGCCGCAACCGGAAAGCTCCCCGTGGTGTTGTTCACCGCGGGAGGCGTCGCCACGCCCGCCGACGCGGCAATGATGATGCAGCTCGGCGCGGACGGAGTGTTCGTCGGCTCCGGTATTTTCAAGTCGGGTAACCCTGAGCAGCGTGCGGCCGCCATCGTGAAGGCCGTCGCCTTCTACGATGACGCCAAGGTCCTCGCTCAGGTCTCTCGCGGACTCGGCGAGGCCATGGTCGGCATCAACGTGACCGACCTCGCGGCACCGCACCGCCTGTCAGAGCGCGGCTGGTAACCACAGCCTTCATGACAGTTGCAACACCGGTCGGCGTGCTCGCGCTGCAAGGAGACTTTCGCGAGCACGCCGACGTTCTTCGTACCCTCGGCGCCACGGTTGAGCTGGTTCGGCGTCCGGAGGAACTCGCGCGCGTCGGTGGCCTGGTGATCCCGGGCGGCGAGTCAAGCGTGATGGACAAACTCGCTCGCATGTTTGATCTCTTCGATCCGCTGCAGTCAGCCGTGCGTGCCGGCATGCCCGTATACGGAACCTGTGCGGGCCTGATCATGCTCGCTGACACAGTGCTCGATGGCATGAAGGGGCAGCAGAGCATCGGCGGCCTCGACATCGAGGTGCGCCGCAACGCCTTCGGCTCGCAGAACGAATCCTTCGAAACCGACCTTCAGGTGGCGAGTCTCGGAGACGCGCCGGTGCACGCCGCCTTCATTCGCGCGCCCGTGGTCGAGCGCGTCGGGCCGTTGGCTACGTCCCTCGCCACGCTCTCCGACGGTCGCTGCGTGGCCGTGGAGCAGGGCAACCTGCTCGGCACGTCATTCCACCCGGAGATGACGGGCGAGTACCGCTTTCACGAGTACTTCCTGCAGAAGGTTGCCTCCGCAGCATTTCGTCGATAGGGCCTCGGGTCGATAGTGTCTATCAACGATCACTTTCGGTTACACCCTGGTGGGAAATGAGTCAACGATGACCAAGTATGTGGCCCTGTTGCGGGGCATCAATGTGAATGATGGCATCACGATTGCCATGAGCGACCTGGGCGACCTGTTTCGGGAACTCGGCTTCTCCGATGTGCACACCGTGCTCGCGAGCGGAAACGTACTGTTCCGAACGGGCACCGGCCCCGTGGACTCCGACGAAGAAATTGACCCCAAGGTCGCGGCGGCCGATGTTGCCGAGCGGAAGGCGGTCGTCGAGACCGCGCTTCGCGAACGCTTCGGATACGAGGCCGGCATCGTGCTCGTCGAGGTGGAGCGCCTCGACCGCATTATTCGGGCTTACCCCTTCGATGGGGAGCGCGACGGCTGGCAGCCCTACGTCATGTTCGCCTCCGACCGGTCGGCACTGACCGAACTGGCCGGACACGCCAGGGAGCTCGACGGCAACGAAGAGCGAATCGAACTCGGTCACGGCGTGCTGTATTGGGAAGTGCGCAAGTCCGTGGGCGCCAAGAGTCACTTCAGTAAGAAGAGCGGCAAGCCGAAGTACCGCGAGATGACGACGACCCGCAACCTCCACACGCTCAACAACCTCATCCACGCCGACAGCCCGGCCTGAGGCCACACGCCCAGCTTCCACGTGCTTCCGGCGGCCCCGGGCTAGAATAGAGGGCGCACCGCGGTGCCACAGTCACAGTCATTCAGTCACATCGTCATTCAGTAACACAGTCACTGACTCACGCAGTACTGGCGAACTACGAGCGAGCAACTCAACGGGAGATTCATGTCCGGGCATTCCAAATGGGCCACAACGAAGCACCAAAAAGCCGTCACCGACTCTCGCCGGGCCAAGGCCTTCGCGAAGCTCATCAAGAACATCGAGGTCGCGGCCCGCATGGGCGGGGCAGACCTGTCCGGTAACCCCACCCTGGTCGACGCCATCCAGAAGGCGAAGAAGACCTCCGTTCCCAACGACAATATCGATCGCGCCGTCAAACGCGGTGCCGGGCTGTCGGGCGAGCAGGTCGACTACACGACCATCATGTACGAGGGCTATGCCGCCCACGGTGTGGCCATCATGATCGAGTGCCTGACCGACAACAAGAACCGTGCGGCGGCCGAGGTGCGCACGACCATGGCACGCAACGGCGGCCAGATGGCGGACCCGGGCAGTGTTGCCTACAACTTCCACCGCAAGGGCGTCGTGGTCGTCAAGCACAGCCCCGCCATCACCGAAGACGACATCATGCTCGCCGTGCTCGACGCGGGTGCCGAAGAGGTCATTGATGAGGGCGAAACCTTTGAGGTGCTCTCGGAGGCACACGATCTCGTGGCGACACGAAGCGCCCTGCAGGCCGCGGGAATCGACTACGAATCGGCTGATATTGCCTTCGTGCCGTCCCTCAAGGTCGAGGTGGATGTCGAGACCGCACGCAAGGTGTTCCGTTTGATCGACGCGATGGAAGATCTCGACGACGTTCAGAACATCTACAGCAACTATGACATCTCACCCGAGGTTCACGCCCAGCTCCAAGTCGACTCCGAGTAACGCCGGTGGCGGTCCGGGTGCTTGGAATCGACCCGGGCCTGACCCGGTGCGGTGTGGGCGTCGTTGACGTTGCCGGCAACCGTTCGGCGCGCCTCGTTGACGTCACGGTGCTGCGCAGCGGGCTCGATGTTCCCCTGGAACAGCGCCTGCTTGTGCTTGCCGAGGGTCTCGAAGAGATGCTCGACCGCCACAAGCCGCAATTCGTGGCCATCGAGCGCGTGTTTGCGCAGAACAATGTGCGCACCGTGATGGGAACGGCCCACCTCAGTGGGGTCGCCCTGCTCCTGGCCGCGCGGCGGGGACTGCCCGTCACCCTGCACACGCCGAGCGAGGTCAAGGCAGCCATTACCGGGTACGGTTCCGCGGACAAGAAGCAGGTCGGAACGATGGTCGCTCGCATCCTCGGCCTCACGGAGGTCCCGAAACCGGCCGACGCGGCGGATGCCCTCGCGCTCGCTATCTGCCATGCGTGGCGAACGGGAATTGCCGGGGGGACGCTCCCGACGAGCGGTGCAGCGCCCGAAGGCGGCCCCGCAGAGCAGACTCCCGCGCAGAAAGCGTGGCGCGCCGCCGAGCGCGGCGCGTCGGTGTCGGCGGTGCCCCGTAGTCTTAAGCGGTGATCTCTTCCGTACATGGCCTCGTCCTCTCCGCCGTTGGTTCCACGGTCGTGATAGAAATCGGGGGAGTGGGCCTCGGCGTGCAGGTCACACCGGCCACCGCCCTGTCCCTGCGTATCAACGACGAGGCCCGCCTGCTCACGACGCTCATAGTTCGAGAGGATTCCCTCACGCTCTACGGGTTTCCGAGCAACGACGAGCTTGCGGTGTTCGAGCTGCTTGTGGGTGTCACGGGGGTTGGTCCGAAATCGGCCCTCGGGGTGCTCGCGGTGCTCAGCCCCAACGAGATCGCCCAGGCGGTTGCCGACGATGCCGACGCCGTGTTCCGTAAGGTCAGCGGTATCGGGCCCAAAACCGCCAAACTCATCGTGCTGAGCCTGGCCGGCAAGCTAGCCATCACGGCCCAGACGCCGGCATCGACCAGACCAACCGGCAGCGCCACGGTGGCGTCGAGTGTGCAGGCGGCCCTCATCGGACTCGGCTGGTCAGAGCGTGTCGCTGCAGAGGCGGTCGATGAGACGCTGAAAACCCTGGACGCGGCCCCGGATGCGGTTCCACCAACGGTGGCCATGGTGCTTCGCCTGGCCCTCGGACGGCTCGGCCCCGCACAGAACCCGGGGCACCGGTCATGACGACCGATCCGGGAGTCGAGGTCACCAACCCCACGCTCGCGAGCGAAACCGAGCTCGCGTTTGAGGGTGCCCTTCGACCGACGAGCCTGGGCGAATTCGTGGGCCAGCAGAAGGTTCGTGGCCAGCTCCAGCTCATGCTCACGGCCGCCACCATGCAGAATCGCACCCCCGACCATATTCTGCTCGCTGGCCCTCCGGGCCTGGGTAAAACCACGCTTGCGATGATCATCGCCTACGAGGGAAACCGGCCGCTTCGCATGTCGAGTGGTCCGGCGATCCAGCACGCCGGCGACCTCGCCGCCGTGCTGTCATCACTGGTGCCCGGCGAGGTGCTGTTTATCGACGAGATTCACCGCATGGCCCGTTCGGCCGAAGAAATGCTGTACCTTGCGATGGAAGACTTCCGGATCGACATCATGGTGGGTAAGGGTGCGGGCGCCACGTCGGTTCCGCTTGAGCTTGCCCCCTTCACGCTCGTTGGGGCAACGACGCGCTCTGGACTGCTCCCGAACCCGCTCCGCGATCGCTTCGGGTTCACCGCGAACCTCGAGTTTTATGCCGAGAGCGAACTTGAGCAGGTACTCGGCCGGGCGGCGCAGCTGATCAACCTTCCGATCGGACAGCGCGCCCTGGCCGAGATTGCCGGCCGTTGCCGCGGCACACCCCGCATCGCCAATCGGCTGCTCCGCCGCGTGCGGGACTACGCGCTCGTGCATGGCCACGACGCCGACCTCACCGCCGTACACGCGGCGCTGGAGCTCTACGACGTAGATGAAATCGGTCTCGACCGCCTCGACCGCGAGGTGATGAAGATCATTCTGACCCGATTCGGTGGGGGACCGGTTGGCCTCAATACCCTGTCGGTTTCGGTCGGCGAGGAGTCGGAAACCATCGAGGCGGTCGTGGAGCCCTTCCTCGTGAGGATAGGCTTCCTCACGCGCACCCCGCGAGGGCGGGTGGCGACTGGCGCAGCGTGGCGACATTTCGGTCTGAATGATCCTCAGGTCGCCCTCACCCTGGATGACCTATAATTCAAGTTGGCTCGTTATGAGTCCCCACACAAACTTCGGCCCCGTCGGCCGCTATCGGAAGGTCTCACAATTTTATGGATCCGTTGACACTCGTCATGCTTGGCGTTCTGGCAATGCTCGTCTTCTTCATGTTCCGCAACGGTCGCAAGCGCAAGCGCGACCAGGAAGCACTGCAGGCCACCATGGTCGCCGGTGCTGACGTTATGACCAACTTCGGAATGTACGGCACCATCGTGTCGATCGACGAAGAAGAGAACAAGGTGGCGCTGCTCATCGCCCCCGGCACCATCGTGAACATCCACCGCCAGACCATCGCTCGCGTGGTTGAGCCGGTCGTGGACAAGGCCGACGAGGAATCCGATGACGACGTTCTCGCGGAGAGTCCCGTTATCGAGTCCCTCGGCGAACCCGAGTTCGGGCAGCGCGTCGACAGCGACGACAATGACAACCAGCCCAAAAAGGGCGACGCGTAACAAACCCCTCACCGTGCCCACGCCTACTGGCGTGGGCACGAGCATAGAAAGCTGAGTTCAAGGTGGCTAAGTCGTCCCCGGCCAAGAAGGCCTGGCGTTCCCTGACATGGCTTGGCGTGATCATCGTCGGCCTCATCGCCTTCAACGCCGTTGGCGCCGTCAACGGGAACGGATCGTGGTCGCCCAAGCTCGCGCTCGATCTCGAGGGCGGCACACAGATCATCCTCGAGCCCAAGATTGAAGCCGGGGAAACCGTCTCCCAGGAGCAGTTGAACCAGGCCGTTTCGATCATCCGCCAGCGCATTGACTCTGCCGGTGTCTCCGAGTCGGAGATCAACACCCAGGGTGGCACGAACATTGTGGTCTCGATCCCCGGAACACCCGACGACGCCACGATCAACCGCATCGAGTCCTCGGCGAAGCTCGAGTTCCGGCCCGTACTCGTTGCCGGAGCGCCGACCTCGGCTGCCGTCGGCGCCGACGGTACCGCCACTCCCGCGCCCGAAGCCACCATCGACCCCAACCTGTCGACCACGCCGTCCGTGGAACCCACCGACGGGAGTGACCTCAACTACGTCACCCCGGCGCTGCAGGCCCAGTACGAGGCCTTCGACTGTGCCAACGTCGACACGAGCAATGTCGCCCCGGCCGATCAGCCCCTGATCACGTGCGAGAGCGATGGCTCCGCCAAGTACATCCTCGGCCCGGTCGAGGTCGACGGTGCGAACATCTCCGACTCCACCAACGGCCAGGAAGCCGGCCAGAGTGGAACGCCCACCGGCCAGTGGGTCGTCAACATTGAATTCAACGGCAAGGGAGCAGACGAGTTCCTCGCCGTCTCGAGCCGTCTCATCGCCCTGCAGAGCCCGCAGAACCAGTTCGCCGCCGTGCTGGATGGGAAGGTCATCACCGCCCCTCGCGTTCTGGGGGTGACGGACACGCCTCAGATCACCGGCAACTTCGACCAGGATTCCTCAAAGGCCCTGGCCGACCAACTCAAGTTCGGCGCGCTGCCCATCAGCTTCACTGTGCAGAGCCAGGACACGATCAGCGCAACCCTCGGCTCGACGCAGCTCGTCAACGGGCTGATCGCCGGCCTGATCGGTCTCATTCTCGTCGTGATGTATTCCCTTGCGCAATACCGCCTGCTGGGTCTCGTGACGGTGGCCTCGCTCGGGGTCGCCGCCATTATCACCTACCTCCTCATTACGATCCTGTCGTGGCGGGAAGGCTACCGCCTCTCCCTCGCCGGTGTGGCCGGACTGATTGTGGCCATTGGAATCACGGCCGACTCCTTCATCGTCTACTTCGAGCGTGTCCGCGATGAACTCCGCGACGGACGTGGTCTCGAATCCGCCGTGGAAGCCGGCTGGAAACGAGCCATTCGCACGATCATCGCCTCCGACGTCGTCAACTTCCTCGCGGCGGCGGTGCTCTTTATCCTCGCCGTGGGCAACGTACGTGGCTTCGCCCTCACCCTCGGGCTGACCACCGTGGTTGACCTCATCGTCGTTGGCCTGTTCACGCACCCCATGCTGCAACTCATCGCCCAGACTCGTTTCTTCAACGAAGGACACAAGCTGAGCGGACTCGATCCGAGAGCACTCGGCGCCGTCTACCGAGGTCGCGCACGTTTCGTGCCGTCGGTAGCTGTCCCCGGCACCAAATCTGCATCGTCAAGCCGTGAAGCGGCGAAGCGACAGACCATCGCCGAGCGTAAGGCCGCAGAGCTCGTTGGCGCCTCGCAGGATTCGTCGACCGACGGGAAGGATTCCTAATGGCCAGCTTCGCCAAGTTTGGAAATGACCTCTACACGGGCGAACGCTCGCTCAACATTGTGGGCCGACGCAAGCTCTGGTACATGATCGCCGCCGCCATGATCCTGATAGCAGTCGTGGGTCCCTTCGCCCGCGGTGGGTTCGAGTTCGGCATTGAGTTCACCGGAGGCAGCGAGTTCGTCGTCTCCGACGTGGCCACCCAGGATCAGACGAACGCAACCGATGCCGTGGCAAGCGTCGTTCCCGCCGCGGTCTCGAAGGTCTCGACCGTGGGCACCACGGAGATCCGGGTGCAGACCGACCAGCTCACGAGCGAGGACAACCGCGCCGTTCGCGCCGCCCTCGCCACGGCATTCGACGTTCCGGCAACCGACGTGACGGCCTCGTTCATCGGACCGTCGTGGGGCAAGGACATCACCGGTCAGGCACTTCGCGCCCTCGTCGTCTTCCTCGTTCTGGCCGGCACGGTCATGGCCATCTACTTCCGCACCTGGAAGATGTCCATCGCCGCCATGGTTGCGCTCCTGCACGACCTCGTGATCACCGCTGGCATCTACGGCATCACCGGGTTCGAAATCACCCCGGCAGCCGTCATCGGCTTCCTGACGATTCTCGGATACTCGCTCTATGACACGGTCGTGGTATTCGACAAGATCCGCGAAAACACCAGTGAAGATGGTCCGGGCTCACTACGCACGTTCGCCGACTCGGTCAACCTCGCCGTCAACCAGACGCTCGTTCGGTCGATCAACACCTCGGTGGTTGCCGCTCTCCCGGTTGCATCAATTCTCTTCATCGGCGCCTTTGTGCTCGGTGCCGGCACCCTGCGGGACATCTCCCTCGCACTGCTCATCGGTATCCTCGTTGGAACGTATTCAACGATCTTCATTGCCGCGCCGCTCTACGCCCAGCTGCGCACCCGTGAAGCTGCGACCCGCAAGCGGGACAAGAAGGCTCTCGCGGCGAAGGTCAACGCGGCGTCGGCTTCCGCTGCCCCGGTGTCCCACGAAGTGAGCGCCTGAGCCTGAACGTCGGCTTGAGAATCGGGGTCGTTCGCGGCCCCGTTTCTCAGAACGACGTCGTTCGGTCATAATTGGTTTACACCGTTGCGGTCCGACG
The DNA here is from genome assembly GCF_004365915.1 of Cryobacterium psychrophilum. Taxonomy (NCBI): domain Bacteria; kingdom Bacillati; phylum Actinomycetota; class Actinomycetes; order Micrococcales; family Microbacteriaceae; genus Cryobacterium; species Cryobacterium psychrophilum. The sequence goes on from NZ_SODI01000001.1 coordinate 3,352,490, forward strand.
GTCGAAGAGCCCTCCGGCCCAGGATTGAGGTGAAGCGATGACGGACACCAGCACACCGTCCCCGGCTTCTTTACGGCGTCTGGTTCCACGCATATTTTCGCGTGCCCAGCCGGCCGGTGCCGTCGACACCCTCATCAAGACGGTGCGACTTCATCACCCGAAGGTTGACTTGTCGATCATCGAGCGCGCGTACACGGCGGCCGAGCGAGCCCACGATGGGCAGATGCGGCGTAGTGGCGAGCCGTACATCACGCATCCGGTGGCCGTCGCCCAAATTCTCGCCGACCTGGGCATTGGAACCAAAACCATTGCGGCCGCCCTGCTGCACGACACCGTCGAAGACACGTCGTACACCCTCGACCAGTTGCGAGCCGACTTCGGTGACGAGATCACCATGCTTGTTGATGGGGTCACCAAGCTCGACAAGGTGAAGTATGGGGACTCGACCCAGGCCGAGACCGTGCGCAAGATGATCGTCGCCATGTCGAAAGACATCCGCGTACTCATCATCAAACTCGCCGACAGGCTGCACAACGCGCGTACCTGGGGATTCGTCCCCGCTGCATCCGCGGTGCGCAAGGCCACGGAGACGCTCGAGATCTACGCGCCCCTCGCGCACCGGCTGGGAATCCAGACGATCAAGTGGGAACTCGAAGACCTGTCCTTCGCCGTGCTGTACCCCAAGTTGTACGCCGAAATCGAAAGCCTCGTTCGCCAGCGCACGCCCCAGCGTGAAGAGTTCGTGCAGAACGTCATCGACACGATCAACGACGACCTCAAAGCCGCTCGCATCCGTGGCAAGGTTGCCGGTCGACCCAAGCAGTACTACTCGATCTACCAGAAGATGGTCGTTCGCGGTCGCGACTTCGACGAAATATACGACCTCGTCGGAATCCGCGTGCTCGTCAACTCCGTGCGCGACTGCTACGCCGTGCTCGGGTCGATCCACGCGCGTTGGACGCCGCTGCCCGGTCGTTTCAAGGACTATATCGCCACGCCCAAATTCAACCTGTACCAGTCCCTGCACACGACCGTGATGGGGCCGAGCGGTCGCCCGGTCGAGATTCAGATTCGCACGCAGGAAATGCACCAGCGAGCCGAATTCGGTGTCGCCGCGCATTGGAAGTACAAGGAACAGGTCACCGGCAAGAGCCCCGGCGTGGGCCCGAAGAGCGACACCGACATGGCGTGGCTCGCCCACATTTCGGATTGGCAGGCCGAGACGGTCGACCCCGGCGAATTCCTCGACTCGCTGCGCTACGAAATCGGTGCCAAGGAGGTCTACGTCTTCACCCCCAAGGGCCGCGTGATCGGTCTTCCGGCCGGTGCGACGCCCGTAGACTTCGCCTACGCGGTGCACACCGAGGTAGGCCACCGCACCATGGGATCCAAGGTCAACGGCCGGCTCGTTCCCCTCGAGAGCTCTCTCCATACCGGCGATGTCGTTGAGGTGTTCACCTCCAAGAATCCCGACTCCGGCCCGAGCAAGGACTGGCTGGGCTTCGTCAAGAGTCCCCGCGCGCGCAACAAGATTCGTCAGTGGTTCACGAAGGAACGTCGGGACGAGGCTATCGAGCAGGGCCGCGACTCGATAGCGCGAGCCATGCGCAAGCAGAACCTGCCCCTGCAGAAGCTCATGAGCCAGGACTCCTTCGCCGAGGTGGCCGCGCTCATGAAGTACGAGGACGTTTCCGCCCTCTACGCCGCCGTCGGCGAGGGCCACGTGTCGACGCAGTCCGTGCTTGAGAAGGTCGTCTCCTCGATTCAGACGGTCGAAGAGAGTGACGTCAGTGACTTTCCCGTGGCGCCGAGCGGCCGCACCCAGACGCCACGTACCAGCGACTCCGGTGTACTCGTTCGGGGTGCGCCGGACATCCTGGTCAAACTCGCCCGGTGCTGCACGCCCGTTCCGGGCGACAAGATCGTGGGATTCGTCACCAGGGGGGCCGGTGTTTCGGTGCACCAGGCGTCGTGCCACAACGTGCAGTCGCTGCTGAAAGAACCCGAGCGCATGATCGATGTCGAGTGGGCACCCACGTCGAAGAGCCTGTTCCTCGTGCACATTCAGATTGAGGCGCTCGACCGATCCGGTCTGTTGTCGGACGTGACGCGGGTGCTTTCCGAGCACCACGTGAATATTCTCTCCGCAACCGTGAACACGTCGAGCGACCGCCTCGCGATTAGTCGGTTCGTGTTCGAGATGGGGGACACGACACACCTCGACCGGGTGCTCAACGCCGTACGGCGCATTGACACCGTCTACGACGTCTATCGCGTCAGCGACGGCTAAGGAACCGGCTCCGAGAAGCGAGCCGCGACCAGGTCGAGCTGCGCGAGCGCCCGCGCCCGGTGCGGACCGGATCGTTGTGTGCAGGCCCGTCGAGCCTCCACGACGTCGTGGAATCCGCCGTAGCGCAGCAGGGCCCAGAGCACGGTCGTCAGGGCGCCGCGCCCGAGCGCCGGGTTCGCGTGGGCCAGGTCAACCACGGTGCGCAGGGGCGTGGTGACGCGCAGTCCCCCGAGCGCGCGGATGTCGACGTCGGAACACACCACCTCCCGTAGATGAACGTGGGTCGACGGCAAGACGTGCGCGCGGGCATGCACATCGACACAGAGCTCGTGCTCGCGGGGCTCAGCCAGGAAACCGTAGACCCAGGCCGCACTCGCGCGTTCGATGATGCCCCGTGCGGGCACGAGCGGGGCCAACGATGCCGCGCGCAGGGAAGGACCGTCGATCTGGTCGATGGGGCACCAGCACGCACCGAGGGGATAGACCTCGCCGTCGAGGCTGGCGCACATCAGTTCGGCGAGCGGAAGTTCGCCGGGAAGGTGGCCCGGTGCCAGGGCCGCGGCAAGTCGATGCGTCATATGCACAGAATGCCGCTTCTGCACCATTCAGGTCGCGTGGCGACTGAACCTGTGGAGAAACGGCATTCCGACCGCCTGTGGAGGGCGGGTGAGCCTGAAGCTACGGGGCGATTGCCTTGAGCCATGCCTTGCGTGCCTCAAGAGCCTCGGTGGCCTCGGCGATGGCGGCAGCGTTCTTGCTCGCCTGAGCCTTCTCCAGCTCGACCTCGAGCTTCGCGATGGCGTCGTTCAGCTGTCCGGCAAGACCCTCGGTGCGGGCCTTGGTCTCCGGGTTGTTGCGCTTCCAGTGGTCCTCATCGAGCTTGCGCACGACGGCCTCCACCTTGCGCAGACGATCTTCAATCGGCTTGACCTGGTCGCGGGGGACCTTGCCGATCGCATCCCACTTGCGCTGGATGGTGCTCAGCGTGTCGCGGGACTTGATGCGGTCGGTGACGGTCAGCAGGGTCTCGGCCTCGGTCAGGAGTTCGAGTTTCAGCACGAGGTTGGCGTCGTATTCCTCGTTGGAGATCGCCTCGACCTCGGACTTCGCGGAGTAGAGCACGTCGCCAGCTGCCTTGAACTTGGCCCACATGGCGTCGTCCTGCTTCTTGCCGCTGCGACCGGCCTTCTTCCACTCCTCCAGCAGGTTGCGGTACGCAAAGACGCCGTCCGCGCCCTTGTCCGCGAGCGCTTCGGCCTGCTCGATCAGGCCCTGTTTGCGGGTGCGAACATCCTTGTGTGCGCTGTCAAGCTCCGCGAAGAACGCCTTGCGGTTCTGTTCGATGGTGGTGCGAGCGGCACGGAAGCGCTTCCACAGGTCGTTTGCCTCGCCCTTGGGGATGCGCGGAGCGTCGTGCTGGTGCGCCTGCCACTTGGCGAACAGGGCGTCGAGGGCGGCGCTGGTCTGCTTCCACTGTGTCTTGGCGGGGTCCTCAGCGGCGAGTCGTTCTGCCGCGTTCACGATGGCGGTGCGTTCGGCGACGGCGGCGGCGGCGGCGGCCTTCGTCTCAACGCTCTGCTGCTCGGTGAGCTCGGTCACGGTTCCGCCGAGGGCGGCGAGACGCTCGGCGAGGGCGGCGAGGTTGCCGACGGCGTTGGCGTTTGCGACCGCTGTCGTCAGGTTCGTAACGGACTTGGCGACGTCCGCGGCGGGGGCGCCGCCCTTGGCGCGCTGCTCCAGCAACGTCACCTGGCCGTTGAGTTCCACGTATTTGCGCTCAAAATACGCAAGCGCTTCTTCGGGAGTAGCGTCGGGGTACTGGCCGACGGCGCGCTCGCCCGAGGCTTCACGTACGTAAACCGTGCCGGTTTCGTCTACGCGACCCCATGGTTGCTGATCTGTCGTCGTCAAGAGGCTCACCTTGCTGCTTTCGTTGTGGGTCCCGGAGGGGACGAATACATACTGCTCTTAGCCTATTGCAAGCCCGAGCCCGGATCGCGTGATCCTACTGAACCGTTATGCCGGTAATTGTTGTGGGAATCGTGGGGGAGCCATCCGCGGAGTCGTCGATAGTGCCCGCATCCGTGATTTGTGACTTCAGCTCGTCCAGCCCGCTCGTGACCTGTCCGATCACCGAGTAGCCGCCGGCCGTGTCGGCGCCAATGGTCGTGTCCTCGTAGACGATGAAGAACTGACTGCCCTGGCTGAAGGCGCTGTCGCCTTGACGAGCCATGGCCAGCGTGCCGGCCGGGTAGATATTGTCGGCCGGGGCATTCTCCACCGGGCCGTAGCGGTAGTCGGGTCCGCCGCTGCCGTCGCCGTTCGGGTCGCCGCACTGCAGCACGAAGAAACCGTCTTTCGTCAGCCGGTGGCAGGACGTGTCCACGTAGAAACCGGTCTGCGCGAGCGAAATCGTCGACGACACCGCCTGCGGGGCGGCCGCGCCGTCGAGCTCGATGCCGAGGTCCACGTCGTTGAGCGTCAGCGTCCCTGACCAGGTGCGCCCCTCGGCGATCGTGCTCGAGGGAACGTCTCCGCTGTTCTGAACCGTGGCAGGGCCGGGCGTGGTGGACGACTCGGCCGCGGCCGAGTCGGTGGGTTCCGGCGAGCCCGGACCGCCGTTGAAGTAGAACACCTGGGCAACCACGAGCAGGGTCACGACCACCACGAGGCCCGCGCCGGCGAGAATATTGTCGCGCACTCGGCGCTTCTGCTGATGTTCGTGTACGTCGCGCCGCGCCTGGAACGCGCGTGTGCGCGCCCTGGCTGCGCGCGCTTCGCGTTCTTGCTTGTAATTCTGTGCCACTTTCGATCCTCCAGAAAGCTGGGAACGTCGGTCCTACGGCTCCACGCGAGCCTCGTAGAACTCTACGCACAAACTACGCTGGAGGAATGTCGGATGCTCAACCGGGTCTGCGCACTGGCGCTACCCCCCTCGCGGTACGAATGCGCCCGAAAACCCTCGACGAGGTAGCCGGTCAGCGTCATCTGCTCACTCCGGGTTCACCGCTCGTGAGCCTTGCGAGCGACAAGACGGGTGAGCAGGGCTCGGTGTCCGTGATTCTCTGGGGACCTCCCGGCACGGGCAAGACCACGCTGGCACAGACCATTGCGCACAGCTCCGGCCGCCGGTTCGTGGAACTCTCCGCGGTGACCGCCGGGGTGCGCGACGTGCGCCAGGTCATGGAGGAGGCTCGCACCAGTCGCGATCTCTACGGACTCTCGACCGTGCTCTTCCTCGACGAGATCCACCGGTTCTCCAAGGCCCAGCAGGATGCGTTGCTTCCCGGAGTGGAGAATGGCGTCATCATCCTCGTGGCGGCCACCACGGAGAACCCGTCGTTCTCCATCATCTCCCCGCTCCTCTCTCGATCCCTTCTCCTGACCCTCGAAACCCTCGGTGACGACGATCTCGGCATTGTGGTCGATCGTGCCGTGAGCGACCCCCGTGGACTTGCCGGTCGCTTCGAACTGGAGCCGGAGGCACGCGATGCCATCATTAGGCTCGCGTCGGGTGACGCTCGGCGGGCCCTCACTGCGCTGGAAGCGGCATCCGTTTCGGCGGCGAGCACCGTCGTGGCCGGCGACGAGTCCAGGCCGGTCATCACGACCGAGATTGTGTCCGTTGCGGTCGATCGGGCCCTGCTGCGTTACGACCGCAACGGCGATGAGCACTACGACGTGATCAGCGCCTTCATCAAGTCGGTGCGGGGGAGCGACGTCGATGCGGCACTGCACTATCTCGCGCGCATGATCGAGGCGGGCGAGGACCCCCGCTACATCGCCAGGCGCATCATCATCCTCGCCTCCGAAGACATCGGTATGGCCGACCCGCAGGCCCTCGTGATCGCTGTCGCCGCCGCCGACGCGGTGCAGCTGATCGGAATGCCGGAGGGGCGGATCCCCCTCGCCCAGGCCGTCGTTCACCTGGCGACCGCTCCCAAGTCCAACGCCGCCTATATGGCCCTCGACACGGCGATAGCCGATATTCGCTCCGGAAAGATGGGCAGGGTGCCCAAGGGAATGCGGGATGCGCACTACCCGGGAGCGAAGCGCCTCGGCCATGGCAAGGGGTATCTCTACCCGCACGATGATGCCCTCGGCGTCGTGACCCAGCAGTATCCGCCCACGGAGCTCAAGTCGGTGCGCTACTACGAGCCCACCGAGCACGGAAACGAGCGGGAAATTTCGGCCAGGCTCGCCAAGCTCCGTCGAATTGTGCGCGGCCAATAGGTCCACCCGTGGCCAACGGGCTCTGCGGTGGGTGCTGGTGTCGGCGCTGTGATAGCCTGAACACCGCCTACAACTGGTTTTGGCATGCGGCTGCCTCCGATTCCAGTTTGGATGGGTTTGCCCTGTAGCCGGGCCCCCGTGGCAACCACCCCTCTGATCTCCCATGACGCCAGCGACTTTTGTGCGCGGCGCCCTGGTATTCCCTTGTTGAGTCCGATTGAAAGGAAACCGTGTCTACAAAGTCACGTACCCGCAGTAAGACCCGCCTGTCGCGCGCGCTGGGCATTGCCCTCACGCCGAAGGCAGCCCGCTTCCTCGAGAAGCGCCCCTACGCACCGGGTGAGCACGGCCGCACCAAGCGCAAGACCGACTCGGACTATGCCGTCCGCCTGCGCGAGAAGCAGCGTTTACGCGCCCAGTACGGCATCCGCGAAGCCCAGCTCAAGATTGCCTTCGAGCAGGCTCGTCGTCGTCAGGGACTGACCGGTGAGAACCTGGTTGAGATCCTCGAGACCCGTCTCGACGCTCTTCTCGTGCGCTCCGCCATCGCCCGCACCACGGCTCAGGCTCGCCAGATGATCGTTCACCGTCACATTCTTGTTGATGGAGAGCTCGTTGACCGTCCCTCCTTCCGCGTGAAGCCGGGCCAGCTCATGCACGTCAAGGCTCGCAGCGAGGGCATGGAGCCGTTCCAGGTCGCCGCCGCCGGCGGACACGTGGACCTGCTCCCGAAGCTTCCCCCGTACCTCGAGGTTGAAGTTGACAAGCTGCAGGCGCGCCTCGTGCGCGCCCCGAAGCGTATCGAGATCCCCGTGACGTGTGAAGTTCAGCTCGTCGTTGAGTACTACGCGGCTCGCTAGCTTCAACTGAAGTACGCTGAAGGGCGGATCACCTCCGGGTGATCCGCCCTTCTGTGTTTCCCCCGAAAGAAGAATCGCTTCGCGATGGAATTGGTTGGTGTGCTGGTGTCAGGTGGAGATATTGCCGGGCTCATCGGTGCCGGCGTGTTCGCGATCCTCGTCGCCGTCATCGCGCTCCCGCTCATCAAACTGGGGCGGGTCTTCGACGAGACCACACGCGCCATCCATGAACTCAGCGCGAGCGTCACGCCACTGCTCGCCGAGACCACCGAGACCATCTCCCAGACCAACACGCAACTGGCGCGGGTCGACACGATCACCAGCAATGTAGCGGATGCCACCGGCAATGTCTCGGCCCTCGTCGCACTGTTCGCGGCGACGGTTGGTGGCCCGCTCGTCAAGCTGGCCGGGTTTTCGGCCGGAGTGCGAGCCGCCTTTCGGGCAGGCAGGCCGACCGCGTCTCGGCGAGAGCGAACATAGACCGGTACTCTTAACGCAGCACCGTTTGAGATAGGTGCCGCCTATCAAAACTCAAGGGAGCATCTGTGAAAAACTTCATCTGGCTGGTTGTAGGTGTCGCCGCCGGTTTCGTCGTCGCCCACGAGGTGAACAAGTCGCAGCAGGGCAAGCAGTTCTTCACCGATCTTGACGCCAAGGCGCGCGAGTTCGGGGAGGCCATCTCCGACGGATACCGCCAGCGCGAGGCCGAGCTTCACGCGGCACTCGGCGACGCCGACGAGGCAGCGGCCACGTAGCTCCTCGCTCGCCAGACCTTTCGTTACTCACGCACCACCAAGGCTACGGACACAATGCAGACTGCCGACATTCGCGGGCGCTGGCTCGACTTCTTCGCCGATCGCGGACACACCGTTGTGCCCTCAGCCTCCCTGGTGAGCGATGACCCCACCCTCCTCTTCACCGTTGCCGGCATGGTGCCGTTCGTTCCGTACCTCACCGGACTCGTGCCCGCGCCGTACAAGCGGGCCACCAGCGTGCAGAAGTGCATCCGCACCAACGACATCGAAGAGGTCGGTAAGACGCCGCGCCACGGCACGTTCTTCCAGATGAATGGAAACTTCTCCTTCGGTGACTACTTCAAGGAAGAGGCCATCGGCTTCGCCTGGGAGCTGTTGACCACCCAGGAAAACCAGGGCGGCTACGGCTTTCGGGAGTCCGACCTGTGGGTGACGATCTACCTCGATGACGATGAGGCATTCCGTTACTGGCGGGCAATCGGAGTGCCGGAAAACCGGATCCAGCGCCTCGGCATGGAATCCAACTACTGGTCAACCGGTCAGCCCGGCCCCGCCGGCCCCTGCTCCGAGATTTTCTTCGACCGTGGCCCGGCGTACGGCGCCGACGGAGGCCCGGCCACCGACGACGACCGGTACGTGGAGATCTGGAACCTCGTCTTCATGCAGTACCTCCGCGGGGAGAGCACCGGCAAGAGTAATTTCGAGATTCTCGGCGACCTCCCCAAGAAGAACATCGACACCGGCATGGGGCTTGAGCGCGTCGCTTTCCTCAAGCAGGGCGTCGAGAACATGTACGAGATCGACCAGGTTCGCCCGGTTCTCGATCGTGCCGCCGCGCTGTCCGGCCGCCGCTACGGCGCCGACCACGACGACGACGTGCGGATGCGCATCGTCGCCGATCACGTGCGCTCCTCCCTCATGCTCATGAGCGACGGCGTCATGCCGTCCAACGAGGGCCGCGGCTACATTCTGCGGCGCCTGCTGCGTCGCAGCGTGCGCGCCATGCGCCTGCTCGGCGTCGATTCGGCGAGCCTTCCCGAGCTACTGCCCGCCTCGCGGGACGCCATGATGTCCTCCTACCCGGAGGTCTTCACTGACTTCAGCCGCATCAGCCAGGCCGCGTACTCCGAGGAGGAGACGTTCCTGCGCACGCTGGCAAGTGGCAGCGCCGTGCTTGACCTCGCCGTGACGAAGACCAAGATCGCGAACAAGACGGAACTGGCCGGACCGACAGCCTTCCTCCTGCACGACACCTACGGCTTTCCGATCGAGATCACGCTCGAGATCGCGGAGGAAGCCGGTCTCACCGTCAACCGTGACGCCTTCGACACGCTCATGACCAAGCAGCGCACCATGGCCAAGGCCGATGCGAAGTCCAAAAAGACGCACCTGGCCGACCTCGGGGTGTACAGCGCCTTCCGCGCCGCGGGCGAGACCGTGTTCACCGGCTACAACGAGATGCAGCACGAGTCCAGCGTGCTCGGCCTCATCGTCGAAGGCGTGTCCGTGACGAGCGCCGTGGCGGGCGAGACCGCTGAGGTCATCCTCTCCGAGACGGCTCTGTGGGCGGAGTCCGGCGGACAGGACGCTGACGCCGGCCTTATCGTTGGGGCCGGGTATGAGCTTGAGGTGCTTGATGTGCAGAAGCCCGTCAAGGGATTGATCAGCCACACGGTCAAGGTTCGCTCCGGCGAAGTGGGTGTCGGCGATCAGGCGACGAGTATCGTCGACCCGGAATGGCGTCGCGGCGCCCGGCAGGCACACTCCGGCACGCACGTGCTGCATGCGGCCCTGCGTCAGGTCCTCGGCCCGAATGCGCACCAGTCCGGTTCCTACAACAAGGCGGGCTTCTTCCGCCTCGACTTCTCCTGGAACCAGCCCCTGTCCCTGGCGACCCGCAGCGAGATCGAGGAGATCTCCAACAACGCCATCCGCGACAACCTGCCCGTCACCACGCGCGAATTGCCCCTCGCGGAGGCGAAGGCACTCGGCGCAATGGCTCTGTTCGGTGAGAAGTACGGCGATCGGGTGCGTGTCGTCGACATCGGCGGACCCTGGTCGCGTGAGCTGTGTGCCGGTACCCACGTCTCCAGCAGCGCCGAAATCGGCATGATCAACCTCACCAGTGAGGCCTCCGTCGGCTCGACGAACCGTCGTGTGGAGGCGCTTGTCGGCCTGGAAGCCTTCCGCGACCTCGCCACGGAACGGGCGCTCGTCTCCCAGCTCACCGCGAGCCTGAAGACGCCGCGGGAAAACCTGCCGGAGCGCATCACCGAACTCGTACAGAACCTCAAGACCGCCGAGAAGAAGATTGCGGCTTTCGAATCGCGCGCCCTCACCGAACGTGTCCCCGCGTTGGTTGCCGCTCAGACGCGGGCAGGAACGGTCACCCTCGTCGCGAAGGACCTTGGTGTTCTCAATTCCTCGGACGATGTGCGCATGCTCGTGACCGCAACCCGGGAGCGACTTGGCGCGGACCCGGCTGTTGTCGCACTCGCGGCCACGGTCGGTGACAAGCCGGTCGTCATCGTGGCCACCAACCAGGCTGCCCGCGATGCCGGGCACAAGGCAGGCGCGTTGGCGAAGCAGGTGGCCGGGATCCTCGGCGGCGGCGGTGGCGGCAAGGACGACCTCGCACAGGGTGGCGGAGTGAACACGGAGGCCATCCCTGTGGCCCTCACCGCGGTGCTCACCGCCGTCTCGCGCTAAGTCATGCGGTCGGGTGTGCGAGTCGGAGTAGACGTCGGCAAGGTGCGAATAGGGGTATCTCGCAGCGACAACCACGGAATGCTGGCCATGCCGGTCGAGACGGTGAGTCGCGACGCGGGCGGCCGCAGCGACATTGCGCGCCTCCTTGCGATCGTCAGCGAGTACGACGCCGTGGAAGTCGTTGTTGGACTCCCGCTCGCACTCTCCGGCAGTAGGACCGCGTCCACGGAGGATGCCCAGGTCTTTGCCGAGGCGCTGGCACGCGCCCTGACCGTACCGGTTCGTCTCGTCGACGAACGCCTGTCCACGGTGTCGGCCCAATCGGCACTGCGTGCATCCGGGCGCTCGGCCAAGACCCAGCGTCCGGTCATCGATCAGGTGGCCGCGACAATAATCTTGCAGCATGCGCTCGACAGCGAGCGTTCATCGGGCACGCCAGCCGGCTCGCCCCTTGATCTGAGCGGAAGGCCCTAGTCGTGCCGAGCACTCCCGGCGACCAGCCGATGCCGTCCCGTCGTTCGCTGCGCCTCGCCCAACAGGCACGTGAAGAGGCCGAACAGCTGGCCCAGGGAACATCGGGGGCGGCCGGGTCAGCTCCAGAGCCCGCCGACGCGGCGGGGAACCCGCCACTCATCGAGCCGGGTTCGGAGCCTGAGGCGGCAGCAGCCTCTGCCCAGCCCCAGCCCCAGCCCCAGCCCCAGCCCCAGCCCCAGCCACCGGCACCGGCACCGGCACCGAACCGTGACGAGGTTCTGCCGCCACGCCAGTCAGATGAGGGTCAGGCCGTGATTCCGTTTGAGGAACCCGCTGGAGACCGCGCGAATCGGCGCGCTGCCGGCCGAGCCAGGCGGCGGGCCGAGATCGCCGCCGGCCCACCGCGGGAAAAAAAGAGTCGCAAGGGTGCGTGGGGGTGCCTCATCGCCCTCGTGGTCATCGTCGCAATGCTCGCCGCGGGTGCGTTCGCGCTCAGGGCCCCCATCGCGCAAGTGATCTCAGCCATCCAGGGACCTGCGGACTTCACCGAGCAGGAGGCCGCGACCGGCACGGACACCACGGTCATGATCCACTCGGGGGATTCCGGCTCGGACATTGCGCAGACGCTCGTGGCCGAGGGGGTCGTCAAGGGTTATCAGGCCTTCTATGAGCTGCTTCTGGCCGAGCGGCCGGAGCCTGTCTTTCAGCCGGGCGCGTACGAGCTCAAGACCAAAATGACTGCCGCATCCGCTCTCGAGAATCTTCTTGATCCCGCGAGCAAACTCGACCGGACGGTCGTCGTTCCCGAGGGAACGGCCGCAGGAGTGGTGCTCGAGTCGATCGCTGAGGGCACCGAGATTCCCCTCGCCGACCTGCAGGCTGCCGCGGCAAACGTGGCATCCTTCGGGCTGCCGGCCGAGGCGACCACGCTGGAAGGATTCCTGTTTCCCGCCACCTACACCTTCTCGCCCAAGGCCTCGGCGCAGGACGCCATCAAGACCCTCGTTGACCGCCAGTTCGCGGCTCTCGACGGTGCGGGCGTCGCCCCGGAGAAGCGCTGGTCGACAATCGTGCTCGCCTCGCTCATCCAGCGGGAGGCCGGTCTTCGTGACGACTACTACAAGGTGTCGCGCGTCTTTCTCAACCGGCTCAACCCAGAGAGGTGGGAGAGCGGGCTGCTACAGTCCGATGCGACCGTGGCCTACGGCACGGGCAACACGCATCTCGTGACCACAACGGATGCCGAGCGTAACGACGCCGGCAACCTCTTCAACACCTACGTGCACCCCGGGTTGCCCGTCGGACCCATCTCCAACCCCGGCGACCTCGCGATCGATGCGGCGCTGCACCCCGCGGATGGTCCCTGGCTGTTCTTCGTGACGTGGAACCTCGACACGGGAGAGACAACCTTCTCCTCCACCGTGCAGGAACACGATGCGGCCGTCGTGAAGTGGCAGGACTGGATGAGGGAGAACCGTTGACCACGGTCGGCACACCCCGCTTTGCGGTTCTGGGCTCGCCCATTCTGCACTCGCGATCACCCGCACTGCACCGCGCCGCGTATCAGGTCCTCGGCCTGAAGTGGCGCTACGAGGCCCATGAGGTGCGCTCGGGCGAACTCGCGTCGTTCATCGATGTGCTGGGGCCCGAGTGGCGGGGGCTGTCACTCACGATGCCGCTCAAGCACGAGGTTCTCCCGCTCATCGACGACCTCGACCGCATGGCCGAGCTGACCGGCGCCGTCAACACCGTACTCATCACACCCCCAAGCCACGAGGGCGGCGCCCGTACGCTCAGCGGCTACAACACCGACGTTGCTGGCCTTGTGCGTGCCCTTACCGAGAACGGTGTCGAGCGGCCGCCCCATGTGACGCTGCTGGGCGCCGGTGCGACGGCGACGTCGGCACTCGTGGCCGCCGCGGTACTCGGGGCCGAAGGCGTCGACGTGATCGTTCGCGATCCGGCCAAAGCGATGCCCCTCCGGGAGCTCGGCAGGACGCTGGGGCTCACCGTGACGGTGTCGGCCCTCGCTGACCTGGCCGATGCGCGGCCCACGAGTGACCTGGTCATCAGCACACTTCCGGGGGGGAGCACCCTGTCGGGAGAATTCCCGCCGGCCCTGCGCCGAAGCGTTCCCCTCTTTGACGTGGCGTATTCTCCGTGGCCGAGTGCGCTGGCCACGTCGTGGCAGGCGAGTGGTGGGACGGTGTTGTCCGGGCTCGGCATGCTTTTGCACCAGGCCCTGATTCAAGACCGTATCTTTGTTGCCGGCGATCCCCTCATTCCGCTTGAGGGGGAGACAGAGGTGCTCGCAGCCATGCGCGGCGTCTTGAGCCGCGACCCTGTGGAAGGATAGTAAGCATGCTACGTTGGCTCACCGCCGGAGAATCCCACGGCCCCGAACTCATCGCCATTGTCGAGGGTTTGCCCGCTGGAGTCCCGGTTACTCTAGATGCGATCCGCCTCGATCTTGGGCGCCGTAAACTCGGCTACGGTCGCGGGGCTCGAATGAAATTCGAGCAGGATGAGCTGACGGTATCCGGGGGAGTGCGCCACGGGCTCACCCTGGGTGGCCCGGTCGCCCTGCGGATCGCCAATTCCGAATGGCCCAAATGGGTCGATGTGATGAGCGCCGACCCGATCGACACCGAATCCGACTCGGCGCCCTCGAAGACCCGCGGTCGCGGTGCGCCCCTGACCCGGCCGCGGCCCGGCCACGCCGACCTCGTCGGCATGCAGAAATACGACTTCGACGAGGCCCGCCCCGTTCTGGAGCGCGCGAGCGCACGGGAGACGGCCGCACGTGTTGCCCTCGGCGCCGTCGCCCGATCCTTCCTCGCCGAACTCGGCATCACCCTGGTCAGCCACACGCTGTCCATCGGTCCGGTTCGGGTCCCCGAGAACGCCGCGCTTCCGCGCGCGAGCGACGTCGACACCCTCGATGCCGACCTGCTGCGCTGCTTCGACCCCGAGACATCCGCTCTCATGGTGGCCGAGGTCGACGCCGCGCACCGAGACGGTGACACCCTCGGCGGTGTCGTCGAGGTTCTCGCCTACAACCTTCCCCCCGGGCTCGGTTCCTTCGTGCACTGGGACCGTCGCCTGGACTCGCAGCTGGCGGCGGCGCTCATGGGCATCCAGGCGATCAAGGGGGTCGAGGTCGGCGACGGCTTCCTGAGTACGACCCGGCGAGGCTCGGAGGCGCATGACGAACTCGTCATGTCCGACGGCGCTATCCAACGCGCCAGCGACAAGGCCGGCGGTACCGAGGGCGGCATGAGCACGGGCACGGTGCTGCGCGTTCGCGCGGGAATGAAGCCGATCGCCACCATCCCGCGGGCCCTGCGCACCGTGGATGTCGCCACGAGCGAGGCCGCACCGGCACACCACCAGCGCTCGGATGTGTGTGCCGTGCCCGCCGCCGGCGTCGTGGCCGAAGCCATGGTTGCGCTCGTACTCGCCAACTCCATGCTGGAGAAGTTCGGCGGAGACTCGATCGGGGAGACCCGACGCAACCTCGAGTCGTACCTCGCGCACATTCCCTCGAACCTGCAGACCGGCGCGTCGAGCGACGCTTCGCTGTAGTGGCCACGAACCCGACCGACAGCAGCACGGCTGAGCTGCGTACGTTCCCCCTCGTGTTCATTGGGCCGATGGCGGCCGGCAAGAGCAAGATCGGCCGCCGCGTGGCGCGTGGACTCGGCGTGCCATTCATCGACACGGACAAGGTGATCGCGGCGCGGTACGGCCCGATCAGCGAGATCTTCGCCCGTGAGGGTGAAGACTACTTTCGGGTGATCGAGCGCACGGTCGTCGCCGAGGCGCTGCTCGCGCCGAGCGTCGTCTCCCTCGGCGGCGGGGCCGTGCTCGACGCTGACACACAAACCGACCTGGCCGACCACACGGTGATCTACCTCAGCGTGAACGCCAAGGCCGTTGCGAAACGCCTCGGCGGCACGAAGCGACCGCTGCTCGCCGGCGGGATCACCGATTGGCAACGGATATTTGACCAGCGACGCCCGCTCTACGAGCGGCTCGCAAGCATCCACTTCGACACGTCACGTCGTCCCATCGGCGGCATCGCCGATGAGATCGTGGCCTGGGTTAGAAAGAGACAATGACTGAAACAGCACCCTCCGCACCGGCACCCCTCGCCTCAGTGCCCGGAACGACCGTCATCACCGTGAACGGCGACGACAGCTACCCCGTGTACGTGGGCAACGGCCTCATCGACTCCGTCGGAAAGCAGCTCGGCACCGAGGTTCGCAAGGTGCTCATCGTGCACACCGCCACGCTCGGCGCCCGCGCCGTGGCCCTGCGGGAAAGCCTCCTCGACAGCTACGAGGTGATGATTGCCGAGGTGCCCGACGCTGAACCCGCCAAGCGCGTGGAGGTGGCGGCGTTCTGTTGGCAGGTGATGGGCCAGGCCGACTTCAGCCGAACGGATGCCGTGATCGGTCTCGGCGGCGGCGCGGTCACCGACCTCGCCGGCTTCGTGGCGGCCACGTGGCTGCGCGGCATCACGGTGATTCAGATTCCCACGAGCGTGCTCAGCATGGTGGACGCGGCGGTCGGCGGCAAGAACGGCATCAACACCGCCGAGGGCAAGAACCTGGTCGGAACATTCTGGGCGCCCGCCGCCGTGATCTGCGACCTCGACCTGCTCGAGCAGCTGCCGCGCAACGAGATCCTCGCGGGCTTCGCCGAAATCGTGAAGGCCGGATTCATCCAGGTTCCGGAGATCCTCGACATCATCGAGGCCGACGTGAACCGTGCGACCGATCCGACCACACCGGAATTCCGTCGCCTGATCGAGTTGTCCATCGAAATGAAGGCGCGCATTGTCGGTCAGGATTTCAAGGAGTCCGGCCTGCGCGAGATCCTCAACTACGGTCACACCCTCGGTCATGCCGTCGAGCACGCCGAGCGCTACGGCTGGCGTCACGGTGCAGCCGTGGGCGTTGGCATGATGTTCGCTGCCGAGCTGGCGTGCCTGAGCGGTCGTCTCTCGGTGGAGGCCGTCGACCGGCACCGACGCATCCTGGAGTCCCTCACCCTGCCGACCACGTACCCGGTGGGACGCTGGAACACTCTGATCGCCACGATGCAGCGTGACAAGAAGACCCGCAGCGGCATGTTGCGCTTCGTCGTGCTCGACGACATCGGCAAGCCGACGATCCTCGAAGGCCCCGACGCGTCTCTCTTATTCTCGGCCTACCAGGCAATCGGCTCCTAACCCGGGTGCGGGCCCGCTCAGGCGAAGGGGACCGCGGTCTCCATCAGTCGGGAGCGGATGAGGAACCGCACGCCGCGCGGGGCCTCGGCCGAGAAGCCGCTTCCCCGGCCGGGAACCACATCGATCGTGAGAAAGGTGTGGCTCCAGTAGGCGAACTGCTCGGCTGACATCCAGAAGTCGATGCTCTGGGCGGGGTGGGCGGCCGGGGCGATGTCGAGCCGACCGAGCAGAACGTCCTGATCTGAGGTGATGAATTCACCGGCCATGAAACACATCGGTGCGCTGCCATCGCAGCATCCGCCCGACTGGTGAAACATGAGCGGGCCGTGCTCGGCCCACAGGCTTTGCAGCAGGTCGACGGCCACCGGGGCGAGTTCCACCCGGGGAACGGTCTCCCCGGGAATTGTGACAGAGGCCATCACGGACTCTGTGGCGAGTTCTGGCATTGCAGGCCCTTCCGACGAAGAAAATGGGGCTGTCAACGACACGTCGTCGTTGACAGCCCCCACACTAGCCGCGGCTGCTTGGAAAGCGCCCCGACCGTTCAAACTGGGTGTTCCGGTTGCAATGCGCTGCCGGTTTAGAAGAAGCCGAGCTTGTCTTCCGAGTAGGACACGAGCAAGTTCTTGGTCTGCTGGTAGTGATCGAGGGCGAGCTTGTTGTTCTCGCGTCCGATACCGGAGCTCTTGTAGCCTCCGAACGCGGCACCGGCGGGGTACGCGTGGTAGTTGTTGACCCAGACTCGTCCGGCCTGGATGTCGCGTCCGGCGCGGTACGCGACGTTTCCGTTGCGAGACCACACGCCGGCACCGAGGCCGTAGATGGTGTCATTGGCAATTGAAATGGCGTCGTCGTAGTCGGTGAAGCTCGTCACGGCGAGCACCGGGCCGAATATCTCCTCCTGGAAGATACGCATCTTGTTGTTGCCCTCGAAGACCGTCGGCTGCACATAGAAGCCGCCGCTGAGGTCCCCGCCGAGGTCGGCGCGTTCTCCGCCGAGGGCCAGCGTGGCGCCCTCCTTCTTGCCGATGTCGATGTACGACAAAATCTTCTCAAGCTGGTCGTTGCTGGCCTGTGCGCCGACCTGGGTGTCGGTGTCGAGGGGGTTGCCCTGGATCGCGAGGCTCGTGCGCTTGACGGCGTCGCCCAGGAAGCTGTCGTAGATGGACTTCTGAATCAGCGCGCGGCTCGGGGCCGTGCACACCTCGCCCTGGTTGAAGGCGAAGAGCGCGAAGCCCTCCTGAGCCTTGTCGTAGAAGGCATCGTTCTCCTGGGCCACATCGCTGAAGAAGATATTGGGGCTCTTGCCGCCGAGCTCGACGGTGGAGGGGATGATGTTGGCGCTGGCGTACTGCAGGATGAGGCGGCCGGTGGTGGTCTCTCCCGTGAACGCGATCTTACGAATGCGGTTGGAGGAGGCGAGCGGCTTTCCGGCTTCGAGGCCGAATCCGTTCACGATGTTGACGACTCCCGGGGGGAGAATGTCGCCGAGAAGCTCGATCAGAACGAGGATCGACGCGGGGGTCTGCTCGGCGGGCTTGAGCACAACGGTGTTGCCGGCGGCCAGCGCGGGAGCAAGCTTCCAGACGGCCATGAGAATGGGGAAGTTCCACGGGATGATCTGGCCCACGACGCCCAGCGGCTCGTGGAACTGGTAGGCGACGGTGTCATTGTCAAGCTGGGCGTGGTCACCGTCCTGGGCACGGATCGCGGCCGCGAAGTAGCGGAAGTGGTCGGCGGCGAGGGGAATGTCCGCGTTGAGGGTCTCGCGGATGGCCTTGCCGTTGTCCCAGGTCTCGGCGACAGAGAGCAGCTCGTTGTTGGCGTCGATCTTGTCGGCGATGCGGTTCAAGACGGCGGCACGCTCGGTGGCGCTCGTCTTGCCCCAGGCCGGAGCGGCCTTGTGCGCGGCATCCAGTGCCAGTTCGATGTCTTCCGCGGTGCCACGGGCGACCTCGGTGAACGGGCGACCGGTGACGGGGGTGATGTCTTCGAAGTATTCGCCCTTGACGGGCGCAACCCACTCGCCACCAATCCAATTTTCGTAGCGGGGCTTGAAGTTCACCTTTGCGCCCGGAGTTCCGGGGGCTGCGTATACGGTCATGACACTCCTATTCGACGACGATGTCGGGAAGGCCGCTCGTCGCGGCCTTGGTTGGGAGTCTAGGAACACCAACGTTGCGAAAGGTTGCGGTCCTCCGGAACAGCCCTCTGTCAGTGTCGGTGGGTGCTGTCACACTTGTTTCATGACAACCACCATTGACGGTGTTTTCGTTGATCTGACCGGGTCTCTGGCCCGGTCGGGTATATCCGCGGCGTCGTTCGCGGAGTTGTCCGACGACGAGTCGGAGAACACCCACCGGGCCATTGCCCAGCTCGCTCGCGAGGTCGCCAAGTACGTCGCACTGTCGGCGGCGAACGTCGCCTCCCGCTCCGACTGGGCGCTCGGCCGGGAAGGCCTCGCGCGCAAGAAGGGCTACGCCAGCGCAGAGGACTACGTCCAGGCCCTGGGTGGTGGTGGCGGCAGCACCAAAGCGGATACCCGCCGCCTGATCGAGGCCGGCACGATGGCCGCCGAAGCCGAAGCCGAAACCGCCCGGGCCAGGCAGGAGCAGGCCGACCGGCTGGCCCTGGCTCATCCGGAAGCGCCGCCGGTAGCCGTGCACACGCCGTGGTTCGCGCCGCTCGGCTCCGCCGTCACCGACGGAACCCTCAGCACCGACGCCGCCACGGCCATCCGCCGGGGCCTCGGTGAACCGGCGATCGGGGTGACCGATGAGATGCTCGCCGACGCGGTCGTCGCCCTGATCGCCGAGTGCCGCAGCGTGAACGCCGACCAGGCGGCGAAGGTGGCGCGGCAGTGCCGAGACTCCATTGATGCCGCTGGCATCGCCTCCCGCGCCGACGCCATGCGCGCCCGGCAATACCTGCGGGTCTGGGACAAGCCCGACGGGATGCTGCACGGCAGCTTCGAACTGGATCCGGAGAACGGTTCGTATTTCAAGGACTTTCTGCTGCAGATCACCGGCCCCCGCCAGGGCGGACCAAGGTTTGTGGAGAAGGGTGAGAAGGAGCGGGCGCAGCGCATCATCGCCGACCCGCGGTCAACGGACCAGATCGTCGCCGAGGCTCTGATCGAGGTGATCAAGGTCGCCGCGGCCGCCGACCCCGGCACACTGTTCGGCCGCATCCGTCCCTCGGTCAAACTCGTCATCACCGAGGCGCCAGCACCGGCCCCCGGGCCGGACACCCCGGGCCCACTACTTCTGCGGAACGGGTTCATCGAAGGAACCCCGGACGCGGTCCCGGCAACCACGATCGACCGGGTGGTGCGCAACACGGGATTCACCCCGGTGTTGTTCAGCCGAGACGGCACGGTGCTGGATGTGGGACGCGAACAGCGTCTCTTCACCCAGGCGCAACGCGCAGCACTCGCGCTCCGCGACGGCGGCTGCATGTGGCCGGACTGCCACCGACCACCCTCCTATTCCGAAGCCCATCACCTGCACGGATGGGACGCCGAAGGCGGACTCACCAACGTCGAAGACGGCATCCTGCTCTGCGCCCGCGATCACCTCCGCCTGCACAACGATCTATGGGAGATCAGACGCACGGGCACCGAGTACTGGCTGATCCCACCTCGAACGGCCGACGCAAACCGCACACCCATTCGACTGGCCAGTAAATCACGACTGAAGCTGGGCTCGCACCTCCGACCACGCCGCGTGAAATCGAGCGCGAGTTCGCACTAGTGGACCTTGTCACCAACCTGATGGCTCGGCAAACCTACGGCCGGGCGGGGGCCGGTGTCAGTTCGTCGTCGATGCGTTTCAGGCGCGCCACCACGGTGGCACGTTTGGGGGAGCGAGCCGGCAGCAGTTCGAGGCACGCGCGCCACACCTCGGTGTCCCACGTGGCCTCTTCGGAGCGCGCGTATTCGAGCAACACCTCCACTGAGGCATCCGCTAACATCGCCTCGCGCAGGCGAGCGCTGACTTCTGAGCGGATGTCGGCGATGCCGGGAGCGACGGAGTTGGGCAGAACGGAGCCGCGGTACGCACCCATCGCCACCCGGTGTGCCCCACGTTCCAGAAAGGTCAGCACGCGCTGGGCATCGATTTCGAGGGACGTTTCGAGCCGGTAGGGCCGGGAGCTGATCACCACGCGCCCCGAGAACAGTTCGAGGACCTTGCGCACGCGCACCATCTCCGCGCGGAGCGTGTCGACCGAGTAACCCTCGTCGCTCAGCAGGAGGGCGAGTCGATCTGCCGAAAGTCCCTCGCGGTGCCAAGTGAGGAGCACCAGGATCTCGGCGTGCCGGGGGCTGAGGTCCACAGACACGCTGCCGCTCTCCAGATGCCCGTGGTCGCTGCCGAGCACGTTGAGAGCTACCGGGGGAGCGGCCCGCCGCGGCGCCGCCACAATGAGCGGTGAGCGTGCTGCAGCCAATTCTCGCGGGGCGGTGCCCAGACATTGGATGCGCAGTTCTGCTTCCATCGCGGCGACGGCCGCTTCGACGAGCGGAAGAGTCTGCGGTGCCACGGCCTCGTCGCCGCCGGTGATGTCGATGACGCCGAGGATCTTGCCCGTGTGCGGGTCGTGGATGGGAACGGCGGTGCAGCTCCACGGGTGGGCGAGCAGGCTGAAATGTTCGGCACGGCGAATCTGGATCCCGCGATTGAGGGCCAGGGCGGTGCCGGGTGCGCTCGTTCCGACTCGGCGTTCAGACCAGTCCGCGCCCTCGACGAAGAGCATCTCCTCCACCTTGCCGCGCAAGACACGGTCGCCGTCGATCCAGAGCAACCGCCCTGACTCGTCGCCGATGGCCACGATGAGCTTTGACTCGAAGGCATGCCTGATCAGCAGGTTGTGCACGACCGGCAAGACGGCGGCGAGTGGATGCTGGTTGCGCAGGTCACGCAGCTCCGCGTCGGTGAGGATCCGTTCGGCGGCGACGCTGGTGGGGTCGAGGCTGAGCGAGAGGGAACGTTGCCAGGAATCCTGCACAAGTTTGCGAACTCCGGGGCCGATGAGGCGCTCGGACACGGCGGATTCGTGGGCCTTTTCCAACGCTCGTCCTTCGTCGGTGGCCTTCGAGGAGGCGGCGAGCCGAGGTCCGGTCAATGAATCCTCCGATCTGCACTGGTCGATGGCGACGCACACGATGGCACGGCGGACTGTCAGTCTAGGGGTGCGGATGAGGGGGGCGGTACGGGCTGCGAGGCATTCACAGGTACGGCCGTGAAGAAAAGCTGTGGATATCTCAGTTTCACGGAGAAAACGTTGCATTCTGGGCGCATGACGATCCTTGATGAGTCCCCGCCCGTCATCACCCGGGAAGAGGCCAGGGCGCGCGCGTTCGACCTGGTCGGGCGCGCCATTCGCTTGCAGCTGTGGGTGATGGTGCTTGATGCCCGCGGGCATCAGCTGCCGCTTCTCATCCCCATTGATGACATTCCGGCGCGTCCGGAGCCGGGCGACCTTGCCACGGCGGGTGCCAGCATGTGCGCTCTCGTGTCGGAGTACGCACCGGGCGGCAGTGTGATTCTCATCCTCGAACGGCCCGGCGCCGCACTGCTCACGGCCGCGGATCGGGAGTGGTGCGTCGAGCTCGCCTCCGCGTTCGCACTCGTTCGGATCACCGGCATCTTCGTGGCCCACGACGACGGCGTCGGTGCGCTCGAATCGTAGCTCGGGAATCCCCCTCAGCGGGACGAAATAAAATGGGCGTTGGGCTCGCCTGGCGGCCGAGAATGCGAACGTCACCCGGCCGCGCGCCCAGCGACGGCCGGCCGAGTGTGCCGGTTCCGGCGTTTGGCCGCAGCGAGGTCATGCACGCGTTGTGGCGCGGCCTGCCGCGGAAGGGTGGCTACGCGGCGGTGGTGAGCTCGGCGCGGAGGGGCCAATCCTGACCTTCAAGGATCAGCTGGGCGCAGACGCCGGTCAGCGCGTTCACGACGATGGGGGCCATCAGGTTGACGGTGGTGTTTCCTTCGCCGGGATTCACGACCACGAGCACGAGGGCATCCGCTGGCTCGGACAGAGAGAGCGAACCGGACTGCTCGGTGGAGATGTACGGGGTGTAATCGGGCAGGTACACCGCCGCGTCGAGAACGTAGAGCCGTGTGCTCGGGTTCGGCACCGCCTGCAGGGCGTACAGGCCGTTGGCGCCGTCAACCGTGGTGAGGGTGAAATCCGTCATCGGCGCGAGGCCGGGTGGGGGAGTGACGAAGGTCAGGGAGGCGGTCATCGCAGAAAATCCATCAGTGTCGGTTGCAGCACGCGGGCAGTCACGGCCAGGGCCGACTGGTAGGTCACTTCCTGGAGCTTGAGGTCCAGAATCACCTTCGCCAGGTCGATGTCCTCGACACGGGAGCGTTGGGCCTCGAGCGCACCGGACTGCTCGAGCAGCCCGCCCTGTGCCCGTTCCAATCTGGCCTGCCGGGCGCCCACCTCGGAGCGCTGCCCAATGATCGTCGCGAGGCGCGCGTCAATCGCCGTGAGCTGGTCGCTGACCGGCGTTCCGTCGCGCAGGTTGCCCACGACGGTGTCAAAGAGGGAGAAGACCGACGGGTTGCCGGCCGTGCGCCCGAGAAACGAGGTGTTGGCCACGCAGAGCAGGTCGCCCTTGAGACCGTCGAGCTCCGCGGCAATGGCTTCCTTCGCCGCGGGGGAGAGGGCGCCGTTGCCGCCCTGCATCGTGAGGTCGCGCACCTGCGTTCATGATGTTCGTCGAGGCGGCCATCGTGGGGCCGCCGGACACTGCAAGGGTATGGGCTCTTCCACCGGAGACGAGCGTACTCAGTGAATTGGCGCACGCCATTCGTGCCATTGAATTAACTCCCAGCAGCGCCTACATTGGCGCAAATGGACTGGTTCACAGCGGGTGAATACGAAATAGCACGCCAGATTCTCCAGCGAGGAGTCGCTGCCTGCTTCATGATCGCGTTCGTCTCCACCATCAAAGAGTTTCCCGCCCTCCTCGGTGAACGTGGGCTGCTGCCCGTTCCGCGATTCGTCGCCCGCGTTCCCTTTCGCCGCGCCCCGAGCATCTTCCACTGGCGCTATTCCGATTTCATGCTGCTCAGCATCTGCTGGGTGGGTGTCGTCTTCTCAGCCTTCCTCATCATCGGTATTCCCCAGCAGGGTCCGCCATGGGCGCCAATGATCGTCTTCCTGTTCCTGTGGGCGAGCTATCTGTCGATCGTGAACGTGGGCCAGACCTTCTATTCCTTCGGCTGGGAGAGCCTGCTGCTCGAGGCGGGGTTCGTTGTGGCCTTCCTCGGTTCGCCCGACGTGGCACCGCCGATCACGATCGTGATCTTCGTGCGTTGGATTGTCTTCCGCCTCGAGTTCGGCGCGGGCATGATCAAGATTCGCGGCGGCTCGGAGTGGCGGGACCTCACGGCTCTGTTCTATCATCACCAAACGCAGCCCATGCCGAACCCGGTCAGCTGGTACGTGCACCACCTGCCCCCGTGGTTCCATCGCGGCGAAGTGCTCGGAAACCACGTCGCGCAACTGCTCGTTCCGTTCTTTCTCTTCGCTCCGCAACCGATCGCATCCGTTGCCGCAGTGATCGTCATCGCCACCCAGCTCTGGCTCGTGCTGACGGGAAATTTCGCCTGGCTCAACTGGATCACCATCGTCCTCACGTTCTCGGCAATCGACGATGCAACGTTCCGGGCTGTCCTGGGCGTCGTGCCAGCGTCGGCGCCGGCCGCCGCTCCCGCCTGGTTCATGGGGAGCGTTCTGCTCGTGACCGCATTCCTGCTCGTGTTGAGCTGGGCTCCAATGCGCAACCTGTTCACCAGGGGCCAGCTGATGAATGCCAGTTTCAATCGCTATCACCTCGTCAACGCCTATGGCGCGTTCGGGACCGTCACGCGGGTCCGCTACGAGGTCATCGTCGAGGGCAACGACGACGCCGCGCCGGGACCGAACGCGGCATGGCAGGAATACGGGTTTCGCGCCAAACCGGGTGACCCGCGCCGCATGCCCCCGCAGGTGGCTCCGTACCACCTGAGACTCGATTGGCTGATGTGGTTTCTGGCCCTCGGCTCCCGCGACACCCGCTGGTTCGAAGTGTTTCTGCTGCGCCTGTTGCAGGCGGACCGAACGACGCTTCGCCTTCTCCGTCACAACCCGTACCCCGATCATCCACCGCGGTGGATCCGAGCGAGGCTGTGCGAGTACCGGTATTCGACACGGGCCGAGAAGAGAGCAACGGGTGCCTGGTGGGTACGCAGCGATGTCGGAATGCTGGTACAGCCCGTTGCCTACGAGGGCGGACCCAGCCAGGCGGGAAGAAATCTCCCGCCCTAGTAGCCGCGGAGCTCTTCGATGTCGCGGCGCTCCCGCTTGGTGGGTCGTCCGGCGCCGCGGTCCCGTGTGGGGACGAGGGCGACCTCTTCACGCGGCGGCGGAGGGGGCGTCTGGTCCACATAGCAATCGGCTGCCACGATCGCACCCACCCGCTTGACGATGAGCCGGGAAACGACGAGGATTCGATCGAAACCATCGCTTCGCACGCGTACCTCGTCGCCAATACGCAGCGATTGGGCGGCCTTGGCCTTGTCCCCGTTCACACGCACGTGCCCGGCGCGGCACGCGGCCGTGGCCATGGAACGGGTCTTGAACAGTCGAACCCCCCAGATCCAGCTGTCAACGCGTGCGGTGAGTAGGGGCTCCATGGCCCAATTCTACGGGGAGGGTCTGCGCCCTGCCCCCCCCCAACCCGCTTAGGCTTGAGCAGTGAAAACACCCGCCGCAACCCATGTGCACACCCTCTTAGCGTCCTACCCCGATTTCCCCCAGCCGGGGATTCTGTTTCAGGACCTCAACCCGGTCTTTGCAAACGCGGCAGCGTTCCGTTCCATCATCGACGAGCTATCCGACCAGCATTTCGGCCAGTTTGATGCCGTGGCCGGCATCGAGGCCCGCGGTTTTCTGCTCGCCGCAGCCGTGGGATATGCCGCCAACGTTCCCGTGCTCGCCGTACGCAAGGGCGGGAAACTGCCCGGCACCGTACTCGCCGAAGAATACGATCTCGAATACGGATCCGCGAGGCTTGAGCTCGAAATCGGGCAGCTTGAGCCCGGCACACGCGTTCTCGTGGTTGATGACGTGCTCGCCACCGGTGGAACCATCGCCGCGACAGCCCGCCTGATCGAACGTGCGGGCTACCGGCTCTCCGGCGTGGGCGTCGTTCTGGAGCTGACCGGGCTCGAGGGTCGAAGCCGCCTGGGCGATTCTGCCGTGCACGCCATCATTTCCATCTGAGACTGCCTGAGGCGACCACGGAGGACCGACCGGTTGAGAAGCGCCACCACGAGGTCCATGCTGGAGTCATGACGAGCGGCAGCGGTGATGCGTGGGTTTACGGGCCCGACGGAGGCAAATTTTGGGGACGCTTCGGCGCCGCCGGGCTCCTCGTGCACGACCCGCAGCGCGGCGTCCTCCTCCAGCACCGTGCGCTGTGGAGCCATTTCGGCGACACGTGGGGTCTACCCGGCGGTGCTCGGCATGAAGACGAGACCGCGGTCGAGGCCGCTCTGCGCGAAGCGAAAGAGGAGGCCGGCGTCCCGGCCGACCTTCTTCACGTGCGTTTCACATCGGTGCTCGACCTCGGGTTCTGGTCGTACACCACGGTGGTGGCGCAGGCCGTGAACAGCTTCGATCCCGTGATCAGCGACTCGGAGAGCATCGCCTTGCGTTGGGTTATGCCCGAAGCCGTGGCCCACTTTCCCCTCCACCCTGCGTTCGCCGCGAGCTGGCCGGCTCTCCAGCTGCGCATCATGAATCCGACTCCCGCGTCACGCCGCAACGCCGACGCGGGATGACGTGCCGCACCAGGAAGCGTGCCTTAAAATCTTCCTGATCGGAGGGCTATTAGTTCAATAATTCGCTATGCTTTTAGCTGTGACGAGGGCGGAGAGCAACGAGGTCGGCACGCAGGTTTTTACGGTGCCGAACGGCCTCAGCGCCATTCGCCTCGTTCTCGTTCCCGTCTTCCTGGTGCTGCTCGCGCAGGGTCAAGACGCCCTCGCGCTTATCGTGCTCGCCTTCTCCAGCCTCACGGATCTTCTCGATGGCTTCATCGCCCGGCGCTTCCATTCGGTGACCCGGCTCGGTCAACTGCTGGACCCCGCAGCGGACCGGCTGTACATTTTCGCTGCCCTGATCGGACTGGCGTGGCGCGATCTGGTTCCCTGGTGGTTCCTTCTGCTCGTTGTGGGGCGGGACGTATTCATGTTGGTGCTCGGGGTCGTCCTCGCCAACTTCGGATTTGGTCCCCTTCCGGTTCACCAACTGGGAAAAATTGCGACGTTCTGCCTGTTCTACGCCCTCCCCATGATCATGCTGGGGCAGGCGTTTCCCGACCTCGCGTGGTGGTCGGGGCCGGTCGGTTGGGCCTTCGGTCTATGGGGCGTTTTGCTCTATTGGTGGGCCGGAATGATTTACGCAGGTGAAACCTTCCGGGTGATTCGAATTCCACGGGTCATTGTGCCGGTTCAATCAGATACGCTGGAAACATAGGAGGTGCACCGTGGCCGATTTTGAGAATTCGAACGAGGAGCAGAACGTGCCCGTGCACAAGGAAACACCAGAATCGGTCAGCACCGACACGACCATGAACTTCGGTCAGGAGTTCGCGTCCCAGATGGCGTCGATCGACGCGAACGTCACGGTCGAGGAGCAAGAGGCCATCGCTGCCCTGCCTGCGGGGTCGGCGCTGCTGGTTGTTCGCCGTGGGCCCAATGCCGGGGCTCGTTTCCTGCTTGACGCCGACCTCACAACAGTGGGCCGTCACCCGAACGCGGATATCTTCCTCGATGATGTCACCGTGTCACGGCGGCATGCCCAGTTCTTGCGTCACGGGCGTTCCTTCGACGTGAAAGACCTCGGTTCGCTCAATGGAACGTACTATGACGGGGAACGTATCGAGACGGCGCTGCTGAGCGATGGCGCCGAGGTTCAGGTCGGAAAATTCCGTCTCACCTTCTACGCTTCCCGCCTCGACCTCTCGCACGCGGCGAGCGAATAGTGACGGCGTCCTCCGCCCAGGTGAAAACCGTGGGCGCAGCGCCGCTATTGAGCATTGGTCAGGTATTGTCTCGGCTCACGCCGGATTTTCCCGAATTGACCCCGTCGAAACTTCGCTTCCTGGAGGAGCAGGGTCTGGTTTCACCCGCACGTACGGATTCGGGTTATCGCAAATTCTGTTCGAGCGACCTGGAACGGTTGCGGTTGGTCTTGTCTATGCAACGGGACCACTATCTGCCCCTCAAGGTCATTCGCTCCTACC
Source organism: Cryobacterium psychrophilum (assembly GCF_004365915.1). Taxonomy (NCBI): domain Bacteria; kingdom Bacillati; phylum Actinomycetota; class Actinomycetes; order Micrococcales; family Microbacteriaceae; genus Cryobacterium; species Cryobacterium psychrophilum. The sequence goes on from NZ_SODI01000001.1 coordinate 3,380,355, forward strand.
TGGACGATCTTGACGCCGGACTCTCGCCGACGCTTCCGGGAGGTTCGACTCCTGGGCTGTCGATGCTCTCGATCGCGCGTCGCCTGAGCCGTGAGGAGCTCCTCCGTGAAGCGGGGGCCTCTGCCGGGCTGCTGCACGACGCGGTGTCGGCGTCGATTATCCTTCCCGCCGACTATTACGGCGACAACGTGCTCAACGTGCTTCGGGCCCTTGTCGAACTGCAGCGAAGCGGCATTGAGCCTCGGCACCTGCGTGGTTTTCGCAGTGCTGCAGAGCGTGAGCTTGGCCTGATCGAAAGCGCACTGGTTCCGCTCGCGCGCAGAAAAGACGCGTCGAGTCGAGCCAAGGCCGCCGAGAAGGCCGGTGAAATCGCCGGACAGCTCGAAGTTATCCGGAGCAGCCTGATTCGATCCGCCTTGGGGCGGTTGGTATAGTCATAGGGTTGGGCCAGAGCGGCCGGCGAGCAGATTGCTACCCTTGGATCGAGCTTGTCGATATTTCGACACGGTAAGTTTCGGTGAGAATGTCAGCGGTTGCGGGCAGAGATATCGGTACCGTTAACGATAGCGATCAAAACTTCGTCGCGAAAACATCCTGGGAGGCCGTCGCATGAGTGAGCTGAGTTCTGAGGGCGACGCCTCGCGATATTCCCAGGGACTACTGTTCACCGATGGCCTGCCCCAGCTCGACGAGAATTCCGGCTATCGGGGTGCCGTGGCGGCCCGTGCCGCAGGCATCAGCTATCGCCAACTCGACTACTGGGCGCGAACTGGGCTCGTCGAACCCACGGTGCGGGGCGCAGCCGGCTCCGGCTCCCAACGGCTCTACGGCTTTCGTGACATCCTGGTGCTCAAGCTCGTCAAACGCCTTCTCGATACGGGCATCTCGCTGCAGCAGATCCGCACGGCGGTCAATCAGCTGCGCGAATCGGGCGTCGTCGACCTGGCCCAAACGACGCTGATGAGCGACGGCGCCAGCGTCTACCTGTGCACGTCAAACGATGAGGTCATTGACCTCGTCAGCCGCGGTCAGGGCGTTTTCGGCATCGCCGTCGGTAAGGTGCTTCGTGAGGTTGAAACGAGCCTGATAGAACTCGATCTGCAGGCGGCCGATCCCTCTGACGAACTCGCGGCTCGACGGTCGACGCGCAAGATCTCCTAGTTTCGCACCAGCGCCAGAGCCAGCACGGACACCCGCGCCGGCGCCGGCCGCCCGGGCGCGAAGGCACGATGTGGAGACGGTGACCGTCCCCACATCCGCTTCGGCGGTCTAGCGGGGTGCTGTGGTGTCCGCGTACTCGCCGATACGGGCGGTGCGCAGCACGCGTTCCAGCAGCTGATCGAAGTAACGGGCCATCTCCTGCGCGCTGTCGCCCGGCCAGATGTGCAGGGGCTTGGCGGCGCCCTGTGCCTGCTGCAGCGACGTGCGCTCCGGAAGCTGGGGGCTGAGCACGAGCGGGCCAAACATGTCGCGCAGCTCCTTGATTCGGAACTGGTGCTCCAGCGACGCCGTGCGTGCGCGGTTGACGATGATGCCGAGCGGCTGCAGGCGCGGGCTCAGCCCGCGGCGGATCTCTTCGATTGCACGCAGGGCACGGTCGGCAGCCGCAACGGAGAAGAGTCCCGGTTCGGTGACAACGGCCACGCGGTCGCTCGCAGCCCAGGCGGTCCGGGTGAGCGCGTTGAGGGAAGGGGCGCAGTCGATGAGGACGAGGTCGTATTCCTTCTCGACCGTGGAGAGTGCCTCTTCAAGCTTCCAGATCTCCCGGATGCTCGGGTGCGGACCGTCGAAGTTAATGGCGGACGGGCTGCCGATCATCACATCGATGGTTCCCTGGCGACCGCGCGTCCACCCGCTCGGAGCGATGGCGGCGCGGACGGTCTTTTCCTTGGGCGAAGCCAGAACATCTGCCACGTTGAGGTGCCCGGCGACTTCGATGTCCATCCCGGTCGATACGTCCGACTGGGGATCCAGATCAACAACCAGTGTTCGTACACCGCGGGCGAAGGCTGCAGAAGCAAGACCAAGGGTCACCGTGGTCTTTCCTACACCTCCCTTGAGGGAGCTAACGCTGAGTACATGCACAAGTAGACACGTTACCTTCAGTAGTCTGGGAGAACCTAACCGTTAGCTGTATGCCGGTTCACGTTCGAAAGGTCTGCATGTTTAAGAAGATCCTTGTTGCCAACCGCGGCGAAATTGCGATCCGTGCTTTTCGCGCGGCCGTTGAGCTCGGAGCAAAGACTGTTGCCGTTTTCCCGTTTGAAGATCGCAACTCCCTGCACCGCCTGAAGGCCGACGAGGCTTATCAGATCGGAGAGGTCGGCCATCCGGTCCGTGCGTACCTCAATGTGGAGGAGATTGTCCGCGTTGCACGCGAGTCCGGCGCCGATGCGATCTACCCGGGTTACGGTTTCCTGTCCGAGAACCCCGAGCTCGCTGAAGCCGCTCGCGCTGCGGGCATCACGTTCATCGGCCCGGGCGCCGACGTGCTTGAGATGGCTGGTAACAAGGTCACGGCCAAGGAACACGCCATCGCCGCGGGTGTACCCGTGCTGAAATCGACGCAACCGTCTCAGGACGTGGAGTTGCTCATCAGCCAGGCCGACGAGATCGGCTTCCCCATCTTTGCGAAGGCCGTAGCCGGCGGAGGTGGGCGTGGCATGCGCCGCGTGGAGAGCAAGGCCCAGCTGCGTGGCTCCCTCGAAGAGGCCATGCGCGAAGCCAACAGCGCGTTCGGTGATCCGACGATGTTCCTCGAGGCTGCGGTGCTTCGGCCCCGCCACATCGAGGTGCAGATCCTCGCCGATGCAACCGGTGAGACCGTGCACCTGTTTGAACGCGACTGCTCGGTACAGCGCCGTCACCAGAAGGTCGTGGAGATTGCCCCGGCACCGAACCTGACCGAGGAAATCCGCGTCAAGCTCCACGCGGATGCGATCAAGTTCGCCCGGTCGATCGGCTACGTCAATGCGGGGACCGTCGAGTTCCTTCTGGACACCGTCGGTGAACGCGCCGGCCAGCACGTTTTCATTGAGATGAACCCGCGCATCCAGGTTGAGCACACCGTCACCGAAGAGGTAACGGACATCGACCTCGTGCAGTCGCAGATTCGCATCGCGGCGGGGGAAACCCTCGCCGAGCTGGGCCTGACGCAGGACAAGATCCAGCTGCACGGTGCTGCCCTGCAGTGCCGCATCACGACCGAAGACCCCGCCTCCGGGTTTCGACCCGATACCGGCAAGATCACCACCTACCGTTCTCCCGGAGGCGCCGGCATCCGTTTGGATGGTGGAACCATCAACCCCGGCACGCAGATCAGCCCGCACTTCGACTCGATGCTCGCCAAGCTCACCTGTCGTGGCCGCGACTACGCGAGCGCCGTCAGGCGTTCCAAGCGTGCCCTCGCCGAATTCCGCATCCGCGGTGTGTCCACGAACATCTCGTTCCTGCAGGCCGTTCTCGACGACCCCGACTTCGCCGCAGGCGACCTGAGCACCTCGTTCATCGACGAGCGTCCGGAGCTGCTGCGCACCCCCGCCTCCAAGGACCGCGGAACCAAGATCGTCAACTGGCTCGCTGACGTCACGGTGAACCAGCCCAACGGCGCACGCGTCACCGCGGTCACGCCGGCCGAGAAACTGCCGGTCCTCGACCTCAGCACCGAGGCTCCGAGCGGTTCGCGTCAGCAGCTGCAGCTGCTGGGACCGACCAAGTTCGCTGCCGCGCTGCGCGCCCAGACGGCTCTGGCTGTCACCGACACGACCTTCAGGGACGCGCACCAGTCGTTGCTGGCCACCCGGGTCCGCACGAAGGACCTCGTCGCCGTTGCGCCGTACGTGGCGCGCCTCACCCCGCAACTGCTGTCCGTCGAGGCCTGGGGCGGTGCCACCTATGACGTGGCCCTGCGCTTCCTCGGCGAAGACCCCTGGGAACGTCTCGCCGCCCTGCGCGAGGCGCTGCCGAACATCAACATCCAGATGCTCCTGCGCGGTCGCAACACGGTGGGCTACACGCCATACCCGACCGAGGTGACGGATGCCTTCGTGCGCGAGGCCTCAGACACCGGCGTCGACATCTTCCGCATCTTTGACGCCCTCAATGACGTGTCGCAGATGCGCCCCGCCATCGACGCGGTTCTCGAAACCGGAACCGCGCTGGCGGAGGTGGCCGTGTGCTACACGGGTGACCTGCTGAATCCGGCGGAAGACCTGTACACGCTTGACTACTACCTGCGCCTCGCGGAACAAATCGTAGAGTCCGGGGCTCACGTCCTGGCCATCAAGGACATGGCCGGACTGCTGCGGCCGAGCGCCGCAGAGAAGCTCGTCACGGCCTTCCGCGAGCGGTTTGACCTCCCCGTTCACGTGCATACCCACGACACGCCTGGCGGCCAGCTCGCGACCCTCCTGGCCGCGGCTCGTGCCGGAGCGGACGCCGTTGACGTTGCGAGTGCACCGATGGCCGGAACGACAAGCCAGCCCTCGGCATCCTCCCTCGTTGCCGCCCTCGCCCACACCGAGCGAGATACAGGCATCTCGCTCACGAGCGTCACCGACCTCGAACCGTACTGGGAGGCCGTGCGCAACGTTTACCGTCCGTTCGAGTCCGGGCTATCGGCGCCCACCGGCCGCGTGTACACGCATGAGATCCCCGGCGGCCAGCTGTCGAACCTGCGCACGCAGGCCGTCGCCCTCGGACTGTCCGATCACTTCGAGCTTATCGAGGACATGTACGCCGCGGCGAACAAGATTCTCGGACGCGTTCCCAAGGTCACCCCCTCGTCCAAGGTCGTCGGCGACCTCGCGCTGTACCTCGCGGCGGTGAAAGCCGACCCGGCCGACTTCGAAGCGAACCCGGATAAGTACGACGTGCCCGACTCCGTTGTGGGTTTCATGGCCGGCGAACTGGGCGACCTGCCTGGTGGCTGGCCGGAACCCTTCCGCACGAAGGTGCTCGCCGGTCGCACGATTCGTAGCGGTGTGACGGAGATTTCGGACGCGGAGCGCACAGCGCTGAACATGGACAGCACGACCCGTCGCACCATGCTCAACCAGCTTCTCTTCCCGGCGCCGACCCGCCAATTCGAGCAGATCCGTGAACTCTTCGGCGACCTGTCGGTGATCGACACGGTCGATTACCTCTACGGTCTGCAGCAGGGGCAGGAGCACGCCGTGGATATCGCACAGGGTGTCCGCCTCTATGTGGGCCTTGAAGCCATCGGTGAAGCCGATGACAAGGGCATCCGCACGGTCATGACCATGCTCAATGGCCAGCTTCGCCCCGTGTTCGTGCGGGACCGCAGCATCAAGGTTGAAGCGCGCGTCGCCGAGAAGGCCGACGCCAACCAGCCGGGACAGATCGCGGCTCCGTTCTCCGGAGTGGTCACGCTCCAGATTGAGGACGGTGCGGATGTCACGGCGGGACAGGCCGTCGCGAGCATCGAAGCGATGAAGATGGAAGCGGCGATCACCTCTCCGATCGCCGGCTACATCGAGCGAATTGCCATCCCGAAGACCCAGCAGGTCGAAGCCGGTGACCTGCTCGTGGTGGTTCGTCCGCGCTAGGCTCAGTGCCGCTCACCGAGGAATAGAGTCAGTTTTGGCAGATCAGCACGACGATGCAGAGGGCATAGACCCTGTGCGCGGAACTCCCGGTACTCCTCGGGGGCGCGATGGCGCACCCGAGGAGTACCACAGTGACCTCCCGCCGCATACGGTCGACAACCTTGCCGCCGTGCTGCCCGGTAGCCTCGGCGCACCCGTCACAGCCGCCGTAAAGCCTCGGCGGGCGCTCAGCGGGGCGGCCGAGGATCGCGCGCGCCTCGCCACGCACACGGTCGAGATCGGCGCGTCCGCCGTGCCGCGACCGGTTCGGGCATCCACCGCCAGTAGCGCCACCCTGACCTCGGCACAGGCGAGAACGGATGCCATCGTGCCGGGACGCCGCGACCGGTCTCGTTCCGACACCGAGGGTCGGCAGCGCGACGAGCCCGACTTTGCTGTGCAGCCGGAGTCGGCTGGAATGTTGACCCCCGAACGGCTGCTTACAGTCAATCGAACGACCCGCCGTGCGCCTCGGGGCGCCTGGAACCAGTTCGTGTATGCGGCGTCCCTGCACCTCGTCAATCTGGGCGACTCGGCGGCGGTTCAGGCGGAGACGGCTCTCGAGGACCGCATTCGCAAACAATTTGAAGGCGGCACCCGGTTCGTCCCCATCCTCACTCGCAAGGGTGGCGTTGGGAAAACAACGGTGACGGCTCTGCTCGGAATGGCGCTTGCGGACGTGCGTGACGACCGGATCATTGCCATTGACGCCAACCCCGATCGCGGCACGCTCTCCGAACGGGTGGCCCAGCAGACAACGTCGACCGTGCGGGATGTCGTCACCCAGGGGGCATCGATCGGGAACTTCACTGACTTTTCAACGTTCGTTTCCCGCGACGAAACCCGGCTCGACATCCTGGCGTCCGATACCGACCCGATGCTCTCCGAGGCCTTCGACGAGAACGACTACAACGTGGTCGCCGACCTGGCGGCACGCTACTATTCGATCTCGCTCACCGACTGTGGCACCGGGATCGTGCATTCGGTGATGCGCGCGACCCTGCTTCGTGCGGATTCCATCGTCATCGTGTCGGGCGGGAGCGTCGACGAGGCGCGACTGGCGTCGGAGACCCTCACCTGGCTCGAAGCCAACGGATACCGGGATCTCGTGAAGAATGCCGTCGTGGCACTCAACACGGCGACACAGGGCACGAACCTGGTGCGGCTGGAGGAAATCGAATCGCACTTCCGATCCCGTGTCCGCGAGATCGTTCGCATCCCCTACGACCCGCAACTCGCGGCCGGCAGCGCCGTGTCATACGCGGACCTGAAGCCGATCACCCGCCTGGCGGCCCGGACGCTCGCGGCCCTTGTCGTCGAGGGACTCCCCGTCCGGCGCATCGATTAGGCGACCCACCTGTCAGTTAACCACCAGCATTGGAAGTTCCACTGTGCCTGAACGCCAGATTCGTCTCTTCGGAGACCCGGTCCTGAAAACGGTCTCCGACCCGATCCTCGTCATTGACGACCGGGTCCGAAGCCTCGTGCAGGATCTGGTTGACAGCGTGCAGCTGCCGGGCCGCGCGGGCGTCGCCGCCGCACAAATCGGCGTCAACCTGCGTGCCTTCAGCTACAGCGTGGATGGCACAGTCGGCTACATTCTCAATCCCACGCTCGTCGAGCTCTCCGGTGAGCCCGAGCTTGTCGACGAGGGCTGCCTCTCGGTTCCCGGCCTCTGGTACCCGACGAAGCGCTATCCGTTTGCGCGGGCCACAGGCATCGACCTTGAGGGTGAGCCCCTGGAGCTGTCCGGGACCGGCATCATGGCGCAGGCGCTCCAGCATGAAACGGACCACCTTGATGGCCTCTTGTACCTGGACCGGCTCGACAAGGAGAATCGTCGAGCGGCCATGAAGGAGATTCGCGAGTCCGCTTGGTTCTGATCCTGACCGGGACTAATCGCGCAGCGAGAAGCCTTCGGTGATGGGGGAGCCCGCGTAGAGGCGATCAATCTCATCGGCGAAGTCCCGCAGGATGATGTTGCGCTTGATGCTCATCTTGGGCGTCAGGTGTCCACTCTCTTCCGTGAGCTCCATGGGAAGCACCACGAACTTGCGAATCGACTCCGCACGCGACACCGTGTCGTTGGCTCGGTCCACGGCGCGCTGCACCTCGGCCAGGACCAGGAGATTGACGGCGGCTTCCGCCAGGCTCATCCCCGCGTCGCCCTTGTTGTTGTTGAGCCACACCGGCAACATATCGGGGTCGAGGGTGACGATGGCGGCAATGAACGGTTTCTGGTCGCCGACAACAATGACCTGACCAACCAAAGGGTTGGACCGGATGGGATCCTCGAGTGCGGCTGGTGCCACATTCTTGCCCCCTGCGGTGACAATGATCTCTTTCTTGCGACCCGTGATGGTCAGGAATCCGTCGTCGTCGAACTGCCCAATATCGCCGGTCTTGAGCCAGCCGTCGTCAAAAGTTTCCTGGGTCGCCTGCGGGTTCTTCCAATACTCCTTGAAGACGTTGACGCCCTTCACCTGGATCTCCCCGTCCTCCACGACGCGCACGGATACACCGGGGAGGGGCGGACCGACCGTGCCGATCTTTGCCCGGGTTGCGAGGCTGACCGTGGCTGGGGCCGTGGTCTCCGTGAGTCCATAGCCCTCGAGAATCACGATGCCGAGGCTGTGGAAGAAATGTCCCAGGTGCGCGCCGAGCGGAGCGGACCCGGACACCGCGTAGCGAACGTTGCCGCCCATCGCCTCGCGAAGCTTGCTGTAGACGAGGCGATCGAAGAGGGCGAATTTGATCTTCATGCCCAAAGGAATCGACTCGCCGGCCTGAAGGGCCTTGGAATGCGCCACGGCGACAGCGACAGCGGCCGTGAAAATTTTGCCCTTGCCACCGGCTTCGGCCTTCTGGCCGGCCGAGTTATAGACCTTCTCGAACACGCGGGGGACAGCCAGCAGGAAGGTGGGCTTGAAACTTCCGAGGGAGGGCAGAAGCTGGCGGGTGTCCGGCTGATGTCCCACCCGCACGCCGGCATGCACGCTCAATATGGCAATGAAACGCGCGAAAATGTGTGCCGTCGTGATGAACAGGAGAGTCGATGCGCCGTTCGGGTCGGAGAGCACCTCTTTGAGCGCGACCGCTGCATTGCGGCTGGTTTCCACGAAGTTCGCGTGAGTGAGAACGCATCCCTTGGGTTTTCCCGTGGAACCGGAGGTGTAGATGAGGGTTGCCATGTCGTCTCCGACGGCGAGATTACGTCGGTTTTCGATCTCGGCGTCGGGGACGTCAACGCCCGCGGCGACGAGCTTGTCGAGGTCACCGAGGTCAATCTGCCAGACCTGAGCGACGTTGGGAAGGTCAGCGTGCACCTCATCGAAACGCGCGAAGTGATCGGCCGTCTCCAGGATGATGGCGGTCGCGCCGGAGTCGCTGAGGTTCCAGTGCACCTGGCTGGGGGAGCTCGTGTCGTAGACGGGCACCAGGATGGCGCCGGCGAACCACGTCGCGAAATCGATGAGTGTCCATTCGTAGCGCGTCTTGCACACGAGGCCGATCTTGTCTCCGGGCTGGATTCCTGCGGCGACGAGGCCCTTGGCCAGGGCGATGACCTGGGAATAAAATTCCTTCACCGTGACGGGAAGCCATCCGCTCGCGTTCGGCAACGAAAAGAGCACGAGGTCCGGCGTGGCTTTGAGGCGCTCGACGAGGAGGTCTGTGGCGTTGGCGCTCGGGTCAGCGGCCACAACGGCTGGTGTGTCGAATTGCTTCACGGTAACTCCCTTGGTACCGGCGGGGCGCACTTCGTTTGCCCCGCGGATGTTGGCGGTGATCTGGTGCTTCGCTGCACGACGGGCTGCTTAAGTACACTCTAGGTGGTGCAGTGTGTGCCTGCTAGGTCGCCACGCCCGCTCCCTCCTGCCCGCAACGAAAGGTGCTGCCATGCACGCCATTGGAATTGATATTGGGGGCACCAAGATCGCTGGTGCGCTTGTTGATGAAAACGGAGTTATTCTTCGTTCTGACCGCCAACCCACAAATCCCAACGATCCAGGCGAGATCGAGGACGTGGTTGTGGCGATGATCACCAGTCTCGGGCTGGGCGAGGACGTTGTCGCCGCCGGAGTGGCGGCGGCGGGCTTCATCGATGCCGCACAGTCCACTGTGTACTACGCCCCCAACATTCACTGGCGTAACGAGCCCTTCCGCGCCAAGCTTGAGGCGAGGGTCGACCTGCCGATCATCATCGAGAACGACGCGAACGCGGCGGGCTGGGCTGAATTCCGTTATGGGGCCGGCCGTGACTTCACCGACATGGTCACGCTCACCATCGGCACGGGGGTCGGGGGCGCGATTGTGGCCAACGGCAGCCTGTTCCGGGGCGGGTTCGGCGCCGGCGCTGAATTGGGTCATCTGCGCTTGGTTCCCGACGGGCTGCCCTGCGGGTGTGGGGCCCGAGGATGCATCGAACAGTACGGGTCGGGCCGAGCCTTGCTGCGCATCGCCAATGAAATTGCCGACGCCGGCTCACTGGGGGCGGATCTCGCGGCTGCACGGGCGCGCCACGGGAAGCTCACCGGAAAGGAGGTCGGACGCCTCATCGAGCTCGGCGACCCGGGCGCGGTCGCCGCACTGCGGACGATCGGCGAGTCCCTGGGCGAGGCCTGCGCGAGCCTGGGCGCCGTTCTGGACCCCCAGGTCTTCGTTTTCGGTGGGGGAGTCGCCGCCGCCGGAGACCTGCTTCTTGAACCGATACGCGCGGCGTACCTCGAGCACCTGCCGGCGCGGGGGTATCATCCCGAAGCAGCCTTTGCGATCGCGCAGCTCGTCAACAACGCGGGTGTGGTGGGTGCCGCGGACCTCGCGCGAATCGCCGCCCTGCGCTGAGAGCGCTACGGCGCTGATTGCGCGTGCTGAAGTGGCGATGACACTCGCCGTATGATGTTTGAGTCGGATGGAGATCGAGCACAATGTTTTACTGGTTTATGAAGAACATTGTGGTCGGGCCGCTCTTGCTGGGAATCTTCCGGCCATGGGTGGTGGGCCTGGAGAACATTCCGAAGACCGGTGGGGTCATCCTCGCCAGCAACCACCTGTCCTTCATTGATTCGATCTTCCTCCCCCTCGTCGTGTCGCGCCGGGTGGTGTTCCTCGCCAAAAGTGAGTACTTCACCGGAACCGGGCTGAAAGGGTGGGCCACCCGGCAGTTCTTCAAGGCCAGCGGACAGCTTCCGATTGACCGCTCGGGCGGTAAAGCGTCTGAGGACTCGCTCAACACGGGCCTTCGCGTGCTCGGCGCGGGCGGAGTGCTGGGGATCTACCCCGAGGGCACGCGCAGCCCGGACGCCCGCATGTATCGAGGACGCACGGGTGTGGCCCGTATGGTCCTGGAGTCCGGTGTGCCGGTGATTCCCGTCGCCATGATCGACACCGAAAAGGCCATGCCCACCGGCACGCGCATTCCCAAGGTGCGCCGAATCGGGATCGTCCTGGGCGCTCCGCTTGATTTCACCCGTTTCGAAGGCATGGAGGGTGATCGCTTTGTACTCAGGTCCGTCACCGATGAACTCATGTATGAACTCCAGCGGCTCAGCACCCAGGAGTACGTCGACGTGTACGCGACGAGCGTGAAAGAGAAGCGGGCCGACCTTTCGCGATAGGCTGAAAACACTGCGCTTTGCCCCATTCAGGGCAGTGCCCCGCGTGGGTGCCGCACCATTCAGGCGTGCATGTGTGTGCGCCGTAGACAGAAAACAGGAAATATTTCGTGGTAGACCCCACCGAACCAGTCGTATTGGCAGAAGCATCTGTAATCGCCGGACTGGATCACTGGCGTACGCTGCCGATCAAGCAGCAGCCCAGTTGGCCCGATGCCGATGCAGTCGCCGCGGCTTCCGCCGAACTTGCGACCCAGCCCCCCTTGGTCTTTGCCGGCGAGGTGGACATCCTCCGCGATCGTCTTGCCGAGGCCGCCTCCGGACAGGCTTTCCTGCTGCAGGGCGGTGACTGCGCCGAGACCTTCAGCGGTGCAACGGCCGACCAGATTCGCAATCGGGTCAAGACAGTGCTCCAGATGGCCGTCGTGCTCACCTATGGTGCGTCGATGCCGGTCATCAAGATGGGCCGCATGGCCGGCCAGTTTGCCAAGCCGCGCTCCAGCGACTTCGAAACTCGCGGCGACGTGACGCTTCCCGCCTACCGCGGCGACATTGTCAACGGCTATGACTTCACGCCCGAATCGCGCGAAGCCGATCCGGCACGACTCGTCAAGGGCTACCACACCGCCGCTTCGACCCTGAACCTGATTCGCGCCTTCACGCAGGGCGGATTCGCCGACCTGCGCCAGGTGCACAGCTGGAACCAGGGCTTCGCCGCGAACCCCGCCAACCAGCGCTACGAGAAGCTCGCCAAGGAGATCGACCGGGCCATCAAGTTCATGACCGCGTGCGGCGCTGATTTCGAGGCGCTCAAGCGTACCGAGTTCTACACCAGCCACGAGGGTTTGCTCATGGACTATGAACGCCCGATGACGCGCATCGACTCGCGCACCGGAACGCCGTTCAATACCTCGGCGCACTTCATCTGGATCGGTGAGCGCACCAGGGACCTGGATAGCGCACACGTCGACTTCCTGTCACGGGTGCGGAACCCCATTGGCGTCAAGCTCGGCCCGAGCACCTCGGCCGACGACATGCTGCGTCTCATCAACAAGCTGGACCCGAACCGCGAGCCCGGACGCCTGACCTTCATCACGCGCATGGGTGCCGGTAAGATCCGCGATGCCCTCCCGCCGCTGCTGGAGGCCGTCAAGGCGAGCGACGCAAGGCCGCTGTGGGTCACCGACCCGATGCACGGCAACGGCGTCACCACCCCGACCGGTTACAAGACTCGTCGTTTTGACGACGTCGTCGACGAGGTTAAGGGCTTCTTTGAGGCTCACCGCGCCGTCGGAACGCACCCGGGAGGCATCCACGTCGAACTCACGGGCGACGATGTCACGGAGTGCCTCGGCGGCTCGGAGCACATCGATGAGGCCGCCCTCTCGACGCGTTACGAGTCGCTCTGCGACCCTCGCCTTAACCACATGCAGTCCCTCGAGCTGGCCTTCCTGGTGGCCGAAGAGCTCGGGAATCCGCCGCGCGTGTAGTTCATGAAACGGTGAAGGCCGGATCAACGCGAAAGCGTTGGTCCGGCCTTTTTGCGCAGATTGGCTCGGGAGTTGAGGCAGTCCGACCGTGGAAGGACCAACTAAGCTGAGAAGTTGACCTTCACGTTACTGTTGCGGGGAACCGACGTGCCCGAACCCGGTGTGACCTTGGTCACCGTGAACAGCCCGGGAGCAGCGTCGGCGAAGATGTTGTAGTCCAGCTTCAGTCCGGCATCACTGAGGATCTGCTTCGCCTCTGACCACGGTTTTCCGACAACGTCGGGAACCTGCACGGGCTCCGGCCCGCGGGACACGGTCAGGATGATGGTCGCCCCGGCCCGCACCGGAGCCTCGGGTCCCGTGGTGGAGACCACCTTGCCCTCGGCGATGCTGTCGCTGTAGGTCTGTTCACCGGAGATCGCGAGGAGTTCCTTGTCCGCGAGTGCCTGCGTGGCAGCGGCGACCGAGGACCCGACCACATCGGGAATGGCCCCGAGCGACACGACCAGATTCACCTTGAGGCCCTGGAAGTAGTCGCCGCCCTCCGAGACGTCGCCGTCGTCGCTCGCGCGGCTAGCCGAAATGACCGTGTCAGCCTCCGCCGACGTGCTGAAGATCGAATCCACGCTGCCAACCTCGGCCAGCAGAGTCGTGATCTGTGCTGACGCGTCCTCCTGGCTCAGGCCGGCCAACGGAGGAAGCGTGATGGGTTGCAGGCCGAGGGAGACGACGACGTTGACCGTGCTGTCCTTGGAGACCCGCGTTCCGTCCTTGGGCTTCGTTCCAATCACGACGCCCTCTGGCACATCGGCACTGTACACGGAACTCTCGTTCGATTTCAGGCCGACGCTGTCGATTCGTGCAGCGGCGTCGGAAGGAGACAGGGTCGAGACGGTCGGCACCGCAATGTCGGAACCGGGGCCGGAGCCGAAGTACCATCCGGTACTCCCGAGTGCCGTTGCGATGAGGAGCACGAGCGCGAAGAGCCAAAAACCACGGTTCTTTCGGCGGCGAGCCTTCGTGGCGAGGGCGGTGCTGTTGTCGGGGGACTGGGGGATGACGCCGGCAGCGGTCATGGGGCCCAGTACGCTCGTCGCCGATGTGCCGTCGTGAAGAGCAGCCGTCAGGAGCTTGGTCTCCGCGTTGGCGGCCGCATTCGTGATGCCGGGGACCATCATCGTTGGCTGGAGGGCAGTGGGCTGCTGACCGGGGGAGCCGGCACCGGGGTGGCCGCGGCCGTCCAGGAGCTGATCGAGCATGACGCGCGCGTCCCTGGGGCGTTGCTCCGGGTCCCGGGCAGTGGCCCACTGCACGAGTTCGTCCAGTTCACGCGGGGTCGACGTCACCTTGCTGCTGGGCATCGGTACCGTGTCGTTGGCATGCTGGTACGCGATTTGCATCGGTGCCTCGCCCACATACGGCTGCTCACCCGTGAGCATCTCAAAGGTCATGATGCCGAGGGCATAGATGTCGCTGCGGGCGTCGGCAATGCCCCGGGTGACGAGTTCGGGGGAGAGATACGCAATGGTCCCGAGAAGCGCCTGGCCCGTGGCCGTGTTGTTGTTGACCGCTCGCGCGAGGCCGAAGTCGCTGATCTTGATGCGGCCGTCATCGGCGAGCAGCACATTCTCCGGCTTGACGTCGCGGTGAACGATGCCGGCCTTGTGTGCGGCTGCAAGCCCGCTGAGCACGGCCTCCAGAATGTCCACGGTCTGCTCGGGGGTGAGCTTGCCGTAGTCCTTGAGCAGGTCACGCAGGGTGATCCCCGGCAGGTACTCCATGACGAGGTAGGCCGTGTCAGCGTCCTGGCCCTGATCGAAGACGTTGACGACGTTGGGGTGCGCCAGACGGGCGGCGGAGCGGGCTTCCTGGATGAACCGGCTCTTGAAAGCGTTGTCGTCGGCCAGGTGGCCGTGCATGATCTTGATCGCCACTCGACGTTCGAGACGCAGGTCGGTGGCCAGATATACCGTGGCCATACCGCCTCGAGCGATTCTGGAGCGCACCTGATATCGACCATCTATCAGACGGCCGATCATCTGGTCGGTCGGGGTTTCACTCACTAGTCGAGTCTAGAGAAGCTCAGGGCCATGAGCCTGCTAGAACGCCGCGCGCCGCTAGCCCAGTTGGTTGAGCCAGGCGCGGGCCGACGTTTCCCACTTGCCGTAATGTTCGGGAAAAGCAGAAATCTGCACGGCCTGGGCCGCCTGCGTGACCGTCATCGATTCCCAGCCCGCGATCTCGAGCAGGCCGCGGGTAACCCCGGAATTCGGGTTAGTGCTGCCGCCAAAGAAGGCGAGCGTGGCACGCTTCGGGTTCATGGTCTGTTCCGGGGAACCCCAGCCGACGCTCGGGCGCTGCTGGAACAGACCGAGCGAATCCCGGTCACCGTAGTCGATATTACGCAGACCTGACTCCTGCGCTGCCGCGGCGAGAGCGATGACGAGGCCGTAGTCGGAGACTCCAATGGATCGGCCCACCGCCACGATCGTTGCCGCGTTGGTCCGCATTTCAGCGGTCAGGGGCGTGACATGGGTCGCGTCGGGGAGCGCGGAGAACTGAGAGGGAATTGCGAGTACCTGGCCCGGGTAGATCATGCTTGACCAACCGAGGCCGTTGGCATCCAGAACGGCCTGAACGCTGACGCCAGCCGCCGCAGCGACGCCGCTGATCGTGTCACCCGTCTGGATCGTGTGATTGGATGCCCTCATCGGTGCCGTGACGGGGGTCATGGGGGTGATGAAGGCTGCCTGTACCATCTGGGCGGCGGGCGCGGCCCCGGTCGGCAACGCGACGGCCTGACCGGGGTAGATGATGCTGCTGCGCTTCAAGCCGTTCGCGCTCAGTACCGCGTCGGTGCTGAGTCCGTGCGCGGCTGCGATGCCGCCGATCGTGTCGCCGCTCACCACGGTGTACGACGAGGACGAGACCGAGTGCGCGGTGGGCGCCGGCGCTGCGGCGGCCGTGAGATTGAGGACCTGGCCGGGAAAGATCAGGGCTGCCGAATCGAGGCCGTTGAGTGAGAGCACGCTTGATGTCGACAGACCGAATCGCGCCGCAATGCCGCTCACGGTGTCGCCCTGCGCGACGGAGTACTGGGCCGGTGCGGCCTCGATTGCGCTCTTTGCGACCGTCGCTGTTCGGGTTGTGCTCTCAACGAGTTTTGGGTTCAGCGGCTTCTTCGCCACGGCGGCCTGGGCCGGTGCGGCCAGATTCAGGCTGATGGCCAGCGTTCCGACGATCACGATCGGAACGGTCACGAGCGGGCTGCGCCCTCTCCGCTCGCCGGATTTTGTGCGGCGGTCGCGCGGGGTTTCTCCTGCAGCGACCGCGTCAACGATTGTGCTCAGATCGCTCGACATGGAACTCCTCTTTCGTAAAATACCCCAGCCCCCGGAGTTGAGGCTGGCACAAATGACAACTTGAGTCAATCAGTGATACAGCAGTAATACCTACCAAATGCGGCATCCGGGTGCAACTCGTTTTGCGAGTGCGCCGAATCATGGCAAACTTAAGCCGTGACCGAAGAGTTTTCAGAGCCCCAGAATTCAGAGCCAGAATGGCTGACCATCCCCGCACTCGTCGAAATGCTCGGAATAACCCAGAGTAGGGTCCGACAGCTGATCGATGACCACTATCTTCTCGCCATCCGCCGCGACGGCGTTCTTCAGGTCCCCGCGGAGTTCCTGCGGGATCGAGCTCCGTTGCCTGAACTGCGCGGAACCATCTTCGTGCTCAACGACGACGGCTTCACGAATGAGCAGGCGATGAGCTGGCTGCTTGACGTCGACGACAGCCTGGGGGTGGCGCCCATTGCCGCCCTCCGTGCCGGACGCAAGGCCGAGGTACGTCGCGTCGCCCAGGCTCTCGCCTGAGCGATCCGCTCCCACCACGGTTCAGAAGGCTCGGCGAGCCACCTTGTCTGCGAGGCCGCGGAGTTGGTTTTTGGCATGACCGCTGATGTTTGCGGTGTCAAGTACGGTGAGGGCTTCGGTCAACCGTTCCGTGATGAGCGCTTCGACGCGTTCGACGGCGCCACTGTGCGTGATGGATTGCTGCAACGTTGCGATTCGCGTGGCGTCGAGGGCCGGGTCGCCGAGCTGCTCGTCGAGCACGCGTCGCGCCTGGGCTGAAAGTGTCTGGCGGGCGAGTGCAATCAAGACCGTGCGCTTGCCCTCCCGAAGGTCATCTCCGCTCGGCTTGCCCGTCACGGAGGCATCACCGAAGACTCCGAGCAGGTCGTCCCTCAGCTGGTAGGCGATGCCGAGCGGCAGCCCGAACGCCCGCAGAGACGCGAGCTGTTCGGCACTGCCGCCGGCGAGCGCTGCTCCAATCACGAGCGGGGCGAGCACGCTGTACCGCGCCGATTTGAACTCGATCACCCGCATCGCCCGGTCGCAGAGTTCAGATTCAGGCGCGGTATGCCACGCGCGTTCTTCCAGAATGTCGAGGTATTGACCGGCGGTTACCTCGGTGCGCATGAGATTGAACTCAGATCGAGCGGCCAGGGCCGCCTCGCGGTCCGGTAAGGCGGCGAGCCCCTCGTCGAGCAGCTCGTCGCTCCAGCCCAGGAGGAGGTCGCCGAGCAGTATCGCCGAGTCACGGCCGAATTCCGTCGAACTGCCCACCCAGCCCTTGGTGCCGTGCAGCCGTTCAAAGAGTTTGTGAGCGGATGCCGCGCCGCGGCGGGTGTCCGAGTTGTCGATGATGTCGTCGTGCACGAGCGCCGCCGCATGGAACACCTCCAGTGCCGATGCGGCGCCAGTGATGGGTGAAAGATCGTCGACTCCTGGGCCGTTCCACGCAGCCGGCGCGGACGTCGCCGCGCCGGCACGCACGCTCTGCCAGCCCCAGTAGCAAAAAAGCGCTCTGAAGCGCTTGCCACCGCTGAGAAATTGCCGAGAAAAGGCCACAAGAGGCACAAGGTCGGGGCTGATCAGGGCCACAATTGGATCACGGGTACTGAGGAACTCGTTGATGCGGGATTGAACGAGATCGACTACATGAGTGCTTTCAGTCACCCGCCTAGCCTAGTCAACCTGACGGGACTAGAATTAGGACTCAACCCGCTCGATCCCGAAATTGGAGGGAATGAGATGCCGCTTTCTGAACAAGAGCAGCGACTCCTTGAAGAGATGGAGCGCAGCCTCTATCACAACGATGCAGATTTTGTCGCAAGCGTCGGCGTATCGCGCCTCCGCCCCAACTACCGCTCGATCGCCGTTGGCGTGCTTCTTGCCGTTCTGGGCATTGTCGCCCTGATCGCGGGCGTGGCCCTCCAGCTCTTGTGGCTTGGCATTGTCGGGTTCGTCGTGATGTTCACGGGGGTGCTGCTCGCGCTGTCGCCAGGCAAGTCCATGAAAGGCATGAAGGGCATGCCGTCGTCGGGCTCTTCAGGCCGTGGTCCGGCTCAGGGTCGCACTGATCAGGGCTTCATGAATCGCCTGAACGAGCGCTGGGACCGTCGCCAAGACGGACAATAGGCACGACGAGCGCGAGCTGCGGCTAGCTCCACTTCGCTCCCTCTCACGCAGGGTTTTGCCCTGGAAAGGACCGATCACCCGATCGGTCCTTTTTTTGTGCCCAAAATCCGCCGAAGTGGTGACAAATCACTCCCTTTCCCTCCACCGCCAAATCCCTTTTGTTTCATGGCATTTAGCTCAAAAAAAGTCAAAATATTGGGAATATTCCTGATTTAGTGGTGGACGGTGGAGTAAAGTGGAGCAAGATTTGAATCCGGCAGGAAAGGAAGGGGGATGCATGTTTCTTGGCACCTATGCCCCCAAACTCGACGAGAAGGGACGCATCATCCTTCCCGCGAAGTTCAGGGACGAGTTGTCGACGGGTCTGGTCATGACCCGTGGCCAGGAACACTGCATCTACGTCTTCAGCGCCCGCGAGTTCGAGGACCTGCACGACAAGATTCGTCAGGCTCCGGTCACGAGCAAGCAGGCGCGCGATTACCTGCGCGTCTTTCTCTCCGGAGCCAGCTCCGAAACTCCCGATAAGCAGAATCGGGTCACCATTCCAGCCAATCTCCGCTCCTATGCGGGGCTCGACCGCGAACTCACCGTTATCGGTGCCGGCAGTCGAGTAGAGATTTGGGACAGCGAGGCCTGGGCCAGTTATCTGGCCGAGCAGGAAACCTCATACGCCAACACGACGGAGGAGGTGATTCCGGGACTCTTCTAGCCCCTGGCGCCTGACTCCCAGCCGTTCGCCCTGACACACTTCCCCGGTGCCAGGACAGAATGGATGGGGATCAGGCGGCAGGGACCAGCCCGGCATTATGGCCATAAACGAAATCCACACCCCGGTCCTACTCGAACGCTGTATCGAGTTGCTGGCCCCGGCCCTCACGCCCCCCGGGTCGGTGCTCGTCGACGCGACCCTCGGCATGGCGGGACACGCCGAGGCATTTCTGCAACGGTTCCCCGAACTCACCCTGGTGGGCCTCGACCGCGATCTCGATGCCCTCGCGATTGCACGCGAGCGTCTCGCCCCCTTCGGCGACCGCGTCCACCTCGTACACACCGTGTATGACGGCATCGGTGACGCCCTCGCGGAACTCAACATGTCAGAAGTCCAGGGGGTGCTATTCGACCTCGGCGTCTCGTCTCTTCAGATCGACCGGGTCGAGCGAGGCTTCTCCTATTCCAAAGACGCACCGCTCGACATGCGGATGGACAGCACCTCGGAGCTGACCGCCGAGGTCGTCCTCGCCACCTACAGCGAGCCGGACCTGCGCCGCATCTTCCAGGACTACGGCGAAGAGAAACTCGCTGCCCGGTACGCGAAGGCAATCGTTGCGGCGCGGGACGTGACCCCGTTCATTCGTTCGTCCCAACTCGTCGATGTGATCACGGCGGCCACGCCGGTCGTCGTACAGAGAATGGGGCACCCGGCCAAGCGGGTCTTCCAAGCGCTTCGCATCGAGGTCAACCAGGAACTCTCCGTTCTGGAACGGGCGATCCCCGCGGCGCTTGAGGCGATCGCGGTCGGTGGACGAATCGTCGTGATGGCCTACCAGTCCCTCGAAGACCGCATCGTGAAGCGGGCACTTGCCGGAGCCTCCGGATCGACCGCGCCGGCCGGGCTTCCGGTGGAGCTTCCCGAACACCGACCCGTCTTCAAACTTCTCGTCCGCGGCGCTGAACTCGCGTCTGAAGACGAAAAAGCGGAAAATCCGCGAGCAACACCCGTGCGGCTGCGCGCTGCTGAGCGTTTGAGGAGGGCCTGATGAGCGACAATCTTGCACGAGTGCCACAGGCGGGTACCCCGGAGCGTTCGACAGAGCTCACCGGGGATCATCGCCGGTTTCAGATTGTCTCTCCCGCCTCGCGCCACCGTTCGCGCCCGCGCATCGTCTACGCACTCACGGCCATCGCCGGGGTCAGCGCCATCATCGTCGCGCAGCTTCTGCTGAGCGTTGGTATCTCCCAGGGCGCATACGAGATCTCCTCGCTGCAGGCCAGCCAGGCCGAGCTGGGTCGAACCGAGGCCAGCGTGAACGAGGACCTCGCGAGTGTCTCGTCGCCGCAGAGTCTCGCGGCCAATGCCGCTGCCCTCGGCATGGTCAGTAACTCCAACCCGGTGTACCTGAGGCTCTCCGACGGGGCAGTGCTCGGGGCTCCCAGCTCCGCCTCGGGTTCACACGCGGGTGCGGCGAGCCTCGTTCCAAACTCCCTGCTCGGAGATAACATCGTGCTCAGCCAGCTGTCCGCAGGCGCAGCCGGAGCCGACGTGGCCGGTGCGGTGTCTGCCGTTGCCGTGACCAGTGCACCCGTGGTTCCAGCGGGTCTGCCATCGCCGACGACCCGCTAGCGCGGCTCAGGTAAGGATTTGACCGTGTCCAATAAAGCCGTCCCGACCAGGCCGCACATTACCCGGTCAGCTCGGCGACGGGTGGCGGCCACAGTCGTCGTGTTGTTCATCATCATGTCCGTCTTCGTCGCCAGGCTCGTCGATATCCAGGTTGTGCGTGCCGAAGCGCTCACCGCCGACTCCGTGGGCAACCGTTCGGTCGACCAGACCGTGTACGGCAGTCGCGGCGGAATCGTCACGGAAGGCGGGGTCGTGCTCGCCGAATCGGTGATGCGCTACGATATCACCGTCTCACCCAAGAACGTGGGGAAGTTCACCAGGGCGATTGACGGGAGCGACAAGCGGGCGACGGTAACGGTCGCTCAGGCATCCGCAGAACTGGGCGCTGTCACCGGCCAAAGTGGCGACGCGATCCAGCTCATCATCTCCGATGCCCTCGCTGACAACCCCAAATCTGATTTCGCCTACATCACGAAACAGGTCGATGTTGACGCGCTTCGCGCCATCAACAAGCTCGATATTCCCTGGTTGTACCCGCGGACCAACCCCAGCCGGGTCTACCCGAACGGTGCCGTGGCGGGAAACATTGTCGGATTCGTGTCCGGGGAGGGCAAAGCCCAGGCGGGACTCGAAATCGGACAGGATGCCTGCCTGGCGAGCGAGAACGGCACGGAAACGTACCAGAAGGGAGCCGACGGCGTTCGGATCCCCGGGAGCAGCAACACGACGAAGGAGGCGGTGGACGGCGGAGACGTTGTCACGAGCATCGACTCTGATCTTCAGTTCTTCGTGCAGCAAACACTCGCCGCGCGGGCGCAGGAAACGGGTGCGGCGTGGGGTACAGCCGTTGTCCAGGATGCCAAGACGGGCAAGCTCCTCGCGGTCGCGGACTATCCATCCGTTGACCCCAATAACGTCGGCGGCACCAGCGACCCCGACGACCGCGGCTCCCGTGCCTTCACGGAGTCCTTCGAACCCGGATCGACCCTTAAGGCCCTCACCGCGGCATCCGTGCTTGACGCCGGTGTTGCCGATCTGAATACCACGGTGCTGGCCCCGTATCGCTACCTGCCGTCGAACGGCGCCAACATCAACGACAGCCACCAGCACCCTGACCAGCAGATGACGATGTCGGACGTGCTGGTCGACTCTTCCAACACGGGCATGTCCAAGTTCGGCGAGATGCTCACTGCGAAGCAACGCTACGACTACCTGACCAAGTTCGGCGTGGGAACATCCACCCGCGCCGGTTTCCCGCGGGAGGACGGTGGAATTCTTCATCCCTACCAGGAGTGGGACGCGCAGACCGCGTATGCCACGATGTTTGGCCAGGGCCTCACGACCACCGCACTGCAGGTCGCCAGCATTTACCAGACGATAGCCAATGACGGTGTGCGGATGCCCGTCCAGCTCGTGGAAGGCTGCCGACACGCCGACGGTACGACCACGGGCCAGCCCGACACCACGGGAACGCGAGTTCTCTCCGAGAAGTCGGCCAACGAAACCTCCGAGGTGCTCGAAATGGTGTACAACAACAGCTGGGTGAGCAACGTTTGGAACATTCCCGGCTACCGAGTGGCCGCGAAAACCGGAACCGCGCAGATGCCCAATGGCAGGGGCGGCTATTCCAAGGGTTACCTCGTGTCCGTCTCGGGCTTTGCTCCAGCGGACGATCCTGAGTACGTCGTTTCGGTCAGCTTGGCCGACCCTGTTAAACTGAACTCGTCCGCCGCACCCGCTCCGGTCTTTCAGGAGGTCATGAGCCAGGTGTTGAAAAAGTACCGGGCGGTGCCCTCGGGGGATCCAGCCCCTGACCTCCCCACCTCCCGGTGAGAAAGTGAGCCCTGTGACCAACCTGGCACCCTCGGCTCTCCGTCCCCAGCATCCCGTTCCGCGGTCGTTGTCGGGACTCGTCGAAGAATTCAACCTTGAAGCGCACGGCGACCTCGCCGACGTCTTTGTAACCGGTGTGAGCCTCAGCTCGCGAACGGTGCAACCCGGCGACCTCTACGTCGGCGTCGCCGGCCAACACAGCCACGGTGCGTCCTATGCCGCCGCTGCCCGCGAGGCGGGAGCTGTTGCCATACTGACCGACGAACGGGGGGCACGCCTGGCCGCAGAGAGCGGCCTGCCGATTATCGTCACCGAGAACGCTCGGGCGGCACTGGGGACGATAGCGGCATGGATATATCGCACCGAGGAAAACCCCGCCACGTTCTTCGCGGTCACAGGAACGAACGGCAAGACCAGTGTCGTGTACCTGCTGTTCGGCATCCTGAACCAGCTCGGCGTCACATCGGGCCTGACGTCCACGGCGGAACGACGCATCGGTGACCTGGCCGTCACCAGTTCACTGACAACACCGGAGGCCAGCGAGCTGCACGCGCTGCTCGCTCGAATGCGAGAGGCAGAGGTGCGCGCCGTCGGCATAGAGGTCTCGGCGCAGGCCCTCAGTCGTCACCGCGTGGACGGCCTCGTCTTCGACGTGGCCGGGTTCACGAACCTGAGCCACGACCACCTCGACGATTACGCGGCCATGGATGATTACTTCCAGGCCAAACTCGAGCTCTTCACCCCGGATCGCTCTCGGCGTGGTGTCGTCACCGTCGACTCGGTCTGGGGCCAGCGCATCGTCGCCGAGTGCCGTATTCCCGTGACGACGATCAGCAACCATGCGGATGTCCCCGCCGACTGGCGCATGACCGTTGTGGGCGAGAATGCCACCTACACAGAATTCGTTCTCGAGGGTCCCGGCGCGCGCCGCCTGCAGACCCGCGTGCCGCTCATGGGCTGGTACATGGCAGCCAACGCCGCCCTTGCAATCGTGATGCTCGTGGAATCAGGTTTCGACCTCGACCAAATCGCTCATGCCCTGGAGCGCGATGGTGGCATCGATGCGTACATTCCGGGGCGTGCCGAGCTCATCTCCGGATCCACGGGACCGCTCGTCTACGTTGATTACGGACACAGTCCTGATGCGTTCCTGAACACGCTCGCCGCCATTCGAAAGTTCACGCCGGGGCGCCTCATCATGTTGTTCGGTGCCGACGGTGACCGCGACGCGACCAAGCGGGCCGACATGGGCGCCATTGCCGCTCGCGGTGCAGACGTCGTTGTTGTGACCGACTTTCATCCCCGCTTCGAAGACCCGGCGAGCATCCGCGCCGCGCTGTTGGACGCGGCTCGTGCAGCCGTTCCCAACGGTGAATTCTACGAAGTCGCCAATCCGCAAGCGGCATTCCGCCAGGCGTTGGCGCTTGCCGGTGAGGGCGATGCGATCCTGTACGCTGGCCCCGGCCACGAAAACTATCATGAGGTTGCCGGTGTCAAGATTCCCTATTCAGCTCGTGACGATTCTCGCCAGGCGCTCCGTGACGCAGGGTGGCTGTAAGTGATTGCCCTTTCCCTGCGCGACATCGCCGACACCGTCGACGGTGTGCTCCACCTACCGGCGGGCGAGGCGGACCCCGAGCGACTCGTGAACGGAAGCGTGCAAACCGACTCCCGTGAAGTCGTGCAGGGCTCGATCTTCGTCGCCAAGCCCGGCGCAACGACCGACGGTCACCTCTACGCTCCGCTTGCGGCGGAGCGCGGCGCCGTGCTCCTGCTCGTCGAACGCGTGCTTGACCTTCCCGTGGCCCAAATCGTGGTCGCCGACGTGGTTGTGGCTCTCGGATCGCTCGCGTCGACCGTCGTATCCCGAGTGCGCTCGGAGGGCCGACTCAAGGTCGTGGCCGTCACCGGTTCGAATGGCAAGACAACGACCAAGAACCTGCTTCGCGAGATTCTCGAACGCGTCGGTCCAACCGTGGCCGCCCGGGGATCCTTCAATAACCAGGTCGGTGCCCCCATGACCATGCTGGAGGTCACTCACGACACGGCGTACCTCGTCGTGGAAATGGGCGCGAGCGCGGTCGGGGCGATTGCCCGACTCGTTGGTCTCGTGCGACCTGATATCGGCATCGTGCTCTCGGTCGGCCTGGCGCATGCCGGCGAATTCGGGGACCTCGATGCGACGGTGCGCGCGAAATCCGAAATGGTGACCGAGCTGTTGCCAACGGATGTCGCAGTGTTGAACGCGGACGACCCCCGCGTCGCCCACATGAGTGAAAAGACCGGCGCCCTCGTCGTCTTCTTCGGTGAATACGGCAACGCGATGGTACGCGCGACCGATGTGCGTGCCAGCCGCGCCGGAACCACCTTCGTGCTGCACCTCACCTCCGGCGAGTTCCGCCCGGTGACATTTCGGGTCCTCGGCGAACATCATGTGATGAACGCCCTTGCGGCTGCCGCGGCAGCCGAAGTGCTCGGCGTTCCCCTCGATATCATCGTGGCCGGGCTGGAATCCGTGCAGCGGGCCGAGCGCTGGCGCATGGAGGTTCTGGGTGGGCGCGATAACGTCACGGTCATCAACGATGCCTATAACGCGAGCCCCGACTCGATGACGGCGGCGCTCAAGACCCTGGCGCAGATTGCTGAGCCGGGTAGCCGCACCATCGCCGTTCTCGGTGAGATGGCCGAGCTCGGTTCTCTGGCGGGGGAGGAGCACGATCGCGTCGGCCTGCTCGCCGTTCGTCTCAACATTTCGCAGGTGATCGTTGTTGGTCAAGGCGCACGGCGCATGCATATCAGCACGATCAATGAGGGATCGTGGGACGGCGAATCCGCCTACGTCGACACAGCGGACGAAGCCTTTGAGCTGCT
Source organism: Cryobacterium psychrophilum (assembly GCF_004365915.1). Classification (NCBI taxonomy): domain Bacteria; kingdom Bacillati; phylum Actinomycetota; class Actinomycetes; order Micrococcales; family Microbacteriaceae; genus Cryobacterium; species Cryobacterium psychrophilum. The sequence continues at coordinate 3,405,591 of NZ_SODI01000001.1, forward strand.
GCGCACCCTCGTGCAGCCTGGCGACACCGTCCTGGTGAAGTCATCAAATTCCGCGGGACTGCGTTTCCTGGGTGACCGGTTGGGAGACCTTTTCTCGTGAGAGCACTATTGCTGGCCGGCGCGCTGTCGCTCGCCTTCACCCTCTTTCTGACACCGCTGTTCATCCGGCTGTTCCACAAGCTCGGCTGGGGACAGTTCATCCGCGACGACGGCCCCAAGAGCCACCATGCCAAGCGCGGCACCGCCACGATGGGTGGCATCATCCTCATCTTCGGCGTCGTGATCAGCTTCTTCACCGCCAAGCTCAGCCAGGGGGAGCCGATCACGGCCTCCCCGTTGCTGGTGCTGTTCATGATGGTCGGTCTCGGTCTCGTCGGTTTCGTCGACGACTTCCTCAAGACCCGCAACCAGCGAAGCCTGGGGCTGGGCGGCTGGTCCAAGATCGCCGGCCAGGTGCTCGTGGCCGGCGTGTTTGCCTGGCTGTCGCTCCAGTTCCCGAACAGGAACGGCCTGACGCCCGCGTCAACGCACGTCTCATTCATCCGTGACACGTCGCTGGACTTCATGAACCTCGGCGCGATCCTGGGCCTGATCGTGTTCATCGTGTGGATCTGCCTCATCGTCGCCGCGACGTCCAACAGTGTCAATGTCACGGACGGCCTTGATGGGCTCGCGACGGGCTCGTCGATCCTGGCGATCGGATCCTTCATCGTGATCGGATTCTGGCAGTTCAACCAGTCCTGCTTCAGCGGCGGTTCCGATTCGACCGACCTGTATCGGTGCTACGAAATTCGTGATCCCCTGGACCTCGCTGTCGTATCGGCCGCTATCGTCGGTGGACTGATCGGATTCCTGTGGTGGAATACCTCTCCCGCCAAGATCTTCCTCGGCGATACCGGATCGCTGGCCATCGGTGGCGCACTCGCCGCCCTCGCTGTCCTCAGCCGCACCGAGCTCCTCCTGGTGCTCATCGGTGGTCTCTTCGTGATCGAGTCCGGCTCCGTCATCGTGCAGCGCGCCTACTTCAAGGTCACTCGGGGAAAGCGCATCTTCCTGATGAGTCCCATCCACCACCACTTCGAGCTCAAGGGCTGGGCGGAGGTCACGGTCGTCGTGCGCTTCTGGATCATCGGCGGTCTGCTCGTCGCCGCCGGTGTTGGCACGTTCTACCTTGAGTGGCTTTCGGCGGTTCCGACCCGATGAGTGAGATTCCTGTCGCCGGTGTCCCGGCGAGCCGACTCGACGGGCTCACGAGCTGGCACGCCGATTGGACAAACCTGCGGGTGGCCGTGCTCGGACTGGGCGTCACCGGTTTCGCGGCCGCGGATACCCTGGCCGAACTCGGAGCAGATGTTCTCGTGGTCGCGTCCGGTGGCCCCGACGAACGTGCGCAGCTCCTGAACGTGCTCGGCGTCGCCCTGGTGCAGTCCGACCTCAGCGAGGTCCCCGCGGAGTTGGCGGCGCACCAGGCGGACCTTGTCATCGTGTCACCCGGCTTTCACCCGGACCACGTGCTCCTCAACTGGGCACGCGCGCAGGGCATCGCGGTGTGGGGCGACATCGAGCTGGCCTGGCGATTGCGCAACAAGATGGGAGTTCCTGCCGAGTGGCTGCTCGTGACGGGCACCAACGGCAAGACCACCACCGTGCAGCTTGCGGCGACGATGCTCGCTTCCGCCGGCTACCGGGTCGCACCGTGCGGCAATATCGGCGTGCCCGTACTCGACGCCATCCGGGACCCGCAGGGCTGGGACGTGCTCGTGGTTGAGCTTTCGAGCTACCAGCTGCACCACCTGCCCCGCACCGGGCCGGGAGCCCTGCAACCCTGGTCGAGTGTCTGCCTGAATGTGGCGGACGACCACCTGGACTGGCACGGTTCGGCCGAGGCCTACCGGGAGGCGAAGGCAACCGTCTACTTCAACACCGGGGTCGCCTGCATTTACAACAAAGCGGATGCGGCGACACTGCGAATGGTCGAGAACGCCGAGGTTCGGGAAGGGGCACGGGCGATTGGCTTCGGCCTTGGCGTGCCGGGTCCGAGCGAACTGGGCATCGTCGAAGGCATCCTGTGTGATCGTGCCTTCCTGGACGACCGCTTTGAGCAGGCACTGGAATTAGCCACGCTCACGGAGCTTGCCGGTGCGGGCCTGTCGGCGCCCCACGTCGTTGCCGACGTGCTCGCAGCGAGCGCTCTCGCTCGTTCCTTTGGCGTTGACCCGGAAACGGTGCGGTCCGCGCTTGTTACGTTCCACCTTGATGCCCACCGGATCGAGGTGGTGGCCCTTCATGAAGGAATCCACTGGATCGATGATTCAAAGGCTACGAACCCGCACGCCGCCGACGCTTCACTTGCGTCGTTCGACTCCGTGGTCTGGCTCGTCGGCGGCCTGCTCAAGGGCGTGAACGTCGATGAGCTCGTTCGCAAGCACGCCTCCCGTTTGCGGGGAGCGGTCATCATCGGGGTCGACCGACTGGCGCTGCGTGACGCATTTGCGCGACACGCGCCCCTGGTGCCGGTCTTTGAGGTCGAGTCAGACGACACTGAACAGGTCATGCCGGGAGCAGTCAGACTGGCTGCAAGCGTGGCCCGGGCCGGCGACGTGGTTTTGCTGGCCCCGGCGGCGGCGTCGATGGATCAGTTCAACAGTTACGCCGAGCGGGGTAAAGCGTTCAATCAGGCCGTACATCAATTTCTTGGAAGGTGAGCATGGCCACCGTCCCACGCACGGGGCCGCGGCGTCCCGCGGCGGCCCCCACGCCGACAGCAGAAGAGCCCCAGAGCATCCACGCCAGGGGCGTGTCAGCGCGTATCAGCGTCGGCCGGTTGTTCAAGGCAGAGTCCACGAACTACTTCCTGCTGCTCGGCACGACGATGTTCCTGGTTGCCTTCGGGCTCGTCATGGTGCTCTCCTCATCGTCCGTTGACTCCTACCTGGCCAACGCCGGTTTCTTTGGCGGAATCATTCGGCAGGGCGTGTTTGCGCTCATCGGCGTGCCCCTCATGCTTCTGGCGAGCCACATGCCGATCGCATTCTGGAAGCGCGTGGCCTGGCCTGCCCTTCTTATCGCGTCATTCCTGCAGTGCCTCGTGGTGTTCACTCCCATGGGCTACACCATTGCCGGCAACACCAACTGGTTGTCCATCGGCGGAATACAATTCCAGCCGTCCGAGGGCATCAAGATGGCCCTCGTCGTGTGGCTGGGCATGATCCTGGAGCAGAAGAAAGACCGCCTCGACGACTGGCGCCACGTTTTCATTCCCGTCTTCGGCGTCGGTGGGGGCTCCGTGTTGCTCGTCATGATTGGCGGCGACCTTGGAACAGTCATGATCATGGCCGGGCTGCTGTTCGGCGCGCTGTTCTTCGCCGGCGTGAAGCTGCGACTGCTGGCCGCTCCCATCGCGGTCGGCGCGCTGGGAGCCGTCATCCTCGCACTGACCAGCAGTAACCGCCTCACGCGCATCATGAGCTTCGTCAACGAGGGCTGCGACCAACTCACCGGACCAATTTCTGCGAGCTGCTGGCAGCCGCTGCACGGCACCTGGGCCCTCGCCAATGGTGGCATCCTCGGTGTGGGGCTCGGCAACTCGAAGGCCAAATGGTCCTGGCTCCCCGCAGCAGACAACGACTACATTTTTGCCATCATCGGGGAGGAACTCGGACTCATCGGCGCCATCGTCGTGCTGTGCATGTTCGTCCTGCTCGCGTTCGCTTTCCTTCGTGTAATGCGTGCGAGCACGAGTGTCATGGCCCGCATCACGACGGCCGCCGTCATGGTGTGGATAATCGGACAGGCGCTCGTGAACATCGGCGTGGTGCTCGGAGTCTTCCCCGTGCTCGGGGTTCCACTACCGCTCATCTCGGCCGGAGGCACCGCCCTGATGACCACACTCGTGGCAATTGGAATCGTCTTGTCCTTTGCGCGGGGCCAGCACACAGGGAGTACCGCAAAGTGACCACCTATCTTCTGGCCGGCGGCGGCACCGCGGGCCATGTGAACCCGCTGCTCGCCATTGCCGATGCGCTTCGAGCCCGGGAACCGGACGCCGTCATCATTGCCCTGGGCACGAGCGAAGGCCTCGAGGCACGGCTGGTTCCGGCGCGCGGGTACGAACTCGTTTTCGTGCCCCGAGTACCGTTTCCTCGCCGCCTGAACCGGTTGGCCTTCAGCTTTCCCGCTCGGTTCAACGCGGCCGTGAGCGGCGTGGCCGACCTCATCCGTTCGCGTGGCGTCGATGTTGTCGTCGGTTTTGGAGGGTTCGTTTCGACGCCCGCCTATCTGGCGGCGCGTCGCCTGCGCGTGCCCATTGTGATCCACGAGGCGAACGCGAAGCCGGGACTGGCCAACAAGCTCGGCGCCCTCTTCACCACGAAGGTCGGCGTCGCCTTTGCCGGAACCTCCATTCGGCACGCGCATTTCGTGGGGATGCCGTTGCGGCCCGAGATCGAACGTCTCGACCGGGCCGCCATGCGCGAGGAGGCGGAGAATTTCTTCGGTCTTGATCACGGCCGTAAGACGCTCCTCGTGACGGGGGGGTCCCTCGGCGCCCGGCGGCTCAACAACACGATTCTCGAGAGTGCCCCGGCGCTCGTTGCGGCCGGATGGCAGGTGCTTCATATTCAGGGGGACCGCGGCGAGGTGGCAGATCCGCACCTCGATCACTATCGACTGGTCGACTACTGCGACCGAATGGACCTCGCTTTGGCGGCCGCCGATTTCGCGGTCTCGCGGGCCGGCGCGGCCACGGTCAGTGAACTGTGCGCCCTCGGAATTCCCGCCGTATATGTGCCGTACCCCGTGGGAAATGGGGAACAGCGTTTCAACGCCGCGGATGTCATTGCTGCCGGCGGCGCCCTGCTCGTCGACGACGCGGAATTTCTCCCGGGCTGGGTGATCGACTCGCTCGTTCCGCTCCTGGCCGACACCCACCGCGTGGAAGCCATGGGCACGGCCGCCGCCTCGGTGGGGATTCGTGATGGGTCGGCCCGGATGCTCGAACTCATCATCCAGGCTCACTGAATACCAACCGCTTCACCGCTCACCCGATCACCGCGTAACGTTGTAGACGAAGCGCCAAGTTGTTCCCAACGTATTGAAGAAACACCAAGCCGAGAAGAGCGTATACACCCGTGATAAAGCCCGACCTCACTGTGACCATCGGCGACGACCTCGGGGCCGTGCACTTCGTCGGCATCGGTGGTTCGGGCATGAGCGGAATAGCCCGACTCTTCCTCGGCAAGGGCTACACCGTCACCGGTTCGGACGTACGGGAATCCGATAACGTCCTGGCTCTGCGTGAGCTGGGCGCACGCATCATGATCGGCCACGACGCCGCGAACGTCGGCGACGCCGACACGCTCGTGGTCACGGGCGCGCTGTGGCAGGACAATCCGGAGTACGTGCTCGCCAAGGAGCGGGGCATTCCCGTTCTGCACCGCGCGCAGGCGCTCGCGTGGCTTGTTCAGCACCAACGCCTGGTTGCGGTTGCCGGAGCGCACGGTAAGACCACCTCGACCGGGATGATCGTGACCGGACTGCTCGGCCTGGGCCACGATCCCAGCTTCGTGAACGGCGGCGTGATTGAGTCGCTCGGCGTCAGCTCCGCCGGCGGCACGGATGACCTGTTTGTGGTCGAGGCCGACGAGTCGGACGGTTCCTTCCTGCTCTACAACACCAGCATTGCCCTGATCACGAACGTCGACCCCGACCACCTCGATCACTACGGTTCGCTCGAAGCCTTCGAGACCGCGTTCGTGGACTTCGCGCACAAGGCGAGCGAGCTCGTCGTCATCTCCTCCGATGACGTGGGCGCCGTTCGTGTGACCGAGAGCCTGTCCGCGGCACGCGTGATCACGTTCGGCGAAGCCGCCGGAGCCGACGTGCGCGTGCATTCCATCGTCACCGACGGACCCGTGCGATTCAGCATCGCCTGGCAGGGCGCCGATTACGAGACCACGCTGCGCATCCCCGGCAAGCACAACGCCATCAACGCGGCCGGAGCTTTCGCGGTGCTCGTAGGTCTCGGACTTGACCCGGCCGGGTCCCTCGCGGCCATCAGCGACTTCGGTGGCACCCAACGCCGCTTCGAACTGCACGGCACCGTCGGCGGAGTGAGCGTGTATGACGACTACGCGCACCACCCGACGGAGGTCGCAGCGGCGCTCTCCGCGGCCCGCACGGTCGTGGGCGGCGGGCGCATCATTGCCGTGCACCAGCCGCACCTGTACTCTCGCACCCGGCTGTTCGCCCAGGAATTCGCCGACGCCCTCGAGAACAACGCGGATCACACCATCGTGCTCGACGTTTACGGCGCCAGGGAAGACCCGGAGCCCGGAGTGACGGGCGCACTCGTCGCCGGCCGGTTCGCCGATCCCGCCCACGTGGCGTTCGTGCCCGACTGGCAGGATGCCGCCGACTACCTCGGCACGATTGCCCAGGAGGGCGACTTCGTGGTGACACTCGGCTGTGGTGACGTGTATCGCATCGTTCCCCAGCTGCTCGACGCGCTTCGCGCGACACGCGAATGAGCACACGCCCGGTATGAAACGACCAGGTAGTTTTGATCGCCCGACCCTTCCCGGCCCGGGGGAGCGCGGGAAGGGGCCCGCAGCCCCGTCGGGAAGGAAATCGGCCGGTTCCACCGGTCGCAAACCCTCCAGTTCGTCGCCCCGGGATGCGCGCACCGAACCGATCGTGGTGCAGTCCGACGCGCTCGCTTCCGTGTCGGGCATCCGCTCGGGAAAGGACGGCGCAGCGCCCGCCGAGAAGTCAGGAGCGGCAGCGGCAGGCGCCGTCCTTCGGGGTGCGCGGCGAGCCAGAAAGCGCTTTGAACGCGCGGAGGTGCGTCGTTTCACGTGGCGTTCCCGCCGTCGGCGCACGATCTGGACCGTCGCGCTCGGCTCCAGCGTCGTGCTGCTCGGTGGCGTCATCGCCGCTGCGTACTCGCCGCTCATGGCGCTGCGCACGATTGACGTCGTCGGAGCCGACCGGGTCGGCACCGAGCAGGTCGTGGGCGCCCTCGACGATCAGATCGGCACTCCGCTGCCACTCATCGACTTCACGCGGGTGAAGGAGCAGCTCGCATCGTTCACGCTCATCGAGAGCTTCGTGACCGAGAGTCGTCCGCCAGGGACACTGGTCGTGCGTATCGTGGAACGTGAGCCGATTGGCGTGATCACGAGCGAGACGGGCTTCGACCTCGTTGACGCCGCCGGCGTGCGCATCGAATCCTCGGCGGAAAGGCCCGCCGGTTACCCTCAGATCGAGGCGCCGGACGGTGTTGGAAGCGCGGGGTTCCTGGCCGCGGGCGAGGTCATCCACGCCCTCCCGGACGGCATTCGAACCGAACTCGACTCCGTGGCAGCCGCCACGACCGATGACGTCACCCTGGGTCTCATTGGGGGAGCCAAGGTCGTCTGGGGGAGTGCGGAACAATCCGAACTCAAGGCGGTCGTCCTGGCCGCCCTGATGGTGGGACACCCCACGGGTAGCGTGAACGAATACGATGTGTCGTCACCGAACAGCGCGGTGCTGCGGTGACCTGACAGAAATCTCGCAACACTTCGCGACACGCGGGCGCGCCTCCCCAAGCAGCGCGCTGTCACGCATAGCTTCGAAATCAGCAATTGCATACTCAGCATAACTTTAAACTTCGAGTAAAGGTTTAGGGTTCCACCGGAGGCCGGACGTGTCAAACAACCAGAATTATCTAGCGGTCATCAAGGTCGTCGGAATCGGCGGTGGCGGCGTGAACGCCGTCAACCGCATGATCGAGCTCGGTCTCCGCGGAGTCGAGTTCATCGCGATCAATACGGATGCCCAAGCGCTTCTGATGAGTGACGCCGACGTGAAACTGGACGTCGGTCGCGACCTCACTCGCGGCCTTGGTGCGGGTGCTGACCCCGAGGTTGGCCGTCGAGCCGCCGAGGATCACGCCGAAGAAATCGAAGAGGCTTTGGCCGGGGCCGACATGGTCTTCGTCACCGCCGGTGAGGGTGGTGGAACCGGTACCGGTGGCGCCCCCGTCGTCGCCCGCATTGCGAAGTCCATCGGCGCGCTCACCATTGGTGTTGTCACCAAGCCCTTCGGCTTCGAAGGCAAGCGCCGCCAGGCCCAGGCCGAGACCGGTGTCGCCTCGCTCAAGAACGAGGTTGACACCCTCATCGTCGTGCCGAATGACCGCCTGCTGGAGATCAGCGACCGCGGAATCAGCATGCTTGAAGCTTTCGCCACGGCGGACCAGGTGCTCCTCGCCGGCGTGCAGGGCATCACCGACCTGATCACGACCCCCGGTCTGATCAACCTCGACTTCGCTGACGTCAAGTCGGTCATGCAGGGTGCGGGCTCCGCGCTTATGGGGATCGGTTCGGCTCGGGGCGCTGATCGTGCCATCAAGGCAGCCGAACTCGCCGTTGCCTCTCCGCTGCTTGAAGCAAGCATCGACGGCGCCCACGGTGTGCTGCTGTCCATCCAGGGCGGGTCGAACCTTGGAATCTTCGAGATCAACGACGCGGCGCGCCTCGTGCAGGAAGCCGTACATCCCGAAGCCAACATCATCTTCGGTGCGGTGATCGATGACACCCTCGGCGACGAGGTTCGTGTAACCGTCATCGCGGCCGGATTTGATGGCGGCGAACCGGGCGCCAAGGCCGTCGAGGTGCGCCGAGCTGACCTCGTGGCTGCCGGCGTTGCCGCCGGTGCGGGAACGGCCACTGCCGGCCCCGCAACGAAGGAAGGCCCGTCCTTCAACTCCGGTTCGTTCTCGGAAGGCGATGCGGCCGCTTCGGTCTGGTCGTCGGCTGATTCTACCGCGGGCGGCACCACCGCGGCCGACCCGGCTTTTGAAGAAGAGTCCGATGACCTGGACATCCCCGATTTCCTCAAGTAATAACGATAGCTCCGAGACCGGGCAGGGGCCACGTGGCTCGCGCCCGGTTTCAGTTGCCGGTTCCACGGACTTGATCGCCGACCCGGGTCTGACGAAACGTCTCGACAGCGTGCGCGCCGGTATAGCGGATGCCGCTCGCGCCGCCGGGCGCGATGACGCTGACATCACCACAATCGTGGTCACGAAGTTTCATCCGGCGGCTGTTATCCGAGCGCTTTCCGCGCTGGGAGTACGGGACGTGGGGGAGAGCCGGCATCAGGAGGCGCAAGCCAAGGTCGCCGAACTCGCTGAACTCGACCTCAACTGGCATTTCATCGGCCAGGTGCAGGGCAAAAAGGCGCGGCAGGTGCGCGCCTATGCGAACGTCATTCACTCCGTGGACCGTGTCTCGCTCGTGGATTCATTGGCCTCCCCAGACACCACCGTGGACTGCTTCATCCAGATCAACCTCACGGATGATCCGGCTCGCGGTGGAGTGAATCCGGCGGACCTGTCGGCTCTCGTCGATCGGGTGCAGCAGTCCGAGGGACTGCGGCTGTTAGGCCTCATGGCCGTGGCCCCGCTGCATGCGGAACCGCGACGGTCGTTTGCCTACGTTCGCGAGCTCAGCGAGGGCATCCGTAGCGCTGCTCCGCAGGCCACACACCTCTCCATGGGAATGAGCCAGGACTACCCCGCGGCCATCCTCGAGGGTGCGACACACCTAAGAATTGGCACCGCAATCACCGGGAAACGCCCGGAACCAGTTAATCTCGACAGAGAAGCTCAACAACACGGAGGTCGACATGTCTAACCCGCTCAAGAAAACCATGGTCTACCTGGGTCTGGCAGACGAAGAGCTTGAGTACGAGGCGCCCGCCGCGGCTCGTGTCGCCGCGGTTCCGGCCGCCACAGCGCACAACGCGGGTCACGCACCTGCCGAGCGTTCCACTCAGGGCAGTGCCTCACACGGCAACGCCCAGAGCACCAGCGGGCGTGCTCCCGTTACCCCTTTACGAAAGACTTCGACCCCCCAGAATGTGGCCGCGTCCGAAATGAATGAAATTCTCACCGTTCACCCCCGCCAGTACCGCGACGCCCAGGTCATCGCCGAGTCGTTCCGTGACGGCATCCCCGTGATCATCAACCTGTCGCAGATGAGCGATGCCGATGCGCGTCGCCTCATCGACTTCGCGAGCGGCCTCTCTCAGGGGCTGTACGGCAAGATCGAGCGCGTCACCGCGAAGGTTTTCCTGCTGTCACCGGCCCACGTCGTCGTCTCCGGCGACACCGCAACTGAAGAATCCGCCGAAGAGGCGTCCTTCTTCGCTCAGGCCTAGTACCTCGCGTGAGTTTGCTCGGAAACCTCCTGTATTTTGTCTTTCTCCTGTACTTTTTTGTGCTCTGGGGGCGTTTCATCGTTGACCTTGTTCGCGGGGTCAATCGGGGGTGGCGTCCGCAGGGATTCGTCCTCGTTCTCGTCGAAATGGTCTACACGCTCACCGACCCGCCGGTTCGTTTCTTCCGTCGGCTCGTTCCCGCCCTCCGGGTGGGACCCATCGCCTTTGACTTCGGGTTTACGCTTACCATGCTGTGCACGATTGTCGGCATGTCGCTCGCTGGTATCGTGCAGCGACTCTGAGCGACACGCCTCACACGCAAATGCCGCCCTGCACACCGGGCCGGGAACGCAACATGTATTCTTATCCGGTGTCCCTCGCGCGCAAGCACGAGCCATGGCAGCTCGGTAACAGAGCTGCACACAAACCAACTGTTCGCATAAGTATCAAGTTCTAAGGGTGGAAAGCCATGGCGCTAACTCCGGAAGATGTAGTCAATAAGCGGTTCCAGTCGACCAAGTTCCGTGAGGGATACGACCAGGACGAGGTTGACGACTTCCTCGACGAGGTCGTCGTCGAGTTGCGTCGCCTCACACAGGAAAATGAGGACCTCAAGGCCCGCATTACCGCAGACGGCGGCGTCATTGCCGAGACCGTCAGCGCTCCTGCGGCCGTTGCCGCGCCGGAGGCCGTTGTCGAACCCGTCAAGCGGGCCGAGGCAGCACCGGTTGCCGCCGTCGTGCCCGAGCCCATCGACGAGACCGCGGGCACGACCAACCTGCTGCAGCTGGCTCGCCGCCTGCACGAAGAGCACGTGAAGGAAGGCGCTGAGAAGCGCGACGCCCTCATTGCTGAGGGACACGCCACGGCCGCTCGCGTTATCGCCGAGGCCGAAGCCAAGCAGCGCGATCAGATGAAGGTCCTCGACGGGGAGCGTTCGGTTCTGGAAACGAAGATCGAGGATCTGCGTACGTTTGAGCGTGAGTACCGCCTCAAGCTCAAGAGCTACATCGAGGGTCAGCTTCACGATCTCGACGCCACGTCGCCCGTTGGCGCCGGTGTGAAGAGCGACTCGAAGTCCAGCTTCTAGGGCTTTGGCGACTAAGACCCGCACAAAGCGTGGCACTCGAGCGCTGATCATCCTCGCGCTCGTTGCGCTGGGAATCTACGCTCTCGACCAGGTGAGTAAATACCTCGTCGTGGCCAACATGGCCGAGGGAGAAATCGTCCGGGTTCTGAACGGTGTGCTGCAACTGCACTTCGTCCGGAACCCGGGCGCGGCGTTTTCCCTCGCCAGTGGTTCGACGTGGATCTTCTCCATCATCGCCGCTGCGGTCGTCGTCTTCATTATTTGGTTTGCCCGACGTATCCGTTCGCTGACGTGGGGGCTCGTCTTCGGGCTTCTCCTCGGCGGAGTGCTCGGTAATCTCACCGATCGTCTCGTGCGCGAGCCGAGCTTCGGTGAGGGCCATGTCGTCGACTTTCTGTCGACGCCGTGGTTGATCCCGGCCATTTACAACGTGGCCGACATGTCGATCGTCACGAGCATGGTGATCTTCATGATCCTGACCATTCGCGGTATCGGTCTCGACGGCGAAAAGGTCGTCGATGCCAAGTCCGTTAAGGCGACGGATGCCGCCGCCGGGCCGGAGACGCCTCCGGTCGCATCAACGCACGACGAACCAAAGCCTCACAGCGGAATTGCCCCATGACCTCCCAGTCTCGTTCCCTGCACCTCCCCGACGGACTCGAGGGGGTGCGGGTCGACGCCGGCCTGGCCAAGCTGTTCGGATTCTCGCGCAGCTTTGCGGCCGAAATCTGCGAGCTGCACGGCGTTACCCTGGATGGGTCTGTCGCCGGAAAATCAGACCGGCTTCACGCCGGCAGCTGGATCGAGGTCACGTGGCAGACCAAGGAACCCGTGCGCATCGTTCCCATCGCCGTGCCAGACCTCACGGTCGTGTATGACGACGACAGCATCATCGTCATCAATAAGCCGTCCGGTGTCGCAGCCCACCCGAGTATCGGGTGGACTGGACCGACCGTTCCGGGCGCGTTGGCCGCCGCCGGCTACCGAATCGCCACCTCGGGTGCGGCGGAGCGGGCGGGGATCGTGCACCGGCTCGACGTGGGCACCAGCGGTCTCATGGTCGTTGCGAAGTCGGAGATTGCATACACCGCCCTCAAACGCGCCTTCCACGATCGTGAGGTGGAAAAGATCTACCACGCGGTCGTTCAAGGTCACCCTGACCCGCTGGCCGGGACCATCGATGCGCCGATCGGGCGTCATCCCAGTTCGGCCTGGAAATTTGCCGTCACGAGCGAAGGCAAGCACGCCATAACCCACTACGAAACGCTTGAGGCGTTTCCCTCGGCCTCCCTGCTCGAGATTCACCTGGAGACGGGACGCACGCACCAGATTCGGGTGCACATGGCGGCGCAACGGCATCCCTGCGTTGGTGACGCCATGTACGGTGCCGATCCCAGCATCACGGCCAGGCTCGGCCTTGGCCGCCAGTGGCTGCATGCCAAACAACTCGCGTTCACCCACCCTGGATCGAACGAGTGGGTCACGTTCAACGCTCCGTATGCGCCCGACCTCGCGTACGGACTTTCCGTACTACGCGGCGACTAGCCCAAAGAATGAGCACAGTGAGCACTTCTTCGACCTCGGCGGACTCGTTCGTACACCTCCACGTACACAGCGAGTACTCGATGCTCGACGGAGCGGCCAGGGTGAAGCCCCTGATCAACGCGGCGATCGAGCAGAAGATGCCCGCCGTGGCGATCACCGACCACGGAAACGTCTTCGGTGCCTTCGATTTCTGGCGTACCGCGACGGATGCCGGCATCAAGCCGATTATCGGCACCGAGGCCTACATCACGCCCGGCACCGACCGGCGGGACAAGACCCGGGTGCGGTGGGGCACCGGCGCGCAGAACCGTGACGACGTCGGCGGCGCCGGCTCGTACACCCACATGACCCTGCTCTCCGAAAGCACGGAGGGAATGCACAACCTGTTCCGCCTGTCGTCCAAGGCGAGCCTCGAGGGCTACTACTTCAAGCCGCGCATGGACCGCGAACTGCTCAGCGAGTTCTCGACCGGCCTCATCGGCACGACGGGTTGCGTGGGTGGTGAGGTGCAGACCCGCCTGCGCCTCGGACAGTACGAAGAGGCGAAGAAGGCCGCCGGAGACTTTCAAGACATCTTCGGCAAGGAGAACTTCTTCTGCGAGATCATGGACCACGGCATCGACATCGAGCGCCGCACCATGACCGACCTGCTCAAACTGGCCAAGGAACTCGACCTTCCCCTCCTGGCAACGAACGACCTGCACTACACGCACGCGCACGATGCGACCGCCCACGCCGCACTGCTGTGCGTGCAATCCGCATCCACCCTGGACGACCCGAACCGGTTCAAGTTCGACTCGAGCGAGTTCTACCTCAAGTCCGCCGCCCAGATGCGGCACATGTTCAGGGACCACCCGGAGTCGTGTGACAACACGCTGCTCATCGCGGAGCGCTGCGAGGTGGAATTCAACACCAAGGCAAACTACATGCCCCGCTTCCCGTGCCCGGAGGGCGAGAACGAGGAGAGCTGGTTCGTCAAGGAGAACGAGGTCGGGCTCGCCAAACGGTACCCGAACGGCATCCCCGCCGAGGTGCGCAAGCGCGCCGACTACGAAATCGGCATCATCATTCAGATGGGCTTCCCCGGCTACTTCCTCGTCGTGGCCGACTTCATCATGTGGTCCAAGCAGCAGGGCATCCGAGTGGGCCCCGGCCGTGGCTCGGGAGCCGGTTCGATGGTGGCCTACGCGATGGGCATCACCGACCTCGACCCGCTCGTGCACGGCCTGATCTTCGAGCGCTTCCTCAACCCCGACCGTGTGTCCATGCCTGACTTCGATGTCGACTTCGACGAGCGTCGCCGTGGCGAAGTCATCCGCTACGTCACCGACAAGTACGGCGAGGAGCGCGTCGCGCAAATCGTCACCTACGGTACGATCAAGGCCAAGCAGGCGCTCAAGGATGCCAGCCGCGTTCTCGGCTTCCCGTTCGGGATGGGCGACAAGCTCACGAAGGCCATGCCGCCGGCCATCATGGGCAAGGACGTTCCGCTCACCGGAATGTTCGACACGGACCATCCCCGCTACCGCGAGGCGGCCGATTTCCGTGCCGTGATCGAATCCGACCCGGAGGCCAAGACCGTGTTCGACACGGCGCTCGGCCTCGAAAACCTCAAGCGCCAGTGGGGTGTGCACGCGGCCGGCGTCATCATGTCGTCCGACCCGCTGATCGACATCATTCCCATCATGAAGCGCGAGGCCGACGGCCAGGTTGTCACGCAGTTCGACTATCCAGCCTCCGAGGCCCTCGGCCTGATCAAGATGGACTTCCTCGGGCTTCGCAACCTGACGATCATCGATGACACCCTCGACAACATCGAGGTGAACCGTGGCGAACGCCCCATACTCGAGGATCTTGGCCTCGAGGACCCGGCCGCCTACGAACTGCTCGCTCGAGGCGACACGCTCGGCGTCTTCCAGCTCGATGGCGGGCCCATGCGCTCCCTGCTGCGGCTCATGAAACCTGACAACTTCGAAGACATCTCGGCCGTTATCGCCCTGTACCGTCCGGGGCCCATGGGTGCCAACTCCCACACCAACTACGCGCTGCGCAAGACCGGCCAGCAGGAGATCATTCCGATTCACGCGGAACTCGAAGAGGCCCTGTCCGATGTCATCGGCAACACTTACGGCCTCATCGTGTACCAGGAACAGGTCATGTCGATCGCCCAGAAACTTGCCGGGTTCTCCCTCGGCGAGGCTGACCTGCTGCGACGTGCCATGGGTAAGAAGAAGAAGTCCGAGCTGGACAAACAGTTCGAAGGCTTTTCCAACGGCATGAAAGAGAACGGCTATTCCATGGATGCCGTCACGACGGTGTGGAACATCCTGCTGCCGTTCTCGGACTACGCCTTCAACAAGGCCCACTCCGCCGCCTACGGCGTTCTGTCCTACTGGACCGCGTACCTCAAGGCCAAGTACCCGGCCGAGTACATGGCCGCTCTGCTGACGAGCGTGGGGGACTCCCGCGACAAGCTGGCCCTGTACCTCAACGAGTGTCGCCGCATGGGCATCAAGGTGCTCGCCCCCGACGTGAACGAGTCGATCGGTTTCTTCGCCGCCGTGGGCACCGACATCCGCTTTGGGCTCGGTGCGGTGCGAAACGTGGGATTTAACGTCGTTGAGGCCATTCGCGCGACCCGTGAAGCCCAGGGACGCTTCGAGTCCTTCCACGATTTTCTGCGCAAGGTGCCGCTGCCGGTGGCCAACAAGCGCACGATTGAGTCGCTCGTCAAGGCCGGGGCGTTCGACTCGCTCGGGGCCACGCGCCGCGGCATGGTCGAGATCCATGAGTCAGCGGTCGAATCTGCGGTCAAGATCAAGCGGGAAGAGGTCAACGGCAACATCGGTTTCGACTTCGACAGCCTCTTCGATGAGCCGCAGGACACCGACCAGGTGCCGGAGCGGCCCGAGTGGAGCAAGAAGGAGAAGTTGGCGTTCGAACGCGACATGCTCGGCCTGTACGTCTCCGATCATCCGCTCGCGGGGTTGGAGATTCCGCTCGCGAAACACGCCAGCACGTCGATTGCCGACCTGATCGCGTCGGAGACCGCGGAAGACGGCGACACCGTCACGGTGGCGGGCCTGATCACGAGTGTGCAGCATCGCACCGCGAAGAAGTCCGGAAACCAGTACGGCATGATCCAGGTCGAGGACTTCGGCGGTGAGATCACGGCGATGTTCATGGGCAAGGCCTACGTGGAATTCGCGCCCGAGCTGATCAGCGACGCCGTGGTTGTGGTTCGAGGTCGGGTGAGCATGCGGGACGACGGCATGAACCTGCACGCGTTCAGCGTCTTCCAACCCGAGCTGGGGCAGGCATCCGACCAGAGCACCCTCTCGGTGACGCTCGCCGAGGCGCGCGCCACCACGGATACCGTGCAGGCGCTGGGGGAGATCCTGACCCGCCACGCGGGAGACGCCGAGGTGCGGATCAGGCTCGTGAAGGGTGACACGGCGCGGATCTTCGAGCTGCCGCACCGCGTGACCGTGAGCGCTGACCTGTTCGGCGAACTCAAAAGCATCCTCGGACCGAACTGTCTCAGCTAACCGAACTGCCTCAGCACACGTCAAGGATCCCGCCGGTGGTGTTGCTACTTCAGGAGATCCGGCCGGGAGCATCCGCTCGGCCGCGGATTTGCAAGGTGGCCGGGGGCTGTCGACCGCGGATCTCCTGAAGTAGCAACCGGAGGGGGCGGATGCCGAGGGCGCGTTCGGAGTGCGGCGCTGGGTTCGCTGGGTGCCCATCTCCGGGCCGAGGATTGGCCGGTAGGCGGGCTGCGTTGGCGCCCGGAACCGGCGCCAACCGCGCCCGTGAGGGCGCTGGCGGGTTCGTTTGCGGACTTCGGGCGGCAGAATTACTTACTGACGAGTAGCCCCTGGCGGTAGCGCACGTCCGAGCACGTGGTAGCGCTGTTCTGACGAGGGGGTAGCGGCCCGAGCTTGGCGCCCGAGCCGCTCCGGTGTTACTCCCAGTAGCTCTTCTCGGCGCGGGCTTGGTCGTTTCGGTGCTGACGCATGTCGATCTGGCCGAGGTTGATGATGCGGGCGTTGTTGGCGAGGCGGTTCACGATTGAGTCCGCCGCGACGCGGTCGGGCAGCTCGGCGACCCAATGCGCGGGTCCGGTCTGCGAGGCGATCATCGTCGGCAGTCGGTGCTCCCGGTTCGCGAGGATCGCGAACAAGTCGCTGGCTGCGTCGCTGTCAACACCGACGGTCAGGAAATCATCAATGATCAGCAAATCGATGTTGGAGAGCTCGTTCAACAGTTTCTGATGCGCGATGCCGTCGCCGCGAGCGATGACGAGTCTCCGGGCGAGGTCGTCCATCCGGGAGTAGAGAACGGAGTGCTCACTGTGGCAAGCGCCGATGGCCAGCGCGCAGGCGAGGTAGGTTTTCCCGCCACCGGTAGGCGAGATGATGAGCAGGTTGGTCGCATCCAAGCGCCAGTCATGGGCGGCATAGCGCCGCATTCTGACGGCGGTGATGCCGCGTCCCTCGCGGTAGTCGACCTCAGCGACGGTGGCGCCAGGGATGGGGAGGGCTGCCTGGCGGATGAGTTTGTCGACCCGGCTGACGCGTCGGGATTCCAACGCGTCATCGACCGCAGTGAGGAACAGCTGCTCTGGCGTGAGGGTGTCGTTGGCTTCGTCTTGGATGAGTTCCTCCAGCCGGGTCGCGACGTGGGTTACGCGCAGTGCGCGGAACTTGTCATAGTCAACGCTGGTGAACGTCACTTTCCGTCCTCGTTTCGGGCGTAGTGGGAGGCGTCACGGACATAGACGTCCGTGACGGTGTCGCGGAACACGACAGTGCTGCTGCGTTTGCGTGTCGAGGCCGCCGGGGTCACCGGTCGGGGCTTTTTCACGTCACTATCAATGGCCGCCATCAACCGTTTCAGAGTGGAATACGTCGGATGGGCTTTGCGGTTGACGAGGTCTTGGCAGGCGGCCTCCAAGCGTTCTCGGTTGTTCTTGCCGAGGCCGTCGAGGATGTTCTGGCAGGACAGGTATCCTTGCGCTTCGATTGCTTGGCTGTCGAGGATCTGCTCGATCACCGTGACGGTCGCCGGCCCGGCGCTGCGCGCCCGGTCAATGAACCAGCGCCTAGACCACAACCCGTCGATATCGCGGTGCTGCGGCGGAACATGCTCGGGAAGAGTCGAGTACTGGCCCTTCCGACCTGTCAGCCTTGGGTGTTCGCAGATGCTGTCGTTGCCGTCGAAGATCGTCACCCGAGACGATGTCACCCGGACCCGCAGCAGCTTGCCCGCTAGGGCAAAGGGCACGGAATAGCGTTGCGTGTCCGCGGTGACGTGGTAGTTCCGGGCAGCTTTCAACTCTTTCCACTCGACGTCCTCGAACCCGATATCAGGCAGCGAGCCCAAAAGCTCGCGCTCTTCGGTGTCGAAGCGTTCCCACCGGGTGGTGTCGTCGGCGCGGCGAATGTCGTGGTTGATCTCTCGCACCCGTTCCTCGATTGCGGTGTTCAATTCGCTCAGGGTCGTGAAGACATCGTCTTCGAGATAGCCGATGACGCGTTTGTTGACGACGTTCACCGCATTCTCGGCTGATGCCTTGTCGCGCGGCTTTTTCGGTCTGGCCGGGACAATTGCTGTCTGATAGTGGTCAGCGAGTTGCTGATATCGGGCGTTCACGACCCGCTCCGCATCGCCTTGGTGGGTTCGGTGGGTCGACGTCGTCGGGTTGTCCGGCACGATGATCTGCGTGACGCCTCCAAAGAACGCGAATGCGTGAACGTGGGCGTCGAGCCAGGCGGGGGATTTCATATCCGCGTAGGCGCGGCAAAACATCAGCCCCGAAAACGGAAGCACCGCAACGAACAAGATGGCCCGGACCACTTCACCGGTGATGGTGTCGACGATGTCCATCGTGTCGCCGGCCCAGTCCACCAACATCGCCCGTCCCGGCTCGTGGCGGAGCACCGCGACGAGATCGTGGGTGCGAAGATAACCGGTGAACAGGGCGCAGAACTGCGAGTACCCGTACTTCTTGCCCGCATCTGTGGTGTCGACGTAGCGGCGCCAGGCCAGCAGCAACGTGAAGTGCCGGTTTGCTTTCATCGCCGCCAGCACCCGTGCCAGGTCGGGTTGGTCGTACTCGTCTGAGACTTTCCGACGCCCGTCGGGGAACCATTCCGCCAACTCGGTATCACTCACCGTAACGGTCGCGGTCAGGCCCCGAGCCTCGACCTCCTGCCGCACCCGAGCCACGTCGCGATGCGAGCACCCCACGATCTCGACGACGTCGCGGTAGCTGCGCCCCTCGAGCAGCAACCCCAATATTTTCCGATAATCCGCCATGACCCGCCCTTAACAATGGAAGGACAACGCCTTGCGCGTTGTCCTTCCACAGCAGAGCAGATTGGCAGCATCAGCGCTACCGTGTTCCCGGAATCTTGCTACCGTGTCGTCGGACTAGTGCTACCTTCAAGGGCTACTCGCCAACTTACTAAGGTCTATAAAGAAATAGGTGAGCAACTCTCGCGTTTACGTTCGATTCGCGCTAAAATGGGGGTATGTTCACGACGGTGAAGTCCGGAGCTGAGATGGTCGCCCTGCTACTGCAGGCCGGCGAACTCGTCACGGCCGCCCTCGCCGGAGTGCAATTCAGCCTCCTCGATAACGACGATGCACTCAGCGTGATGGGCGCGTTGGAAGCCGTGGGGCGTCGGGTGGATGGTGGCCGGATCAGCTCCGCCGCCAACGTGGCTTTTCGCGCCGACTCCGGCCTCGGTCATGACTCGCTCGCCTGGAAGAACGGATGCCGCGGCAAGTTCGAACTGATCACCGGGGTGACGCGTATCTCGAGTAGCGAGGCGAAACGGCGGATGCGCCTCGGCGGCACCATCACCGGGGTCTCGTCCGCGACCAGCGGCCTGGTCGGGCAAGTCATGCCGGTGCGGCACCCCGCCGTCGCCGAGAGTCTGGCCGCCGGGAACTCGGCATCGACGCCGCCGACGTCATTGTCACCGCACTCGAGCAGATCTCGACCCGGGTCGCCCCGGACGACCTCGACCGGGCCGAACGCGCCCTGGTGGCGTCGGCGACGGGGGCGATCACCCCGGAGACCGAAGGACTCCCGGGTGCCGGGATCGCGTTCAGTGCCGACCTCATTCGGGCGCAGGCCCACGAATGGGCGGCGATGCTCGACCCTGATGGGGCGGCGCCGAGCGACGACAAGACGGCCGCGAAGAGCACGTTCGGGTTCGGGCTCCTGCGGGATGGGCTGTATCCGCTGCGCGGCGGCGTGACGCCCGACCTTCGCGGCGTGATGAACGGGGTGTTCAACACGTTCCTCAGTGCCCACGCGGCACCGGCGTTTCCGTCGGCGGAGGACCAGGCGCGCCTGGAGGCCGGGGAACTCATCCCCGGCGCCGAAGAAGCCGTCGACGACCGCACCGGCGGGGAGAAATGCGCCGACATTCTGCGGGCGGTGTTCGAAAAGACCGCCCGAGACCCGAAAACCCCGACCATGGGCGGCGCGGCGCCCGTCGTGATGGTGCACGTGAACGCCCGCGACCTGAAGAACGGTCGCGGCGTCGGCTGGATCGACGGCGTCGACGCCCCGATCAGCCTCCGCAGCGTAAACCAGCGGCTGTGCGCGGGCGGCTACCGGCAGGTCATCATCGGCGACGACGGCCACGTACTGCACCTGGGAGCGAAGGAACGATTCTTCAGCCCCGCCCAGCGCCGCGCGATCGCCGCCCGCGACGGCGGCTGCGTCATCCCCGGCTGCAAAATCGCCGCCGCCTGGTGCGAGGTGCACCACGTGATTCCGTGGCAATCCCACGGACTGACCGACGTGGAAAACGGTGTGCTGCTGTGCTGGTTCCACCACCACACCATTGACACCGCCGGGTGGGACATCCAGATGATCAACGGCCGGCCCCACCTGCGCGGCCCGGTGCTCTTCGACCCCACCCGAACCTGGCGGCCCGCCGCCACCCACCGCGCCAACACTCCGAGTGCCGATCCGCCGTGGAGCAGATCCAGACAGTAGGTCGAGCCGCCCGAACAGGGTCTCAAATCAGGTCAGCAGTGGAAACCCGTCAGGAACCCCCAGTATTCTGGGATCATGAGACGGATAGAGCCCATCTACAGCACCGCGATCACGGCGGGCAGGGCGCTTTTTGGTTCCCTGCGGGTGCATCCCGCACTCGACGGAGGCCACCACCTGCCAAACCAGGGCGGGGCAGTCCTGGCGATCACCCATTTCGGCTACCTCGACTTCGCGCTCGTGGAGTGGCAGATGTGGAAGCGCAACCGCCGCCATATCCGTTTCATGGCAAAAAAGGGGGCCTTCGACCAACCACTGGTGGGCAGGCTCCTGCGCGGCATGCGCCATATCTCCGTCGACATGACCGCGGGCGCTGCCGCCTATGGCGAGGCGGTAACGGCCCTGCAATCTGGTGAAGTCTTGGGTGTGTTCCCCGAGGGCGGCGTCAACGCCTCGTTCACCGTGCGCGAGCTGAAAACGGGAACGGCGCGGATGGCGGCTGAAGCCGGTGTGCCGATCATCCCGATTGCCGTCTGGGGTGGCCACCGTCTGCTGACCAAGAACCACAAGCCCGTGCTGCGTGAAATCGTCGGCATCCCGGTGCACTTCGCCGTCGGTGAGCCGCTCACGGTAGCGCCGGGCGGCGACATTGCCGCGGCGACGCAAACGTTGCACCTTGCGCTGCAAGGCCTCGTTGATGGGCTGCAGGCGCGCTATCCGGAGTCGGGCGAATCCCGCTGGTGGCAGCCGTCGCACCTGGGAGGCACCGCACCGACGCCGGCCGAAGCTGCCGTTGTCGAGGCCGAGCGTCAGCGTCGCCGGGCCGCCGAACGAGCGAAGTAGGCGTCAGGGACCGCGTCCCGGTGCAGGCAACCGTTAGGCGGCCGCTCCGGGCACCCGATACGTACGCTCGTGGTACAGCAGCGCCTCGTCGTCGGTGCCGATGCCGCCACCTTCAACCTGTACGACCACGACGGCACTGTTGTGCACGAACATACGCTCGACGATACGTCCCACCATCCACGAGGTGACGTCGTTGAGCACGGGCAGTCCGTACGGTCCGGCGTGCCAGTGGTCCCCAACAAATCGCTGCTCGTGGGGGCCGGCGAGCTTTTCGGCCAGGCTTCGGTTGCGGGCGCCGAGCATGTGGATGATGACGCGGTCGTTGTCCACGATGGCCGGCCACGTGCTCGCCGACCGGGCCATGTTGAACGTGGCCAGCGGCGGCACCGCCGAGAGGGAGGCCAGGCTCGTGGCGGTGAAACCCGCAGGGGTTCCGTCGGCCGCGACGGTGGTAACGGCGGCCACACCGGCGGCATGTCGTCGAAACGCATGTTTGAAAGCCGCGAGGTCGAGCGGTGCATTGGGGTCTGACTCCAGCGGGGGAGTCGTGGAAGCGTCGGTAAACCGGGACGCGGTCGTATCATTCATCTCTATCCACAATCTGTTCGATACCCACACTATTCCCGGCGTCAAATGTTCGCCGATAGGCTGGAGTCGATGATTCAGACTATTGACCTCCGCGGAACCCCGAAAACGCCCGCCGCTCTCCTCGCCGCGGTGCCTCGAGCACTGACCAGTGTCACCTCGGCGACCGATATCGCTGCCGAGCTGATCGATGACGTTCGGGCGAGGGGGAAAGTCGCACTGCTCGACCAGGCCGAACGCCTCGATCGCGTGCGGCCGGAGCAGGTTCGCGTGCCGGACTCTGACTTTGCCGATGCGGTGGCCGAGCTCGACCCGGCCGTGCGGGCCGCCGTCGAGGAGACCATTCGCCGGGTACGCCTCGCGAGTGCTGCCCAGGTTCCTCCCATGGTGACAACCACGGTTGACGCCGGCGCGACCATCACCCAGCGCTGGCAGCCCGTCAACCGGGTAGGACTCTACGTTCCGGCAGGAAAGGCCGTCTACCCGTCGAGCGTCGTCATGAACGTTGTTCCGGCGCAGATCGCCGGCGTCTCGTCGATTGCCCTCGCCTCCCCTCCGCAGAGCCGCTTCGGCGGACGCGTCCACCCGACCATCCTCGCCGTCGCAGCCCTGCTCGGGGTTGACGAGGTCTACGCCATGGGCGGCGCCGGTGCCATCGGCGCCCTCGCCTACGGCGTCCCGGACCTCGGGCTGGAGCCCGTGCAGATCGTCACGGGACCCGGCAACGTGTATGTGGCCGCGGCCAAGCGACTCGTTAGAGGCCAGGCCGGAATCGACTCGGAGGCCGGACCCACCGACATCCTGGTGATTGCCGACGAGACCGCCGACCCGCTGCTCGTGGCAGCGGACCTCGTGAGCCAGGCCGAGCACGATGAACTGGCCGCGGCCGTTCTCGTGACGGACTCGGTCGCTCTCGCCGACGCCGTTTCGGCACGCCTCGGCGTGCTCGCGGCATCCACGACCCACAGCGAACGCGTCACGGCGGCACTCACCGGCACACAGTCGGCCATCGTGCTCGTCGACGACCTTCTCGTGGCGGCGGGCTTCAGTAACGCGTTCGGCCCCGAGCACCTGGAAATTCAGACCAGGGAGCCGGAGGTGGTCCTGGCATCGATTCACAACGCCGGCGCCATTTTCCTGGGTGCGCACTCGCCGGTCAGCCTCGGTGACTACTCCGCTGGATCCAACCATGTGTTGCCGACCGGGGGACAATCACGGTTCTCGTCAGCGCTCGGGGCCTACACGTTCCTCCGCCCGCAACAGATCGTCACCTACAGTCGAGAGGCCCTGCGCGCCGTCTCCGCGAACATCGCTGCCTTCTCCGACGCGGAGAACCTTCCGGCCCACGGTGACGCGGTCACCGCCCGGTTCGCACAGGACTGAAGGCAGGCGCGATAGGCTGGGTACACTATGTTTTGTCCGTTCTGTCGTCACCCAGACTCCCGAGTCATAGACTCGCGTACGAGCGACGATGGACTGTCCATTCGCCGCCGCCGCCAATGCCCCGAGTGCGGACGTCGCTTCAGCACAACCGAAACGGCAAGCCTCAACATCATCAAGCGCAGCGGTGTGGTTGAGCCCTTCAGCCGC
The DNA here is from genome assembly GCF_004365915.1 of Cryobacterium psychrophilum. NCBI lineage: Bacteria > Bacillati > Actinomycetota > Actinomycetes > Micrococcales > Microbacteriaceae > Cryobacterium > Cryobacterium psychrophilum. The sequence continues at coordinate 3,429,467 of NZ_SODI01000001.1, forward strand.
GAAAAGATCGTGACCGGGGTGCGCAAGGCCTGCCAGGGGCGACCGGTGACCGACTCCGACCTCGCCATGCTGGCGCAGAAGGTCGAGGAGACCATTCGGCAGACCGGCGCGTCACAGATCGACGCGAACGATATCGGTCTCGCGATTCTTCCGCCTCTTCAAAAGCTTGACGAGGTGGCGTACATGCGGTTCGCGAGTGTATACCAGGGCTTCAGTTCCCTCGAAGACTTCGAGGGTGCCATTGCCCAGCTGCGCCGCGAACACGCGAGTGCTGCAGACAGCGCCGCCGCGGCATCCGCTGCCGAGCGGCCCTAACCCGAGACGGCGCATGTACCCCCTTTTCTTTTCCCTCGTACTCAGCCGCCTTGACCCGGAACGCGCCCACCACCTCGCCTTCGCCGTGATCAAGCGCCTGCCGCTGCCGGGAGTCGGCACGCTCGTTGCGCGCCTTACCGCACCACGCACAGACCTCGGCGTGCACGCGCTCGGACTCCACTTCCGATCGCCCTTTGGTGTTGCCGCCGGCTTCGACAAGGACGGCGAAGCCGTGCTCGGCCTCGGTCACCTGGGATTCGGTCACGTGGAAGTTGGAACGCTCACGGCCATCGCCCAGCCCGGAAATCCGCGGCCGCGCCTGTTCAGGCTCATCGCCGATCGCGCCGTGATCAACCGCATGGGGTTCAACAATGGGGGAGCGCTGGCTGCCGTACCGAGGCTCACGCGCATTCGGCAGGCGCCCGGCAGACCGGTGCTCGGAATCAACATCGGCAAGAGCCGGGTCACGTCGGTCGATGACGCGACCGACGACTACCTCACGAGCACCCGACTGCTCGCTCCCCTCGCCGACTACCTCGTCGTCAACGTCAGTTCGCCAAATACTCCCGGACTGCGCGGCCTGCAGGAACTCGACAGACTCGCCCCCCTCCTGACCGCCGTGAAGGCTCATGCGGGTGCGACTCCGCTGCTCGTGAAGATAGCCCCCGATCTCAGCGACGACGAGGTGACCCGCATCTCAGAGCTCGCCGTGTCCCTCGGGCTCGACGGGATCATCGCCACCAACACCACGCTGTCGCGGTCACAGCTGAAAACGGATGCCGCTACCGTGGAAGCCGCAGGGGCCGGCGGCCTCTCCGGAGCACCACTCGCGGAACGTTCCCTCGCCGTTCTCCGGCTGATCCGTACCGTCGTCCCCGATACCTTTTGCGTTATCTCGGTAGGCGGCGTCGAAACGGCCGAGCAGGTTGCCGAGCGCCTCGCGGCCGGCGCTACTCTCGTGCAGGGCTACACGGCGTTCCTCTACCGCGGCCCGCTCTGGGCTCGGCAGATCAACCGCGGCCTGGACCGACTGCTCGCCTGAGCTGGCGTGACGCGAGCCGGCTCGGGGCCGACTCAGAGCAGGTTGAACTTGGCGAGCTGGTTCGCGAGGCTGGAACCGTCCGGTCCGTACACCCACGGGATGTCAGCCGTTCCCTCGATCTCGTCTTTGGAACGGCTCCCGGCAAGCACGGCCTCGCTCGGAGAGAGCTGGCGAATCGCCACCGCCGCCACACTGCCGGGGAACTCGTGCACGAACTCGTTGTAGATGGCTTCGTCGTGCTGCCCGTCATCCCCGACGAGGATCCAGCGCATGTGCGGAAACTCCAGGGCCAGGCGGCGCAGATTGCCGCGCTTGTGCTCGCGCCCACTGCGAAACAGGCGGTCGTGGGTTGGCCCCCAATCGGTGAGCAGTAGCGCACCGGCCGGGTACAGGTTTCGGGACAGAAAACGGGTCAGCGTCGGTGCCACGTTCCAGGCGCCGGTTGAGAGGTAGATGAGCGGTGCGCCCGGAGAGGCAGAGGCGAGGCGTTCCAGAAAAACGGCCATTCCCGGCGTGGGAACCCGCGCATGCTCATCGAGGACAAAGGTATTCCAGGCCGCCAGGAGCGGGCGCGGAAGAGTTGTCACCATGACGGTGTCGTCGACGTCGGACACGATTCCACGTGCTGTGCCGGGATCCACGATGAACAAGGGCGCCTCCTGAACGGCGGAATCCTCGGTGTGGAGGCGGGCAACATGCCAACCGGGTACGAGCGAGACCGGTACGACCGCATCGACCACGCCGCCGCGATCCGCCTCTACCTCGTGGCGTTGGCCGTCGATCTCAATAACCACCGTGACAGCCTTCACGGGCACGCTCGTGAAGCTGCGCCAGCCACGGATACCGGCATCGCGTCCATCGCTGCGTGGCTTCTTCTTCGGGGGCGCGGCACCGGCCTTATCCGGCCTGGCCAGGAGAACGCGACAGAGGATGCGCACCCAGCCGGTCGATCCATAACCGGTGAACGGGATAACCGTCGGTCGATACCCACGCTTGCGGGCGCAAACCTCTCGGCGGTCGTGCAGCCAGTCTTCGATTCGCGCCGCTCGGTGCATCATCTGAGCGGGAGTGAGCGCGATCGGCGTCTTGTCTCGGGACTCTGGCACCCCTTCAGTCTCTCACGTGCGGGGCCACAGCTGGCGCTCGCGCCCCGTTGAGCCCCGAAATAGGGATGCGCCGTGCAGCCGCATAGTATGGGCACTCATGTACTAAGGGGGAGTTATGTCGCACGTCGACTTTTTTGGTGAGGGCAGCATCGCCCCCGGTGCTCAGGGACGGGCGGAGCCGATACAGCAGCGCAGCGCCGCTCGGCTGTCCGGACTGCTCGACGCGGCGGCATCCGTTGTGGACGAGGTCGGTTTTGATCGGATCACAACGGCCATGATTGCCGAACGCGCCGGCGCATCAATCGGCACGGTCTACCGCTACTATCCCGACCGGGTTGCGGTGCTCAACGCTCTGCACGAGCGCGCGGTGCTGCGCCTGCGCGAACGCGTGCTCAAGGAGTACAGCGCGAACAAGCCGGAGACGTGGTGGGACGCCGTTGACGGCGCGATCACCGCTTTCGTGGGCCTGTATCGCTCAGAACCGGGCTTTCGCATTCTCAATTTCACCGATCGTGAGGGTCCGGGGATCGGGGAAGAATCCGAACTCGAGTCCGTGTCGTTCGCCCGCGAGCTGGCCACGGTTTTCGCTGAGGAATTCGCTGTGCCGCGGGAACCCGAGTTCACTTTTCGGCTTGAAGTGGCCCTGGAACTGGCCGATGCATTGCTGTCCCGTGCCTTTCAGGTTGACCAGCTCGGCGACGAGCGTTTCATCGCGGAATGCCGACGCGTGCTGTACGCATATCTCTCCAGCTTCTACGGGCCAAACGAACAGCTGAACTTCGACGCGGCCAGCTAGCTTGCTCCGTGCGGTGAGACAGGGGCAACGCCGGTAGCATGTGGTGGAATCGATGGACTCTCCGGCTCAATACAATGGTGGGGTTGAGAATCTGGTTTCTGTCGATCCGATCCCTGTAAGGAATGAGCCAGCTGCATGATCGAATTTCGTTCGGTAACCAAACAGTTTCCCGATGGCACGGTAGCGGTTGACGACTTCAGCCTGGTTATCCCCTCCCACAAGACCACGGTGCTCGTGGGTTCCTCGGGTTCGGGCAAGACCACGTTACTGCGCATGATCAACCGGATGGTTGACCCCACGAGTGGGTCGGTCGAAATCGACGGCGACAATATTGCGACACTCGCGCCGGTGAAACTGCGCCGCAGCATCGGCTACGTCATGCAGAACTCCGGACTGCTTCCGCACCGCAAGGTGGTCGACAACGTGGCGACTGTACCGCTGCTGCGCGGCGTGCCTCGCCGTCAGGCTCGCGCAGACGCGCTTGAGCTGCTCGACACAGTCGGGCTCGATCGATCGCTGGCCGACCGATACCCCAGTCAGCTGTCCGGTGGCCAGCAGCAGCGCGTTGGCGTGGCGCGCGGCCTGGCCGTCAATCCCAACATCCTGCTCATGGACGAGCCCTTCGGGGCGGTCGACCCCATCGTGCGCGCCGAACTGCAACAGGAACTGCTGCGCCTGCAGCACGAACTCGGAAAGACCGTCGTGTTCGTCACCCACGACATAGACGAGGCCTTCCTGCTCGGCGACCAGGTGGTGATTCTCCGCACCGGCGGACTTATTGCTCAGATCGGGTCGCCGGCCGAGATCCTGGCCAACCCGGCCGACGACTTCGTGGCGAGTTTCGTGGGAGCGGACCGCGGAAAGCGAGTCCTGCACCTGGAATCCCACACGAACGGCGACGTGCTCGTGGATGCCGATGGACGACTGGCCGGCGTACTGGCGCGTGGATCGCACCCGAACGCCGTCCCTGACGAAAAGGCCGGCCCGTACGCGGGACCGGGTGCCCCGGCGCAGGGTGGGGATCCAAGGTGACCTGGATCTGGTCGAACCTCGACCTCATCTGGGATCGCACCCTCGATCACCTGGTGCTCAGCGTGCCCCCGATCATCCTGAGCTTCCTCATTGCGCTGCCCATCGGGTGGAGCGCGCACCAGTACCGTCTCAGCCGCGGTCTCATCCTGACCACCGTGGGGCTGCTCTATGCGATCCCGTCACTGCCCCTATTCATCGTGCTGCCGGCGATCGTCGGTACCAACGCGAGGTCCCCGCTCAACCTGGTCATCGCGCTCACCATTTACGGCGTTGCACTGATGGTGCGCGTTGTTTCGGATGGCCTGGCCTCGGTTGACGCGGATGTCCGCCAATCGGCCACCGCCGTCGGATTCTCCGGCTGGTCCCTGTTCTGGCACGTGCAACTTCCGCTGGCCGGGCCCGTGCTGCTCGCCGGCCTCCGGGTCGTGGCGGTGAGCACGGTGAGCCTGGCGACGGTGGGCGCGGTAATCGGGGTGGCAAGCCTCGGCAGCTTGTTCACGGACGGTTTCCAACGTGGCATCCAGGCCGAGATCGTTGCCGGCATCATCTGCACCGTCCTGCTGGCCCTCGCCTTCGACTGGGGGCTGGTCGGGCTCGGCCGCTTCCTCATGCCGTGGTCGCGCGCAACCCGCCCGCCCGTGGCCCGCTTGGAGGCCGTGAAATGACCGTCTTCCTCGACGCCTTGAATTGGATCCTCGACCCGGAAAACTATCTCGGTGCGGGCGCGATCCCCACCCGCCTGCTGGAGCATCTGGTCTTCACGTTCGTGACGCTGCTGATCGCATCCGCGATCGCCGTACCGCTGGGGTTCCTCATCGGCCACACCGGACGCGGCAGGGGGCTGGCCGTCGCGGTCTCTGGCGGGCTGAGGGCACTGCCGACCCTCGGCCTGCTCACGCTGGTGGCGCTATGGGTCGGCATCGGGCTGGAGGCACCGTACGTGGCACTCACCGTCCTGGCGATCCCGCCGGTGCTGGCCGGCGCGTATACCGGGTTCGAGGCGATCGACCGCGCCACGATCGACGCCGCACGGGCTGTCGGCATGTCTGAGGGGCAGATTGTGCGCAAGGTCGAGATTCCCCTCGGCCTTCCGTTGCTCATGGGCGGGCTTCGGTCGGCGGCACTGCAGGTCGTCGCCACGGCCACGCTGGCGGCGTACGTGGCCGACATCGGCCTTGGCCGGTACCTCTTCACCGGTCTGAAAACCCGAGACTACGCCGAAATGCTGGGCGGCTCGATCCTGGTCATTCTGCTCGCCTTGGCTCTCGAGGGAATTTTTTCAGTGATCCAGCGGGTTGTCGTTCCACAGGGCGTCGCAGTTGGGCGTCCCACAGAAGTCCGGGCCAGGTCATCCAGGCCGCGCCCGGGGATGGAATCCACCATCGCGGAAGGAAGCAAGTAATGTTCACAGCAAAAAGAGGCCGGCTCGCGCTGATCGGCGCGGTCGCGGTTGGGGCCCTCGTAGCCCTTGCAGGGTGTGCGTCCGGTGACCCCCTGGGCAGTGGAAGTAGCGACACGAACGCTGCAGACACCCTGGTTGTCGGTTCGCAGGACTACTACTCGAACGAAATCATCGCCGAGATCTACGCGCAGGCGCTCGAGGCAAACGAGATCACGGTTCAGCGCGACTTCCGAATCGGCCAGCGCGAGGTCTATCTGCCCGACATCGAGGCCGGCAAGATCGATGTGTTCCCCGAGTACACGGGAAGCCTCCTCCAGGCCTTCGACAAGAAGGCGGCCGGCGGCACGGGCGACGAGATCTACGCCCAGCTCCAGGAGGTCCTGCCAAACGGGCTCCGCGTGCTGGACAAGGCGGGTGCGTCCGACCAGAACTCCTGGACCGTGACGCAGGCGTTCGCTGACAAGTACAACCTCACCGACCTCGCGTCGCTGAAGAATGTGACCGAGCCGATCTTCGTCGGCGGAAACGCGGAGCTTGAGACCCGTCCGTTCGGGCTGAATGCGCTCAAGGCGAAGTACGGCATCGAGACCGCCGGATTCCAGCCGATCGAGGATGGCGGCGGCCCGCTGACGGTGAAGGCCCTCGTCGACGATGACATCCAGCTCACCAACATCTACACGGCCAGCCCGAACATCAAGACGGACAAGCTCGTTGCCCTCGAGGACCCCGACGGGCTCTTCTTCGCGGACAACGTCGTGCCGGTGATTTCGGAGAAGGTCACCGACAAGGCCGCGTCGGTACTGAACAAGGTCAGCGCTGCCCTGAGCGCCGATGACCTGGTGAGCCTCAACTCGGAGAGCGTCAACGACCAGAAATCTGCCGAGGACATCGCGTCGGCCTGGCTCGAAAAGGCAAACCTCTTTTAGCAACAACGTTCCACCATCAAACCCCCACACGCGAATATTTATTCGTCGTGTGGGGGTTTGTGCGTTTAGGACTGCAAGAGGACGATGGCCGGAGCGAGCGCGAGCGTGATCGCGGTCGTGAGGGCGCCCGCGGTCGCGAGGCGGGAGAGCGGGGCGGTTCTCGTCATGAGTCGGTGCACACGCGGGGCGACAAGCGCCTGCTCGCGTGACGTGAACACCGGTTCACCCGTTGTGGAACTCGACACAGGCGCGGGGGCCTCTGGCTGCTGGCCCAGGCCCACGAGTGCGATGGCCGTGGCGAGCGTTCGGTCGTCGACGACCCGCCGGGCCCGATCGTCGGCCAGCATCTCCACGAGCAGTGCCACCGCATTCTCGGCACGATTGGCGATGGGAAACCACGGCAGGGCACTGTGCCACGACTTGAAGGCGAGTTGTACGAGGTGATGCTGCTGCCGCAGGTGTGCCTGCTCGTGCTCGATCACGCCACGGAGCTGGTCCGCGTTGAGCAGCCGCAGGAGGCCGTTCGAGAGTACGGTGGCGGAACGAGCTGCTCCGGGGAGGCAATATGCCACCGGTGCCTCGTAATCGATCACACGCATTCCCGGCCGGTTGGGGAGCGGGTCGCTCAGAAGAGCGATCAGGTGATGATGCCGGCGACGCTGGTGCTCGGCACGAAGGAACGTCGCGGCGAGATTGAGAAGGAGATGGGTGCCCAGCAGAAGCGCACCGCACAGCGCGAGAACATGAACGAAGTCCACACCAGAGCTGAGCGTGCCCCCTCGTAGCGAGCCCCAGAGCGCGACCAGTCCGTCGGCGAGGTTGGCTCCGAAGGGGCTGAGACCGTAGCTGAGCAGCGAACCGATCATCGATACGCCGCCCGCGAGGGCGATGCCCTGCCAGAGAGCGAGGGCGACGCCGGGGGAGCGGCCCGGCCAACGGGCATGGGCCAGGAGAACGGGGACCGGCCACGCGAGGGCGAGGGCGAGGGCGCCGAGAATTAGCGCGGAAACGAGCACGGGGGCGGGGGCATCCGGTGTTGCGGCAGCACATTTGCGGGGGTCGGTGCCTCGTGGCCGATCAGCACCTCGTGGAGGATCACGGGCTTGGTGTGGTGACGGTGCCCAGAAGCTCCCGGAGGGTGGCGGCTTCTTCCTGCGTCACATTGCCGATGAACCGTGCGAGGGCCTCGGTGCGGTCAGGTACGGAGCCGAGTACCTGGTGCATGAGCTGGGCCGTGTGTTCGGCCCGGGTCGTCACGCACGTGTACAGGTGGGGGCGGATGCTTCGATCGCGGGTCACGAAGCCCTTGGTCTCCAACCGGGACAGAATGGTCAGAACCGTGGTCGCGGCGAGTGGTTTGGAGCTGGTGGCCGAGCGGGTCGGATCTACGAGGCGATCCCGCAACTCGGTGGCGGCGAGCGGCTGTTCGGTGTCCCAGAGAACGTCCATGATCAATCTCTCGAGTACACCCAGGCTTCCCATGATTCAACTCTACGCGGTCCGGCGGTATTTTCTACGTCTTGTAGACGAGTAGTCTTCTACGCGTCGTAGAAACAGTGCTGGAGGGCATATGAATGAGTGGTTGGACCCCCTGCTCCTCTCGCGGTGGCAATTTGGTCTGACGACCGTTTACCACTTCCTGTTTGTGCCGCTCACCATCGGCATGGCACTGACAGTGGCGATCTTCCAGACCGCGTGGGTTCGCACCGACAAGGCCAAATACCTGCAGCTGACGCACTTCTTCGGCAAGATCTTCCTGATCAACTTCGCCATGGGCGTCGTCACCGGCATCGTGCAGGAGTTCCAGTTCGGCATGAACTGGTCCGACTACTCCCGCTTCGTGGGCGACGTCTTCGGTGCCCCGCTCGCTTTTGAGGGCATCCTCGCTTTCTTCCTCGAGGCCACGTTCATCGGCCTGTGGATCTTCGGCTGGGACAAACTGCCGAAAAAGCTGCACCTCGCCACCATCTGGATGACCGTTATCGGCAGCATCACCTCGGCGTACTTCATCCTTGCGGCGAACGCGTTCATGCAGAACCCGATCGCGTACACGATCAACGCGGAGAAGGGGCGGGCCGAGCTGACCAGCATCGGCGAACTGCTCACCAATCCGATCGCGCTCGCCGCGTTCCCGCACACGATCTTTGCGTGTTTCATGGTGTCGGCGGGCCTGATCATCTCGGTGGCCGCCTGGCACCTGGCACGCAACCAGCATTTCGAGACCATGCGTCCCGCACTCAAATTCGGCATGTGGATGATGATCATCGCCGGCATGGGCACGACACTCGCCGGCGATCAGCTCAGCCTGGTGATGGGCGAGGTGCAGCCGATGAAGATGGCCGCCGCCGAGGCGCTGTACCACACGGCCACGGGAGCCAACGCGTCATTCTCGCTGTTCACCCTCGGCACCCCCGACGGAGTGCACGAACTCTTCTCGATTCGCATTCCCTACCTGCTCTCCTTCCTTTCGACCCACACCTTCGACGGCACGGTAGAAGGCATCAACAACCTTCAGGCGCAGTACATTGCCACCTACGGACCGGGGGACTACACCCCCACAATCTGGATCACCTATTGGGCGTTCCGCTGGATGATCGCCCTCGGGCTCCTGCACATGCTCGTCGCCGTTGTGGGACTTTTCCTCACCCGCAAAGGACGGATGCCGACTCAGAAGTGGGTCTGGAAGCTCGCCATCTGGAGCTTCCCGGCTTCGCTGCTCGCCATGACGGTCGGCTGGGTCTTCACCGAGATGGGCCGACAGCCGTGGCTCGTCTTCGGGCTGCTGAAGACGCAGGACGGCGTCTCGCCCGGCGTCACGGGCGTGGAGATCTTGATTTCACTGATCGCCTTCACGGTGCTCTACGGAATCCTCGCCGTTGTTGAATTCAGGCTCATCCTCAGGGCCGTTCAGAGGGGTCCCGACGACGCGCCGGAACTCGATGAAGAGTCCGGTGACGTCAAGCACGCGGTCACGGTCTACTAGGCGAACGGGTAACACGAACACATCATGGATCTCAATATTCTCTGGTTCTGGATCATCGCTTTCATGTTCATCGGGTACTTCGTACTCGACGGCTTTGACTTCGGGGTTGGCATGTCCCTGCCTTTCCTGGGCAAGGATGACACCGACCGACGGGTGCTGATCAACACGATCGGACCGGTCTGGGACCTCAACGAAACCTGGGTCATCGTGGCAGGGGCATCGCTCTTTGCCGCCTTCCCCGAGTGGTATGCCACCATGTTCAGCGGTTTCTACCTTCCCCTCCTGCTGATTCTGCTGGCCCTCATTGTGCGCGGCGTGTCATTCGAATACCGGCATCAACGCCCCGAGTCCGAGTGGAAGAAATGGTTCGACGCAATGATCATCGTCGGCTCCGCCGTTCCCGCGCTGCTCTGGGGTGTGGCATTCGCCAATGTCGTGCGCGGCGTGCCCCTCGACGCTGACTTCAACTACACGGGCACATTCTTCGATCTACTCAATCCCTACGCACTTCTCGGCGGCCTGACGACGCTCCTGTTGTTCTTCACCCACGGCGTCATTTTTGTGACGCTTAAAACCGAGGGGGACATCCGCGTGCGGGCTCGAAAGCTTGCCTTTCGGGCCGGGGCGGCCACGATCATCGTCGCCGCGGCATTCCTGTTGTGGACCACGTTCGGCTTCGGCACGCTGGCCTCCGGTGTGCTCGCGGCCGGAGCTGCGCTGACCCTGATCGTCTCCTTTGTCGCGAACCTGCGCGGCGCGGAGCGGTGGGCCTTCGCCCTGATGGCCGTCACGATCGGCCTCGCGGTGCTCACGCTCTTCGCCTCACTGTTTCCGTTTGTGATGCCGGCGAGCAACGACCCGGCGAATGGCCTCACCATCGCGAACGCCTCATCGTCGCCGTACACCCTTCAAGTGATGAGCTGGACCGCGCTTATCGGGATGCCCGTGATCCTCGGGTACCAGGCCTTCAGCTACTGGGTCTTTCGCAAGCGGATCGGGCGCTCTCACATCGAGGCCGCCGTACACTAAACGCTCGTGAGACCACTGGATCCTCGGCTGCTGCGCTACGCCACGGCGGCGCGCTGGTTTCTCGTTGTCGGTGCGATGCTGGGCCTGGCCCAGACCCTTGTTGTGGTGGCCTTTGCATGGCTCCTGACCCGAACGATCACGCTGGCAATCGCTGGCAGCCGGCTCGACGAGCTCGTGAGCACGATCGCCGCCCTCGCCGCGGTCGTCGTGGCGCGCGCCGGGTTGATCTGGCTCCTGGACCTCGCGGCCAGCCGGGGTGCTGCCCACGTCAAGAGTCAGTTGCGAGCCGCCGTGCTCGACCGGCTCGCCGAGCACGGCCCCGACTGGGTGGGTGATCGCGCGGGGGCCGGACTCGCGACGACGGTCACGACGGGGCTGGACGCGCTCGATAACTATTTTTCCCGATATCTGCCGCAGCTGCTGTTGACCGTGATTGCCACTCCCGTTCTCGTTCTCGTCATGCTCCTGAACGACTTTGCGAGCGGACTCACCGTTGTGATCGTGTTGCCGCTCATCCCGGTCTTCATGGTGCTGATCGGCAAGGCGACCCAGGGGGTGCAGAAGCAGCAATGGACGGCCTTGCAACGCCTCAGCATCGGCTTCCTCGACGTGGTCGGGGGCCTCGGGACCCTCAAGATCTTCGGCCGAGAGGGACGCCAGTTCACGCGCATCCGTACGATAACCGAGGACTATCGAACGCGCACGATGAAGGTTCTGCGGGTGTCGTTCCTCAGCGGCTTCGTTCTCGAGCTGGCGGCCAGCCTGTCCGTCGCCCTGATCGCCGTGTCGGTCGGTCTGCGCCTCGTCGATGGCTCCCTCGCTCTCTCCGTCGGTCTTTTCGTGCTGCTCCTCGCGCCGGAGGCCTTCCTTCCCGTGCAGAGGGTGGGCGCCCAGTTCCATGCGGCAGCCGAGGGGCTTGCTGCGGCCGAAGACATCTTCGCCATTCTCGACGACCACCCAAGGCGGGCCATGCTGCCTGACGAGGCGGATGCTGACGGGGCGGCCAGGCCACCGGCCGACGCCCTGCGCCTCAACGCGGTCACCGTCCGTCGGGACAGCACTGTGGTGATCGATCGGATGCACGCAGAGTTCAGCGCCGGGGATATCACCGTGGTCCGCGGTCCCAGCGGTGCGGGAAAATCTACCCTGGTGGCCGCCCTTCTCGGATTCGTTCCCTTGGACGGCAGTATGACGTTGGGCGGCCGGGCGATAGCGCCGGCGGCCGACCGCTCCTGGCTCGCGTGGTGCGGGCAACGGCCGGGGCTGCTGCGCGGCACGGTTCACGACAACGTGACACTGGGCGACGCACGAGTGCACGCCGGGCTGGTCGCGCAGTCCCTGGCGTGGGCCGGGGCGGCCGAAATAGATCCCGACACTGTTCTCGGCGCCAACGGGGACGGGCTCTCGGGCGGCCAGGCCCATCGCGTTGCCGCTGCAAGGGCCATTTACCGGGCTCAGGCAGGCAACTGCCGCGTCGTCGTCTTTGATGAACCGAGTTCGGCCCTCGACGCCGATACGGAGCATGACCTCGTGCAGGGACTGCGCAGCCTCGCTGACCAGGGGCGCATCGTTATTGTCGTCAGTCACCGTCGCGCCGTCATCGCGGCGGCCGACCGGGTCGTTCTGCTGGGGGGAGGCGCCCATGTCCAGTCGCGGTAAGGGAACAGACCCGGCTACCCGGGTTGGCGCGGCCACGCGCGCGGTGCTGCGCCTGGCGCAACCGCGAACGCGACGTTTTCTGCCGGGGCTCGCCGCCGGAGTGGTGAGCGCGGTGTTTGCCGTGTCGCTCCTGGCGACCTCGGCCTGGCTGATCACCAGGGCAGCCGAAATGCCTCCCATCCTGTTCCTGTCCATGGCCGTCGTCGGTGTTCGCGCGTTCGCGCTTGGCCGGTCGGTCTTTCGGTACCTCGAACGCGTCGCGAGCCATGATGCTGCCTTCAGCCAGCTCGCCGACCTGCGCCTCGGGATCTTTGCGCGCCTGCTGCCGCTCGCCCCGGCCGGGCTGGCGCAGACGAGGCGCGGAGATCTGCTGAGTCGCCTCGTGCGTGATGTGGATGCCCTGCAGGATTTACCGTTGCGCGTCGTACAGCCGCTGTTGGTGTCCGGAATCACGGCGGCCGTGAGCGTGCTGGGGGTGTGGCTGCTGCTGCCGGCTGCCGGACTCGCGCTTCTCGTGTCGCTCATCCTCGCAGGCCTGCTGGGGACCCTGGCTGCCGGTGCCCTGGCGGCACGGGCCGAACGTGCCCTCGCGCCCCTCCGCGGAGCGTTGGCCGACGAGGTGCTGGAAATCCTCGACAACCTTGACGTGCTCACCGCCTTCGGTGCTCTTGACGCGCGACTGGAATCCTTCGGCAGGGTCGACGACACACTCCGCAGTGCCAGCCTCAGGAGCGCCCTCGGTGCGGGCGTGCAGTCCGCGGTGGTCTCGCTCGGTGCGGGCGCTGCGACTATCGCCGCGCTCGTCTGGGGAATCCCTGCTCTCGGAGGTGAGACGGGACTCACCGGCCCCGCATTCGTCGTGATTGTGCTCGTTCCCCTCGCCGTTTTTGAGGTCTTCGGCATGATTCCGTTGGCGGCTGGCGCCTTGAGACAGGTTCGGTCGAGCGCCCAGCGGGTGGCCAGCGTTGCTCCCCGGAACATACCGGTTGAGATCCCGGTCGAAGCGGTGAGAGCGGGCGACGCCGGCTCCTCGCCATGTCTCGACCCCGCAAAACCTGTTGTTCTTGAGCTCACTGATCTGGGTGCACGCTGGCCTGCCGGCACCGAACCCGCGGTAAGCGGGGTCACGCTTCGCCTGGCACCGGGGGATCGGGTACACCTCGGCGGGGCGAGCGGCGCGGGCAAGACCACCCTCGCGAACGCTCTCGTGCGTTTCCTGGACTACACGGGGTCGTATCGCCTCGGCGGGATCGAGGCGAGGGACCTGCCGCAGGGTGAGGTGCGCCGCGTGGTGGGGCTGTGCGAGCAACGTCCGTGGCTCTTTGACGACAGCATCCGTCAGAATCTGCTGTTTGCACGGGACACCGCGAGCGACGCCGACCTGGAGACGATGCTGGACCGGGTGGGCCTGCTCGGCTGGGCAACGGAGCGCGGCGGTCTCGACGCCCGCGTTGGAGAGCGCGGTGCGCTCGTCTCCGGGGGGCAGGCCCAACGCATCGCCCTCGCACGGGCGCTACTGGCTGACTTTCCCATTCTCATCGTGGATGAACCAACGGCCAACGTCGACGCCGAGCAGGGTGAGCGGCTCATTCGCGATATTCTTACCGCCGCCGCCGCCGAGCATCGCGCCGTGCTGCTCATCTCGCACACGCCCGTACCGGCCGACCTCATCACCGACCGGGTGATGCTGAATTGATGCTCAGCTCATGTGACGCGACTCGCGTCGGTGCAGCCACTTCTTCACGAGCATGACGGCCACGATGAAGGCGATGATGATGCCGACGAAGAAGTAGCCGGCAGTGTGCAGCTGCCCACTGACTTCGCGATACGTGCCGGCAGCGGCGGAACCAACCGAGATGTAGGCGGCTGACCACAGCACGCACGCCGGTACGGTCCAGGCTATGAACGTGCGATAGCGCATGGCGCTCATGCCCACGGTGAGGGGAATGAGCGAGTGGAGAACGGGCAGGAATCGAGAGATGAAGACGGCGACGCCCCCACGTCGGTTCAGGTAATTCTCCGCCCTCACCCAGTTGGCCTCACCGATGCGTCGGCCGAGTCGGCTTCGTCGAATGTACGGCCCGAAGTGGTGGCCGAGTGCAAAGCCGAGGCTCTCGCCGATGACAGCGCCGCAAATGACGGCAATCATCAGGGAAAAGTACTCGACAGGGTTGGCCACGCCAGTGCTCGCGACGATGACGACCGTGTCTCCGGGCACAATCAGGCCCACGAGAAAGGACGTCTCGAGCATCATTGCGAGACCGGCGAGCGCCGTCCGCAGCACGGGATCGACACTCGACACGGTTTCAAGGATCCAGGTGAGCACGTCATTCATCTCTGACACCCTATTCGGATCGCGTCGTCTGTGGCCCCAGTCGGCAGCCTAGGCTTGCAGGGTGAGTGGAAGCGTGCGGCATATTCCCCTGGAGGAATGGTGGGATCCGTCGCGCGTCTTCGAGACCCTGTACGGCACCGACTCCCACGCGTTCTGGCTCGACGCCGGAGCAGACGCCCAAACCGGTCGAAGCTATCTGGGGGCGGCCGGACGGCGATCCCGATACGTCACCGCGTGCGTCGCGGACAACACCGTGAGCGTGTGTACCCCGGCAGGGCCTGGGCAGCTCCCTGAGGTGTCGACGCGAACCATCTTCGATTTTCTTCGCGATGAGCTCCCGGCCCCGGTATCCACCGGACCGGATACCGGGTTTGACGGTGAATTTCAGCTGGGCTGGGTCGGCTGGCTCGGCTACGAACTCGGGGCGCAGACGGTCGGCGGTGCGACTCAGGTGTCGAAGTCCCCGGATGCTGCCCTGCTCGAAATCGATCGGGCAATCGTCTTCGACCACGGAAAACGCACGGTCACCCTCGTCGCGAGGACCTACCCGGACGACCCGCCCGGAACCCTTGACCTGTGGGTGCAGAGTATTGTGAGCGCCCTCCGCCCGGTACCCGCGTGCGCCACTCCGGTCGCCACGGTGGCCCGCCAGACGGCGGCGAGCGCTCGCTGGCGACACCCGCCGGAACGCTATGCGAAGCTGATCGACGAGTGCCTCCTGGCAATTCGAGCCGGTGATGCCTATCAGGTGTGCCTCACGAATGAGATCACGGTGACCGGACGGGTCGATCCGGCGGTGGCGTATCGACGTTTGCGTGAGAGCAGTCCGAGCCACCACGGCGGCCTCCTGCGCTTCGGAGAGACGGCGCTGCTGAGCGCCTCACCCGAACAGTTTCTGCACGTCACGCCCGCGGGCGCCGTACGAACGAAACCGATCAAGGGCACCCGACCCCGTTCCGTCGACGCGGGGCGCGACCGGGACCTTGCGAAGGAACTGCGCTCGAGCGACAAGGAATGCGCCGAGAACCTGATGATCGTCGACCTGATGCGCAATGATCTGGGCCGGGTGGCCGCGCTGGGATCTGTCGCCGTCACGAAACTGCTTGCCGTGGAAAGCTACCCGCATGTGCACCAGCTCGTCAGTACCATTGAGGCCAGGCTTGCCCCCGGTCTCACCGGGATCGATGCGGTCGAGGCGTGTTTCCCCGCCGGCTCCATGACCGGGGCGCCCAAGCGCAGCGCCATGAGCATCATCGACGCTCTGGAGGACGGACCGCGCGGTGTCTACGCCGGCGCGTTCGGGTATTTCGGAGTGGACGGATCAATCGACCTGGCCATCGTCATCCGCAGCATTGTGCTGAGCGCGAATGAAGCGGTGATCGGCACGGGTGGGGGAATCACCGCCCTCTCGAATGCCGAGGAGGAAATTGAGGAAACCCGCGTGAAAGCGGCGGCCCTGCTGGCTGCCCTGGGTGTGCGTGACTGACCGCTGGCGGCGCTCGTCGACGCGCCCGAGTCAGCACGAGGCACGAGCGATGAGTAACCTAGAGGGGTGGACGCCTCGACCGGGCGCGCTCCCGCGAGCCTCGGCTCGCACCCCTCGCAATGAATGAGAGTCCCGTGGCACACGAGCACGACACCGTCCCTTCGCACGACACCGTGCATTCGCACGTCGACAGTGACGAAGAGATGTACGACTTCGCGGCCATCCAGGCGAAATGGCAGCCGATTTGGGAAGACCTCAAGCCGTTCAGCACGAGCGACCCGGAAGACAGCCGCCCGCGCAAGTACGTTCTCGACATGTTCCCGTACCCCTCCGGTGACCTGCACATGGGGCACGCCGAGGTCTACGCCCTGGGCGACATCGTTGCCCGCTATTGGCGCCACCAGGGCTTCAATGTGCTGCACCCCATCGGCTGGGACTCCTTCGGCCTGCCCGCAGAGAACGCGGCCATCAAGCGCGGTATCGACCCTCGCGGGTGGACCTACGACAACATCGCCCAGCAGAAGCGCAGCATGCGTCTGTACGCCACGAGCTTTGACTGGGACCGGGAGCTGCACACCAGTGACCCCGAGTACTACCAGTGGACCCAGTGGCTGTTCCTGCAGCTGCACAAGAAGGGCCTAGCCTACCGCAAGGACAGCTGGGTCAACTGGGACCCGATCGACCAGACCGTACTCGCCAACGAACAGGTGCTCGGCGACGGTACCTCGGAGCGCAGCGGCGCGGTGGTCGTCAAGAAGAAGCTGACCCAGTGGTATTTCAAGATCACCGACTACGCCGACCGCCTGCTCGATGACCTGAACCAGCTCGAGGGGAGCTGGCCGGCCAAGGTGCTCAACATGCAGCGCAACTGGATCGGCCGGTCCATCGGCGCGGACGTCGAATTCGTGATTGAGGGGCGCGAGGAACGCGTGACCGTGTTCACGACCCGACCGGACACCCTGTTCGGCGCGACGTTCATGGTCGTCGCACCCGACTCCGACCTCGCCGCCGACCTCGTGGCCGGCTCCTCACCCGAGGTACAGGCATCCTTCCAGGAGTACCTCGTGCAGGTGCAGCGCAGCACCGAGATGGAGCGCCAGGCCACCGATCGCCCCAAGACCGGTGTCTTCCTCGGCCGTTACGCCGTGAACCCCGTCAACGGCGAACGGCTGCCCATCTGGACCGCCGACTACGTTCTGGCGGACTATGGCACCGGAGCGGTCATGGCCGTCCCGGCCCACGACCAGCGCGACCTGGACTTCGCCCGTGCCTTCGACCTTCCCGTGCGCGTCGTCGTCGACACGAACGCGGCCGTCACCGGAATGATCCCCGTCATCACGCCGGAGATGCTCGATGGAACCGAGGAACTTCCCGAGCTGGATCCGGCCTCGACCGGCATCGCCCTGCCCGGTGAAGGACGACTCATCAATTCCGGGCCGCTCAACGGCATGAGCAAGACCACAGCCATCAAGCGCATCATCGAGCAGCTCGCCGCCGATGGCACGGGTCGCGCGGCCAAGAACTATCGCCTGCGCGACTGGCTCATCTCACGTCAGCGCTACTGGGGCACCCCGATCCCGATCATCCACGGCGCCGACGGAGCCGAGATCCCGGTTCCGGAAGAGCAGCTGCCGGTGCTGTTGCCGGCGTCCGACGGTCTTGACCTCAAGCCCAAGGGAACGTCCCCACTCGGCGGCGCAGCGGACTGGGTCAACGTCGCCAACCCCATCGACGGCACCCCGGCCCTCCGCGACGCCGACACGATGGACACCTTCGTGGACAGCTCGTGGTACTTCCTTCGATTCCTGAACCCTACCGACCCCACCCGCGCCTTCGATCCGAAGGAAGCCGAGAAGTGGGCACCGGTGGACCAGTACGTGGGCGGGGTCGAACACGCGATCCTGCACCTGCTCTACGCCCGTTTCATCACGAAGTTCCTGTTCGACGAGGGATATGTCTCGTTCACCGAACCCTTCACCGCCCTGCTCAACCAGGGCATGGTGATCCTCGACGGTGCCAAGATGTCGAAGAGCCGCGGCAACCTCGTGTACTTCACCGAAGAGGTCGAACGTCACGGCGTCGACGCCGTACGACTGACGATGGCGTTCGCCGGACCGCCGGAGGACGACATCGACTGGTCCGACGTCTCACCCGTCGGATCGTCGAAGTTCCTCGCGCGTGCATGGCGGGTCGCGCGCGACGTGACCAGCGCGCCCGACGTGGAATGGAAGTCGGGAGACGCCGCCCTGCGTCGGGTGACGCATCGCTTCCTCGCCGACGCCCCCGGGCTGGTCGAATCCTTCAAGTTCAACGTTGTCGTCGCTCGCCTGATGGAGCTCGTCAATACGACCCGCAAGGTGATCGACACGGGCCCCGGCCCCGCGGATGCTGCGGTGCGAGAAGCCGCAGAGGTCACGGCGATGGCGCTCAACCTGTTCGCTCCCTACGCGGCGGAGGACATGTGGCAGCACCTCGGCTACGAACCCTGCATTGCCCTCGTGCTGTGGCGCAAGGCAGACCCGACGCTCCTTGTGGAGGAGGCCGTGACCGCCGTCGTGCAGGTGGATGGCAAGATGCGCACCCTGCTCGAGGTCTCGCCGAAGATCTCCGGTGAAGATCTCGAGAAGATGGCGCGGGAGGCGGTTCCCGTGATCCGTTCGATCGGTGAGCGGGAGGTCGTGCGCGTGATCGTGCGGGTGCCCAAGCTCGTCTCCATCGTCACGCGCAGCTAAGCGGTTCTACCGGCCGCCCCTCCCCACACACGGGCGGCGGGCGGCCGTGCACAGTTGTCGGAGGACAGCCCTCCGAACGCCGTGACCCGCCTAGTTTGCGGGGATGACAATTGATCACCGTGACGACCTCGCCCGGCTGAGCTCGCACGCTCGTGCCCCGGAGCGAGCCCGTCTGCGCCTGGGAGTCGGCGCAGCCATCGTGCTGCTGATCGCTGCCCTCGTGACGGCGGTTCTGGTCTCCGCCCTCGCCCAGCCCACGAGTGATCGTGTCGGCGCCGGGCCAGACGCCGCCTCGTCGACAGCCGGCACGTTTTCGCAGGCGCCGGATGCCCAGGCCTCACCGGCGCCCACCATCTTCGTGCACGTACTCGGCGCGGTGCGCACCCCCGGGCTGTTCGACCTGCCGGCCGGATCCCGGGTGATGGATGTGGTCGCGCAGGCGGGAGGCCTGCTCGAGACGGCGGATCCGGGCGGGGTCAACCTCGCTCGCCTCCTCGTGGACGGAGAACAACTGTACGTGCCGCTGGTGGGGGAGTCCCCGCCGGGGCAGCCGTCCGGAGCGGCGGCCGGCGGGGCCGCTGGGCTGGCGGCCGGCCCCGCGGCCAAGGTCAACCTCAACACCGGCTCGCTGAGTGACCTGGACACGCTGCCGCATGTGGGGCCGATGATGGCGCAGCGCATCATCGATTACCGCACGGCCAACGGGCGATTCACGAGCGTCGACGACCTGCGCAATGTGACCGGTGTCGGCGACAAGACCTTTGAGGCGCTCAAAGACCTGGTCACGACGTGAGGCTCGACCTTCGCCTGGTCGTCCCGGCCGTGGTGTGTTGGGTGAGCGCGGGCATCCTGGTCACATTCCCCGGGGTGGGTGCCGTCGTGGGTGCCGCCTCCTGGTTCTTTGCGATCGCCTGCCTGGGCGCCTTGCTGGTGACGCAGCATGCCTCCCGTCGGCGGCCCGAAAATCGGCAGCTGTGGGGCACGCTCATGGTGTGCGGGGCGACGGCGGGCCTGATGGCCGCCGTGATTGGGGTGGCTGCTCCCGCGCGGTTGCCCGACGCGGTTCGGGTCGCCGCCGCCCGGCATCAGACCGTCGACATCACGGCCACCGTGTGGTCGCTGCCGGTTGCGGTCACCGGCGGAGTCGGTGCCGGCGTGGCCGGTCGGGTGCGGTTTCGGGCGACGATGACCAGCCTGTCCGGCGCGCACGGTTCCGACGCACCCGGGTCCGGACTGTCCGGCGCCGCCGTGCCGCTGCTCGTGTTCGCGCCGACGGCGTCGACGGGCGAGGAGGGGGCGGCCGCGCCGCGCATCGGCGAGACCGTGCGACTCGTGGGCACCCTGCGGCTCACGGATCCGGGAGATTCCGCCTCGGCACTGCTCTTTGCGACGAGCCGACCGACCGTGCTCGCCGATGCGGGCTGGGTTCTCCGGTGGGCCGGTGACCTGCGCTCCGGATTCTCCCGGGACGCGGCGCTGCTTCCCGGCGACGGCGGCGACCTGCTCCCCGGCCTGGCCATCGGCGACACCACATCGGTCAGCCCGGAACTCGACGACGCCATGAAGGCGAGCTCGCTCAGCCACCTCACGGCCGTGTCCGGTGCCAACTGTGCCGTCGTGATCGCCGCGATCATGCTGCTCGGACGCCGGCTGCGGCGGGGAATGCGAATCGCCCTCTCCCTCGTGGCCCTCGGCGGCTTCGTCGTGCTCGTGACGCCGGAGCCCAGCGTGTTGCGTTCGGCCGTGATGGCGGCGGTGACCCTGCTGTCGATCGGCGCGGGCCGCCCGGGCCGCGGGGTGCCCACCCTGGCCCTCTCGGCCATCCTGCTACTGCTCCTGGACCCCTGGTTGTCGCGCAACTACGGCTTCGCGCTGTCGGTGCTCGCCACCGCGGGCCTGCTCGTGTTGGCCGGCCCACTGTCCCGGCTGCTGGCGCGATGGATGCCCCCGGCCCTTGCCGTTGTCATCTCGATTCCGCTGGCCGCCCAACTCGCCTGCCAACCGGTGCTCCTGCTCCTGAACCCCACCCTCGCCCTCTACGGGGTTCCCGCGAACCTCCTCGCCGCACCGGCCGCCCCGGTCGCCACCGTGATTGGGCTGCTCGGCTGCCTGGCGAATCCGTTGCTGCCCGGCATCTCCGCCGGTCTGGTGCACGTGGCCTGGCTCCCCTCGGCGTGGATTGCCGCGGTGGCCAGGACCACGGCTACGCTCCCGGGAAACCGTCTCCCCTGGCTGGAGGGCGTACCGGGCGCCGTCGCACTCGCGCTCCTGACCGTGCTCGCCCTCTGGCTCATTCTGCGACGCCGGGACAGACCGTCACGACGATGGTCGGCTGCGGCGCTTGCGGTGCTGCTGACCTGCAGCGGCGCGTACGCGGGAACTCTCGTCGGGGCCGGGATCGGCCGAGCGGCGCACTTCCCGGCCGGGTGGCAGATCGCCGCCTGCGATATCGGACAGGGCGACGCCGTCGTGGTACGCGAGGAGGATCGCTATGCGCTCGTCGACGTGGGCCCGGACCCCGGCCTGCTGGGCGCCTGCCTGGCCACGCTGGGTATTTCCCGCATCAACCTGCTCGTTTTGACCCACTACGACCTCGACCATGTGGGAGGCCTCAGCGCCGTCATCGGCCGGGTGGACACCGCCCTCGTTGGCGTGCCGGAGAACGCGCAGGATGCTGGCCTGCACGAGCAATTGGTCCGGGGTGGCGCCACCGTGCTGCAGGCAGCCCAGGGCGACCACGGCACGCTCGGTGGCCTCGATTGGAGGGTGCTGTGGCCCATCCGAGGTTCCACCCGGATGCAGGTCGGGAACCCGGGGAGCGTCACGATCGAGTTCGCCGGGCGCGGCATCCGATCCGTATTCCTCGGCGACCTGGGGGAGGAAGCCCAGAAGGCCCTCCTGCGCTCGGACGCGCCAGGCAGGGTCGAAGTGGTCAAGGTGGCACACCATGGCTCGGCCGACCAGAGTCCGGATTTCTACGCCGCCCTCGGCGCCAGGGTCGGTCTCGTTTCGGTGGGCGCCCGGAACACGTACGGGCACCCGACGAAACGGCTGCTGGATATTCTGGGCGAGGTCGGCACCCGCGTCGAGCGTACCGACCTGCGGGGAATGATTGTGGTTTCGCAAGGTGATGACGGGTCGCTCCTGGTCTGGGGCGAAAGGGCGGCCTCAGACGCCCGCATCCCGCGCAAACGGCGCGTCGGGCGAGCCGCCGATGCCCATGAACCCGGCCAGGCTGCGGGCCAGGTGTTTCGTCGTGAACCGCGCCTCCACCGAGGCCCGAGCGCGCTGCCCGAGCGCCGCAGCCTCGGTCGGGTTGGCGAGCACCGCGAGAACGCGTTCGCTCATCGCCCGGGGATCGCCCATGGGGGTCAACCATCCGTTGTCGCCGTTGACAATGTAATCTCGCAGCCCCGGCGCATCGTTGATCACCACCGGGCGGCCCGTCGCCATTGATTCAAGGCTCACGGTCAGGCCGGAGGCATGCAGGTTCGGTTTCGTCGCCACCGCGACGACGCTGGCCCGCGCGTACAGCGCCTGCAGTTGAACGTGCGTGAAGTGCCCGACCCGCGTCACTCCCGGTGGAGGCGACACGGACGACGCGCTTTGAACAATGATCTCCACCTCGGGCCGGCTCGCATGCACCAGGCTGAGCGCCTCGTACAGCACGGCCGCATCCCGGTCGCGGTCTCCGCCCACGCTGACGATGAGCGGCACCTCCGGGTACGGCTGGGCCCGCCAGAAGGTCTCATCGACCCCAAAGCGGATGAACTCGACCGAGGGCGCTCCGGCGCCGAGGAACTCACGCAGGGGCGCCACCTGGGCGCGACTGTTCACGAAAATGCCGCGCATTCCGCGCAGCACCGATCGCAGGCGTGCATCGGTGGTCGAGACGCCGGAGCGGCCCACCCGATCGGTCACCCAGATGACGCCGCAATACATTTCTTGCCGGGGTCGAAGCGCGCTCATCCGCACGGCCACATTCTCATCCCACGCCAGGCCCGTGCCGATGGGAGCGAAACGCGGCAGTCGGGCTCGCGCCGCCGCGGGGATCAGACGAGCGAGGGCGGACTGTGCCCTGCCGGGTTGTGACACGGATGCCGCGGTGACGGCCAGGCCGGCGGGCGCAAGCTCATGCAGTCCGTAAGGCCACCGGCCTGGAACTTCGTCGGCCTCGAAACGTTCGATCCACCCCGGCAGGTTGCGCTCCAGGGGGTAGCAGACCTCGACCGCGCTCACAGCGAAGGATCCTCGGCCGTGGCGGGCGAGGCATCAGGTTCCGGCTCGGCGCGACGCCTGGCCAGGTCGCGTCGCACGTACCAGAGGTTGGGGAAGATCTGGCAGATGAGCACCGCCGCGGATGCACCCGCAACCGCGCCGGCGGCGCCGAGAATGGGCACGAGCCAGAAGGAGAGACCGAGGCTGATCGGGACCATGGCAATGACGGGGACGACCTGGAAGACCAGGCCACGCCGATCCGTCATATACATGCCGAACGGGTACTTGGCCGCCTGAAGCCCGACAAAGATGACGAACATCACCAGCAGCAGGGGATCGAGCTCGATCTGGCCACTCGACACGAAGTCGGCCACCCACGGTGAGACGAGGGCCAGGAGCGCGCCGAGGGTGAGCCCGCCGAGCAGGAACCACAGCGTCGGAGCGAGCGGTGACTGCACTCTGGACGTCGATCGTGCGCGGGCATAGATCGGCCACAATGCGATGCCAGCCGCCGCGATGGTCTGCAGAACGATTCCGAACAGCTGGGAGGCGAGGTTGTACTTGGCGAGCTCATAGCTCGTGGACAGGTGGCTCAGGAGCAACCGGCCGGTCTGCATGGCGAGGGGCAGGGCGAGCATCTGCACGAGCATCGGCCAGGCGAGGCCGAGGGCGGGAACGCTCTGAACCCGGCGGATGCGCGGAATGTCTCGAACGGCCATCCGCAGCTGGGGTGCGAGCGCCCGGCCCGCGATGACGAGGCAGATCACCGAGACGATGCCGCTCGCCACATAAGACAGCACGGCGATGTACGTTCCGGCGGGTGCCGACAGGGCGATCAGGATGCCGATGCTGAGCAACATGAACGGCGCAATCACCGCCTGGCTGGCGACCTGCGCGCTCGTCTTTCGCAGGCCGACCAGGATGCGCTGGCCCACGGTGAGGGGAAGCACCAGGCCAAAGATCGCCAGGCAGGCAAACGCGGCAACGCTTCCCCCGTCGGGGATGAGGCCGTCGCCGAGCAGGAGCGGCCACCAGCCGAGCAGGTGAATGGCCACGGCCCCCACCACAATCAACGTCCCGGACACGATCAGGATCCGAAAGGCCGTCACGATGACCCGCCGCACGTACTCGTCGGTGCGCACGGAGTTCGATCCGGCAACCGCGTTGATCACGATGGCAGCGATCCCGAGGTCCGCGAACGGGAGCAGGGCCGGGAACGTGGTCAGGAGACCGTACTGCGCGTAGGCATCCGTTCCGAAGTTGGCGATGATCAGCCGGCTGGTGAATATTCCCAGCAGCCCCGAAAGTCCGACCACCACGATCTTGGCGACCGCGGTTGTGCCGACCGTTGCCAGCATCCCGCCTGAGGTCGGGCGGGACGTGGACGGCTTGGGCACAACAACCTCGGCTTCGCTGGTACGACTGTGCGTCGGCAGAACAAGAAACATACATGGGCTTCGTGTATTCATATCAGGAGAACGGTGCGCCCGGGGGCGATGGGCACGGAAAACCGGAGGTTCCCACGAAGTGGGGGTGGCCGGGGCGGCGCACGTCGACGCGCGATAAGCTTGAAGCTGCAATCGAAGGGAACCGCATGGTCGCGAAAGCGCAGGGAGCTCGCCGGGCCGCACCACAGGCGCGGACGACAGCCAAGGGGACCTCGATCCCGCAAGTATCGTGGCACCAGGTTCGCCCGGCCCCGATTGTGCTCGTCTCCGGAACGGAAATCTTCCTGGCCGAACGCGCCATCCGCCAGCTCAGGGATTTTCTGAAGCTTGAAGACCCGAGCCTTGAAATCACCGACGTGCAGGCCGATAGCTATGCGCCGGGTGAGCTGCTCACCCTCGCGAGCCCCTCGCTCTTCGGGGAGCCGCGTCTCATTCGCGTCAGCTCGGTCGAAAAGTGCACAGACACCTTCCTCACCGAGGCGCTCGACTATCTCACGAACCCGGCCGAGGACACCTACATGGTGCTGCGCCACGGTGGGGGAGTGCGGGGCAAGAAGCTGCTCGACACGATCCGTGGCGGTGGCGGTGGCGGCATCGAAGTCGTCTGCACCGAGCTGAAGAAGGACACCGAGAAGTACGAGTTCGCTTCGGCAGAGTTCAAGGTCGCCGGTAAACGGGTCACCGCGAGCGCCCTCCGATCGCTCGTGGCCGCCTTCTCGGATGACCTGGCTGAACTGTCGGCAGCGTGCCAACAGCTCATCTCAGACGCCACTTCCGAAATCACCGAGACTACGGTCGACCGCTACTACGGCGGACGAGTGGAAACGAACGCGTTCAAGGTGGCGGATGCCGCCATCGCCGGGCGGAACGGCGAAGCGCTGTTGACCCTGCGGCACGCTCTGTCCTCCGGTGCAGACCCCGTACCGATCGTTGCGGCCTTCGCGAGCAAGATTCGAACGATGGCCAAGGTTTACGGAGCGCGCGGTTCGGCCGGTCAGCTCGCGTCCACGCTGGGACTCGCGCCCTGGCAGGTCGAGCGCGCGCAGCGGGACCTTCGCGGCTGGAGCGACGAGGGGTTGGCTCGCTGCATCGAGGTACTGGCCGAGACGGATGCCGGGGTGAAGGGTGGGGGCCGCGACCCCGTGTTCGTGCTCGAACGCCTCATCGGCGTGATTGTGCGCCGCGGCAACGTCTGAAACCGCGCTACTGCCCGGCTACGCCCAGCGTGACCCCGGATCGCTGGAGGTAGAGCCAGATGCCGTCAGTGAATTCCGGGTTGCCGCAGATGTCTGCGGTGACCCGCACGGGAACGGTCGCTGCCGTCCCCGCGACATCGGCGGGGCGGGCCAGCCCCGCGAATGAGCCCGGCAGCGTGGGACAATACTCAAGAACTATCCGACCCGTGGGATCGGAGAACTGTACGGTCACGGTCTGATCCGCGGTGGGCATGAACAGCTTGAACGCGAGCATGCCCAGCACCGCGAGGATCGCGACGACGCCCGTCATGGTCGCGACCCGGTCGCGCAGATTCCTCGGCGAGCGGGCGGAACCGGCGGAAAGGCCCAGGAGGACGGTGCCGAGGAGACAAGCGACACCGAACAGGCCGAGGGCAGGCCAGACCGGGGTTGACTCGTTTGTTGTCGGCAGGAACAGGAGGCTCACGGTCAGCACCGCTGCCCCACCGGCCGCGAAAGCTGCCAGGAGTGTGCCGTGGCGGAGTCTCGGTTCGGGTGGGCTGGCGGCAATTTTGGGGTAGTCAGCGCTCATCACGGCGACAGTCTAACGCCGTCCCGCGCGCGGGGGCCCAAACGGGGCGTCCTGACAGGCGCGTGTCGGAGCGCCGACGACCTGGGCGGATACACGAATGGTCCCCGCCGTGAGGCGAGGGCCATTCGTACAGTGAGTCAGATTAGACGAGTGCTGAAACAGCCTTCGCGATTGCCGACTTCTTGTTTGCTGCCTGGTTCATGTGGATTACACCCTTGCTGACGGCCTTGTCGAGCTTCTTGGAAGCAACGGCGAGGTTGGCGACAGCCTGGTTCTTGTCGCCGGAGGCAACTGCGGTACGAGTCGCGCGGATGGCCGACTTGAACTCGCTCTTGACCGACTTGTTGCGCTCCTGAGCCTTCTTGTTGGTGCCGATTCGCTTGATCTGCGACTTGATATTTGCCACGTTTATACGCTTTCGTTAGGTCCTGTTTGGACTGCCTGGTTCGGAGTGCCGCTGAGCGATAGAGGGCGCTGCTGCGGCGAAAATCGTGTGGGGTGGGACCCAACACGCAAGTCAACGGCCAACGATACCAGCACACGAGGTTTCGGCGCAATCGAGATCGTAATCTCGCAGGAGGCAGGGCCCGGTTACGCTCCCCGCGTCCCCGCGCCGGGCGCGGACATGAAAGAATGGTCAGACTATGTCACCGAGAGCACTTCAGGCGCTTGAACCGGCCGCCACCCCGCCCGAGTTCATCCGTAACTTCTGCATCATTGCCCACATTGACCACGGTAAATCCACGCTGGCCGACCGAATGCTGCAGATCACGGGAGTGGTCGACGAGCGATCCATGCGTGCTCAGTACCTCGACCGCATGGACATTGAGCGCGAGCGCGGCATCACCATCAAGAGCCAGGCCGTGCGCATGCCGTGGGAGGTCGACGGTGTCACCTACGCACTGAACATGATCGACACGCCCGGTCACGTGGACTTCACCTACGAGGTGTCCCGCAGCCTCGCCGCGTGCGAGGGCGCGATCCTCCTGGTCGATGCGGCGCAGGGTATTGAGGCCCAGACCCTGGCGAACCTCTACCTCGCGCTCGAAAACGACCTGACGATCATCCCGGTGCTCAACAAGATCGACCTGCCGGCGGCAGAACCCGACAAGTACGCCCGCGAGCTGGCGAGCCTCATCGGCGGCAAGCCGGAGGACGTGCTCCGGGTATCCGGAAAAACAGGAATGGGCGTCTCTGAGCTCCTTGACCTGGCCGCACGCTCGATCCCATCGCCGGTCGGCGACCCGGACGCACCCACGCGCGCCATGATCTTCGACTCGGTCTACGACAGCTACCGCGGCGTCGTCACCTACGTGCGCATGATCGACGGTAACCTCGGCCCGCGCGAGAAGATCCAGATGATGTCCACTCGTGCCACGCACGAGATCCTCGAGATCGGCGTGATCTCCCCGGAGGCCACGATCAGTAAGAAGGGCCTCGGCGTCGGTGAGGTCGGCTACCTGATCACTGGCGTGAAAGACGTTCGCCAGTCCAAGGTCGGAGACACGGTCACGGCCGCGGCACGGCCGGCCACGGAGGCGCTCCCCGGCTACACGGAGCCCCAGCCCATGGTGTTCTCCGGGCTGTATCCGATTGACGGCAGTGACTACCCGGCGCTTCGTGAAGCCCTCGACAAGCTCAAGCTGTCCGATGCCTCCCTCGGGTACGAGCCGGAGACATCCGTCGCGCTGGGCTTCGGCTTTCGCTGCGGCTTTCTCGGCCTGCTGCACCTCGAGATCATCACTGAACGCCTCGACCGGGAATTCGGGATCGACCTCATCACGACGGCACCGAGCGTGCCGTACGAGGTCATGACCGACGACAAGAAGACCGTCACCGTCACGAACCCGAGCGAGTTCCCGAACGGAAAGATCGCCAAGGTCGAGGAACCCATCGTCAAGGCCGCGATCCTCGCGCCGAAGGACTACGTCGGCGTGATCATGGAGCTGTGCCAGAGCCGCCGTGGCACACTGCTCGGCATGGATTACCTCGGAGAAGACCGGGTCGAGATTCGTTACACCATGCCGCTGGGCGAGATCGTCTTCGACTTCTTTGACAACCTGAAGAGCCGCACCGCCGGTTACGGATCGCTCGACTATGAGCCGATCGGCTCGCAGGAGGCCGACCTGGTCAAGGTCGACATTCTGCTGCAGGGCGAGCAGGTCGACGCGTTCAGCGCCATCGTGCACCGAGACAAGGCCTACGACTACGGTGTGCTCATGACCGGCAGGCTGCGCAAGCTCATCCCCAGGCAGCAGTTCGACGTGCCGATCCAGGCCGCGATCGGCGCTCGCATCATCGCCCGCGAATCGATCAGCGCCATCCGCAAGGACGTGCTCGCCAAGTGCTACGGCGGTGACATTTCCCGTAAGCGCAAGCTGCTCGAGAAGCAGAAAGAGGGAAAGAAGCGCATGAAGATGGTCGGTCGCGTCGAGGTTCCGCAGGAGGCCTTCATCGCCGCGCTCTCCGGCGATGAACCCCCCAAGAAAGAAAAGAAGTAGACGGATGCGCCGATCCACGTTCACCGATGCGGCCGTGACCTATGGGGCCATCGGCGGCACGCTTGCCCCCGACCTGATGCAGTACCCGCCGAAGGGCCACCGGCCGCTTGAGCGCAGCGTGCGGCTCGGAAGCGGCGATGAGCGTTTTCACGTGGCGTCGAAGCTGCTCATGACCTGGGGCGTTCAGCGGGGCAGCGGCATGAGCGTCACCGACCTCGAAAACGGCACGGGAGTGCAGTACACGCCGGTGGAGTTCGAGCCGGACGGTACGCCGATTCCCGCCCGCCAGGCGCCGGAGGGCGAAGCCACCTTCGCTGAGGACGGTACACCGTACATCATGAACGGGATGACGGCGCAGCTGGAGATCCATGTCGGTCCGATGCGGGTCAAGGCACCGGTGCGGGTGGTCTACGTCATTGACGAGACGGCCCGCGTTGGCTTCGCCTACGGCACCATGAAGGGGCATCCCGAAAGCGGTGAGGAGTCCTTCATCGTGGAGAAGCGTGAGGATGACTCCGTGTGGTTCACGCTGCGCTCCTTCTCCCGCCCGAGCACGTGGTACTACCGTCTCGCGTCCCCGATTCTTCGCGTTCAGCAGGAACGGTTCACCCGCCGGTACCTGAAGGCACTGCACCCGGTTGGGGCGCTGTAGGTCCGTGGCTGGTGCACTTCCCCTGGGCGACCCGGCCCCGGTCGACGGCCTGATCCCGGCGTCGGCATCCGTTGGTGCGAGCGAGCGCGATTTCGGCGTGTACCTGCACGTACCGTTTTGTCGCGTGCGTTGCGGCTACTGTGACTTCAACACCTACACGGCGACCGAGCTCCGCGGGGTCAAGCAAAGTGACTATGCGAGTCAGGCCGTGCTTGAGGTGGAGTCCGCCGGTCGAATCCTGAAGGAATCCGGTCTTCCGCAGCGACTTGTGTCAACCGTGTTCTTCGGGGGCGGAACGCCCACCCTGCTTCCTGCGACCGACCTGGCCAAGATGCTCCAGGCCGTGCGCGCGGAATGGGGGATCGCACCGGGGGCCGAGGTCACGACGGAGGCCAACCCGGATTCTGTCGACGCCGCGTATCTCGCGTCGCTCGCCGAGGCCGGATTCACCCGGGTGTCCTTCGGAATGCAATCGGCCGTACCGAGCGTGCTGGCCACTCTCGAACGCACCCATGATCCGGACCGGGTTCCCCTCGTCGTGCGCTGGGCGCGTGACGCGGGTCTCGACGTGAGCCTCGATCTGATCTACGGAACCCCGGGGGAGACGATTGAGAACTGGCGTGCGAGCCTTGAGCACGCCATCAGCCAGGCGCCGGACCACCTGAGCGCCTACTCGCTCATTGTCGAGGAGGGCACCAAACTGGCGCGCCAGATCCGTCGCGGTGACGTCGTGCCCACCAATGATGATGAGCAGGCGGAGTTCTACGAGCTCGCCGACGAGCTCCTGGCCACGGCCGGTTACCACTGGTACGAGGTCAGCAACTGGGCGAAGGATGCCGCGCACGAGTCGCGGCATAACCTCTCGTACTGGCGTAGCCAGGACTGGTGGGGCGTTGGACCCGGCGCCCACAGCCATGTGGGTGGAGTGCGCTGGTGGAATGTGAAGCACCCGGCAGCCTATGCCGAGCGCGTGCTCTCTGGTGTGTCTCCGGCCGTCGGCCGGGAAACCCTGGATGAGGCCACCCGGGAACTCGAACGCGTGCTGCTGCTCAGCCGGATACGAACGGGGATCCCGATTGCTTCCCTGTCGGCGTCGGGACGGCATGAGGTCGCCGGCCTGATTGCAGACGAGTTGATCAACGCGCGCGCCGCCCTCTCCGGTTCAATCGAGCTGACGTTGAAAGGGCGACTCCTGGCGGATGCGGTTGTTCGCCGCATCACGGAATAGAGCCGCCTCCACAGCGGTCAGCTGACGAACTTGAGGGAGAGGGGATACGTGTATCCCTGGCCGCGGTTCGCCGCGAGGCCGGCCAGGATGCTGAACACGACGACGGCCACCCAGATGGCGAAACTTGTCAGGTATCCGATGAGGATTGCGGTGAGAACGAGCGACGCGGCGTAGCCGATAGCCGCCGTGATCTGAAAATTCAAGGCCGAAGCACTGTGGGCGCGAATGAACGGTCCGCGATCCTTGAGCAGCAGATACCCGATCAACGACGGCACGAAGGAGAAGAAGATGCCGCCGACATGGATGAGCGTCGCCCAGAGCTTCTCGTCGGCGGGACTCAGTGGGGCTGCGGAGGACCGGTACGGATCCGTGGGCGGGGTGGCATCAGACATTCGGTCTCCTGAATCGAGTACCGGGGTTGTGGCGGTCTGCCACCGGTTATCCCAGCGTACCCGGGGAACCTTTGCCGCGGCCTTGAAATTTCTGGCTACTTGATGAAGCGCACGGACACCGGGTACCGGTAGCTGCCGCCGTCTTTGACCGCCAGGAACCCCATGATCGAGAACACGACGGCCATGACCCACAGGGCGAACCCGAGGAAGGTGAACAGGAAGCCGATCCCGAAGGTGACCAGGGCAAGAAATGTTCCGAGGAAGAACACCGCGAACCATGCGATCATGACGGTGATCTGAAAGTTCAGGGCCTCTTTCGCCTCGATATTTGTGCGGTGGCCGCGATCCTTGAACACGAGCCAGATGACGAGCGAGGGGAGAATCCACAGGATTCCGCCCAGATGGGCCCAAGACGCCCACTGCTGATCTTCGGCCGCCGTGAGCGGCGCGGCCACGGGCGCCGCCGGGTACGGAGATTGCGGTGGGTTCTGGCCCGGGTCGGGGTCACGGGGCGCCTGCGAGTTTGGATCGC
The DNA here is from genome assembly GCF_004365915.1 of Cryobacterium psychrophilum. Classification (NCBI taxonomy): domain Bacteria; kingdom Bacillati; phylum Actinomycetota; class Actinomycetes; order Micrococcales; family Microbacteriaceae; genus Cryobacterium; species Cryobacterium psychrophilum. The sequence continues at coordinate 3,461,048 of NZ_SODI01000001.1, forward strand.
TCATGATCATTCCTTTCAGATGAACGTGTATGAGACCGCGTATATGCATAAGGTACTGCTACCCCTGTGCGGGGGCAATGGGCGAGATCGCCCGTTGCGCGATATGATTGGCACTCAGGCAATGCGAGTGCCAGTGATGTGGTGCGCGCGACAAGTAGGGAGGCGTGACGATGGTTTCTGATCGTGGTCTCGACGTCTTACGCGTCATCGTGCAGGATTATGTGGCTTCACGCGAACCCGTCGGATCGAAATCCATTGTCGACCGGCATGCCTTCGGCGTTTCGGCCGCGACGATCCGCAACGACATGGCCCTCCTCGAGGAGGAGGAACTGATCGCCGCACCCCACACGTCGTCGGGGAGGATTCCCACCGACAAGGGCTATCGCGTTTTTGTCGATCACCTCGCGGGCCAGCGCCCCCTGTCGCCGGCCCAACGACAGGCGATCGAAACGTTCCTGGGCCAGTCGGCAGACCTCGACGAGGTGCTCGTGCGCAGCGTGCGTCTCCTGTCCCAGCTCACCCATCAGGTCGCTCTCGTACAGTACCCCTCCCTGTCCCGCGCGAAAGTGCGGCACATTGAACTTGTTTCTCTCACCGAGAAACGTGTCCTGTCCGTGCTCATCACGGATTCCGGTGCCGTCGAGCAGCGGGTGATCGACCTGCCGGGCCCCGTCGACGAAGCGACGCTCGTGCAGGTGCGGTCCCGACTCTCCGCCGCGATCATGGGGCTGACCATGACGGATGCCGCCGCGGCGCTGGCAGCAGCCCCGACGCTCGTTCCCCCCGGGGAGCGCGAGCTCGATGCCGTCGCCGACCTCATCACGGAGACCCTCCGCGAGCAGGTTGGCGCGAACGGGCAAACCAAGCTGGTGATGGCCGGAACCGCCAACCTGGTTCGAACGGAAGAAGATTTCTCCGGCAGTATCTACCCGGTACTCGAGGCGATCGAAGAACAGGTGGTTCTCCTCCGCCTCTTCGGCGAGATGGCCGGCGACCAGCGCGGGGTCTCGGTCAGTATTGGCCGGGAGAACGCGCCGTTCGAACTGGCCGAAACCTCGGTCCTGACGAGCGGATACACCTCAAACGGTAATTTGGCGCGATTAGGCGTACTTGGCCCGACCCGCATGGATTACTCCAACAACATGGCGGCCGTTCGAGCCGTCGCACGCTATCTGTCCCGCCTGCTGGGCGAGAACTGATTCACAGCGCGCATTGACTATCAACTACTGCCCTATCAACAGATCAACGAGGAGAGCCACCTTTGGCTGACCACTACGAAGTCCTCGGTGTGAGCCGCGACGCGACCACCGACGAAATCAAGAAGGCGTATCGACGCCTCGCCCGCCAGCTGCACCCGGACGTCAACCCGGGGGCGGAGGCCTCAGAAACGTTCAAGAGCGTCACGCACGCCTACGACGTCCTGAGCGATTCCGCCCAGCGACAAAAATACGACCAGGGTGGACAGGGAGGTGGCGGCGGATTCGACGGCCAAAACTTCGGCAACTTCGGCGACATCTTCGAGACCTTCTTCGGGGGCGGTGGCGCATCACAGCGCGGTCCCAAGTCCCGGCGGGAACGCGGCCAGGACGCGCTCATTCGCGTGGAGCTCGACCTCGCCGAGGTTATCTTCGGAACGCATCGCGACCTTGAGGTTGACACCGCTGTGCTGTGCGACACCTGCAAGGGATCGTGCTGCCAGCCCGGCACCGCACCCGTCACCTGCGATATCTGCCGCGGCACCGGTAGCATCCAGCGCGCGGTTCGCTCCCTTCTGGGCAATGTCATGACGAGCAGCCCGTGCGGTTCATGCCGCGGGTTCGGCACCGTCATCGCGACCCCGTGCACCACCTGCTCCGGCCAGGGACGCGTTCGTGCCCGGCGCACCGTGCCCGTCGACGTTCCGGCGGGCGTCGACACCGGCCTGCGACTGCAGATGCCGGGCAGCGGCGAGGTCGGCCCGGCCGGCGGCCCGAATGGGGACCTCTACCTCGAGATGAAGGTGCGACACCACGACATCTTCAGCCGCGACGGGGATGACCTCATGTGCGCCCTGGAGGTCCCAATGACGTCCGCGATCCTGGGGACGACGGTCAAGCTCAAAGGCCTCGATGGTGACATCGACGTCGAACTTCGCCCCGGGGCGCAGAGTTCCGAGATCCTCACGATCAAGGACCGCGGCGTTACGAGGCTGCGCGGCAACGGTCGCGGAGACCTGAAGATCGGCATCCAGGTCGTCACGCCCTCACGGCTCGACCACAAGGAGCGCGACCTGATCGAGCAGTTCGCTGCTCGCCACTCCGCGCCCGCGCCCGCGCTCAGCCACTATCAGCAGGGACTGTTCGCGAAGCTTCGCGACCGTTTTCTCGGCTAGCGGACAACGATCGTGGCCACTTTCTACCTGGCGCCGGAACTTCGGCCGGAGGACTGCCTGAGCGGTTCCGTCGTGAGTGTGACGGGTTCTGAGGCCCGGCATGCCGTGACCGTGAGTCGCATTCGCTCGGGTGAGCGGCTCCTGATCGGCAATGGCGCGGGTCTCATGCTGGCCGGAACCGTCGTGACGGCGGACCCGGCGGAGTTCACCCTGCGCGTCGACGTGGCGACGGAGACGCCGCCCTCGACCCCGCGTATCCGCCTCGTTCAGGCCCTGGCCAAGGGAGACCGCGACGAAATGGCCATACAGGCTGCCACGGAACTGGGGATAGACGGCGTCATCCCGTGGGCTGCGGCCCGTTCCGTATCCCGGTGGGAGGGCCCCAAGGTCGCGAAGGGCCAGGAGCGGTGGTCGAGCATCGTGCGAGAGGCCAGCAAGCAGTCGATTCGCCCCTGGCTGCCGACGATCGGCGCGTTGGCCAGTACCAAACAGCTCGCTGTGCTCGCAACAACGACACGGATGTTGCTCCTCGAACCCACGGCGTCGGTTCGGCTGACCGACGTGCCGGCACCGAACGATGACCGCGACATCGTGCTCGTCGTCGGGCCGGAAGGCGGCATATCGCCGGGGGAACTCAGCCTGCTCGAGCAGGCCGGCGCCACCCAGGTACGCCTCGGCGACACTGTCCTGCGCACCTCAACGGCCGGTCCTGCCGCGCTGGCAATCCTCAATGCGACCCTCGGCCGCTGGTAGTCGAGCTTAAGATAGATATATGTCTTCCCCCGGCGCAAAACCGTCCATCTTCAGCCGCATCATCGCCCGCGAAATTCCGGCGACCATCGTGGCGGAGACCGACCGCATCATTGCCTTCGAGGACATCGCGCCTCAGGCCCCCGTGCACATCGTCATCACCACGAAGGCGACGCAGTACCGCAATGTCGTTGAACTCGCGGCCGGCGATCCCGCGCTCCTGGCCGAACTCGTACGCGTCGCCGCCACGATCGCCGATGAACGCACGGGGGGCGAGTTCCGGCTCGTCTTCAATAACGGGGCCGCAGCGGGACAAACCGTCTTTCACGTGCACGCACACGTGATGGGCGTGGGCGACCGGTCGCAGTCGCTCGGGGAGGGGTCCCTTGGTTCACTCTGATCACCACAACGCCCCGCAGCGGGAGCTTCGGCTCCGCGTCGACGGGATCGCCATGGTGCGCCTGCTCGGTCCGGAAGACCGCTACCTCTCCACAATCGAGAAGCAGTACCCCGATGTGAGCGTGCACGTTCGCGGCAACGACATCACCCTGATCGGGCCTGCCGACGGCGTTGAATCCATCCGTCGCCTCATCGACGAACTCCAGGTCATGCTCCGCGACGGGCAAGAACTGGGCGAGGCCCAGGTGGCGTCGTCGGCGCGCATGCTCCATGGTGACGCTGTCACGAGTCCGTCCCAGCTCCTCGGAGCGCCCATACTGACCGCGCGCGGCAAGAGCGTTCGCGTCAAGACCGTCGGACAGAAGGAATACGTCGACGCGATTGACGCCAACACCATCGTTTTCGGCATCGGCCCGGCCGGTACGGGAAAGACGTACCTGGCCATGGCGAAGGCCGTGCGCGCACTGCAGAACAAGGAGGTCGAGCGCATCATCCTCACGCGGCCGGCGGTGGAGGCGGGGGAGCGCCTCGGGTTCCTCCCCGGCACGCTCAGCGACAAGATCGACCCCTACCTGCGCCCCCTCTACGACGCCCTCGGGCAGATGCTGGATCCGGAGTTGATCCCGAAGCTCCTCGCAGCGGGCACGATCGAGGTTGCCCCGCTGGCATATATGCGCGGACGCACCCTTAACTCCTCCTTCGTCGTGCTTGACGAGGCGCAGAACACCACCCCGGAACAGATGAAGATGTTCCTCACCCGCCTCGGGTTCGGATCGAAGATGGTCGTCACGGGTGACGTGACCCAGATTGACCTTCCCGCCGGCTCCAGCGGCCTGAAGCTGGTGACCCGAGTTCTGGACGGCATTGACGACATCCATTTCTCGTACCTGACGAGCGCGGATGTGGTGCGCCACAGCCTGGTCGGCCGCATCGTCGATGCGTACACCGAATACGATGCGCAGCGGCAAGCCCTGCGACAGGAAACCGCCGAGGCCCGCGATTTTGCGGCCAGAGGCCCCCAACGTTCCGGCGGTCCGCAGGGCCGCCTCCCGAAACGGAGTCAGACGTGAGTATTGAAATAAACAACGAGTCGGCCATCGACGTCGACGAAGCCACCATCCTGCGACTGTCGGCCTTCGCGCTCGACACCATGCACGTGCATGCCGACGCCGATTTGGCGATTGTGCTCGTCGATGAGGGGGCGATGGAACAGCTCCACGTGCAGTGGATGGACGAGCCGGGGCCCACAGACGTGCTGAGCTTCCCCATGGACGAGTTGCGGCCGGGTACGGAAGAGGCCCCGACACCACCCGGGCTGCTTGGCGACATTGTGCTGTGCCCCCAGGTCGCTCAATCGCAGGCGGAAACGGCAGGGCACCCGACCCTCGACGAGCTCCTGCTCCTGACCACCCACGGAATCCTGCACCTGCTCGGCTTCGACCACGCCGAGCCCGAGGAAGAAAAGGAGATGTTCGGGATCCAGCGAGACATTCTGCTCGGCTTCACGATGCAGGAACGACACCGCGGCTGATGCTGATCGGGTGGTTTCTAGCGGCGGCGATCTTCTTGATCGCCTTCGCCGGTTTGATGGCTGCCGTCGACGCCGCAATTACCGCGCAGTCTCGGGCCGACATTGCAGGACTGGTGACGACGGCTCGTGCCAAGCTTTCCCTGCGGGCGATAGCAGCCGACATGGGCGCGCACCTCAACGCCATCAACTTCATGCGTATCATCGCGGAAACGACGGCCGCCGTTCTCGTGACGCTGGTCTTTGCGACGAGCATCGAACGGTTGGGACTCGCCCTGCTCCTGTCCGCGTTCATCATGACGGCGGTCTCATTTGTTCTGGTCGGTGCAAGCCCGCGCAGCGTCGGCCGGGCGCATCCGGTCAGGCTGCTGCGCTCAAGCGCGCTCCTCGTGCACTTCGTGCGGGTGCTGCTCGGGCCGGTGGCCAACGCCCTTGAGGCGCTCGGCAATCGGGTGACACCCGGCCGCAGCCGCCTCGCGACCTTCACCTCTGAGGACCAGCTGCTGAGCATGGTCGATGAGGCGACCGAGCTGGAGGTTATTGAAGAGGCGCATCGGGACCTGATCCACTCCATCTTTGAGTTCAACGAAACCGTGGTGCGCGAGGTGATGATTCCCCGCACGGACATGATCACCATCGAGGCCGCCGCCACCATCGACGCGGCCATGGGCCTCTTTCTCAGCACGGGAACGTCGCGGGTGCCCGTCCTGGACGGTGAGGTCGACGACGTCACGGGCATCCTCTACCTGCGCGATGTCGCGCGTGTGGTGTATGAACGAGACGTGAATGCCGACTCGCTCACGGTTGCCGAACTCGCTCGCCCCGCCGTGTATGTGCCCGATTCCAAGAAGGCCGATGCGACCCTGCGGCAAATGCAGGCGGAGTCAAACCACCTGGCAATGGTCATCGACGAATACGGCGGAATCGCCGGGCTCGTCACTCTCGAGGACCTGATTGAGGAGCTGGTCGGTGATATTTCCGATGAGTACGATCGGGAGTCGATCGAGGTTGAAGATCTCGGGGACGGACACTTTCGTGTCAGTGCACGACTCCCGGTTGATGAACTGGGAGAATTGTTTGACCTCGAACTCGACGACGACGACGTGGACTCGGTCGGCGGTCTCCTGGCAAAAGCCCTGGGCCGGCTCCCGATTGCCGGTTCCGTCGCCGGGGTCAGCGGTTTGATCCTCACCGCCGAACGAATAGAGGGTCGGCGAAAGCGCATCAGCACCGTGCTGGTGGAACGAGACGAAGCATTGATTGATGCGCAAACGGCATTCCTCGGGACGCCGGACGATGAAGGAGCAGGTCATGACCAGAACAAATGAAAACCCGGCCGGTGCGTACCGTGCGGGGTTCGTCTCGTTCGTGGGGCGCCCCAACGTGGGCAAGTCCACCCTCACCAATGCCCTGGTCGGTGAGAAGGTCGCGATTACGTCGTCGAAACCGCAGACCACCCGCCGGGCCATCCGGGGCATCGTGCACCAGAAGAACGGGCAGTTGATCCTCGTGGACACTCCCGGCATTCACAAGCCCCGCACGCTGCTCGGCGAACGCCTCAACAGCCTGGTGACCGCCACCCTCGCCGGCGTTGACGTCATTGGGCTCTGCATTCCCGCCAATGAGCCCATCGGCCCCGGCGACAAGTTCATCAATGATCAGCTGGATGCTTTCCCGCGGGCACGCAAGGTGGCCATCGTCACGAAGATCGACGCCTCCTCCAAGACCAATGTGGCCAACCAGCTCCTCGCCGTGTCACAGCTTCGGGATTGGGAAGCGATTGTGCCGATATCCTCGACCAGTCGCATCCAGTTGGACACGCTCTCGGTTGAGCTTTTGCGTCTGTTGCCGACGGCCGAAGCGCCACTCTACCCGGCCGACGCCGTGACTGACGAGACGCTTGAGTCCCGCATTTCTGAGTACATTCGGGAGGCAGCGCTCGAGGGCGTGACCGACGAGCTGCCGCACTCCATTGCCGTAACGATCGACGACATCATCGAACGTGATGACCAGGAACTCGTGGAGATCTACGCGAACCTTTTCGTGGAGCGCGATAGCCAGAAGGGCATCATCATCGGCAAGTCGGGCAGTCGACTGAAAGATGTCGGCATGCGGGCGCGCAAGGAGATCGAGCCACTCGTGGGCAAGCGTGTGTTCCTGTCGTTGAGGGTCAAGATCGCCAAGGAATGGCAGCGGGACCCCAAGCAGCTGGGACGCCTGGGCTTCTAATACCCGGGTTCCCGGCGTCCGTGGGCGGATTGGGAGCCTTTTGGGGGGGAGCTATCGGCGCGAAACGATGCTAGCCTAAAAAAATGCTGTTCGGTCTGCTCCTTCTTAGCTGCCGCGACGAGTCCTAATCTGAGGCCTCCCTCGTCGCGGCGTTTGTCGTTGGCTGCTGACACTCTTAGAGGGATCACAGATCATGAAGAATAACCAGACCGCGTCCAATCTTCCGGTTCACCGCTACCGTCCGTATAACGAGCAGTTCGCTGTGAACCTCACGGACCGCACGTGGCCGTCGAAGCGTATCGAGGTGGCGCCACGTTGGTGCGCCGTCGACCTGCGGGACGGCAACCAGGCGCTCATCGACCCGATGAGCCCCGAGCGCAAGCGCATCATGTTCGACCTGCTCGTGCGCATCGGGTACAAGGAGATCGAGGTGGGCTTTCCGTCCGCCAGCCAGACGGACTTCGACTTCGTGCGTAGCCTGATCGACGAAAAAGCCATCCCCGACGATGTCACGATCCAGGTGCTGACCCAGGCTCGGGAGCCGCTCATCAAGCGCACGTACGAGTCCATCAAGGGTGCGAAGCAGGCCATCGTGCACCTGTACAACTCCACGAGCGTGCTGCAACGCGACGTCGTCTTCCGCCAGGACAAGCAGGGCATCATCGACCTCGCGCTCCACGGAGCCCGAACATGCCGCGCCATGGAAGCGACGGTGCCCGGCACGACGGTGTACTACGAGTACTCGCCGGAGAGTTTCACGGGGACGGAACTCGAATTCGCTGTGGACATCGCCAACCAGGTCATCGAAATCTTTGAGCCCACCGCCGAGCGCAAGGTCATCATCAACCTGCCCGCGACCGTGGAAATGGCCACGCCCAACGTTTATGCCGACTCCATCGAGTGGATGTCGCGCCACCTCGCGCACCGCGAAAACGTGATCCTGTCCCTGCACCCGCACAATGACCGCGGGACCGCGATCGCCGCTGCAGAGCTTGGCTACCTTGCCGGTGCCGACCGCATTGAGGGATGCCTGTTCGGCAACGGGGAGCGCACGGGCAACGTCGACCTCGTCGCGCTGGGCGTGAACATGTTCACCCAGGGCGTTGATCCTCAGATCGACTTCAGCAACATTGACGAGATCAAGCGCACGGCGGAGTATTGCAATCAACTGCCAGTCCCCGAGCGGAGCCCCTGGGCCGGTGACCTGGTCTTCACCGCATTCAGCGGCTCGCACCAGGACGCCATCAAGAAAGGCTTCGAGGCGATGGACGCCGAGGCCGCCGCGCAGGGCTGCACGACGAACGACCTCGTCTGGGCCGTTCCGTACCTGCCCGTTGACCCCAAGGACCTGGGCCGCAGCTACGAAGCGGTCATTCGGGTGAACTCCCAGTCGGGCAAGGGCGGAGTGGCGTATCTGCTCAAAACCGATCATTCCCTCGACCTGCCCCGCAAGCTTCAGATCGAATTCTCCGGCGTCGTCCAGACGAAGACGGACAGCGAGGGTGGCGAGGTCACGAGCTCCCAGATCTGGGATATCTTCAATGACGAGTACCTGCCGGCAAGCGTGAAGGCGCCCGACGCCAAGTGGGGCCGCTTCGAGCTCTTCTCCACGCGCACCTCCAGCGACCTGGCCGGGCATGTCGACCTCGCGGTTGACCTGCGTGATGGGGAAGACGTGGCCAATGTGACCGGCCGGGGCAACGGCCCGATCAACGCCTTCCTCACGGTGATGGTGGAGCGGGGTATCCAGGTCACCCTGTTCGATTACGTCGAGCACGCCCTGTCTGCCGGCGGCGATGCCCTCGCCGCCGCGTATGTGGAACTTGACGTCAACGGCAAGCGGTTCTGGGGCGTTGGCATCGACGAGGACATTTCCACGGCGTCTCTCAAGGCCGTCGTCTCGGCAGTCAACCGTGGTGTGCGCTCCGAAGTGGGCGATCGCGAGCTCAGCGTGGTCTGAGCCGTCAAACTGCGCGAGTCGGCCTGCGATGAACCACGCTCACTGGGCGAATGGTTCATTGCGGGCCTTTCCCCGCTCGCGCGACCACGGGTCCGATCAGCCGTGGAGGGCGACGTATGCGATCAGGCCCCCGACCGTTGCGACCGTCGGATAGTCGCGCTCGGGAGTGTCGACGCCGGTCGACTGGGCAATCGTCTCGATGAGTCGCAGGAAATCGAGCGAGTCGAGTTCAAGATCCTGCCGAAGCCTGGCGCTCTGCTCGAGGCCGTCGGTGTCGACGTCCGGGGCTACCGCGCCGATCGCCGCGTGCACTGCGGCGCGGGCATCCATGTCGTTCATAATTCCTCCGGTATCTGCAGCAGTTCGTCGATGCGGGCGAGAAAACGGCCGCCGCGCAGCCCGTCGCTGACCCGGTGGTCGGCCGAGAGGGTCGCGGTGACCGCCTGGCGCACGCCGAGCATCCCATTGTGTGCCCATGGTTGTTCCACGATGCGGCCGAAGCCCGCGAGCGCGACCTGCGGCGGATAAATGACGCCGAAGACGCTTTCGACGCCGAGTTCACCGAGGTTCGTGACCGTGATTGTCGAGTCGGCCATCTCGGCGCGCTGGAGACGCCCGGCGCGCGCGCGCCCGACGAGGTCACGCAGTCGCTCCATGAGTTGATCAACCGTCAGCGTGTCCGCGTCGTGGATCGCAGGGGCGATCATGCCTCCCTGGCGCAGGGCGACGGCGACGCCGAGGTGCACGGCCGTGTTCGGCTGAAACGCGCCGTCGGTATAGAATCCATTCATCTCCGGCACGTCGCGGGCCGCGCGCGCCGAGGCTTTCAGGAGCAGCGCCGCCGGGACGAGCCGCTCCGCCACCTGACGCCCCGCGTTGACGGTCTCCATCCAGACGAGCGCGGCGCGCAGGTCAATTGTCGTGCTCAGGTAATAGTGCGGGATGGTCTTCTTCGAGCGGGACATGAGCGTGCCGATGGCCCGGCGCAGGCTCGCCGCGCGCTCTGCGGCCGCGGCCGCGGGGACGGCCTTGGGCGGGCGGGCCGCTGGCGGTGCGGAAGCGGGCGCCTCCGCGGGAGTCGGCCCCGCCACGGGCGCCGCCGGCTCAGGTGATGTGCGCAGCTCGGCCGCTCGGCGCACGTCCGCCTCGGTCACGGCTCCCTGCGGTCCCGTGCCGGTGATGTCGGCAGGATCGACGCCGAGCTCGGCCGCGAGTCGCCGCGCGCGGGGCGAAGAGCGCACCCGGTGCGGCGCGGCGGGCGCCGGCGTCGTCGGGGGCGGCTGTCGACTCGGTGTCACGCTGGCGTGCTCGACGTCCGCTCGCGTGAGTGCGCCGTTTCGTCCGGTGCCGTGCAGTTGGGTCGTGTCGACGCCGAGTTCGTGGGCGAGGTGCCGTACCGGGGGAGAGACGAAACCGGGCGGTTCCTCGCGGGGTGATAGCTCGGCGGACGCGGGCGCGGCTGCCGGTGCCTCCGGCGGGAGCGGCGCGAGCGGCTCTGCCTGGCCCGGTCCTGCCTTGCTCGGTCCCGCCGCGGTGGCCGGCGTCTGTACGATGTGGGCGAGCGCCGTGCCGACCGGCACGGTCGTGCCCACCTCGACGAGCAGCTCGGAGACGACTCCCTCTTCAAAGGATTCGACGTCCATCACGGTTTTGTCAGTGTCGACCGCGGCGATCACGTCTCCGCGGTGCACATAATCGCCGGGTTTGATGAGCCATTCGATGAGCTTGCCGCGCTCCATGTCGGCGCCGAGCGACGGCATCCGGAATTCACCCACGCGTGCCCACCGCCTCATGCGCTGCGGCGAGCACTCGCTCGAGCGAGGGCAGGGTGGCCTGTTCGAGGTGCTTCGCGTACGGCATCGGCACCTCCGCGCTGCACACCCGGCCCACGGGGGCGTCGAGGTCGAAGAAGGCGTTCTCGGTGATGCGCGCGCTCACCTCTGCGGCGAGGCTGCCACTGCGCCAGCCCTCGTCGATCACGACCGCGCGGTGGGTGCGGGCCACGGTCGCGAGGATCGCGGCATCGTCGAGGGGGCGCAGGGTGCGCAGGTCGAGTACCTCGGCATCGATTCCCTCCTGCGCGAGCTGCTCTGCGGCGTCGAGCACGAGCTGCAGTGTGCCGCCGTAGGTGATGAGGGACACGTCGCTGCCCTTCCGTCGCACCGCGGCGGTGTCAATGTCGACCGGGCCTGCTGCGTCGTCGATCTCGCCCGGCACGTTGTAGAGCGTGGCGTGTTCGAAGATCAGCACGGGGTCGGGGTCCTCGAGTGCCGTCCACAGCATTCCGCGGGCGTCCTCGAGGGTCGCGGGGGTGAGGATGCGCAGCCCGGGGATGTGCGCGTACCAGCCCTCGAGACTGTGCGAGTGCTGGGCCGCAAGCTGGCGACCGGCTCCCGTCGTCATCCGGATGACGAGGGGCACGTTGAGCTGCCCGCCGGACATGTGCAGCAGGGTCGCTGCGTTGTTCATGATCTGGTCGAGCGCGAGTAGGCTGAAATTAACCGTCATGATTTCAACGATCGGGCGCATCCCGCCGAGCGCGGCGCCGATTCCCGCGCCCACGAACCCGGACTCCGAGAGCGGGGTGTCGCGGATTCGCTCCGGGCCGAATTCTTCGAGGAGACCGAGACTCACGGCGAAACAGCCGCCGTACATCCCGACGTCTTCGCCCATCAGGAAGACCCGATCATCGCGCAGCAGCGCGTCCCTGATCGCGGCCCTGGTGGCCTCGCGGTACGTGGTCTTCATCGCGGGCCGCGATCACTGTAGACGAAGCGGGTGAGTTCCTCGACCGGCTCAGGGGTTCCAGCGTCGGCAAACGCGACGGCCGCAGCCACCTCGGCGTCGACCTCCCCCTGGATCGCGGCCCATTCCTTGTCGGAGAGTTTGCCGGAGGACTCGAGGGTGGTGCGCAGCGCTTCGATCGGATCGCGTTCGAGCCAGGTCGACACTTCTGCCTTCTCTCGGTAGCGCTCGGGATCGAACATCGAGTGCGCCCGGAAGCGGTAGGTGCGCAACTCCAGGAAGTGCGGACCGCCACCGGCCCGGATCGCGTCGACGGCACGGCGGGCCGCCTCCTCGACGGCGAGCACGTCCATCCCATCGACAGACCACGCCGGGATCTCGTAGCTGGCTGCCTTGAGGGCGATGCTCGTCTGGGATTCCGATCGGCCGAGGGCGGTGCCCATGGCGTAGAGGTTGTTCTCGCAGCAGAACAGCACCGGCAGCTGCCACAGGGCGGCGAGGTTGAGGCTCTCATGGAACTCGCCCTCGGCGACGGCTCCCTCCCCAAAGAAGCACGCCGTGACCCTGGAACGGCCCGCCATCTTGTCGGCAAGCGCCAGGCCTACCGCGACGGGTAATCCGCCGGCCACGATGGCGTTGCCACCGTAGAAGCGGCGGGCCGCGTCGAAGAGGTGCATCGACCCGCCCCGCCCCCGGCAGCAGCCCTCCTGGTTGCCGTACATTTCGGCGAGGATCGACGTGGCCGGGACGCCACGCAGGAGCGCGTGGCCGTGCTCGCGATAGGTCGCCACGACGGCGTCTTCCGCCCCGAGGGTTGCCATGACACCGGCCGCGACGGCCTCCTCGCCGATGTAGACGTGCAGGAAACCGCGAATCTTGGCCGCGCTATAGAGCTCGACGCACTTCTCTTCGAGCCGTCTGACCCTGAGCATCTGCTGCAGGAGGGTCCGGCCGTGATCCGGAGGTGCGCTGTCGGCGTCCTCGAGCGACCGGTCGGCGCCGGCCGCCCGGCGCGTCATCGCGGCACCTCGACCGTCGAGGTGTCACCCTCCGGGAGGCCGAGCTCGCGGGCCTTGAGCAGGCGCCGCAGGATCTTGCCGCTCCGGGTCTTCGGCAGTCCTGTGGTGAACTCGAGCTCACGCGGCGCGACGGCGGCGCCGAGCCGTTTCCGTGCGAAGCCGATGATGTCCAGGCGCAGCGAATCGCTGGGTTCCCAGCCGGCCCGCAACTCGACGAAGGCCTTCACGACCTCGCCGGCGACGGCATCCGGGATGCCGATCACTCCCGCCTCAGCGACGGCAGCGTGTTCCATGAGCGAGCTCTCCACCTCGAAGGGGCCGATAAGGTGGCCGGAGGACTTGATAACGTCGTCGCCGCGGCCCACGAACCAGTAATAGCCGTCGGCGTCCCGCTTGGCAAGGTCGCCGGTGAGGTACCAGCCACCGACGAAGCACCGCCGGTACCGCTCCTCTTCGTTGAGGTACCCGCGGAACATGGAGGGCCAGCCGGGCCGCAGGGCCAGCTCGCCCACGGTATCCGGCTCGGTCACGAGCACGACCTCGCCATCCCGCAGCAGAGGTGCGCCCTGCTCATCACGGGCGACGAGGTCAGCCGCGATACCAGGGAGGGGGCGCCCCATTGAGCCGGGGCGGATCTCGGTCGCGGCGTAGTTTGAGATCATGATTCCGCCGGTCTCGGTCTGCCACCAGTTGTCGTGCACTGGCTGGCCGAACGCCTCCTGCCCCCACACCACGACTTCGGGGTTGAGCGGCTCGCCCACGCTCGCGACGAAGCGCAGGGCGGACAAGTCGTAGTCGGCGGCCCGCTCCGTGCCCGCCTTCATGAGCATGCGGAGCGCGGTCGGGGCGGTGTACCAGACCGTGACCCCCTGTTCGGCGAGGATGCGGTACCACCTGTCGGTATTCATCTCCTCTTCGTCGACGATGACCGTCACGCCGTGCACGAGCGGTGCGATCACGCCGTAGGAGGTACCCGTGACCCAACCGGGGTCGGCGGTGCACCAGTAGATGTCGTCCGGATGCAGGTCGAGGGCGAAGCGACCGGTCGCGTAGTGCGCGGTGACTGCATCGTGCACGTGGATCGCGCCCTTCGGGGTGCCCGTCGTGCCGCTCGTGAAGTGCAGGAGGGCCATGTCCTCGCGTTGGGTCATCGCAATCTCGCCGTAGGGGGGCGCATCTTGCATGAGCGTCGCCAGATCGAGTGTGCCCGGCTCGGGTTCATCGCCCGCGTCGATCAGGAGAACGTGGCGCAGCTCGGGCAGTTCGTCCCGGATGGGCACGATCTTCTTGCGGTACAGGGCCCGCGTTGTGATGAGTACGCGACCGCCGCCAAGCTGCAGGCGTTGACGCACGGGTTCCGGACCGAATGCCGAGAAGAGTGGGCAGAAGACGCTCGCGTTCTTGAGCGTTCCGAGCACCGCGGTGTAGAGTTCCGGGCTGCGCCCGGCGAGGGAGAAGACACGGTCCCCACGGCCGATCCCGAGCTCGCGCAGCACGCTCGCGAACCGGCTGGTGCGCTCGGCCAGCTGCGCATAACTGAGCGAATGCGTTGTGCCGTCCGCCCGGACGAAGCGGAGTGCCTCCTTGGCGCCGCCGGCACCGTTTGCGTGCCGGTCGACGGCCTCGTACGCGATGTTGACCCCACGGCCGTCGGGCGGCCCGGACAGTTCGCTCCGGGCGGCATCCCAGGAGAACGCGGCGCACGTCGCGTCGTAGTCGAGGAGGTTCGGTTGCACCTGCAGAGCCAGCGGGTGTTTGCGGATCGTGGGCCAGCGAGTGGATGATTCGATTCCTGCCGTCATGTGCGACATTAAAGCCCACCTCGGGTGGCGGGCATAGGGCCCGCTCGTTTTCCGGTCTCCTCATTTCTCGCTGTCGTTGCATCCGCGGCGGACGCCGATTTCATCGCCCTCGCCCGCGAAGGCATCCCGTTCTGCTCGCAGCCCCAGCCTCGATCAGCCGGTGCGGTGTGAGTCGCCAACGGCATGACGATCAGAGGCCGCCTGTCCGTTCCGGGAAAACTCAGATCAGCCCGGAACGACCACGCTCACCCGACCCGACCGGTGGATCGAGGCGCAGCAGGCACCCGGAGTGAGGAGGGGGCGAATATGCCATCGATAAGGACCGGGACCGTGCCGGGCAGAGAATCCACCGGGCAGAGAACCGCGCGGCAATCCGCGATCGCTCCGGCCAGCAGGTCGTGCAGCTGCGCATCCGGGTCGGGAATGCATGCCTCGGCGATGCCCTGCACGGATACTCGCAGGATGGAATCAGCAGCGCGCGGCGTGAATGTGGTGTGTGACTGTGACCGGACGGACACCATGAACTCTCGCGCCCACGTTTCCGCGTCAGGCACCAGACGGAGTGCGGCATGAATCCGCGCCGACGTTTCCGGGGTATCGACACCGAGTCGGTTGAGGTGGCGTTCGCAGGAGATGAGGCCGACGGCAAGGGCGCGTTGGCGGTGCATGTCCACCAGGGGAAGCGCCGCGGCGGCCGCACGAAGCGACACGAGAATCTCGGTCTGCGGGGCTTTTCCGCGCAAGCCGATGACCGAAGGAATCAGGACGGCCAATCGTGAGCGACCATCGTCGGTCGTGCAATCGTTCACCATACGCGCGAGTGAAGCCAGCACCGGGTGAGTGCACGCGGGATGATCGCTCCACGATTCGCCAGCCAGGTAGGAGGCGAATTCCATGAAACAACCACCTTTGCGCGGGTTGCGGTGTTTCCCCCGGGACAAGACGGGCATTCCGTCCGGCAAAGCGATCTGAACCTGTTTCATAAGTGACCTCCACGCCACGCAAGGAACGTTTGCTTAAAGTCTCCCCCCACCGCGCGCGAATTACTAGTGCTGGAGGTGGGAGAATCAGATGTGCCTGTCTACCGAGATGAAGCCGTGGTGCTTCGTACCCACAAGCTGGGCGAAGCCGACCGCATCGTCACGCTGCTCACTCGAGCGCACGGCAAGGTGCGGGCAGTTGCCAAGGGTGTACGACGCACCGGGTCCAAGTTCGGAGCACGGCTCGAACCCTTCATGGTCGCCGATGTGCAGTTGTACGAGGGGAGAAGCCTCGACATCGTCACTCAGGCCGAGTCCCTCGGCTCCTACGGCGCCCTGATCACCGCCGACTACGACAGCTACACGGCAGCGAGCGTCATGGTGGAAACCGCGGACAAGCTGACGGAATCCGAGGGTTCCCTTCAGCAATACCTCCTTCTGGTGGGAGCACTACGATCCCTTTCGCGCCGGGAACACGGCCCGAGCCTCACCCTGGACTCGTATTTGCTTCGTGCGGTCTCGATGGCCGGCTGGGCGCCGAGCTTTCAGGACTGCGCCCGTTGTGGGGCAGGGGGAGAGCACTCGTCGATCGTCGTTCAGCTGGGCGGTGTCGTCTGCGACGATTGCGCCCCGCCCGGGTCTCCGCGCCTGGATACCGCCACCATTGTTCTCCTGAGCGCTTTGCTCACCGGCGATTGGGACCATGCCGCGTCCACGAGCGCGCGCACCCAGAACCAGGCGGGTGGCATCGTCGCGGCGTACACACAGTGGCACCTCGGCCGCGGACTACGATCGCTGGAACACGTGACACGATGACATCCCTCGAACCGACCCGGCGGGGATTCCTGCGCAAGCCGCGCAGTCCCAAGCCCTTCACGCACAAAGACGCCGTGCCGTTCAAGGCCCTCGACTGGACCGGACTGTATCCGCCGGACCTCGAACCCAAGGCTGTTCCCGAGCACGTCGCCGTCGTCATGGACGGGAACGGGCGCTGGGCGAACGCCAGGGGACTCAGTCGTATCGAGGGGCACAAGATGGGCGAGGCCGCGCTGCTCGATGTCGTCGCCGGGGCCATCCAACTCGGCGTCAAGCATCTGAGCGTCTATGCGTTCTCCACGGAGAACTGGAAGCGTTCCCCCGAGGAGGTTCGCTTTCTCATGGGGTTCAACCGGGACGTGCTGCACCGCCGCAGGGACCAGCTGAACGAATGGGGAGTGCGCGTGCGCTGGGCTGGACGCAAGCCCCGGCTGTGGGCATCCGTCATCAACGAACTGCAGTTTGCGGAGAAGCTCACGGCGGGAAATGATGTGCTCACCCTGACCATGTGCGTGAACTACGGTGGCCGCACGGAGATCACGGATGCGGTGCGTGAGCTGGCCGAGGAGGTCGCGGCAGGCCGGCTGAAGCCGTCCGGGATCACCGAGAAGGCCATCCAGCGACACCTGTACACGAATGAACTCCCCGATGTTGACCTGTTCCTGCGCAGCTCGGGGGAGCAACGCACGAGCAACTTCCTGCTGTGGCAGAGTGCCTACGCGGAGATGGTCTTCCTCGATACGCTCTGGCCCGACTTCACCAGGGTCGATCTCTGGCACGCCGTGGAGCTCTACGCTTCGCGCAATCGCCGCTATGGCGGGGCGGTCGACGTGCCCACCAGCAAAACCACAGGTCATTAGAATCACGTTCCAATGAATGGAATGAGCTTCTCATCGGGGCCGCGGGAATATTGCGGGTCGTCCTGGTGGTTGCGCCAGAGTGACCGATACAACGAATGTGAACGAAGCGACAGCCACCGCCGACACCATCAAGGTAGACATCTGGTCGGATGTCCAATGTCCCTGGTGCTACATCGGCAAACGTAAATTCGAGGCGGGGGCGGCCATGTATGGCGGTGCCGTCGAGGTGGAGTACCACAGCTACGAGCTCTCGCCCGATACCCCGGTCGAGTATGCGGGTACTCCGACGCAGTACCTCAGCGAGAAGAAGGGCCTGCCCATCGCCGAGGTCGAGAGCATGCTCCAGCGCGTGACCGGCATCGCGGAGAGCGTTGGCCTGCACTATGACTACGACTCCATTCACCAGACCAACACGGTCATCTCGCACGAACTTCTGCACTACGCCAAGGCCAAAGGTCGCCAGCTCGACATGAAGGAACGTCTACTGAAGGCGTACTTCGTTGAAGGGCGGCACGTGGGGCGCATCGAGGACCTCGCCGACCTCGCGGCCGAAATCGGTCTGGACCGCTCCGATGTGGTCCGGGTCCTCACCGAGCACGCGTATCTCGCCGACGTGAAGGCGGACGTCGCCCAGGCCGCCGAATACGGCATTCAGGGTGTTCCGTTCTTCGTTATCGACGGAAAATATGGAGTGTCGGGAGCGCAGGATCCTGATACGTTTGCCCAAGTCTTGAACCAGGTACGAACCGAAAAGTCTGAGGAGACCATCGCATGAACGACGCAACCACCACGAACACGCCCGACGCCACGCCGAGCCCCACGATCCAGCTCCTCGAGCAGCCCGGTGAAACCGCCGGCGCCGGCGCCTGTGGCTGCGGTTCCTGCGGCTGCGGGGCCTGACACACCGCTTTCCAGCGCAACAGGTGTGGCGCCCACTCGTGGGTGCCACACCTGTTGTTTTTAACAGCGGATTGTTCTGGAAGAATTGACCTACACATGACTCTCACACCCGCGTCCCCCGCACCGCTCAAGATCGGGCCCCTCACGCTCGACGTGCCGGTCGTCCTCGCTCCCATGGCCGGCATCACGAACACCGCATTTCGACGTCTCTGTCAGGAATTCGGCGCCGGTCTCTATGTCAGCGAAATGATCACGTCGCGTGCCCTGATCGAGCGCACACGCGAGTCGATGCGTCTGATCACTCACCATCCGAGCGAAACGACGCGTTCCATTCAGCTCTATGGGGTCGACCCCAAGACCGTGTCGGAAGCGGTCACCATGCTCGTGGCCGAGGACCGTGCCGATCACATCGACCTGAATTTCGGCTGCCCGGTACCCAAGGTCACGCGCAAGGGCGGGGGAGCGGCGCTGCCCTGGAAAATCGGCCTCTTTCGCCAGATCGTCGAAGCGGCCGTCGACGCCGCCGGGGACGTTCCCGTCACCGTGAAGATGCGCAAGGGCATCGACTCCGATCACCTGACCTACCTCGAAGCCGGCAAGGCCGCAGCGGGCGCCGGTGTCGCATCGATCGCCCTGCACGCGCGCACGGCGGCGGAGTTCTATTCCGGTCACGCTGACTGGTCGGCCATCGAAAAGCTCAAGAACGCCATCACGGACACGCCGATCCTCGGCAACGGAGACATCTGGTCGGCCGACGATGCCCTGCGCATGGTCGCCGAGACCGGATGCGACGGCGTCGTTGTCGGCCGCGGGTGCCTCGGGCGACCGTGGCTCTTCGGCGACCTCGCCGCGGCATTCCGCGGCGAGACGGTCAAGGCTGAACCCAGCCTCGGCCGGGTGAGCGCGACCTTCCGTCGGCACGCGGAACTGCTGACGGAGTTCTTCGAGAGCGAAGAACGCGCCTGCCGCGACATTCGCAAGCACGTGGCGTGGTACTTCAAGGGCTATCCGGTCGGCGGTGACCTGCGTGCCAGGCTGGCCGCCGTGGAGTCCCTGGCCATGCTTGACGACCTGCTCGGAACGCTCGACTGGGACCAGCCGTACCCCGGTGACGGTGCGGAGGGGCCCCGCGGGCGTGCCGGAACGCCCAAAAAGCCGTCGCTGCCGGAGCGGTGGTTGGACTCCCAGGAGCTGGCCGGGGTCGAACGACGGCACCTGACCGAGGGCGAAGGGGACACGAGCGGTGGCTAACTCAACGGAACACGGCACGCCCCCCTATAGCGAACATGACGAGGAACGCTGGTTTCCGGAGGAGCACTACTCCCGCCGGAGCGACTTCGCACGCGACCGCGCACGGCTATTGCATTCCAGCGCGCTGCGCCGACTCGCCGCCAAGACGCAGGTACTCAGCCCGACCGCGGGTCTCGACTTCGCGCGCAACCGACTCACGCACTCGCTCGAGGTGGCCCAGGTGGGCCGCGAACTGGCGAATCGGCTCAATACCAATCCGGACATCGTTGACACCGCCTGCCTGGCGCACGATATCGGGCATCCGCCCTTTGGCCACAATGGGGAGAAGGCGCTCAACACCTGGTCGCTCGACATCGGTGGTTTCGAGGGAAACGCCCAGACGCTTCGACTCGTCACCCGCCTGGAGCCGAAAGTTTTCGGCCCCAACGGGCAGAGCTACGGACTGAACCTCACGCGAGCGAGCCTGGATGCGAGTTGCAAGTATCCGTGGCCGGAGAGTTCCTCGGTGCGGGACCCCAGCGGTCGCGCCAAATTTGGGTTCTACGAAGATGACATTGCCGTCTTCGAATGGCTGCGTCGGGGCGCCCCCGACCGGCAGTTGTGTATCGAGGCCGAGATCATGGACCTCTCAGACGACATTGCCTATTCGGTCCACGACTTCGAAGATGCCGTCGTGAACGGCTACGTGGACGTTGCGTTGCTTGGGCGCCGTACCAATCACGATGATCTCCTGGCGACCATGTCGGAGTGGATCGGCGGCGAGCTCTCCGAGGAGGACCTCGCGAAGGCCTTCAACCGTTTGGACTCCCTCGACTATTGGATGTCCGAATGGTCGGGAGGACGGCGCGACCAGGGGCGGCTCAAGAATCTCAGCAGCCAGCTCATCGGGAGGTTCAGTGGGGCCGCGGTGCGCGCCACGCGAGCGGCGTATCCGGGTGCCAACTTCATCCGTTTCGGGGCGCATGTGGTCGTGCCTCGGGAGACGCAGGCGGAGATTGCTGTGCTGAAGGGCATCGTCGCGGCGTTCGTGATGACACGCAACACGCGCAAACCGATCTATGTGCAACAGAGGCAGGTTCTGACGCTTCTGGCCGACACTCTTCTGGCGAGCGGTGACGAGCACCTCGACCCCGGTTTCACCGAAGACTGGGCTGCCGCCGGTGACGATGCGGCCCGCAAGCGCGTGGTTGTCGATCAGGTCGCCAGCCTCACCGACCAGTCCGCCCTGGCCTGGTACGAACGACTGGTGCAGGGCTAGTTCCCCGGCTGGACAGGTAGAATTCGGTCATGGCTGGACTGATTCGACAAGGTGACATCGAAGAGGTCAAGGCCCGCACCAACATTGCCGACATTGTCGGCGACTACGTGCAGTTGAAATCTGCCGGTGTCGGGTCCATGAAGGGCCTGTGCCCGTTCCACGACGAGCGCACCCCGAGTTTCCATGTTCGTTCACAGGTGGGTTTCTACCACTGTTTCGGTTGCGGCGAGAGCGGCGATGTGTACTCGTTCCTGCAGAAGATGGACCACGTCACGTTCAGCGAAGCCGTCGAGCGGCTCGCCGGACGCGCCGGGCTCGAGCTGCACTACGAAGACGGCGGGGGAGCCGCGCCCGACCACGGCAACCGGGCCAGGCTGCTCGCCGCCAACCAGGCCGCGGCAGATTTCTTCGTCGACCGGCTCGGCAGCCCCGAGGCGCAGATCGGCCGGGATTTCCTGGGCGGACGGGGCTTCGATGCCCAGGCCGCCGCGCACTTCGGTGTGGGCTTCGCCCCGAAGAGTTGGGATGCTCTCACCAGGCATTTGCGGGCCAAGGGTTTCACGGACGACGAGCTCACCCTGTCCGGGCTCGTCTCCAGCGGTGAGCGCGGCGTTTACGACCGCTTTCGCGGCCGGCTCGTGTGGCCCATTCGCGACATCACCGGGCAGACCATCGGCTTTGGCGCACGCAAACTCCTCGATGACGACAAGGGGCCCAAGTACCTCAACACCCCCGAATCACCCGTCTATCACAAGGCGCAGGTTCTCTACGGGCTCGATCTGGCCAAGCGCGATATCTCCCGCAACCACCAGGTCGTCGTGGTCGAGGGGTACACCGACGTCATGGCCTGTCACCTCGCCGGTGTGACGACGGCCGTCGCGACCTGCGGCACGTCTTTCGGCGTGGATCACATCAAGGTGCTGCGCCGGGTGATGGGTGACGACAGCGGGGTCGGCGAGGTGGTGTTCACGTTTGACCCGGATGCTGCCGGACAGAAGGCCGCCATGCGCGCCTTCAGCGAGGAACAGCGTTTCAGCGCCCAGACCTTCGTGGCCGTGGCGCCCGAGGGCTTCGACCCCTGCGATCTGCGGCTGCACCGCGGAGACGACGCCGTTCGTCGTCTGGTCGACTCGAAGAAGCCCATGTTCGAATTCATGATTCGCCAGTTGCTCGGGCAGTACAACCTGGAGACGGTCGAAGGTCGAATCGGTGCTCTCCGCGCGGCAGCGCCGATCGTCGGGGACATTCGAGACCCGGCCCTGCGTCCTGGCTACACCCGCGAACTCGCGCGCATGCTCGGCGTCGATCTCGGCGAGGTGCGCAAGGCTGTCTCCACCGCCCAGGGCCGCTCGCGCGCCCCGAACGCCCCCGTTCGTCATACGGCCGGCACGGAAGAGGCTCCACCGGAAAGGCCCTTTTCACTTCTGGAATTGCCGACCGACCCGGTCACCCGGATGGAACGTGACGGCCTCATGGCCATGCTGCAGCATCCAACGCTCGTGGGCCCCGATATCCTGGCGCGCGCCGTGCAGACAAACTTCTCGAATTCGAGCCTCGCGATTGCACGCGACGCGATTGCCGCGAGCCTGCAACATGCAGGCAATGCCGACTGGCTCGACCACGTGCTCGCGGCCGTGCCGGAGACGCTCGCCAATCTCGTGCAGCAGCTCGCCATGGCCCCCCTGCCGGAGCGTCCCGGCCGGGAGATCACCGGATATGTGCGTGATGTCAGCATCGCTCTGATCGAAAAAGACCTGCTCCGGCAGAACGCGGAGCTGCGCGGGCGTCTGCAGCGAACCGACCCCGCCAATCGTGACGTGTACGTCACCCTGCAGCGAGAAATCATGCGCGTCGAGGCCGAAAGACGCAGCCTTCGCGACGAATAAGACTCGGCAATGTTGCAGCTCTGTAAAGAAGCTGCGGCGTGGTGGGGCAAGCCGCGAATTGTGTGCTACTTCTGTTTTTACAGCTTAACCTTTCCGACGCGCCATCGGGTGCCGGGGAATTGGTTCTCCCAACAGGAAGAGGTCTACGGATATGACATCCGCACACACCCACGGCAAACGGACCCTCGCTGCCGCAGCAGGACTGTCCATCGCGGCGCTCGTGCTCGCCGGCTGCTCAGCCGGCGGTACCTCCGACGGCGACGCCGCCGCGGGTGGGCCAATCGTCATCGGCACGACCGACAAGATCACCACCCTTGACCCTGCCGGTTCCTACGACAACGGTTCCTTCTCGGTTCAGACGCAGGTGTTCCCGTTCCTCATGAACAGCGCTTACGGCAGTGCCGACGTTGCCCCGGACATCGCCAGCAAGGCCGAGTTCACGTCGCCGACGGAATACACGGTCACCCTCAAGCCCGACCTCAAATGGGCCAACGGCAACGACCTCACGGCCTCCGACGTGAAGTTCAGCTTCGACCGCCAGCTCGCGATCAAGGCCGACAACGGACCCTCCTCGCTTCTCTACAACCTGGAAAGCACCAAGGTCGTCGACGACTTGACCGTGGTCTTCACGCTCAAGCAGGCCGATGACCAGATCTTCCCGCAGATCCTGTCCAGCCCCGCCGGTCCGATCGTTGACGAGGATGTCTTCTCGGCCGACGCGATCACGCCCGACAAGGACATCGTCGACGGCAAGGCCTTCGCCGGTCAGTACGAGCTCGCGAGCTACGACTTCAACAACCTGCTGTCCTACGAGGCCTACGAGGGCTACCAGGGTCTTCTGGGTCCGGCCAAGACCGACGTCGTCAACGTGAAGTACTACGCGGATGCCTCCAACCTCAAGCTCGACGTGCAGGAGGGCGGCATCGACGTGGCATGGCGCAGCCTGTCGGCGACCGATATCGACGACCTGCGCGGCAACGACAAGGTCCAGGTTGTTGACGGTCCCGGTGGTGAGATTCGCTACATCGTCTTCAACTTCGACACGCAGCCCTTCGGCGCCACAACCGCGGACGCCGACCCGGCCAAGGCCCTCGCCGTTCGCGCTGCAACCGCAGACGTCGTGAACCGCGCCGAGCTGGCCGACCAGGTCTACAAGGGCACCTACACGCCGCTGTACTCCTACGTACCGGACGGACTGACCGGCGCCACCGAGTCCCTCAAGGGCCTCTACGGCGACGGCGAGGGAGGACCCGATGTCGACAAGGCCAGGGCCACGCTCGATGCAGCAGGCGTCAGCACCCCCGTCGCGTTGAACCTGCAGTACAACACGGACCACTACGGCCCGGGTTCGTCCGACGAGTACGCCTTGATCAAGGACCAGTTGGAATCCTCCGGCCTGTTCACGGTCGACCTGCAGTCGACCGAGTACGTGCAGTACGTGAAGGACCGCACCGCCGACGTGTACCCGCTCTACCAGCTCGGCTGGTTCCCGGACTACTCGGATGCGGACAACTACCTGACGCCGTTCTTCCTCACGGAGAACTTCATCAAGAACCACTACAGCGACACCGAGGTCAACGATCTCATCCTGCAGCAGGCAGTCACGCCCGACAAGGCTGAGCGCACGGCACTCATCGAGCAGATCCAGGACAAGGTCGCGGACCAGCTGCCGACCCTGCCCCTGCTCCAGGGTGCACAGGTGGCCATCACCGGAACGAACATCAGTGGCGCAGAAGACACACTCGACGCGTCGTTCAAGTTCCGCTATGGAGCACTCAGCAAGGGCTAGGCGCTTCACCGGCTAGAGTTCTCACTAGCTTGATCGCGGGGGCATCCAGTGTTGCTGGATGCCCCCGATTCATTTGAAATCGTTAGGTGAGTATGTCCACTGTGGCCATTAAGCCGCCGTCTCCGGCCCTGAGGCCGACCCGGCGTAAACGCACGTCCCCCGGGGGTGGAATCGGGCGCTATCTGATCACCCGCTTCCTGCTCATCATCCCCACCATCTTCATCCTCGTATCGATGGTCTTCTGGCTCATGCGTACGACCGGGGACCCGATTACGGCGGCACTCGGTGGGCGTTTGAGCCCCGACCAGCTCGCGGAGCGAATCCACGCCGCCGGGTACGACCGGCCGATCATCGTTCAGTATTTCGAGTACCTGGGGCAGGTCTTCAGCGGCAATTTCGGAACAACGATCAGCACGAACCGGCCCGTCTCCGAGGTGCTCACCACGTACGGGCTGGCCACGGCCGAGCTCGTGTTCTACGCCCTCCTCGTTGCCTTCATCGTGGGGATCCCCCTCGGCATGGTCGCAGCGTACTGGCGCGACAAGGCCCCTGACGCGTTCCTGCGCGTCTTCGCCATCCTCTGCTACGCCACCCCGGTATTCTTCGCCGGACTGCTGCTCAAACTGGTCTTCGCGGTGTGGCTCAAGGTTCTGCCCGTCGCCGGGCGCGCATCAACGGGCGCGGAGTTGCAGATGCAGTTCCTGCCCAACAAGACCGGCGTGTACACGATCGACGCCATTCAAACCGGAAACGCGGCCGTGCTCGGCGATGTCCTCTCCCACGCCGTTCTCCCGGCGCTCGCGCTCGGCCTGCTAACGGCGGGCGTCTTCCTGCGCCTGGTGCGCACCAACGTGATCGGCACACTCGGTACCGACTACGTGAACGCGGCCCGCTCGCGAGGCGTCAACGAATTCCGGCTGGTACGCAAGCACGCGTACCGCCCTGCACTTATCCCGATCATCACCGTGATCGGCCTCCAGATTGCCCTCCTGCTGGGTGGCGCAGTGCTGACCGAGACTACGTTTGAGTGGAAGGGTCTCGGCTTCATGCTGATCCAGTTCATTCAGGCCAGAGACTTCGTCGCCGTCCAGGGCATCGTCGCTCTGCTGGCGGTCATCGTGGCCCTGTCCAACTTCATCGTGGACATCATCGCCGCCGTGATCGACCCG
Source organism: Cryobacterium psychrophilum (assembly GCF_004365915.1). Classification (NCBI taxonomy): domain Bacteria; kingdom Bacillati; phylum Actinomycetota; class Actinomycetes; order Micrococcales; family Microbacteriaceae; genus Cryobacterium; species Cryobacterium psychrophilum. Next base: position 3,486,760 of record NZ_SODI01000001.1, read on the forward strand.
AGAGTGAGGTACTGAGATGACCTCGGTTGCTCCATACGACAGCAAACCCCGCCCCCCAGCGAAGTGGACCAAACTCCCCGTCGTGCACCAGTTGCGGCAGAGTGTCGGTCTGCAACGCGGCATGCTGGTCGCCGGCCTCATCATCACGGGCGTCTTCATCCTCACCTCGCTGTTCGCCCCGCTGCTCGCGCCGTACGGCTTCAGCCAGCTGCGCGATGCCAGCGGACCATTCGGCGCCCAGCAGCCACCCGACGCCGCGCACTGGCTCGGCACGACCGTCGGCGGCTATGACGTGCTGTCCCGTGTCATTTGGGGATCACAGACCGCGATCGTCGTGATGATCGTCGCCGTTCTGCTCTCGATCTTTGCCGGAGTCGCACTCGGCCTGGTCTCCGGCTACTTCGGCGGCTGGCTCGACCGCATACTCGTCGTGGTCAGCGACGCCGTCTATGCGTTCCCGTCGCTCCTGCTCGCCATCGTGATGGCCATCGTGATTTCGGGCGGTCGATCCGACCTCGTCGGTGGCATCCTTGCCGCCGCCATCTCGATCACGGTCGTCTTCATTCCCCAGTATTTTCGGGTCATCCGTGCTGAAACCGTGCGGATCAAAGCGGAGGCCTACGTTGAATCCGCTCGGGTGCTCGGAGCGAGCAACTTTCGGATCATGTTCAAGCACATCTTCCGCAATGCCACCCGCACCCTCCCGCTCATCTTCACGCTCAACGCCTCAGAGGCCGTGCTCACCCTGGCTGGCCTCGGCTTCATCGGGTTCGGCATCGAGCCGTCGGCCGCGGCCGAGTGGGGCTACGACCTCAACAAGTCGCTGTCCGACGTCACGAGTGGAATCTGGTGGACGAGCCTCTTCCCCGGACTCGCCATCGTTCTCGTGGTGCTCGGAATCACCCTCGTTGGTGAGAGCCTCAACGACCTCGCCGACCCGCGCCTGCGCAGCCGACGAGCCCCTGGCGCATCCGACGGCACGGTTGCGGAAACATCCGTCGTGCCCGGCGGCACCCTCGTTGCGGGCCCCGGCGGCCTTGCCGGTCTCGAGGGCCCCGCGTCACCCCCCACCGACGGAATCGAGGCTCGAGAATGAGCGCCCAGCCCGTGAAGAACGTCGTCACGATCTCCAATCTCGACGTGGTTTTCGCCACCGATGCCGGCGCGGTCAAAGCCGTCGACGGAGTGAGCCTCACGGTCGCTCCCGGCGAAGTCCTGGCCATTGTGGGCGAGAGCGGAAGCGGCAAGACCGTAACGGCAAAGACCATCCTCGGTCTCCTTCCCGATACGGCAACGGCGCGCGGCGCCGTGATCCTTGGGAGCAAGGACGGCGGGCACTCGAACGACGTGCTGTCGGTCAGCAAGCAGGCGCTGCGCCAGATGCGCGGCACCGACGTGTCAATGGTGTTCCAGGAGCCGTCAACGGCACTCAACCCGGTCTACACCGTCGGGTGGCAGATCGCCGAGGGCATTCGCTCGCACGGCAAATTCACCAGGGCGGAGGCCAGGGTCAAGGCCATTGAGATCCTGGGTCGCGTCGGCATCCCTGAGCCGGAAACGCGTGTGAACTACTTTCCGCACCAGTTCTCCGGCGGGCAGAAGCAGCGCGTCGTCATCGCTATGGCCCTCGTGCTCGACCCGGGACTCATCGTGGCCGATGAGCCGACCACGGCTCTCGATGTGACGGTACAGGCCGAGATTCTCGACCTGCTGCGTCGATGCCGCGATGAATTCGGAACGGCCATTGTGCTCATCACCCACAACATGGGCGTTGTCGCCGACCTGGCCGACCGCGTGGTGGTGATGTTCGAGGGCAAGGTCGTGGAGGAGGCCGGAGCGCGCGAACTGTTCAGTAACCCCCAGCACGAATACACGAAAAAGCTGCTGGCGGCCGTACCCCACGTGGGCCAGGGCACGGTGCGAGCGCAGGAACGCGCGGTCGCACGTGCACCGGGGTGGGCCGAGTCGACGCCCGTCGTCGTGGCGGCGAACCTGAAGATCCAGTACCCCGGTCGGCTGGGCCGGCCGGGATTCACGGCCGTCGATGGTGTGAGTTTCCTGATTCGCCCCGGCGAGGTCCTCGGACTTGTCGGCGAGAGCGGGTCGGGCAAGACCACGATCGGTCGAGCGATTGCCGGACTCACCAGGGTGACGGATGGCTCCCTGCGCGTGCTCGGGCATGAGATGCTCGGCTTCAAGGAACGCCGATTCAAACCACTCCGCAGCGACATCGGCTTCGTGTTCCAGGACCCGGCGTCGAGCTTCAATCCGCTGCTGACCATCGCCGAATGCGTCGCCGAACCGCTGCTGGTTCACGGCCGCGCGGCGAATGCCAAGGCCGCGCGTCGACGCGTGGACGAACTGCTTGAGGCTGTGCAGCTGCCCAAGAACTACGGTGACCGGTACCCGCATGAGCTCAGTGGGGGACAGCGGCAGCGGGCGAGCCTCGCGCGGTCACTGGCGCTTGAGCCGACGCTGCTCATCGCCGACGAGCCGACCAGTGCGCTTGATGTCTCGGTGCAGGCGCGGGTGCTTGAACTCTTCGCGGAGCTGCAACGCGAATTCGGTTTCGCCGCCCTGTTCATCAGTCATGACCTCGCCGTCGTTGACATTCTCGCCGACCGGATCGCCGTGCTGTACAAGGGCAAACTTGTCGAGGAGGGCACCGGGGCTGAGGTGCTTGGTGCGCCGAAGGATCCCTACACACAGAGACTGCTCGCATCACTGCCCGTGCCGGATCCGATTGAGCAGGCCGAACGTCGGGAGGGGCTTCGCCGTTTGCGTGCGGCAGGATAGAAGGCATGAAACCTGGCGCGGCACCCTTGTTCCCGATCGTGACGAGTGACCTGACCATCGAGTACGCGCCCCATGGGGCCAGCCCCGCCTTCGTGGCGGTGCACGGTCTCAACATGCGCATTGAGGCGGGCGAGGTCATCGGGCTGTTGGGAGAAAGCGGCTCGGGAAAGAGCACGATTGCCCGGGTGCTCTCCGGCAGGACCGCGTCAAGCGACAGCAGCGGCGTGCGACCGCAGATCACCGGAGGGGAAGCGACCGTTCTCGGTTTTCCCCTGCGCCGGATCAGTCGGCGGCGGCAACGCCGACTGACCTTCGGGGTCGGGATGCTGGCGCAGGACGCGGCTGAGACCCTGCCGTCTACGCTGACCGTTGCCGAAATCGTTGCCGAACCTGTGCTCGAGCGCGACCGGCGCTACAACCACCGCGCCCTGGAAACCCGAGTGGCGACGATGGTGGATGCGGTGCGGCTTCCGCTCAATGTGCTCGGGAAGTACCCGTACGAGCTTCCCAGCGGCCAGCGGCAACGCGTCGCGCTCGCGCGCTCCCTCGTGTTCGGTCCGAGCCTGCTGATCGCCGATGAGCCCACTGCCGGTGTTGACGTTATCGTGCGAAACGCCGTTATCGACCTGATCGGGGAGTTGCAGCGTGAACGCGCCTTTTCGGCCCTCGTGATCAGTCACGACCTCGCTGTGCTGCGCCGTGTCGCGAATCGAATCGGCGTCATGCACCAGGGCGTACTCGTGGCACTCGGCACCATCGACGAGGTATTTGATGATCCGTGGCATCCGTACGTTGCGGGGTTGGCCGCGGCGTTCGCCGCAGACGATGCCGGCGTGGACCATGATCTCGCCCTGGATGACGATCCCGTCTAGGTTCAACAGCCAACCGGGGCGACACGCCCGAGTTGACGCTCGCGGATGGACCGAAAGAAGCCCGGAAAGCGCGTGTTTTCGGGCCACGGGGGTCTTTTTGGGGGGCAGTGGGCACTCAATTGGCTTTGGGGAGGTTCTGTGGCTTGGTAGAGTAGTACAGCTGCGCCGGTTGGTAAAGCACATGTATTCCCCGATAGCTCAATTGGCAGAGCAGCGCACTGTTAATGCGCAGGTTCTTGGTTCGAGTCCAAGTCGGGGAGCGAAAGGTCACTCAGGGCTCCACCCCGGGTGGCCTTTTTTGTTGAACGGTTTTGTGAGAGCGGACAGCGTGAATTCCTCCGGTGATTCCCCCGACGAGACCATTGAGCGTGGGAACCAACGTCTCGCGAGACGAAGCGGACTGGCCGTGGGGCTCGCAACCGCGGCCTACGGGATCTCGTTCGGCGCACTCTCGGTCGCCGCCGGTCTGTCCATCGCGCAAACGTGCTTCCTGAGCATCGTGATGTTCTCCGGTGGTTCCCAATTCGCACTCGTTGGCGTACTTGCCACGGGCGGCGCGGCGTCCGGGCCCGCCGCTATCGCCGGAGCCGCTCTTCTGGGAGTGCGGAATGGAATCTACGGAATCAGGACCTCACCGATGATCGGTCGCGGGTGGTGGAAACGAACGGCCGCGGCGTGGCTGACCATTGACGAGTCCACCGCCGTTGGACTGGCTCAGCCCACACCGCGCAGTCGCCGCACCGGCTTCTGGGTGACGGGCCTTGCCGTCTTCATCGGTTGGAACCTCACCACGCTCCTCGGTGCGCTGATTGGCGACGCCATGGGTGACACTCGCGCATACGGTCTCGACGCCGCTGTGTTTTGTCAACTTGAAGCCGGCCATTTCAGCGCTAAGAAACCTGCCAGTTCAGCACCGTTTCCGGCCAGTTGAGCACCGCGGCCTCATCGGCCGGTTTTCGGGGTTAACTCCGTCGCCACGAGCCTTGGAGCAGGGCGTTGCGGTGGCCCGGTCGGCGTCAGGTTCGAGGTCGGCCGGGCCGGTCCAGGGCTATTTCATGAGCGCGTGCTTCACGCGGTAGGACTCGCCGCGAAACTGGAGGAGGCGGCCGTGGTGGACGATGCGGTCGATGACGGCTGCGGCCATGTTGTCGTCGCCGAACACCGTTCCCCAGCGCGAAAATTCTAGATTTGTTGTGATGATCAGGCTTCTTTTTTCATAACCATCCGCGATGACTTGGAACAAGAGCCGAGCTCCCTCAGTATCAATCGGGAGGTAGCCAAATTCGTCAATTGCGATGAGCCGGTTCTTCGCTATGTTGGCTAGTTCCCGGTCGAGGCGGCCTTCGTCTTTGGCGCGGCGCAGCTGCATCACTAGCGACGAGGTCGTGTAGAAGCGGCCTGGGATTCCTTGCTGGCAGGCGGCGGCGATGAGCGCGCTGGCGAGGTGGGTTTTGCCGGTGCCAACGTCGCCGTAGAGGACCAGGTCTTCGGCCCGGTTGATGAAATCCAACGACGTCAGCTCCTCCCGGCCGTAGTCCTCGGGGAATTTCACGCTTGAGTAGTCGAAACCTGTGAGCGATTTCAGCGCCGGCAGCCGAGCGGCCGTCAACAGTCGTTGACGGCGTGATGCTTGTCGGGATTCGTGCTCGGCCAGGAGCACTCCGTGAAGGTATTCGCGTTGTTTCGGGGTGCCTTTCTCGGCCCATTCGACCAGCACGGCGTGGGTCAGCGATGCTTGCCGGCCGGTCGCGATGATGTCCTGCGCAGTGATCAGGGTCATGCGATTTCTCCCGTCAGCGTGTTGACGGTAGTGAAGGCGTCGGCGGTGAAGATGTCATAAACGCTCAAGTCCACGTTCTCCACTGCCGGGCTGGTCCCGCCGGCCAGGCGCCGGGCGAGCATGCCCAACGCAGCGATCTCCGGGGTGTCTCCGCGCTGGATCAGCATGTCAGCAGCAGTGATGGCAGCATCGAACCCGGCCGATCCTGATGCGGCATCAACGGCACTGAGAAGTCGGCGCCGGTTGGTTGCGGTGGCCTTGTCGAGCCAGTCGCGCACGGGCCCTGGGACCAACGGCCGCAGCTGGGAATGGCTCCAGGCGCCGGGCTTGGTCACTAGCAACGGCAGGAGCGCGGCCGGTCCGAAGATCGTCTCGGTCTGTCGTCCGAAGGCCCGCGGGAAGGAGCGGACGGGCGTCGACTGTTCGTCGAGGATCTCGATGACGTCGTGGCGTAATCCGACCGTGAGGGTGCGGCTGTGGAAGGAGGAACCGGCCGCGTAGGTGTTCCCGTCGATGAGGAGGTTGCCCTTCTTGTCGGCGGTGCGGGACTCGTAACGCACCGGGTCAAAGCCGACGCCGGGCAACGCCAGGCTGGCAGCGACGTCCTGGGCGAAGAGCTCGCTGATGGGCAGGCCTTTCCGGTAGTGCGTGGCCTCAGCCAGCGCCAGGCACCGCGTCATCAGCACCTCGTTCAGGCCCTGCAAGGTGGCTGCTTCGGGCTCGGGGACCATCAGGTTCCGGCGGAGGAACCCGACGGCGTTTTCCACGTTGCCTTTCTCGTTGCCGGAGTATGGATTGCAGTATCTGGATTCGGATCGGTAGTGCAGTTTGAACGCGCCAAACAGCTTGGTCTCGACGACCTTGGTGCCGACGCGTCGTCCGATGCCAGTGGCATTGTCAAAGACCAAGTGCCGCGGCGCAGCACCGATGTGATCAAACACAGTGCGCAGCCCGTGGCAGACGCACTCGGCGGTTTCGCCGCGGTAGGCCTGCACGAAGCGCATGTTCGAGAACGGAAACGTGACAACGAAGATATGCAGGACCTGCCGGAGCCCGCCGATGATGGCCTCGGCCTGGCCGAAGTCGACCTGCGCGGTGCCGGCCGGCCAGACCAATTCGGTGAAGCCCTCCCCGGCCTGGCGATGAAGGTCGTTCCACTTCTTCACGAAGCGTTGCACCGGAGAGTAACTGCCGGTGAAACCCCTCTCGGCGACCAACCGGTCAAAGACCCGCTTGGCCGTGTGGCGTTGCTTCCGGGGTCGGCGCTGGTCCTCGCTCAACCACTCTTCCACGGTCGTTTCAAACCCAGTCATCGCCGAGCCCGCGGGCCGGGCCATCGGCGCCGGAGGCTGGGGTGAGTAGTCACGTTGACCGGTGTATTTGACCACCGCGTCGCGGCTGACTCCCAACCGGCGGGCGATTTCACGGCCCGCAATTCCGTGGGAGTCGAGAGTTCTGATATTTTCTTGCACGGACATGGGTACCGTCATCTGCTTCCTGGTTCCTTCCGGCGCGACCGCTTGGCAGTAGACACGCCTTTAGGAACCTATCGGGGGGTGGCGGGCCCATGTCTCCATCGCTTGGGAGAGGGCCACGGCCACCGGTGATCTCAATCTCTACGCATCCCCGGATCCAAGGTTTTGGAGGGGAATCTGCTGGCCTGATTCTTAGCGCTTTTTTGGCAGGAAACCAGCCGCTAACTTGGCAGGAATCCAGCGCCGAAACGGCCTACAAAGAGTTGATCACACACAGCCGCGGCTGCCGCCGCGTTTGTTGGACTGTTGTGGCCGAGACTGAAGCGCCGTCAACCCCTCACTGTCGCAGCCCTGGCTGCCGTCGTCGCGGCATCCGTCACTCCCATACTCACGCCCGGTCTTCCGGTGCTTGTGGCTGCCCTCGTGGCCGTGCTCGTGGGCTGGTTCAACTGGTTCGACCGACCAGCTGATGGGGCACCCGTTCCGGAGCTGGGCTCGTGACGATCTGGCAGATCGTCATTGCTGGATCGATAGCCGTGCTCGCGATCAAATTTGCCGGCTATCTCGTTCCGATTTCCGTGCTGAGTCGGCAGGCGCCCGCCCGCATCGCAGATCTGCTCACGGTGGCGCTGCTCGCCGCGCTCATTGCGGTGCAGACCCTCGGCAACGGGCAGGCGATTGTGCTCGATGCGCGCGTGCCGGCCGTGCTCGTGGCCGCCGTTCTGTTCTGGCTCAAGGTGCCGTTCATCGTGGTCGTGATGGCCGCGGCCATCGTAGCCGCGGCCATCCGCGCGCTCTCGTAGCTACACGGTCACCCTTCGAGGTTGTCGATTCCGGGAACCCAGCTGCGCCCGGGCTGGCCCCATCCACGCTTCCGGCTGACCTTGCGAGCCATCTTCAAATAGATGTGTTCCAGGCGGTCCACGTACAGCGTTCCGTCCAGGTGGTCGAATTCATGCTGGAAAATTCGGGCCAACCATCCGTCCGCACGAATCTCAAACGGCTTGTTGTCGAGGTCGACGGCCCGCAGGATCGCACACTCGGCCCGGCGCAGCGGGAATCGTTCCCCGGGGAAGGACAAACAGCCCTCTTCATCATCGAGCTCCTCGTCGTCACCCTCAATCTCGGCGACGCCGGCGGGCACCGGGGTGATCCACAACTCCGGATTGATGGCCACGCCGCGCCAGGCGACGCCGTCATCATCCTGGAAACTGTATGTGAAGATGCGCTGGCCGACCCCCACTTGCGGGGCAGCGAGGCCGACACCGGGCGCCGCATCCATCGTTTCGAACATGTCGTGCACAAGCTGGCGCAGATCGTCGTCAAACTCGACAACGGGTGCGGCGGGGGAGTGCAGAACGGGGTCACCTGAAATACCTATTGCGCGTACGGCCATTCATCAAGAATATCCGCATGGATCTCGGTAAAGTCGTCAGGTGACCACTGACCTGACAGATCTGGCAGCGGAGATCACCATTGACCCGCGGCAGGCCATCGGAATTCCGTTGGCCCTGATTGGTGCGATCTTTCTCTCCCTCGGTGCGCAGTTCCAGCACCGCGGCGTTAACAAGGTCGAGGCCACGACTGCTGGCGTGACGAGCGGGCTGAATCTTCGGCAGCTGTTACTGCTGCTCAGTCGCCCCTCCTGGGTGTTCGGCACGCTCATGCTGGGACTGGCCATCGTATTTCAGCTGACCAGCCTGGGATTCGCGCCCATCATCGTCGTGCAGCCACTTGGTGCTGTCGCCCTCGTGATGACCGCAATCCTGAATGCTCGGGTGAGTCGGGTGCCACTCAACTATGGGTCGAAGGTGGCAATCGCCATGTGTGTGGGCGGAGTGGGACTCTTCGTCACGGTCGCCGCCTTCACCGCCGTTGACAAGCCGGTGACAGACGCTAACCTGATTACCATCCTCATTGTGCTCGCCCTGGTTCTGGCCCTGTTCGGACTTGCCTTTGGGTTCCTCCGCTCGAAGTTCCAGGCCATCTTCTACATCCTCGGCGCCGGAGTGCTCTACGGCTTCGTTGCCACCCTCGCCAAGGTCGTCATCACCCGCACGAAGTACGGAGACTTCGATTGGCTGACGCTTGTCTGTGTCGTTGGGCTCGTGGCCGCCGGCGTTCTCGGTGGCTATTTCGTGCAGAACGCGTATTCGTCAGGCCCCCCGGACCTGGTGATAGCCGGACTCACGGTCATCGACCCGCTGGTCGCGGTCGGAATCGGCATCGTTGTCCTGGGCGAGACGTCCCAGGCCCCCGCCTGGGCGGGAATTGCCTTCGTCATCGCCGGGGCCGTCGCGATCTGGGGGGTCTTCCTGCTGGCTCGGTATCACCCAGGGTTGGACCGCTGAGCCGTGCAAAACCGGGGCGCGCCTACGAACCGTGTGTTGAAACTCGAGGTCCGGTTTAGAATGAAGAGCTAAGACACCGCATCTCCACCCGACAGATACCAGTTTTCTAGCCGGACGAAGATCCCCGGCACACTAACGTAGGGACCTCGCCTCTTGTCAGATTCGCCTGACGTGCACAGCAACTCGGCACCGGAAGCCGCGCCCCAGTCGGCCAAGGAGCCGATTCGCGTGCTGATCGCAGCCGACACATTCGCGCCTGACGTGAACGGCGCGGCGAAATTCGCCGAACGCCTCGCGGCAGGGCTGGTGTCCCGCGGCCATGAGGTGCAGGTGGTGGCGCCGTCGACGTCTCGAAAGTTCGGCACGTGGACCGAAATGCACGAGGGCCAGCCGATGGTCGTGCATCGCCTGCACAGCTGGCGCTGGTATCCCCACGATTGGCTCCGGTTCGCACTTCCGTGGATCATTCGGCGTGAGAGTCGCCACATTCTCGACAGTTTTCGTCCGGATGTGGTGCATTTTCAGTCGCACATCAACATGGGCCGCGGCGTCACCATCGAGGCCGAGAAACGCGGATTGCGCATTATCGGCACCAATCACGTTATGCCAGAAAACATGGTCAAGTTTTCTCTCGTCCCGGTTGGACTTCAAGATCGGGTGATCAAGGCAGCCTGGCGCGCCGCCCGTCGAACGTTTGGCCGGGCGGAGGCCGTGACCACGCCGACGCGGAGCGCCGCAGAATTCCTCGAGAAATACACGGGACTGACCGGTGTGCATGCAATTTCCTGCGGCATCGACGCGGAGAACTACACTCCGAATTTTGAACCACGCAGCGAGAACAGAATCCTCTTCGTCGGCCGGGTGACGGGAGAAAAGCAGATCGATGTTCTGCTTCAGGCCGCGGCTCGCCTCGATCCGGCCCTCAAGGCTCAGATCGAGATTGTGGGTGGCGGAGACCAGAAGCGCAACCTTGAGCACCTCGCGGACACCCTCGGCATCAGGGCCAACGTAACCTTCACCGGTTACGTCACTGACGAGGAACTGCGGGCCGCCTATTCCCGTTCGACGCTCTTCGCCATGCCGTCGATCGCGGAGCTGCAGAGCATTGCGACGATGGAAGCGATGGCGTCCGGGCTCCCGATCGTCGCTGCGAATGCCATGGCTCTCCCGCATCTCGTTCACAATGACGAAAACGGCTACCTGTTCCGTCCCGGCGACGCCCAGGACCTGGCCGATAAGATCACCCGCGTGCTGAGTCTCCCGGCAGCCGACTTGGAGCGCTTCAAGCGCGAGTCTCTCAAGATGATTGAGGCACACGACATCCGGCGCACATTGAATACGTTCGAATGCCTGTATCGTGGAGAGCCGGTGACCGATACGGTCACCAACGGCGCTTCGACCCGATCCACAGACTGAACACTGCGGGCTCGTCGAACGTTCGGGGCGGTAGCTCAGCTGGTTAGAGCACCGGGCTCATAACCCGTCGGTCCTGGGTTCAAGTCCCAGTCGCCCTACTAGAAATATTGTGTTGATCAGGTATTTTCGTCCGCATTTGGTAACCGAAACTTGATGATTCTCGCTTTAGTTTTGGGTTCGAGTCCCGACCCGTCTCTCAAAAACCTGGCGTGATCAGATGTTCTAGTCCTCGCCATGCTGCAAGGCTTTGGTCTGCCATTGTTTATTGATTGTTTATTGCTAAAACCTCGTCGAAGTGTGAGCTGGGAGGCCCGGAAATCCGCGGTTCGTTCGTCGTCTGACCACTGTGGGGAGGGATCATAGGACGTCGGGTCCTGGGTTCAAGTTGCCGCCGTCCCGTTTGGAAATCGGATTGATCAGGTTTTTTTGTTTACCGTGAATAGCAAGACTTGATGCACTCCCGTTTATTCACCGTTTATTCGGTCCCCGCGACCGATCGGATCCCTGACGGCGAGTAGTGCACGGCTCGGCTCGATCCATCTAGCGTGCCCTCGATCAGGTCGGTGTTCACTTGGGAACGCCACGGTTCGACCTGTTGGTTCGGCACCTCTTGGAAACGTCGCTCCACCTGGCCTACGTGATCGTTGTCGCCACTCCATTTGCAGCAACTCGGTCAGCTACGTCCCGTCTCCGGCCATCCCACGTGTTAAAATTATTTTCCTGTACGCGTGTACGACGTACACGCGATGATCCCCTTCGAAACACGACGAACGCTCCCGAGCCGGCGGCGGGACCCATCGGACGGTCGCAGTCGAGCTCGACGAACGATGGGTAGACAAAGCCGGGCTTCGGGAACCATTCAAGCCAGTCGACGATCCCGACTCGTTCAGCGACCTGATCGCATATTGCTTCCCCGCGAATCACTTGCCGAACCGCTTCAGGGTGGATGATGACGTTGTGACTGTGCTCGAGTTTGGACCTGTGTCCTCGTGACGCCGTCTCATGACGTGACCCCATCGACGGGGACAACCGGAGGCCGAGCGCGAGTCACGCGTCTCGGAGCCAGGTGGGCGCCTCTAGTCGTTGGGTTTGCTGTTGCTTTGCTTGCCGCGCTGGCTGCACTCGGCGGAATCGGTGAATCGGCGGTACGTCATGCATCCGATCTGCTGTGGACCGATGGCTCCGCCGACGCACGTGTTGTGGTCGTTGCGGTGGACGAAGCATCCGTCGCCGCGCGCGGAGAGTGGCCGTGGAGTGACGACGTGCAAGCAAGCCTGCTCCGCATGATTTCTGCTGCTGGCCCGGCGGTCGTGGCGGTGGACATCGTCGCTTCTGCATCCGACGTTGCTGTTGCTGAAGCACTGTCCAGCGGCCCCTTCGTGGCGGCGCAGGATTTCAGCGCCGCATCCACCTTCCGATCGCGCTGGCTTCAGGTCAGCGGCGGGAGTACGCTGCCCCAGGCTGTCCTCGCCAACGCAACGGGAGTCGGGCACGCAGTCGTGCTTGCCGACAGCGACGGGGTGCTGCGCTCGCTCCCCGCGTTCGTCGAGACGTCAGACGGGGAGTTCGTGCCTGCGCTCGCTGTACGCACGGTCGACGCACTGGACGGGGTTATCGATCCGGTGATCGTGCGCCCATCGGCCGTTCAGGTGGGTGCGGAGACGATCCCTGTCGAGTCCGACTCTGCACTCCGGATCCATTGGACCGACGACACTGCCATCGTCTCGGCGGAGGATGTGCTCGCGGGTGCTGTGGACGATCAACTTCGCAATGCAATCGTGGTGTTGGGCGTGACCGAAGGGGGAGTTGGTGATCGGCACATCACGCCTCTTCAGCCAGGCGTGACCACCCCTGGGGTTATCGTGCAAGCTCAAGCCATAAGTACGATCCTTCAGAACGCCTGGGTGGTGCCGTATTGGCCATGGGTCACCGGGGTCGCGGTGCTCGTCTTCGGGCTTCCCGTCGCCTTCGCGGCACGTCGACTCCACCTGTGGTGGGCTGTGCTGGTGGCGTTCGGCAGCATCTTGATAGTCACCGCTGTCGGTCTCGTGCTGTTCCAATTATTCGGGTGGTTGCCTGACTTCGTTCGCATCCCGATAGGCATTCTTGCGGCGGGTGTGGTGAGCCTCGGCGTCAGGGCAATTGCGGAGCAGCGCGATCGACAGACTGCCGAGCGGTTATTTTCCCGATATGTGCCGCGGGACGTAGCTCTTGCGCTTCTCCGCGAAGGTCGCGGCGAGGGTGCGGGAGCGGGCGAACGGCTCACGGTTGGCATCCTCTTCTGTGACCTCCGGTCCTTTACCCCGATGGCAGCGAGTCTCGATCCCGGTGACGTTCAGCGTGTGCTCGACATCTTCTACGACTACGTCTGTGAGCGCGTGTTCGCCCACGAGGGCACCGTCATGCAGTTCGTTGGTGACGAAGTCTTTTCAGTGTTTGGCGCTCCACGCATTCTCGAGGACCCGATCCGGGATGCGCGGGAGGCGTCATCGAATCTGCTGGTGGACCTTCCTTCACTTGCCGCGAGCCTCGATGCGGCTGGCCTGCCGCGCATCGAGTTCGGCATGGGCCTGCATGCGGGGTTGGTAGTTGCGAGCCACGTTGGGCCTGCAGATCGGCGTCAGTACTCCGTCATCGGTGATCCGATCAATGTGGGCTCGCGGCTTTGCGGGCTTGCGCGCGGCGGGCAGGTCGTCGCTTCGGAAGAGGCCGCAGGTTCAGCGGAATGGCTCCACGGCAGTCGTGAAACCGTTTTGGTGAAGGGAATCGACCGCCCGCTTTCGGTCATTCGCGTGCAGGCGACCAACGTTTCGCCATAGTCACGATTACAAATCCTCTTTTTCAGTCCCGATTCAGGAATTTCTGGAACGGATTGGAGTTTTCGCGACCCGTCTCGATATGCCTCCTACATCTGGCGCAGGATGCCATGGTCCGGACGTCGAGGATTCGATACCAAGAATGCCTCGCCCCAACTTTTTGAGGGCTCTGGAGCTGGTATACACGGTGACGTGTCCGATAATCCTGTCGGTCAATGTGCCACGCGAGTACGACTCGAGAGTGGCCATCCCAGCCCCTGACCCGCCAGCACCAGTCTTGGTGCTGCCGACCGAGGCTTGAGCAACCCCGGGCTCAGATCGGTGATTGCCAGCGAGTCTTTCTATTGGGCGTTCGTAGACAGGGCGTGCAGGACTGATTTCACCTGAAACGGCGTCAGTTCTGGATGCTTTGACAGCAGCAGCGTAACCAACCCTGCGATGTGCGGTGCGGCGAAGCTATTGCCGGTCGCTGTGATGCTGCCCGTCGCCCATGCCACGTCGACGTCAATGCCCGGAGCGCCAAACTCGACCGGCGGGCGCGGGTTGTAGGCGATCGAGAACGGGTCATCTCCCTCGCGCGCGGCGACCGAAAACACCGACGCATACTGAGACGGATAAGTGGGGCCTGGGACATTGTTCGCCGCGCAGACCAGCATGAGGTTGTGGAAGTATGCCTCATCGGCGAGGGCGTGCAATGGGCCGAACCATTGCTCGCTGCGGCTACTCAAGCTAAGGTTGGCGACGTTCATGCCGTGATCGATCGACCAACGGATGGCCGCAGCGAACATCGCCCCACGGGTGCTCAGGTTTTTGCCGAGCACCCGGACGCTGTAGATGTCGGCCTCCGGGGCCATCATGCGGATGATTCCCGCGCAGGCAGTTCCGTGACCGTACAGGTCCTCGTGCGGTCCTTCGACTATCCGGCAACCGTCGACCGACCTGTCATCCGGTTCGATCGCGATGCTACCCGCCAGCCGGGCCACTCGAGGATGATCAGCTGAGACCCCGCTGTCGATGACGGCGACCTTTACGCCCTTTCCAGTCGCGGAACCCCATGCCCAGGTATGGGTCGGTGTAGGTAGCGGCAGGGGCGTGATGGGCCGCAGCACCGCGTCGCTGAAGGCGGACGACCACTCGGGAAGTGTCACGCGCGACCTCGCGAATAGTCGAGGGCGGCAGTTAGAACGGTGAGAGCGAACTTCTGACCGTTGGGTCCAGCGTCCGAGATCCGATGAATGGCGAGCGCGAGCTCGGCCAAATTCTTACCGGCATCATCCGCATCCGCGAGTGACGCAAGTGCGCGGGCGAAGTCCTCGTCGTTTTTCGCATCGGCGAGTGCGGTTAGCAGCACGGAGCCCAGGCGGTCAAATGTGGTGGAGAGTCGGACGGTGGCCGCGAGCTGTGACCCGATGAGCCCAAGTATGTCGAGATCACGGCCTGTGTTCTGGTTGATTGCGCGCGCATCGAGCACTTCAATCACGCCGAGCACCTCTCCATCTTCGCCGAGAAGCGGTGCAGCGAGGATGGATGTCGGAATGTAGCTGGTTTCCTCGGCCACATCGCGGGCGAATCGGGCATCGACACTGACGTTGGCGATGGCGATCGGCTGGCCGGTCATCGCCACCCAGCCTGCGATGCCTCGCTCGACCGGCATAGTCCTGCCGGTGATCATCGTCGCGCCGATGCCGTTGGCGGCGATGAATCGAATCTCATTACCTTCCGATTGGACGAGCGCGCAGGATGCGGCGGCGGCATCAAAGAGTGCACGAATGGCGGCAGTCGCACGGTTCAGCTCGCCCTCGAGCGCTGTCGGTCGGGTCGCTACGCCGAGCGCGTTTCCTAGGCGGGCGACCAGCGAAACAAGGTCGGCGGTGAATTCGGTCATGGCGCCAGTCTGGTCTGCTTAGCGTGCACGTGACAACCATCGCGAGCCCATTTCAGTTCAAGACGTTTGGGTCAGAACGTACTCCACCCGTTTAGGGGTTTCAGGGGTGCCAGAACCTGCGAATTTCTGCACCAGATCCCCTTCCCTGCGTGATCTCTGTGTGCGACAATCTCGACTGGAATGCGCTCAGCGCACTCCATCACTAGGGCCGGCTTCGGCCCCGGAGCGAGGAGGAAGGGGCGACGTGGCGACCACGGTGAACGCCTACGCTGCAGCCTTCGGCCAGCGCGACTTTCGGCTGCTGATTACGTCTTCCTTCATCAACTCAATAGGCAGCTGGATCGCGCAGATCGTGCTCGATGTCTACGTATACTCAGTCACCGGCTCCCTCGCCTGGCTCGCGGCTATGGCAGCGGCAAGCTGGATACCCGGGCTGCTCATTGCCCCGCTGGCCGGTGTGCTCGCCGACCGTGTCGACCGCCGCAGTCTCATGATTGTTTCGGCCCTGCTGTCGGGCGTTATTGGAATCGGTTTCGTCGTAATCGTGCTGACGGACGGACCGGTACTCCTGATGCTGATTCTTGGCATCGTTGCGTCGATCGTGCGCAGCCCGTACGGGCCGGCCGCAGGGGCACTCACGCCCGAAGTCGTCGACGCGGCGACTCTGCCGACGGCTAACGCCGTCTTTGCCAGCCTGGACAATATCGTCGTTGTGATCGGTCCGGCGCTCGGTGGCCTTCTGGTATTGCTTGGGGAGCCGGCGATCGGTGTCTCGATCAATGCGGCGAGCTACTTCATCGCGGCTTTTCTCGCCATGATGCTCAGAGTGCGCAGTCGCGGTGACGCTGCGCCGGGGGAGCGGATTATTCGGCAGGTCCTGGACGGAGTGGACGCCCTGCGTCGGACCCCCACCGCGGCGATACTCCTGCTGTTCGCCGCGCTTGACACCATGCTCGCGGGTGCATACACGGTCGTCTTCATCCCGATAAGTCAGCACCTCGGCATGGGAACTCAAGGCTACGGCTACCTCCTCGCTGGCTCGGCGATTGGCGGGATCATTGGCGCCACCGTTGCTGACCGGCTCAGTCGGGCGCGACGTCTCGCGCCGATCATCGTGGGAGGGCTGCTGATCCAGTCCATTCCCTATGCCCTTACCGCGTTCACCACCGCTAGCGCGGTAGGCATCGGGCTCCAGGTCGTCTCGGGCATCGGCATGGTGATCGTCGATGTGGTCGCCCTAACCGCCATTCAGCGTGAAGTTACTGCCGGTCAGCTCAGCCGGGTTCTCTCCCTCCAGGACACCGTGGCACTCCTGGCCAGTGTTCTCGGCACCTTCACGGCGGCCGCCCTTTTGTCGGCGCTCCCGATCGAAACCTCCCTCATAGTCATGGGGTCGGTGTTCACCGTCGTCGCGCTAGCCCTGTCACCGCTGCTCGTGCGCACGGACCGTGCATCTGCAGCGCAAGCCGCGCTGCTCGAGTCTCGGGTTGGCGTGCTCGACCAGATCCGGCTCTTCGCTCCGTCGTCCAACTCGGTCAAGCAACGACTCTCGGCCGCTATCGAGGTGCGGCACCTTGCTGCTGGCGACGTCCTTATCCGCGAGGGCGAGCACGCGGATGCGCTCTGGGTGCTCGCCGACGGGACGCTCGCCGTTACGTCGAGTTCGGTGCCGCGCGGCGCAATCCCGGATGTCGTCGCGCCAGACGTCGTCGGAGAGATCGGAGTGCTTACTGCGATACCGCGTACTGCCACCGTGGTAGCCACATCCGCGGCAACCGTATGGCGATTGGGCGCGGACGATTTCGTTGCTGCTGTCGAGCCTCATCGGCAGCCCCTGCTGCTGCTCGGCCCGTCGATGGTGCGGCTGAGTCGAACCGATCCCGACCTCGTCGTGAGTCGGCAACTGAACAGTTTGAGTGTTCGCCAGCCGACACTTCTCGATTCGACACCCGATCACACTGCTGTTATCGCACCAAGCGACACCCACCCACCGAATGAAGGAATGAAGAAATGACTGAGAACACCAACGACCTGTCCGACATCACCGAAGAGGACGTCCAAGGTCACGGTTTCCGCGGCAACCGACTCGTCGAGGATGACGATGTAGAAGGTCACGGCGGCCATCGCCCCGTCGTCGAGGATGATGACGTCGAGGGTCACGCCGCCAGGACCGGTCACGTCGTCGAGGATGATGATGATGACGTCGAGGGTCAGGGAGTCGGTTCCTGACCTCAGGCTGCTGATCCGATCACAGGACCAGGGTGAGCAGGTAAGCGGATTCTGCGTAACGATTACCGGGCGAAAGCGTCCCCTTGGACGCGCCTCCCCAAATCGGGCGCTGAGTCCGCTCATCTGTGGCGATGGTGCCCATGCTGTCGACCGGCGATCCCCTATCGGTGAGTCACGCGCCCGCATCACGCCCCGTCGACCGCAAAGTCTGGGTACCGCAAGCTCGTTGCTCATCGGCAACTTCCAGACTGAACAACCTGCTGGTAGAACCTGATGAGAATATCATCGTGGTGGGCGCGATGCTCGTCTTCGTCAAGACCACAAATTTTGTGCCGCAAGGCGGCGCCATGGCTATACTGGTGGCTCTTCTTTGATAAAAAAATTTCACTTCGTCAGTTGGCTCGTTTTCCGATCGGAGTCGTCACGTGAATTCTCGTAAAGCGCTGTCCGTACTGGCCATCGTTGTTGTGCTTGCGTTTCTAACCTCGTGTACGTCGGGCCCGGCGGCGCAGGTGAGCGCATCCGCCACGAAAGTAACGTTGGCGTCCGAGTCGGGGAATCCCTCGGAGGTGAAAGAGACAGGCACTGCCCACGCGGGCGATATCGTCCAAACCGACTCGGCAGGTAAAGCGCAGCTGGACTATCCCGACGGATCTCTCACACGCCTGGGCCCTGACAGTAAGTTCACCATCGACGAGCTCGATTCCGCTACAGCGCAGCGGACGGCGGTCACACTCGACGTCGGCCAGAGCTGGCATCGAGTCAAGAAGCTCGTCGCAGAGGGTGCGCAGTATGAGGTGACGACGCCGGTCGGTACTGCGTCCGTTCGCGGCACAGCATTCGCCGTCGTCTGCGAGGGCAATTCCAGTTGTGCGTTCACTGTCATCGAAGGGCTCGTACAGGTGAAAACCAAGGACGGGACGCTAATTGACGTGCACCCGTTCGAGAAGGTGACTGTGCCCGAGAACACCGCGGCCGTGCCGTACCCGATGGACGCTGTACAGGCCGACGAGTGGATAATGAATAACCTCGAACTCGACGGCATCGAGCTCGCCGACTCAGCGGCAGCCGCTGGCCCTGACGCGGAGTGGAAAGCCTCCCTCGACGGGGTATGGAGCATGGCCATAACCATCACCAGTGAGACCGCGGAAAACAGGCAAGGGAACGTCGGAACAACCGTCACGCGGGTTTGGACAGTGACCACTGGCCAGTGCACGGCCGACTCCTGTGCTGTCTCTATCTCTTCCGATAGCGGCAACACGCTTCCGGCAATGTTGAGCGCAGCCGGGCTGACCGTGAATCCGAGTAATGGATTCGCTCCATGCCTTGACAGTGTTACTGGGGAGACGCTGTCGGACAAAGGGTACACAACCGAGTTTGAGTACGTGTTAGCTCAGGACGGGACCGAACAAGTCGACGGTGTCCCGACAGTCACGTCCTACTCGGGGATATTCACGTCGGTGTGGACTTTGGCCGATCCGGTTGCATGCGCTGGAGCCCCAGAGTCGGCAACATCTGTAGGGTCAGTCGCGCTAGTGAGAGCCGACGGCTGACGTAGCTGGTCTTTAAGACGAGGGGGCTGCCGTAGTCGGTGCGGGAGCGCAGTATGCGGAGCACGCTGGCGATTTGTCGTGGCTGAACGGCGACGCTGATCCCGGCGTGGTGGTCATCGCGGGTGACGAGCCGTCAATCGGAGAGTCGGGTAAGTGGCCGTGGCCGCGCCGCTCAGGCGGAGCTGATGTCGGCCGTCGTTGACGCTGACGCCAGGCATCCCCTACGACGCCCTGCTGACTTCGGCGGAGAACAGGGATAGCGAACTGATTGAATTGATAGGCACGTGCCAACAGTTGTCGCACATGGGCGGGTGAGAGTCCTGAGTAGTCCAACTGCGCGAAGCGGGGTGCAGGGAGCTCAGCGGAGGTAGCGCCGGAGAGCAGAAACATCGGGTATGTCAAGATGCCCGCGTCCGACCGTGACTAAATGGGCTGTGACTAGGGTGCCGATCACCTGATTGACGGTGGGGCGGGTGGCGCCGACGATGCCGGCGAGGTCGTCTTGGGTGAGGGGTAGTGACGCTGATGTGCTTGACTCTGCGAAGGCGTCTGCCAGCTCGACCAGCCTCAAACCGACCCGTCGCTGAACGGTCTCGAACGTCGCCTCGGCCATTCGATCGCTGAGATTTTGTAGGCGACGGGCTAGCGACTGGGCGATAGCGGTGTCTACTGCGGGTACGCGGCGGCGGAGCTCATCGAACACTCGATGGGGGAGCACGCGCACGGCTAACGCGTCAAGTGCCACCACCGTGGAGGTTCGGATCTCATCCTCGGTCAGGGCGGCGATCTCGCCAAAGCTCGAGTTAGGACCAAGGACGGTCACGGTCAGCGATTCGCCGTGTGGAGTTGAGACCTTCACCGCCGCGTGGCCGGAGTCGACCACGTAAACATTGGCACTCGGCTCGCCTTGCAGGAGAACGGTCTCACCGCGCTTAAACGTACGGCGAAGGAACGATGGCTCGATGCGGGCGCGCTCGTTTTCGGGTAGGACTTCCAACCACAGCATCTGAGCTCCGTTCGTAGTATGTGCTCATTGTGGCGGAATGCGCTGAGTTCGGCGCAATCTCGTGTCGCGCCATCCGGTCAGCTATCCGACCTTCGCAGTGTTAGTAAGACGACATTCTGACAGTGCTGAACGGAGGAGATTGTCTTTATCCACTCCACCACCTCGCTGAAAGAAGCCCAAATGTCCTTCCTAGCCCTCACCCATCCCGCGTCTCCGACGACCACTGTCAAGTCGTTTTCCCCTCAGCCGCAGCTGACGCTGCGCCGGAAGCTCATCGCTGTTCTGGCGATTGTTCTGGCCTTGGTGACCGTGTCCACCGTTGCTGCAGGTCCCGCCCAGCCCTCTCTGTCAACCTTGGATAAGGCACCGGGATCGTCCCGAATAGTGTCGTAGAGGGCGGGGAAGGAGTTCCCTTGACGAACACCGTAATGACAGGGCTCAGCTCGATCGGGCAGGCTGTAGGGATGGAAGATGTTCCCGATCCTCAGGTTCCCGAGCGTGCTCGGCGGCGGACCTACACGGCCAAGTACAAACGCGACATTCTGACCGAGTACGACAGCCTCGATCGGCAGGGCCGCGGCGCTTTGCTCCGCCGAGAAAAGCTGTACACCTCGCTCGTTGGTAAGTGGCGTGATCAGCACGATAAAGGAGTGCTGGAGGCCTTGGCACGGCCAGCGGGAGCACCACCAGCCAGCACGGCAGAAAAGGACGCCGCCCGCCTGCGGAAGGAAAATCTGCGCCTGTCGGGCGAGTTGGATACGGCACGGCAGGTGATCGCTATCCAGGGAAAACTCTCGGCTCTGTTGGATCAACTCTCGACCAACAGCAGCGAGACGAACACCGAGAAATAATCGACGCCACCATCACCTGCCTCGTCCCGCTCGTCGGAACGCGGGACGCATGCCGGGCCGTGGGCCGGTCACGGGCGACGCACTACCGTCACCACCCGCGGTCGCCACGGCCGCCGTCATCGCCGCGGCCCCGGCCCCAGCCGGCGAAGCAGCCGCGGGCGCTGACCGAGCTGGAGTGCGCCGCCGTTCTGGAGGTGCTGCGGTCCAAGCGGTTCGTGGATAGGGCGCCGGCGGAGATCCAGGCGATCCTCCTCGACGAGGGCACCTACCTGTGCTCAGTGGCGACGATGTATCGTCTGCTCCGCGCCCACGGCGAGACCGGGGAACGTCGTGCTCAGGCCGAGCACCCGGCCCGCATCAAGCCCGAACTCATCGCGACGGGACCCAACATGACCTGGTCGTGTTATGCCGACATTGTGATTATGCCGATGTTGGTCTCGGATCCCAGATGGTAAGCGGGATCTGGGCGGAAAAGGTCGGCATAATCACTGTCGGGTGATCGGCTTGTCTTCTCAATGATTGAGCAGACGAGGAGAGCACAATGCCGGTTACAACTCAAGTGGCCCGAGTAAAAGTCCGAGGCCCATTGGTGGAGTACAGGGATGGATTCGAGGCTGAGCTGCAGAGGCTGAGCTACCTGCCAGCGTCGATGGTGAACCAGTTCCATTTGCTGGCACATTTCAGTTATTGGCTGGAAGCGGAAGGGCTCGCACTCGAGGATCTGACGGTCGAGCAGGTGGATGCGTTCCTTGACGAACGTCGCAGGACCCGCACGGCGCTTTTCAGCCACAAAGCTATGCGACCGTTGCTGGGGTGGTTGGCCGCGACCGGGGTGATTGCTGAGGCGGTGGCGATGGGCGCATTGCCGCCGGAGGACCCCGCGGTATTGGTGCGGTTCGAGCAGTATCTGCTGCGGGAGCGTCGCATTGGGGCGAGCACCACTATGGCTTATGTCGTGCGGGTCCGACGGTTTTTGGCCACGTATGTGCCGGCTGGCGGGTTCACAGCGCTCGGTGGTGCGGAGGTGACCCGGGCGTTGCTGGATGAGGGTGCGGGTCGGGCACCGGCCTCAGTGAAGAAATTCGGCTACGCACTGCGGTCCTTTTTACGGTTCTGTTTCATCACCGGCGAACTCGACCGTGATCTGACCGGCGCGACGCTAGTGATCCGGAACCCATTGCCCTCCTTGCTTCCCGTGGGCGCCAGCGCAGCGCACATCGAGACGTTGTTGACCAGCTGCGACCGGGGTACTGCGGCGGGGCGGCGCGAATACGCCGTCGTCATGCTGCTGACCCGGCTGGGCCTGCGCGCCGGGGAAGTCGCTGGGATGCAACTGGAGGACATTCGGTGGCATTCCGGGGAGGTCCTCATCCGCGGCAAGGGAGCCAAAGATGCCTACCTTCCCCTTCCCGCAGAGGTTGGGGAGGCCGTCGTGGACTACCTGCTGCACTCTCGCGCGGCGGATGATGAGGTGCGGGAGGTATTCTGCGCCCTCAGAGCACCGCGTCACCGGTTGGGATCCTCGGCGATCTGGCTGATTGTGACTCGCGCCTGCACCCGCGCCGGGTTGCAACCGTTCGGTCCTCACCAGTTGCGCCACGGCTTGGCTGAGGCGATGGTCGCCGCCGAAGTCCCATTGGCCGGCATTGGACAGGTGCTGCGCCATGAGGATCCGGCCACGACCGCGAACTACGCCCGCGTCGACGTGGTGCGATTGCGACAATTGGCACAGCCCTGGCCCGGTGGAGGTGAGCTCTCATGACCTGGACCGAGGACGTCGATGACTACATCCGCCTACGCCGCCAGCTTGGTGCCCGCCTGCACGGGCCCGAGCACCTGCTCCACCAGTTCGCCACCCACCTCACGAACGCCAGCATCACGGCGATCACGATCACCGACGCAATTGCCTGGTCCAGCGTTCTGCCTGCCGGAGTGACGACCCCGCCGGCGACGCGGGCTTCCAATCGAATGACGGCGGTCCGCGGTTTCGCTGATTACATGCACGCGCTGGATCCGATCCACCAGGTCCCACCGCGTGGGATCTTTTCCGATCCTCTCCATCGCACGAATCCTTACATCTACTGCCGTGCCGAAATCACCGCGGTGATCCAGGCCGCGACCGCGTTGAAAGGGGGCAGCCGAGCCCAGACCTACCCGGTGCTGTTCGCTCTGTTGGCTGCGACGGGAATGCGCGTCGGGGAGGCGATCGCACTCGATGGGTCTGCCGTGGATCTCGACGCCGGGGTGCTGCTGATCAGCCGCGGAAAGGGCGACCCGCGCCTGGTCCCGCTGCACCCGACCGTGACCGCAGCGCTGGAGGGTTATGCACCTTGGCGCGACGACCACCATGACACTGCCCGGGCGCGATCAGGTGCGTTCTTTAGCGACCGAGCAGGTGAGCGGCTGAAATACGCGGCTGTTCTCGATAATTGGATTCAGGCGTCCACGGCGTCAGGACTGCGCACAGCAACACAACAACCCCGGATGCATGACCTGAGGCATACGTTCGCGGTCAACGCTTTGCTGGGCTGGTATCGGGAGGGCGTCGATGTTGCCGCGAAGATGCCTGTCCTGTCCATCTATCTGGGCCACTCCAGACCCGCCGACACTTATTGGTATATCAGTGCCGTTCCGGAGCTGCTCGCTTACGCAGCGACACGGCTGGAGAGCTCGACTGCCCGACAGCTGGGCAAATCATGACGTCTCTCGCACCACTGTTGCAGGTGTTCTTCACTGACCGGCTGATCACTCAACGACACTCCAGCAGCAACACGATCGCCTCTTATCGCGACACCATCACCCTGCTGCTTGGTTACGTCTGCGCACAGACTGGCAAGAAGGCTTCCGATATCGACATCGGTGACCTCGATGCTGACACCATCACCGGGTTCTTGCACCATCTGGAAGAAGTCCGCGGCAACAGCGTCCGCACCCGCAACACCCGTCTGGCCGCTATTCACTCTCTGTTTGCCTATGCCGCTTTGCGCAACCACGAACACGCCGAGGCTATTCAACGAGTCCTGGCGATCCCGGCCGCACGACAACGGCGCACCATCGTGACCTGGCTGGAGTCGGCCGAAGCCGACGCATTACTGGCAGCCTGCGATCCTGGCACCCGCACGGGCCGGCGCGACCACGCTCTATTCACCCTGGCGATCCAGACGGGACTACGCATCAGCGAGCTCCTCAGCCTCACCATCGCAGATATCCACACCGGTGCTGGCGCCCACGTCCACTGTCTCGGGAAAGGCCGCAAGGAACGGCGAACGCCACTGCTTCCCGCTACCGTCACCGTTTTGAAACAGTGGATCACAGAACATGGTGGGCTTCCCGGCGCACCTCTGTTCACCAGTAGCACCGGGCGGGGCCTCAGCCGCGACGCGATCGAACACCGCATTAGCCACACCATCGCTATTGCGTCGGCATCCTGCCCATCATTGATCGGCAAACATGTCAGCATGCACACGCTGCGGCACACCGCCGCGATGCGGCTGCTCCACGCTGGCGTTGACACCACCGTCATCGCGCTTTGGCTCGGCCACGAACAGATCGTCACCACGAACATCTACCTCCACGCTGATATGACGCTAAAGGAAGCCGCGATCGCCAAAGTCACCCCGCTCAGCGTCCCCGCGGCCGGTCGATACCAACCCACCGATACCGTCCTGGCGTTCCTGGCTGCTCTGTGATTATGCCGACTTTTTCCGCCCAGATCGCGCTTACCATCTGGGATCCGAGACCAACATCGGCATAATCACAATGTCGGCATAACACGACTTATGCCGACGTCGGCATAAGTCGTGGGACATCTCGAAGCTCAAGGGTCCGGCCACATGGTCGTACTTCCACTTGTATACGATTATCGACATTTACTCGCGGTACGTCGTCGGGTGGATGGTCGCCACCCGGGAGTCCGCCGAGCTGGCTGAGCGGCTCCTGCTCGACACGATCGAGAAGCAGAACATTCGCCGTGATCAGCTGACGATCCACTCCGATAACGGGTCCTCGATGGCGTCGAAACCCGTCGCGTTTCTGCTTGCCGACCTGGGCGTGACCAAGTCGCACTCCCGCCCGCATACAAGTAACGACAATCCATTTTCCGATTATCTCGCGTCGGTGATTATGCCGAGTACGAACTTGCGCGGGCATGTTTGGGCTGGTCAGGAGGCTGCCGCAGCCTGACCTGCTCGGCATAATTCAGAGTGAGTCTAGGTAGGCGAGCAGCGAATCAGGCGGATGGTAGCGGTTTGGGGTGACGACTAGTGGCGTGGTCTTGTCCAGGGCGCGTTGTTTGACGGCGAGGTCGGCGTGCATGTAGATCTGCGTTGAGGTGATGCTTTCGTGGCCGAGCCAGAGGGCGATTACCGAGATGTCCACGCCCGCTTCGCGTAGGAACATGGCGGCGGTGTGTCGAAGGACGTGCGGGGTGACATGTTTGGTCGCCAACGATGGGCAGAGAGATACCGCAGCGGTGGCATATTTCCTCACCAGCCATTCAATGGCGTCGGTGCTCATCGGTGTGCCGTGCAGGCTGGGAAACAGTGGTGATCCGGGCTGGGCGTCATGCGCTTTTAACCACTCCCGCAGCGTGGCGACGGTGCCAGTGGTCAGCGGTGTGGATCGCTGCTTTCGGCCCTTTCCGAAACAACGAACGTGAGGCCCAACTGTCAGCACAACGTCTTCGCGGCGTAGACCGGTAAGTTCGGCGACACGCAAACCGGTTTGGACTGCGACGGTCAGTAGCGCGTGGTCGCGACGACCGAGCCAGGTGCCTCGGTCGGGAACGGTGAGGATCGCCTCGACCTCCTCTTTGGTGAGGAAGGCAACGATTCC
This sequence comes from Cryobacterium psychrophilum, assembly GCF_004365915.1. Taxonomy (NCBI): domain Bacteria; kingdom Bacillati; phylum Actinomycetota; class Actinomycetes; order Micrococcales; family Microbacteriaceae; genus Cryobacterium; species Cryobacterium psychrophilum. Next base: position 3,512,623 of record NZ_SODI01000001.1, read on the forward strand.
CCGATCGAACCGTTTCTGAGGGATCGACAAGACCCGCGAAATCAGATCGGCATGTTCGGGATGCTGAAACGCGGCGAACTTAAACAGCGAATGAATCGCGGCCAGGCGGGCGTTTCGACTTCGAACGCTGTTGCCCCGCTCGGTTTCTAGATGCGTCAGAAACGCTCCGATGGTCGGGGCGTCGAGGTCTGCAAAATCAAGGCTTGCCGGAGCGAGCTTCTTGGTCTCCGCGATGAATCCGAGGAGCAGCCGGAAGGCGTCGCGGTAAGCGGCGATGGTGGCCGGGCTGACCTGTCGTTGGGTGAGAAGGCGGTCGGTGAAGAACTTTTGCAGGGTGGGGGCGAGGGCGCTCATGGAAGCTCTCCCAAGAATTCTTCCAGGCGCATTCCGACGATTGCGAAGAGTTCCGGTGCGGCTTGGAGATACCAGTAGGTGGAGGCGGGGTCGGTGTGTCCGAGGACGGCAGAGAGCAGCGGTATCCGGGCGTCGACATCGGCGTGCTGTTGATGCCAGTCGATCAGTTGGCGAATCGCATAGCTGTGTCGGAGGTCATGGGGTCGGGGCCGGGGTCGTTGACCTCGTCCTTTCAGGCTGGCCTTGTCGATCAGGTGGGGAAACGTGGCGTGGATGGAGTCCTTATTCATTCGGGTTCCCCGTATTGAGACGAACATCGACGGCGACACCGGTACCGGGAAGTGACGGTCGACACACTCGAAGTACTGCTGGAGCGCCCGGAGGGTCGTATCGTCCAACGGCACCTTTCGGCCGCCGCCCTTGGCCTGGCGGACGACGAGCTGTAAGTGCTTTTTGTCGACGTCGTCGCGGTTGAGAGCCAGAGCTTCTCCGAGTCGTAAGCCGGTGACCGAAAGCAACCCGACGATCGTCTCGTAGGTGGCGGCGCGCAGTGGCGGATTCAGCAGCCGGCAAGCGGCCATCAGCGCTTCGATGTCAGCGGCGGAGTAGAAATACGGCGCAATCCGCTGCTGTTGCGCCGGCAGTAAGTCACGTGGTGGCACCTCGGTGTCCGGGTCAATGTTGCGCAGGTATTCGGCGAAGCCGCGCACGATACTCAATCGTTGACGCCACCAGATCGGACCGGCGTTCACGGGCTGTATTGCCCAGGCGACGGCCAGTTCGGTGCTGACGTGCTCGGCCCCGTTCTCGTGCAGGTAGCCAACGAAGCCAGGCAACAACGATCCGGCATCGACGAGTTTGAAGCCCAAACCACGACGCATGGCGAGATAGGAATCAACCGCTGCGGGAATGTTCGTCATCGTGCACCCGGCCAGGGTCGTGCCAACTCGCGAGTCAGCGTGGGGTCGACGGTCGTATAGGACAAGGTGACGGCGACGCTTCGGTGCCGCATGATCTGCGCGATTTCCGGCCATGAAGCGCCGTTGCGCACCAGCTGCGTGGCGGTGCCGTGACGGAGCTGGTGCGCACCCATCGTCGGTAGTCCGACGCGACGGGACAAGCGCGCCACGACATCACCGACACCGCAGGGAGTCATCTTGCCTTCTGGCGCTCTCGTCTGAAGGAACAACGCTCGGCAACCCGGTGGGACTCGGCGATGACCATCGTGGAGGTAGCGCACGATTGCTTCACCGACGTCGATGGGGACGGGGAGAAGCTCGTGGTGGTTGCCTTTGCCCCGAATTGTGATTTCACCATGTCGCCAGTCGATGTCATCGACTCGCAACCCGGCCACCTCAGCGCGGCGTAGGCCCAGCCGCCACAGAAGCGTCAGGATCGCACTGTCGCGTAATCCGACGTCGCGGCTGCAGTCGCAGCCTCCCAGCAGGCGTGTGAAATCGCCTTCGTCGAGTTCGCACGGCACGGTGTGACGGTGCCCGGCGACCTTGGGCAGCGCCGCGGCGAGCGGCTGAGCGGTGACGCCTATGACGTGGAGGAACCGCAGAAACGATGCCAACGCGGTCACTGTCTTCTTCGACCATCCGATACTCGAGCGTGCGCAGAATGCTGCGACATAGGCGGTGATCTCAGCTGCCGACAGCTCCTCCAACGGGAGACCGCGCGTGCGGCAGAAACTCTCGGCGATACGCAGGTTGGTCAATATCGAACTTTCGACGAGGCCACGCTCGGTGGCCAGATAGCTGCGATACCGGTCAAGGATCTGTGAGACGGGATCGAACTGCGATGCGGCCTCAGGCGGCACCACACCGATCTCGCGCAGATACGCGATTGGAACCGAAAAGTTCGCGACCGACACCAAAGTCTTTCGCCCCTCGGCCCGTCGGGCCTCGACCAACTGTTTCACGCACGCGGCATTGAGATCCTCGGCGGCCAGGTGATGGTCGCGTAACCAACGGCCCAGCGTCGCGAGCTGTCGAAGCCTCCACCGAGTTGAGTCCGGCGCGTAACCGCGGCCTTGCAGATGCTCCCGAAACCCCTCCGCATATATCGAAAGTGGACCGAGGTCCACTGCCGACTTTCGTGTCTTCTTTTCTGCCTCCTCTGAACGAAAAATCTGTACAGAGTAAGCATCAAACGACGACGTGATTATGCCGAGCAGGTCAGGCTGCGGCAGCCTCCTAACCAGCCCAAACATGCCCGCGCAAGTTCGTACTCGGCATAATCACCGACGCGAGATAATCGGAAAATGGATTGTCGTTACTTGTATGCGGGCGGGAGTGCGACTTGGTCACGCCCAGGTCGGCATGCAGAAACGCGACGGGTTTCCTTTTCTGCCGTGCTGGCTGGTGGTGCTCCCGCTGGCCGTGCCAAGGCCTCCAGCACTCCTTTATCGTGCTGATCACGCCACTTACCAACGAGCGAGGTGTACAGCTTTTCTCGGCGGAGCAAAGCGCCGCGGCCCTGCCGATCGAGGCTGTCGTACTCGGTCAGAATGTCGCGTTTGTACTTGGCCGTGTAGGTCCGCCGCCGAGCACGCTCGGGAACCTGAGGATCGGGAACATCTTCCATCCCTACAGCCTGCCCGATCGAGCTGAGCCCTGTCATTACGGTGTTCGTCAAGGGGAACTCCTTCCCCGCCCTCTACGACACTATTCGGGACGATCCCGGTGCCTTATGCAAGGTTGACAGAGAGGGGTCGGGGCTGAACGCGATGACCGAGGTGCCGGACAGGATAAAGGAGTTGACCACCGATACTGCTCTTACCCTTCCGGATGGATATGACGAGTTTCTTGGCGGGTTGAAGACTCGTGCCCGATAGGCACGGTCCGGGCCCAGGGGGGTCGTCAATGCCCAATTGATCAAGTTGTACTGGCACGTTGGCCATGAGATGCTCAGCGCGCAAGAGAGTCGGGGGTGAGGAAGTGGAGTGATCGGTGCGTTGGCTTCGGATCTGCGACTTGAGTTCCCAAGAATGACTGGTTTCTTGCGTAGCAACTTGCAGTACATGCGGGCTTTTGCCGAAACTTGACCGCCATTTTCAAATGTTCCACAGGCCGTGGAACATTTGCCGTGGGGGCACGTCCGTCTCCTTCTCGACAAGCTAGATAGCCCCGAGCTACGCGACTGGTATGCCGCAGTCGGAGGGGAACACGGTTGGTCGCGTAACGTGCTGATGAATCAGGTTATGAACCGCATCCACGAACGAATCGGATCCGGACCCGCCAACTTCACGCGGCGGCTGTCTTTGCCGATTGGGAGCTTGGGCAGCAGATAGCAAATGACCCCTCCGTGTTCGACTTCCTCGAGCTCACTGGCCAGGTGCCTGGTCGTGTCGCTAGGCCTTACCCACCGGTCGGGTGGAGTCCTGGGCAGTGGGCTTGCGCGGTGTGCGGTTCTCGGCGCTCACCATCCAAACGTACTGCTCGAGTTTCTCGATGAAGCCGTGCAGGATGTCGGCGCTGGTCGGGTCTTCCTCATCGACCTCGTCGTGCACGGCACGGATGTTGTCGACAGTGGTATTCAGCCGCACCGTGATCAGGGCCACCGTCTCGGTCGTATCAATCTCTCCCTCGGGAAATGCGGGCAGGTGCGTGGTCGTGGTCACTGTGCCGGAGCGGCCGTCAGGCAAGGCGTCAAGGGCACGCATCCGTTCGGCCAGCTCGTCGGAGAACAGACGGGCGTCGTCGATGATCTCGTCGAGCTGCAGGTGCAGATCGCGGAAGTTTTTGCCCACCACGCTCCAGTGCGCCTGCTTGCCCTGAAGGTGAAGCTCGATCATGTCAACCAGGATCGACTGCAAGTTGCTGCCGAGTTGTGCGGATGCCTTCATGGAGTTCCTTTCATCACGAGCGGGAATCAGGTCGGCCAGATGATTAGCCAGTGCCCCGACTTTTGAACCGTCCCGGTTGTCATGCCGCCGTTTTGTTGGTGGCGTCGTTTTTTACTGGGCCGATTGTTTCAGCCTAATAGTTGCGGTCGTGCTCTTTGGGTGCGAGTTCCCGAGAGAGCTGGGCATCCACCTATTGTTGTCTCAGTCGAGCTACGACAGGTGAGGTGCAAGACAAATGAGAAGCTCCGGGTCTGCCAAGGCGAAGTTTCGGAGTTTTCAGTTCGTGGCTCTAGTCACATGAAACAGTGGTCGTCGAGGGCTTGAGCATGAATCTGAGCTCGGAGGCCGCCCTGTGGCACTACGTTCTTCCCGGCATGCCTGATTCTGGCCAGCCTGATTCAGGCCGCACGAGCGGACACTTCTCGTCCGATGCGGGTTGAGGCCTTGCAACAACTCGTTCAGCCTGTTATGTCTGGAGGAGACATCTCAAGGTGGGGTGTGGAAAGGGTCGGCCCATGACTCGTCAGCATCCCTCGGCGTCAGAACCGGACGAGACCGACCTTGAAGTCACAAAACCGAAGGACTGGGCCGCGGGCGTGCCCGGGGTGTACCACTCCATGAAGCCGGCGCTGGAGCAGCTGGGCGTGATCCGGACCGGTAAGACGATGCTCGCCCTCAATCAGAAAGATGGCTTTGACTGCCCCAGTTGCGCTTGGCCAGACCCTACTCACCGGAAGACCTTCGAATTCTGCGAGAACGGTGCGAAAGCCGTCACTTGGGAAGCGACACCGGTCACCATCGACTCGGACTTCTGGGCAGAGTATTCCCTTGATGATCTGTTGGAGAAGTCGGAGTATTGGCTTGGAATGCAGGGTCGTCTTACCGAGCCGGTCTATAAGCCCGCCGGCGAGAACCATTATCGACCGATCAGCTGGAACGATGCGTTTTCGGCGCTGGCTACGAAGCTGAATGCGCTCACGTCTCCAAACGAGGCTGCCTTCTATACGAGCGGCCGCGCCTCGAATGAGGCGGCTTTCGCATACCAGCTTTTTGTGCGCGCTTTCGGCACGAACAACCTGCCTGACTGTTCTAACATGTGCCATGAGTCAACCGGATGGGCCATGGGTCAGACGCTGGGGATCGGCAAGGCCACGATCAGTTACGACGACTTTGCCCAGGCCGATCTGATCATCATTATGGGCCAGAATCCGGGAACGAACCATCCACGGATGCTGACGGCCTTGGAAGAGGCGAAGGATGCCGGCGCCGAGATCGTCGCCGTCAATCCCCTGCCGGAGGCCGGGCTGCACCGGTACAAAAACCCGCAGACGGTCAAGGGAATCATCGGACGCGGCACCCCCATCGCCGACCAGCACGTGCAGATCCGGCTGGGCGGCGACATGGCTCTGCTGCAGGCGGTCTCCAAACGGGTACTGGCCGCCGAGGCGCAGCATCCCGGAACGGTGCTGGACCACGAGTTTTTGGCGACGCACTGCTCGGGCCTAGAAGACCTCACCAAGCATCTGAACCTGCTCGATGAGCAGACCGTGCTCGAGGCCACGGGACTTGAGGCGCACGAGATCGACGAATTGGCCGAACGTTATCTTAAGGCCGATCGCGTGATCGTGACCTGGGCCATGGGCCTGACTCAGCAGAAGAAGGCTGTCTCGACCATCAAAGAGATCATCAATTTGCTCTTGTTGCGGGGAAACATCGGCAAACCCGGTGCGGGTGCCTGCCCGATTCGCGGGCACAGCAATGTGCAGGGTGACCGCACCATGGGCATTTGGGAACAAATGCCGCCGGCATTCATGAACGCCCTCGAGCGGGAGTTCGGGTTTGATCCGCCCCGAGAACACGGTGCGGATGCCGTTGAGACCATCAACGGGCTGCGTGACGGTGAGATCAAGGTGTTTATGGCCCTCGGTGGCAACCTGGTCGCGGCAATCAGCGACACGAACGCGGCCGAAGCCGCCATGCGGGGCGCCGAGATGACCGTGCAGGTGTCTACGAAACTTAACCGGTCTCATGTGGTCACCGGCGCTGAGGCACTCATCCTGCCCACGATGGGCCGCACCGAGATCGATATGCAGGCGTCGGGGCCGCAGTTTGTGTCGGTCGAGGACACCGTCTGCGCCGTGCATCCGTCGTGGGGGAAGGTCGATCCGGTGGCACCCGACCTCCTTTCGGAGGTGGCGATCGTCTCCCGGCTGGCGCTGGCTGTTCTCGGTGACACCGTGAAGGTCAATTGGGCCGGTTTTGAGCAGAACTATGACCTCATTCGCGACCACATCTCTCACGTGGTCGACGGGTGCGAAAACTACAACCAGAAGATCCGTCAGGACGGCGGATTCATGCTTCCCAACGGCCCGCGGGATTCGCGCACCTTTCCCACGCCGATTGGCAAGGCGATACTCACCGTCAACGTTCTCGAGCGCGTCGATCGCCCACCGGGCACCCTCATTTTGCAGACACTGCGCTCACACGACCAGTTCAACACAACGATCTATGGGCACAACGACCGGTATCGGGGCATCAAAAATGGCCGCCATGTGGTTTTTGTGAACCCCGACGACCTCGCCGAGCTGGGCCTTGTCGATGGCCAGTTCGTGGATGTGCACGGGGTGTTCCGCGACAACATTCCGCGGGTCTTACGGAAATTCCGTTTGGTGTCCTACCCCACCGCTCGTGGCTGTGCGGCGGCCTACTATCCGGAGGCGAACGTGCTAGTTCCTCTTACGCACCTCGCCGAGGGCAGCAATACCCCCGTGTCGAAGGCGGTGATCGTGCGACTCGATCCGGTGGCCGCGGATGCCAACAGCGCGCCTGGCGCGAAGGTAGCCGCTGCTCATAACCATTCGGGGGCGGCCTTGCCGGGCTGACTGGCAGGGCCCTGCTCTCGGCCGCACGGCCGGGGCCACCCAGACCACGAGCGTTACTGCGCCGTGTCAGCCCAGCCCGTGCGGGCCGTGTCGGCCCTGTCGGTGCGGGCCGTCGACGTGGCGCAGATTTGACGGGCCACCGCGGCGGCTGATTCCACTGCCGCTGACGCGTTTTTCTCGCCCGTCGCCGCAGCGAGTCCGGCCGCGTAGCTGAGTATTTGATGCCTTAAGAGCCACCCGTTCGTGCGGTTCAGCGCCAGGGGTCGTGCGAGAGGGCGCCAGCGGCCGCATGGCATGGTGCCGCTGACGCCCCATCGCTGGGATTAGGCGCTGGTTCCCGGTGTCACCGGTCAGACCGTGGCATGCCGTGAGCTTCAAAGTGGTATCGGGCCGGTAGAAGTTGTAGTTCTCGATAGTGAGGGTGCACTGACGCTGGTGGAATGCAAAATGGCGGGCAACCCCCAGGTGCGACGAGAAGTCGTTGGGCAGATCCTGGACTACGCATCTCGATTATGGCGCATGCCGGTCGAGGCCTTCGAACAGGCCCGGATGCGAGCCGAACCGAACAGCCTGTCCCCGCTCGACGCTCTCGGCGACGAGGAAGGCCGCATCCGGGCCGCTCTCCAAGACAACCTGAATGCCGGGCGGCTCAACCTCGTCCTTCCCGTCGATCAATTGAACGATGACTGAAGAGAATCGTTGAATTCCTGAACACGATCATCGCGCCCAGCGCCAGCGTAATTGTTGTCGAATACGCCCACGCACGTGAGGGCGAATTCGAGATTCACATCCCTACGGCCTACGGCACTGAACTGTTGGAAGCCAAGAGTCAAGCCCCACCCGTTAAGCGACCGGACTGGACGATTGACGAGTACCAACACTGGTGCGCCGAACACGACCGGCACGGTAAGCCAGTGGTCGGCGCATTCATCGCGGCGCTGCAAACCAATGGCTTCGACGTTCTCCGGGGGCGTGCATCCACCCCGTCTCTGAACTGCGGATTGGACGCACCGCTGCTCGGGCACAAGTACCCGATCGCGTTGTGCACTGACGCCTCGCGGGGCGCGCGATCGAGGTGCGTTTCCCGGACTTCAAGAACACGCCGAAAATCGTGGCGCGTCTGGTCGATGCAGTAGAGGGTATTCCCGCCGCTACTTCCTCAGCCCGATCGGTGCATCGTGGTTCAGAGGCTATCGCGCCGGATGCGCGTTTGACGGGCTTGGCAGTGCCTCGATTCGCGTCGATCTTTACGAGCGAGTGGTCACCCCTGGTCGCTGGTTTTCTCGGAGATACGGTCGAGCTCGACTGCCGGTGGGTTAGGAGTCCGGCTGTTAGAGTTGGCCTGATCGCGGACAATCCGCCGATGCCAGTGCGATTCGAGGAGTTCGTGGCAGGTCACACAACAGCCCCGGGCCAGTCGGTCACGAGTCGCGTCCTCAGTATCCTCGCGGCCTTCGAACACAGCGCATCCGCGTTGACACTCTCGCAGATCAGCACCGAGAGCGGACTGCCGCAGAGCACCGCTCACCGCCTCCTCGGTGAGCTTGAAATCTGGGGAGCCGTACAACGGGACGCGCAGGGCCGGTACCAGATCGGCATTCGTCTGTGGGAGCTTGGCCAACACGGCGGTCGCAAACTGCGCGATCTTGTCCGCCCCTTTCTTCAGGATCTCTTCGGCCTGACCCAGGAGACCGTGCACCTTGCCATTCGTGACGGTGCCGAAGTGCTCTATATGGACCGCATCTATGGCAGCCGCCGGGTGCCCCAGGCCTCGCAGGTCGGCGGGCGTCTACCGTTGCACGCGACCGCCGCAGGCCGGGCCATTCTCGCCTTCGAAGACGAGTGGGTTCAGGAGGCAGTGCTGAGCGGGAAGCTCGCTCAGCGCACCGTGCACACCAAAACGGACCCCGACCAGCTACGCAGGGAACTCACCCGCATCCGTGACCAGGGGTTCTCGTTCGCGTCGGAGGAGGTGCGGCTCGGATCTTGCTCCCTCGCCGTGCCGGTTTTCGCCGCGGATGGCAGCATCTACGCCGGCCTCGGAATCGTATTCCCGATTTCGCACATGCAACAGGTTGAACGTAATCTACCGATTCTGCGCGGCACGGCGGGCCTCATCCAGGCTCAAATCGCGCACCTCCCGACGACAGCACGGCCCGGCAGCGTGCGCCCTCAAAAAGGGTCGAACAGCTAAGCCGATTCCATCCAGTGGGAGAGGACGGCGGGCGGGGCGACCGGCTCCCGTTAGATAGTGGTAATTCCCCGCAGTCGTGGAAAAGGAGCAATCGTGACCAGTAACACCCAAGCAATACGCACGGAATCAAACGCACCGCATGTCGCAACGTGTCCGGTGAACCACAGTGCCGCAACCGTGCCGGCCGAGGCCCGTCCCGCCGAGCGATACGGCTACGAGCCCTTCAACATGAATGACCCGTTCCCGTCATACGCCGCCCTGCGCGAGAATGCACCGGTCATGTACGACGAGTCCATCGGCTACTTCGTGGTGTCCCGGTATGACGACACCAAGGCCGTCTTCGACAACTGGAAGATCTTCAGCAGCGAGAACGCCCAGATGCCCGTGCGGCCCCGCGGCCCAGAGGCGACACAGATCATGAACGACGGCGGTTTCACCGCTTACTCCGGGCTGAGCGCCCGCATTCCCCCGGAGCACACCCGCATGCGCGCCATCGTGCAGAAGGAATTCACGCCGCGACGCTACAAGTCACTCGAACCCACGATTCGCGAGAACACCCAGCGGTTGCTGCAGCAGATGTTGGCCCACGCGGATGCCCGCGGCGATTTTCTGAAAGACGTCGCCGTCGACATTCCCACGATCACCATCCTCGGCCTGCTCGGCGTGGGACCGGAGATGGTGTCGACCTACAAGAAGTGGTCGGATTCCCGTGCCGCCATGACCTGGGGTGACCTGAGTGATGACGAGCAGGTCCCGCACGCGCACAACCTGGTCGACTACTGGACCGAGTGCCTGCGCCTGGTCGCCAACGCGCATGAGCAGCTGGCGGCCGGTACCAACGGCGACAACCTCGTCTTCGACCTCGTGCAGGCGCAGTCCACCGGCTCCGAGATCAGCGACCATGAGATCGCCTCGGTCTGTTACAGCCTGCTCTTCGCCGGTCACGAGACCACAACCACCCTCATCTCAAACACCATTCGCGAGCTGCTCACGCACCCGGCCGAGTGGAAGAAACTTCAGGAAGACCCGAGCCTGATCCCCTCCGCGATCGACGAGACGCTGCGCTTCTCGCCGAGCATCGTCGGTTGGCGCCGTAAGGCCCTCGAAGATACCGAGATCGGAGGCGTCGCGATTCCGAAGGGTTCCAACATTCTTCTGCTGATGGGCTCGGCGAACCGTGACCCCGGCACCTTTGAGGATCCCGAAACCTTCGACATCACCCGTATCAACGCCCGCAACCACCTCTCCTTCGGCTTTGGTATTCATTACTGCCTCGGCAACATGCTCGCCAAGATGCAAGACAAGATCGTGGTCGAGGAGACCCTCAAGGCTGCGCCCGACCTGCGCATCCTCCACCCCGAAGCCATCATCTTCGGAGACAACCTGTCGTTTCGCGCCCCCACATCGGTGCCCGTCACATGGGGGCCTCTCGCGAACGCATCCGAAGGAGCAGTGAAATGACCCACGCCCCGTTCATTCAATTCTTTGACAGTGTGGATGCGCCGCTGCACGACCTGCTTGGCGGCAAGTGCGCCTCGCTCGTGGCGCTGACCCAGGCCGGCATGCCGGTCCCTCCCGGGTTCGCCATCACGACCGCCGCGTACGACGCCTTCATTGATGCGGCCGGCATTCGGGCTGATATTCACCAACTGCTCGACGGCCTCGATGCCGACGACATCGCTGAGGTCGATCGTGTGTCGGCGCAGCTGCGCTTCGAGATTGAAAGCCGACCCGTGCCGGCCGAGCTTCACGCCCTCTTCGTCGACGCGTACCATGCGTTGCAGGCCCGTTTCCGTGAGCCGGTGCCGGTCGCTGTGCGGTCGTCCGCCACTGCCGAGGACCTCCCTGATGCCAGCTTCGCTGGCCAGCAGGACACCTACCTCTGGTTGACGGGCATCGACGACGTCGCCGCGCACATTCATCGCTGCTGGGCCTCGCTTTACACCTCGCGGGCCATCACGTATCGCCTGAAGAACAACATTCCCAACGAGGGACTGTCGATGGCCGTCGCCGTACAAAAGATGGTCAACGCACGCGCTGCCGGTGTGGCCATCACCATGGACCCGACCACCGGTGACCGTTCCAAGATCGTGATTGAGGCCGCCTATGGGCTCGGTGAACTCGTTGTTTCCGGACTCGTCACACCCGATAACATCACCGTGGACAAGATCATGCTCATGGTTGTCAAGCGGGTTCTCGGCGACAAGCACGCCGAACTCGTACCCGATCCGAGTACCAAGGCTCTGGCCGAACTTGAGGTGTCGGCCGAGCGCCGAGCACAGCTCTCCATCAGCGAGACGGAGATCACGGCGATCGCGACGATCGCGAAGAAGGCCGAGAAGCACTTCAAGTGCCCGCAGGACATCGAGTGGGCCCTTGACCGCGATCTGCCCGACGGCGAAAACCTGCTGCTGCTTCAGTCCCGGCCCGAGACGGTGTTCTCGTCGAAGGCGCAGACGCCGGTCACGCCGGCCGGCGGGTTCGGCATCGAGAGCATAACCCGTTCCCTCATGGTGCAGGCCGGCAAGGCTTGACCCCTGATTTTCCGAGCACCTACACCAGCACCACCCGAACACGTCCGTTATCCCTCGCACTACCCTCGAGAACGGTTTTCTTATGACAGAGAAGTCATTTCCCAGCCCCTACGACCAGGCTCCGGCTGCCGGCGCTGAAGGTTGGAAGAACTTGTACGCCTACAATCTGGTTTTCCAGGACAATCGCCGTGAGGTGGAAGAAGGCAAGTTCTGGTTTTGCGACAGCCAGCACTGGCCGACCGTCGTCAAGCCTTTTGAGACCATCGGCCTTGAATTCTCCGTCTCCTGCCTCGGCCAGTACAACACCCGACACCTGCTGATTCCCCCGGCGAACGGCATCGAGTTCCGCCTTCACAATGGCTACCTGTTCATGTCGCCGGTCGGCGTTCCCGAAGCTGAAGTTGCGCCGCGCGTGCCCGAGTTCATGGCCCGTGCCGGTCACTACTTCCAGAACTGGGACACCCTGCTCGAGCAATGGCAGGGCAAGATCCGCGGCACGATTGATGAGCTGGGCGCGCTCTCGTTCGACGCGCTGCCCGACAAGGTTGACATCAACGACGTCACGAGCGGAAAAGGCACCGGGCCGAACAATGAACTGCTCGCCCAGTACGACCAGCTGATTGCGCTCACCTACCGGGCTTGGCAGTACCACTTCGAGTTCCTCAACCTCGGCTACGTGGCCTACCTCGACTTTTTCAGCTACTGCAAAGAGGTCTTCCCCGGCATCCCCGACCAGGCCGTCGCCAAGATGGTGCAGGGCGTTGACATGGAGCTGTTCCGGCCGGACGACGAGCTCAAGAAGCTCGCCAAGCTTGCCGTGGAACTGGACCTGACCGGCCTCTTCGGTCAGACCCACAACCCCGAGGCCACGCTCGATGCCATCGCGAACGCCCCGCACGGCGCCGAGTGGATCGCCGCCTGGACCGAAGCGAAAGACCCGTGGTTCAACTTCACTGTGGGCAACGGCTTCTACGCCCACGACAAGTACTGGATGGACCACCTCGAACTGCCCCTCGGCTACATCAGCGATTACATCGGTCGCCTGCAGACCGGCCAGACCATCGATCGCCCGGTGGCCGAACTCGTCGCCGAGCGCGACCGCATCAGCGAGGAGTATTGTGAACTTCTCAGCCCCGAGCAGCTCGCCGCTTTCGAGGGCAAGCTCGGCCTCGCCCGCCAGGTATATCCCTACGTGGAGAACCACAACTTCTACATTGAGCACTGGACCATGGGTGTGTTCTGGCGCAAGGCACGCCAGCTCTCGGAAATGCTCCAGGCACAGGGCTTCTGGCCTGAGGCCGACGGCATGTTCTTCCTGCGCCGCGATGAGGTGCGTGAGGCACTGTTCGACTATGTCACCGGCTGGGCCGTTGGCGCTCCGGCGATCGGACCGGACTACTGGCCCGACGAGGTTGCGCGTCGCCGCGTGATCGTCGACGCCCTGCAGAGCGAGCGCCCGCAGCCCGCGCTGAACACTCCGCCCGCCGTCATCACCGAGCCCTTCACCCTCATGCTCTGGGGCATCACGAGTGACCAGATCAAGAACTGGCTTGGCGACTCCGATGCGCCGGAAGGTGAGTTCCGCGGAATGGCGGCATCCAGCGGTGTGGCAGAGGGCCCGGCCCGGGTGATCAGCAGCTCCGACCAGCTCTCCGAGGTTCGGGAGGGCGACATTCTGGTGGCCCCCGTCACGGCGCCTTCATGGGGACCGATCTTCGGCAAGATTCGAGCCACCGTCACGGACATCGGCGGCATGATGAGCCACGCGGCCATCGTCTGCCGGGAATACGGCATGCCCGCCGTCACGGGAACCGGAACCGCGTCGTCGCAGATCGTCACCGGTCAGTGGTTGCGCGTCGATGGCAACAACGGAACCGTCACCGTCGTCGAAGGTCACGTGCACGACGTTACCCTGGCCAATGACGCAGCCATTCAGCTGGAACAGGCGATCGATGGCACCGTTCTCGAAGGCAGCCATGCCTGAACCGCGCACGGCCTCGTCCACCTCCGCGTCCACCGCGAGAACGGTGCTGATCACCGGCGCCGCCGGCGGGCTGGGCCGTGCCTTCGCTCTGGGCTTCGCGGCCCAGGGCGACCGGGTGGTGGCCGCCGACACCAACCTCGAAGGAGCGCAGCAGACCGCTGCGCTCATTGAGGAGGCCGGCGGCACCGCCCTCGCCCTACATGCCAACGTCACATCGCTCGACTCGGTGACTCAGATGGCAGCGGATGCCGCGGCCTTCGACGCCGAGTTCACCGGCGGCACCGGCTCGACGAACACCGGACACATCGACGTGATCATCAACAACGCCGCGATCTACGCGACCATCACCCGTTCAGCGTTCGAGGAGATCGACGTGGACGAGTGGGACCTCGTGATGGCCGTGAACCTCAAGGGCCCGTGGCTCGTGACGCGGGCCTGCTCGCCCTACCTGCAGAGCGGTTCGCACGTGGTCAATCTGTCGTCGGCCACCGTGATGAGCGGCTCGGCTCACTGGGCTCACTATGTGGCCAGTAAGGGCGGCGTCATTGCGCTCACTCGAGTGCTCGCCAAGGAACTCGGTGACCGAAACGTGACCGTGAACGCGATTGCACCCGGCTTCACCCTCACCGAGGCCAGCTACGGACTCATCGAAGGCGCCGCCGACTATGGCGTCGACCGCGGCAGCATCAAACGGGCCAGCGAACCCGACGACATCGTGGGGGCGGCACTGTTCCTCGCCGGCCCCGGCTCGAGCTACATCACCGGTCAGACCCTCGTGGTCGACGGTGGTCGCCAGTTCCTGTGATTGCCGTAATCGTGCAGTTCCACACACAGCGAAACTTGAGAAAGGAAACCTGACATGCCTTCCGTAACCTACACAGCCTTTGACGGCAGCGAAACGGCCGTCGAGGGGTTCGCGGGCGACTCCGTCATGGAGACCGCGGTGCGCAATGGCGTGGCGGGCATCGTCGCTGAATGCGGCGGCAGTCTCTCCTGCGCCACCTGTCACGTTTTCGTGTGCGCTGACACCGTGTTTCCCGCCATGGAAGACCTCGAAGATGACATGCTCGACGGCACCGCCGTTGACCGGGAAGACAATTCCCGACTCTCCTGCCAGCTCAAGCTCGTTGGCGATGCCGACGTGCGGGTCCTGACCCCCGAAACGCAGGTGTGACCATGACCCGTCCCGCGTCGACCAGTGCAACATCGACCAGTACAACGTCGTCAAATGACACAGGGGTGCCGCGCCGTGGCACCCTCATCATTGGCAACTGCCAGGCCGGCGTGCAACTCGCGTCGAGCCTGCGTGACCTCGGTGACACCGAGCCGATTGTGCTGGTCGGCGAGGAGTCGCACGCCCCGTACCAGCGGCCGCCGCTATCGAAGGCGTTTCTCAAGGGCGAGGTCACGGCCGATTCCCTCACCTTTCGCACGCACGAGTTCTATGCCGATCACCAGATCGAACTTGTCACCCGTGAACGTATCGTCGAGATCGAGCGTGACGCCCACGGTGGCGTCGCCGTCGCCGAATCCGGTCGTCGTTTCGGCTTCGCTCGGCTCGCTCTCACCACGGGTGCGGTGCCGCGCCAGATACCGTTCGAGGGGAGTGAGCTCGAAGGGGTCAGCTACCTGCGCACGGCAACGGATGCCGCCCTTCTCGAACAGGGACTGCTCACCGCCACCGACGTGGTCGTCGTGGGCGGCGGTTTCATCGGACTCGAAGTCGCCGCCGGTGCCCGCGCGGCCGGCAAGACCGTCACGGTGTTGGAGGCGGCCCCCCGTCTCGTGGGCCGGGCCGTGTCGGAGGAGACCAGCGCGTTCTACCTGGCCGCCCACACCCGACGTGGCACTCGCGTTGTGCTGAACGCCCAGGTGGCGCGCTTCACCGGCGAGCACGACCGCGTCACCGGAGTGGAATTGGCTGATGGCAGCATTATCCCGGCCGACGTTGTGCTCATCGGAGTTGGCGTCATCCCACGCACCGAACTGGCCGCCCAGCTGGGGCTCGACCTCGACAACGGTATTACCGTGAACTCCGGCGCCCTCACGAGTGATGGCCTCACGGTCGCCGCTGGTGACTGCGCCAACCTGCCCAACCCCTCCATCACCGCCGGCGGCATCGAGCGGTTGCGACTCGAAAGCGTGCAGAACGCGGTCGAGCAGGCCAAGATCGCCGCGGCCACGCTGCTCGGCCTGCCCGCCGAGTACTCCACGGTGCCGTGGTTCTGGAGCGACCAGGCCGACCTCAAGCTGCAGATCGCCGGACTCTCGGGTGGCCACGACCGCATTGTGCTGCGCGGCGACCCCGACAGCGAGAAGTTCTCGGTGCTGTATTACCGGGGCGGCCAGATCATTGCCGCCGACTGCGTGAACCGTCCGCTCGACTTCATCGCCGTGAGGAGTGCCCTGCACAAGGGGCAGCAGATCGATCCCGACGCCGCAGTAGATGAAACGATGCCGCTCAAAAAGCTCGTGACGGATGCCCCGACCCCCGTGCTCGCAGCGCCGGCGGCGTGACAGACGCACCGTGGCATCCGCTCAGCCACGCCATCACACAGCCCCCACTCATTCAGCTCACACAGCCCGACGTCATTTAGAGAGACGATCATGACCCTGTTGCAGACCGACCAACTCATTGAGACTTCCCCGATCGACGTGCACGAGGCATCCGCTACCGACCTCGACCCGCTGTGGGCCGCCGTCTCCACCGAGATGCGCACCCGCGCCAACAACATTCACGTACCGATCAGCTTCGCCTATGCCGAGCGCCTGTGCCTGGCATACCCGGAGGCCGACGCCCTCGTTGTGCGGGTGACGATTCTGCTGCACGACACCGGATGGGCGCGAGTCGACGAGACCAAGATCATCACTGAGGGCTTCGGCGGGGACTGGCGCAAGGCCGATATTCGCTATCAACACGAGGCATATGGCTGCGACATCGCCCGCGAGGTTCTGCCGGGCCTCGGCTACGACGAGGCATTCATCACCCGGGTGACCGACATCATTGACGGGCACGACACTCGCGCCGAGTCGCATTCGATCGAGGATTCCCTCGTGCGCGATGCAGACCGGCTCTGGCGCTTCACCCCGGCGGGCATTGCCCTGGCCTCCGGCTGGTTCACCATGACGCCCAGCGTCTATTGCAATCGCTTGCGACAGGAGATTCTGCCCGAACTGATCACCTCGGCCGCCCTCGCGATGGCCACCGCCGAGATGGATCGCTCCGAGGCCCTGCTCAAGATTGACGTGCTGTGAGCGCCCTGATCACGGCGACCCTGCCGTATACCCACACCGACGACGTCTTCATCGACGGCGCCTGGCACGCGGCGACGGGCACCGGCCGCACCCTGGTCACCAACCCGGCGACCGAGGAGGTCTGGGGGAGCGTGCCACAGGCCTCCGTCGCCGACCTCGACCGGGCCGTGGCGGCCGCGAACCGTGCCTTCACGGGCAGTGGATGGCGCGACCTCGCGCCCTCCGTTCGCGCCGGCTACCTGCTCCGTCTGGCCGATGAGATTGAGAAGCGCGCCGAGCCGCTCTCGCACACCAATACCTTCGAGAACGGCTCGCCGGTTGCGGAGACGTCGAAAGCTGCCGCCAATGCCGCGTCGATTTTTCGGTACTTCGCCTCACTCGCGCCGACACTGGAGAAGGCCGATATTCGGCCGTTCCCCGATGGGTCCGGCGAAACCGTGGTGCGGCAGGACCCGATCGGCGTCTGCGCTCTCATCGCCCCGTGGAACTTTCCGATCAACCTCGTCGTGGCCAAGCTCGCCCCGGCGCTCATGGCGGGCTGCACCGTCGTGATCAAACCTGCATCGCCGACCCCACTGTCGATCCGCCTCATCGTGGATGCTGCCGTGGCGGCCGGAATCCCGGCCGGCGTCGTGAACGTGGTGACCGGTCCCGGATCGTTCGGCGATGCCCTCGTCAAACACCCCGGGGTAGCCAAGGTCGCTTTCACCGGCTCGACCCCGGTCGGACGTTCGATCGCCGCGGCCTGCGGAACGCTGCTGCGACCGGTCACGCTTGAGCTCGGAGGCAAATCGTCAGCGCTCGTTCTGCCCGACGCCGACCTCGACGCCCTCTCACGTGTGCTCATTCGCACCTGCATGCGCAACACCGGTCAGACCTGTTACATCTCCACCCGAATTCTGGCACCGGCCGAGCGCTACGACGAACTCGTCGACATGGTCACGGCGACGATTGCCGAAGCCAGGCAGGGTGATCCGATGGACCCGCGCACCGTGTTCGGCCCCGCAGCGACCAAGGCCCAGGAGCAGACCGTGCGCGGCTACATTCGGACGGGCCTGGCCGAGGGCGCCAGAGCGACGACCGGGGGCGATGTGGACGCCGGATTCGACCGGGGGTTCTTCGTCAAGCCCACCGTCTTTGCCGATGTGACTCCCGGAATGCGCATTGCCCAGGAGGAGATCTTCGGGCCGGTACTGTCGATCCTGCGCTATTCGGGGCTCGATGAAGCGGTGTCGATCGCGAACAACACCACATTCGGACTCGGCGGCACGATTTTCTCGGACGATGAGGACGCGGCGCTGGCCCTGGCGCCCCGGCTGGGTACAGGATCGCTCGGGCTGAACTTTTTCGCCTCCAACCATGCGGCGCCGTTTGCGGGCCGCCACGATTCGGGTCTCGGCGCGGAGTTCGGACCGGAGGGTCTGCGAGCCTATCTCAGCCCGCAGTCGGTGCATCGCCGCATCCGCTCCTGAGTCTCTCTGCACCGACCCGCTGGGGCGTTGGGCGCCGGCGTGCTCCGTTAGGCGCATCCCCCGGCCTACCAGTCGAACGGGCGTCATGGATGCGGTCAGCGACCCGGTTGCCGTCCCTGGCGCAGGTCAGCTTGCTGGCGGAGCCGCGGCATCCGTGCACTCATCAAATCCTGCCGGGTATCTTCCCTTGACCGCACCAAGTCCCGTGCGGCTTCTTCCTCGACCGTGGGGACATGCACGACGGTGATGTCGCCCACGTGCAGCAGCCGAGCCAACTGGAACGCGTCCCGAGCATCAGTTTTGACCCGGTCACCCGTGGGCCGCTGCAACTTCGACGGCGCCGCGACCAGACAGTCAATCCCCGCAACGACGAACAAACGAGCCAATCCGAAACCCGTCGGACCGGCCTCATACGCGACCGTCTGCGGACCCGGCAACGATCTCACCCAGCCCAGAACCTCGACCAGGTCAGCACTGAACTTTCGATGGATGATCTCGCCGGCGCGGCCGTCAATGGCGCAACCAACGATTGTTCGGGCGTGCACATCCAGCCCAACGAAACTACGATATGTAATCAACTGGGGCCTCCAAATTCAACTGTGGATAGGTCACCCCGTGGACAGGGTCACCTGTGCTTAGGTCCACTTTCCACCGGTTGGCAACCCACGTCTATTTGAATCGAGGCCCCAGCCCAAAAAACGAGCGGACACTCATATCGTCTATCAGGGCATATCGAAGGCTCACGGTGTTTTCTCCTCGGTCCTGTAAGTGACTACCAGCATAGATAGTCTGATCCTGCGCAAACTATCTATAGAAATAGTTAGCTTGACGGAGGATTCAATGACGATTATCCAGACCAAGAGTTCCACCACGAACAAAGTACTCAACTGCCCCCTGAATACCTGGTACGTCGCCGCGTGGGACCACGAGGTCACCCGCAAGCTGATCTCCCGCACGGTCGCCGACCAGCCGCTCGCCATCTATCGCACCGAAGACGGCCGTCCCGTCGCGCTCGCTGATGCCTGTTGGCACCGCCTTGCGCCGTTGTCGATGGGCAAGGTGCTCACCAAAGACGAGATCCAGTGCCCGTACCACGGCATCGTCTACAACTCGGCTGGACGCTGCGTGTCGATGCCGGCCCAGGAGACCATCAACCCGAGCGCGACCGTGCCCTCTTACCCGGTCGTCGAGCGCTACCGGTACCTCTGGGTCTGGCTCGGCGACGCGACGCTCGCTGACCCTGACACCATTCCGGATATGCATCAGTTGGATGACCCCGAGTGGGCCGGCGACGGCCTGAGCATTCCGGGCACCTGCAACTATCAGCTGGTTCTCGACAACCTTATGGACCTCACCCACGAGGAATTCGTTCACGGTTCGAGCATCGGTCAGGCGGAGCTGAGCGAATCCGACTTCGAGGTCACTCACGACGACAAGACCGTCACGGTCTCGCGTTGGATGCACAACATCGATGCCCCGCCTTTCTGGCTGAAGAACATGCGCGATAAATTTCCGGGGTTCACCGGCAAGGTCTACCGGTGGCAAATCATCCACTTTGAAGCGCCCTCGACCATCAACATCGACGTGGGCGTGGCCAAGGCCGGCACCGGCGCGCCGGAGGGTGACCGCAGCCAGGGCGTCAACGGCTACGTGATGAACACCATCGCTCCCGAAACGAGCCGAGCTGGGGTCGCACCTTGACCTGTTCGTGACCATCGACGGGGAGCGGCATAAACGTTCGTACTCCGTTGTCGAATCCAGCGACGATGGCTCGCGCATCGCGATCAGCGTGCTGCTGACCGGCGGCATTGGCGTGACGGCGATTGTCAACATGGCCAGGGTGCTCAAGAATCTGGGGGCGAAATATACGCTCGTCTACGCGGCGCGTAGCCGCAAGCGCATGGCTTACCTCCCTGAACTGCTCACGCTGCACGGCGGCAACCTCCAGGTGCACATTAACGACGAGGGTACCGCGTTGTCGGTGGCTGACCTCGTCGGCAGCATCGATCCGAACGCCGAACTGTACATGTGCGGGCCGATCCGCCTGATGGACGCCGTGCGCCGCGCCTGGCGCGACCGGGAACTCAACAGCCCCAATCTTCGGTTTGAAACCTTCGGCAACAGCGGCTGGTGCGACCCGGAGGAGTTCATCGTGCGGGTGCCGCGCCTCGGCGTCGAAGCGCGCGTACCCGCGGGCCGTTCCATGCTCGAAGCCCTCGAAGACGCTAGTGTCAAGATGATGTTCGACTGCCGCAAGGGAGAATACGGGCTGTGCGAGGTGAAGGTGCTCGCGCTTGAGGGCGCCATCGACCACCGCGACGTGTTCTACAGCGAACGCCAGCAGTACGCGACGGAGAAAATGTGCTGTTGTGTCTCCCGCGCGGTCACTTCACCCACCGGACTCGAAGTGGATGCCGCGCATGATGGCCCCGCGATCGTCACGATCGCCGTCTCCTAGACCCAGACGAGAAAAGCGGATGCCCCGGCGAAGTCGCCGGGGCAGCCGCTTCTTGCAATTATGTTCAGTTATTTGCGGGTGGTTTCGCGCTGCGCGGTGATCTGCTCGGTGACCGGGCCGGCCTTGGCGCGCTGGATTTCGGCGTAGACGTGCGAGCGCAGTTCCATGAAGCGCGGCAGCGCGCGGGTGTTGAGCTGGTCGCGTTCCTCGGGAAGGTCGATCTTGAGGTCTTCCTGAACGACGGTCGGTGAGCTCGACAGCACGATGACGCGCTCACCGAGGTAGACCGATTCGTCGATGTCGTGGGTGACGAACAGGATCGTCACGCCGAGCTGCTTCCAGATCGTGCGGATGAGGTCTTCGAGGTCGGCGCGGGTCTGCGCGTCGACGGCCGCGAAGGGTTCATCCATGAGCAGCACCTGTGGGCGATAGGCCACGGCGCGGGCGATGGCGACGCGCTGCTGCATGCCGCCGGACAGCTGCCAGGGGTAGCTCTTGGGCACGTGGTCGAGTCCGACCGATTTAAGGGCGGCGTCGACGAGCGCGGTGCGTTCGGCCTTGGGAACCTTCTGGTTCTTCAGTGGGAGCTCAACGTTGGCCCGCACGGTCATCCAAGGAAACAAGCTGCGACCGTATTCCTGGAAAACGACAGCCATCGATTTGGGCGGGCCGGTGACTTTGGCGCCGGCCAGTTCGACGGTGCCGCTGGTCTGTTCCATCAGGCCGGAGATGCACTTGAGCAGGGTGGTTTTGCCCGACCCCGAGGGACCGACGAGGCAGACGAGTTCGCCCTCGGCGAGGTCGAAGGTGAGGTCGCGTACGGCCTCGACGTCTCCGGCGGGCACTTTATAGATCTTCTGCAGTCCGCGCACTGAGAGCATTGGCACGCTTTTGACGGGCTCGTTCATGGTGGTCTCGCTAACTGTCATGAGTGATCTCCTTCAGACCGTGGTACCAGTGCAGTACCCGTCGTTCGACGAATTGGAAGATGAGGGCCAGGCCCAGGCCGATCAGGCCGAGTACGACGATGCCGCTCCACATCTCGGGTATGGCGAAGTTGCGTTGGAACTGCACGATGGTGAACCCGAGGCCCGAGGACGAGGCGAACATTTCGCTGATGACCATGAGGATCAGGCCGATGGACAGTGACTGGCGCACGCCGGCCATGATCTGTGGTGTGACGGCGGGGAGCACGAAGTAGCGGATGCGCGCAAGGCCACGAATGCCGTAGCTGCGGCAGCTGTCGTTGAGGACCGAGTCAACGGCGCGCACGCCTTCGACGGTGTTGAGCAGTACGGGCCAGATGGCGCCGGAGATGATGACGGCGACCTTCATGCTGTCGTTGACGCCGATGAGCAGCATGAGCAGCGGAACGAGCACGGGCGGCGGGATGGCGCGGAAGAATTCGAGCAGCGGTTCGAGCAGGTTGCGTAGCCAGCGGGTGGAACCGATGAGCAGGCCGAATACGATACCGAGGCCGATGGCGAAGACCAGGCCGACGGCGAGGCGGCCGAGGCTCGGCAGAACGTCCTCGACGAAGCGGTCACCGATCCAGGTGGTCCAGAGGGTCTGGGCGAGTTCAATGGGCTTGGGCACGAAGAAGTTTGTGGAACCGAAGGAGAGGGCCCACCAGAGAACGATGAGCAGTATGGGCAGGCCGAAGAAATAAGCGACACGTTTGAGGGAACTCATAGGACGACCTCTCCTCTCACGGAGGGATGCCAGGACAGCACGCGCTTTTCAACGATGCGGGCGGCAAGGTTGATGAGCACACCGATCATGCCGGTCGCCAGCACGAGGGCGTACATCGAGGAGATGGCACCGCCGGACTGGGTCAGGGCGATCTGCTTGCCGAGCCCCGGCGTGCCGATGATGAGTTCGGCGGTGATGGCCAAGATCAGGGCGACGGCCGCAGCCAATCGCAGGCCGGTCATCAGGTAGGGCAGGGCGGTCGGCCAGATCACGTATCGCACCCGGGCCAGCCGGCCGAGACCGTAACTTTTGGCGGTGTCGTTGGCGACAGCATCCACATCGGCGATGCCGTAGAGCAGTTGCAGCAGCACCTGCCAGAACGAGGCATAGACCACGAGCAACAGGGTGGACTCGATGCTGGTGCCGAAGATGAGCACGGCGAGTGGAATCAGCGCGACCGAGGGAATCGGCCGCAGGAACTCGATCGTGGTGTGCGTGGCGCGGCGCAGGAACCGGCTGGAGCCGATGATGAGTCCCGCGACGATCGCGGCGACGGTGGCGATGAACAGCCCGAGCGCCCAGCTCGTCATGGTGTCGGCGACATCGTTCCAGAACGCCACCTCGGTGACGTATTGGCCCAGGCGCAACAGTACTTCGCTCGCCGGTGGCAGGTAGCGGTCGCTGACCAGGCCGAGGCGGGGAGTCGCTTCCCAGATCAGGAAGAACAGGATAATTCCGCTGATGCCCAGGCCCAAGGCTTTCGCCTTAGGTCCGGCAGCAGCGTTGCGTTGCTTTCTCATACTGGCAAGCCACTTCCTCGTGGTCGGTGCGGTTACGACAGGGTGTTGTGATTTACGGCAGGAAGGTGCTCATGTCGGGCGCGGTCTCGACCACGCCGTACTTGAGCGCCGCTTCGCCGAGGGCGGTGACGGCATCCACGTTGAACTCGGTCGGGAACTTTGGAAGCACAATCTTCGCGAGTACGTCCGCCGGGGTCTTCGTGTAGGTAGCGATGATGTCCCGCACGGCGTCGGGATTGGCCTGCGCGTATTCCAGCGACTTGGTCATTGCGGTCTGAAACTTGGTTACGAGCTCGGGATCGTTGGCCACGGTGTCAGCCGAGGAGAAATACGCGGCAACGTCGAGGTTCACGTTGAAGTCGGCGTAACCGTACGAGATGACGCGCTGGCCGCTCTCGATTGCGGCGGTGACGAAGGGCTCAACGACGAATGCTGCATCGACCTGACCGTTTTCGACGGCCGCACTGGCGTCCGGGAATGGAACCTCGACGAAGGAGATCGAGGACGAGTCGCCACCAAGTCGATCGATCGAGCTGCGCATGACCGTGTCGACGATGTTGTTCAGGCTGTTGCCCGAGACCGTCTTGCCGTCGAGGTCAGCGAGGGTCTGGGCCGGCGAGTCGCCCTTGACGATGACAGCGCCGAAGTCCTTTGTCACATCACCGGTGGAGGCGACGGCCGCGTTGACGACCTTAAGCGGCAAGCCTTTATCGTTGGCGACCATAAGCGAAATCAGGTTGCTGAACCCAAACTGATAGTCGCCACTGACGACAGCGGGCACGATGGCGGCGCCGCCGGTGGCGGTTTCGATGGAGAGGTCGAGCCCCTCGTCTTCGAAGAAGCCCTGCTCGAGACCCAGGTAGAGGGGAGCGGTGTCAGCGATCGGAATAACACCGACCGTGACCGGAGTGAGGCCGTCGCTGCCGGCCGGGGCCGCGGTGTCGGAGCCGGCGGAGCAGGCGCTGAGGGCGATGACGGATGCCGCGGCAAATCCGATCATGAGCATTTTCTTCATTTCACTCCATTGTGTTTTCGGTGCGGATAGTGCTGCTGTGGTTGAGCCGTGAGCGCTTCGAACCGGAGTTGTTAACAACATCAATAGTTGAAAAGGACTCATCGGATCTGTTTGCAGACTAGTTAGCAGACTCCCGGGATAAGAAGGTGCTTCCGTTCAGTGGAAGTTTGACTGGGTTGGCGGTAACCTGTCGAGTAATGAGTGGAAAACCAGCACAAAAGACGGCGGCGGCCGGGCAACCAGCCCCAAGCGTTGACGATCGTTCCGTCGCGGCACGCCTCTTCGCCATTCTCGACGCCTTCGCTGCGCCCGCCGGGGCGACCTCCCTCACCCTGACCCTGACGGCGATTGCCCAACGGGCCGGCTTGCCGCTTTCGACCACGCACAGACTGGTCGGGGAGTGGGTGAGCTGGGGCGGTCTGACTAAGCATGACAACGGCCAGTACTCCCTCGGCATGAAACTGTGGGAGCTCGGCGTGCAAACGCCGACCGCCCGCAATCTGCGCACCATCGCGCTGCCCTATCTTGAAGACCTCTATGAGACCACGCGCGAGCACGTGCACCTCGCGATTCTCGACGGGCGTGACGCCCTGTACCTGGAGAAACTCTCGGGTCACCATGCCGTGCGGCTGATCTCGCGAGTCGGCGCGCGCCTGCCGCTGCACTCCACCGGGGTCGGCCTCGTGCTGTTGGCCTACGCCCCCTCCGACGTCGTGCAGGAGTATCTCGCGACAAACCTGCAACGATTTCTACCGCGAACGGTTACCGAGCCGGAAGCCGTGCGCAAGCGGCTCGCCGAGATTCGTCTCCTCGGCGTGGCCCGCATGTCGGAGGAGATGACGACCGGCTCGAGCTCGATTGCCGCGCCGATTCGCGACCGCACCGGCCAAGTCGTTGCCGCCGTGTCAATCGTGACCCGTACCACCGACACCGTCGACACCGAGCAGGAGCAGGCCGTCCGCGTGGCGGCCCAAGGAATCAGCCGGGCGCTCGGCTACCGGCGTGCCCAGCAGCCAGCCAAGACATGACAAAGTATCAAGAATTTCACTGAATGGAATTCTTGTCCTGCGCACCCGACCGTCCCCCCACACTGATCACATCGCCCCCTGTCATCGTCGCTAGGAGAACTTGTGCCCCACGAAACCACCCGCGTCGCCATTATTGGTGCCGGTCCCGCCGGTCTCCTCCTGAGCTGGGCCCTGCGTGACGCCGGCATCGACTCAATCGTCGTCGAAAACCGCTCGCAGGAGTACGTGCTGGGTCGTATCCGCGCCGGCGTTCTCGAACAGGGCTCGGTTGAGACCCTGACCCGCCTCGGGCTGGGTGATCGCCTTGCATCCGAGGGGCTGCAGCACGACGGAATCTTTTTGCAGTACGGGGGCGAGCGCCACAACGTGAACTTCAACGAGTTGATCGGCCGCACGGTCACCGTGTACGGGCAACAGGAAGTCGTGAAAGACCTCGTTTCCGCGCATGCAGAGGCCGGCTCGACCATCTACTACGAAGCGTCCGCCGTCGCCGTCGACGGCCTCACCAGCAAGAACCCGAGCGTGACCTTCGTGCATGGCGGCGAAAAACACACCATCGACGCCGACTTCGTCGTGGGTGCCGACGGCTTTCACGGCATCTGCCGCTCCTCGATCCCTACTGAAGAGATCACCTTGTTCGACCGCAGTTACCCCTACGCCTGGCTGGGAATCCTCGCCGACGTGGCACCGTCCTCTGACGAGCTTGTCTATGCCTTGCACCAAGACGGCTTCGCGATGCTCTCGATGCGCTCGCCCGTGGTCTCCCGCCTCTACCTGCAGGTCGATCCGGCCGACGACGTTGAGAACTGGTCGGATTCCCGTATCTGGGAGGCGCTGCAGACTCGGCTCGGCACGCCGGGCTGGACCCTGAACGAAGGCCCGATCACCGACAAATCGATCACCCCGATGCGCAGCTTCGTCGCCTCTCGCCTCGCCTACGGCAACCTGTTTCTGGTCGGCGACGCCGGACACATCGTGCCGCCCACCGGCGCTAAAGGCCTCAACTCAGCCATCTCCGACGTCACCCAGCTTGCAGAGGCACTGACCGCGTTCTACGCGAACGATGAGACGTTGCTCGGTCGCTACAGCGAGACCGCGCTGGCCCGGCAGTGGCGGGTGCAGCAATTCTCCCGCTGGATGACCGAGATGCTGCACACGAGCTCCGGCGACCTGCAGTCCGGCGCCTTCGACTACCGCAGTCAGCTCGGCCAGCTCGACTACGTCACCCACTCGCCGCTCGCCCAGCGCATGCTGGCCGAGCAGTACACCGGCCTCCTGCTCTAGACCCCGACAGACACGAGAAATCATGAGCCAGACACCCAGCCTTCGCCCCGGCACCGGCGCGGCGAGCCAGAACGAGATCACCGCTGAGATCGAAGAGATCGCGGCGGATGCCGCGGCGCGCGTCCGCGCCGGCGGCTCACCCGAGCTGCAACCTCGCCGCGACTACGCCCCGTACCGCAGTTCTCTGCTGCGCCATCCCACCCACGAGCTCGTGCGCGTCGACCCGGAAGAAGTCGAACGGGTCTCGCCCGCCTTCGGCCACACCGACGTCAATGTTCTCGAGAGCGATCTCACCATCCAGCACGCTGGCGAGCCGATCGGCGAACGCATGACCGTGAGCGGTCGCGTACTCGATGGCGAGGGCCGCCCGGTGCGGCACCAGTTGATCGAACTGTGGCAGGCCAACGCCGGTGGTCGCTACGTGCACAAACGCGACCAGCACCCGGCACCGCTCGACCCCAACTTCACGGGAGTCGGCCGCGTCATCACCGGTGACAACGGTGAGTACTCCTTCACCACGATCAAGCCAGGGCCCTATCCGTGGAAGAACCACGTGAATGCGTGGCGACCCGCGCACATCCACTTTTCGTTGTTCGGTACCGCGTTCACCCAGCGGCTGATCACCCAGATGTACTTTCCCGGCGACCCGCTGTTCGCGCTCGACCCGATTTACCAGTCCATTGCCGATGCGGATGCCCGCGCCCGGCTTGTCGGGCAGTACGACCACAGTCTGAGCGTGCCCGAGTTCTCGCTCGGCTATCGCTGGGATATCGTGCTCACGGGCCCCAAGTCAACCTGGATGGAAAGCGAAGATGCTGATGAGTGACCACACCGCCCCGGCCCTGCAGACACCGTCGCAGACGGTTGGTCCGTTTTACGGCTTCGCTCTGCCCTATGCGGGCGGGCCGGAACTGGTTCCCGGGCACCATCCCCGCGCCATCCGTTTTCACGGCACCGTCACCGACGGTGCCGGGGAGCCAATTCTCGACGCTTTGCTGGAGGTCTGGCAGGCCGACGAGAGTGGAGCGCTTAGCCGTGAGCTCGGCAGCCTCGATCGTGACGGTTTCACCTTTACCGGCTTCGGCCGTTGCGCCACCACGATCGCCGGCCACTACACCTTCACGACCCTCAAGCCCGGGGCCGCCGGCACAGCGGCGCCGTACATTCTGGTGACCGTGTTCGCCCGCGGAGTCACTCACCACCTGTTCACTCGCGCCTACTTCGCGGAGGATTCCGAGCTGCACGCGACCGACGCCGTGCTTAGCGCGGTACCCGCCGACCGCCGGAACACGCTCATCGCCGTCTCTGAGGGGTTCGTCGGGGGAGCCGAGTCCTACCGCTTCGACATTCGCGTGCAGGGCGAGAACGAGACCGTCTTCTTGGACTTCGATGCCTGACCGGCCTGAAGCGGACGGGCACACCTTTGATGCGGGGCTGCTCAACCCGCTCAGCCACGGCACCCGCGAATCCGTTCTCACGAGCGACCAGGCATGGCTGCAGGCGATGGTCGATGCCGAGCTCGCCCTCACGCGTGCGCTCGTCGATGCGGGCCTCGCCCCGGAGTGGATGAGCGCGGTCTGTGACCGCCTCGCCGACGCGAGCCAGTTCGACCTCGGCGCCATCGCGCTCGAGGCGCGGGGCGGCGGCAACCCGGTAATTCCGTTCGTGAAACACCTCGGCCGCGCGGCCGAGAAGGTGCGCGCCGGGGCGTCCGACCATATTCACGTCGGTGCGACCAGCCAGGATATTCTCGACACGGCAGCGATGATCGTGGCGCACCGGGTGACCTGCGAACTCATCCGCCAGCTCGACTCCCTCGGCGCGACCCTCGCCGACCTCGCCGACGAACACCGCGGCACGGTGATGAGCGGCCGCACCCTCGGCCAGCAGGCGTCGCCGACGAGCTTCGGGTTCGTGGCGGCCGGCTGGCTCGACGCCGTGCTGCTGATCGTCACCCGACTCGACGTCATTCGGGACACCCTGCCGGTGCAACTCGGAGGAGCGGTCGGCACCCTCGCCGTTCTCACCGAAATCGCCCGGGCCAGGCGCAGCGACGCGGTCGCCGCCGACGTGCTCGATACGGTCGTCACCCGCTTCGCCCACCACGTCGGCCTCGTCGTGCCGCGCCTGAGCTGGCACACCAACCGCGTCGTCATCTCCGAGCTTGCCTCCGTGCTCGCCGCCGCGACCGGAGTCGCGGGCACCTTCGCCCTCGACGTATCGGTGCTCTCCCGCACCGAAATCGCCGAGGTCAGCGAACGCCTCGCTCCCGGCCAAGGTGGATCCTCAGCGATGCCGCACAAACGCAACCCGGTATCGGCCGTGCTGATCACCGCAGCGGCACTGCAGACGCCGGGTCTTGCATCCACCCTCTATGGCAGCATGCTGGCCGAAGACCAGCGTCCCAGCGGGGCATGGCATGCCGAATGGCAGTCGCTGCGGGTGCTCGAACGACTCACGATTTCGGCCGTTACCGGCGCCGCGTCGCTCGCCGCCCGCCTCGTGGTCGACTCGGATCGGATGCTCGCCAACCTCGACCTCACCGCCGGACTCGTGTTCAGCGAGCGGGTGACCACGATCCTGGCCGAGACCGTCGGCAAGACCACCGCGTTCGCACTGGTGGAACGCGCCTCGCATGAGGCGTTCGTGACCAATCGGCCGCTTCAGGTCGTGCTCGCGAGCATTCTCATCGCCGAGGGCTGTTCCGACGCCCTGCGCGCCCAGATCTGGGC
The DNA here is from genome assembly GCF_004365915.1 of Cryobacterium psychrophilum. NCBI lineage: Bacteria > Bacillati > Actinomycetota > Actinomycetes > Micrococcales > Microbacteriaceae > Cryobacterium > Cryobacterium psychrophilum. The sequence continues at coordinate 3,542,157 of NZ_SODI01000001.1, forward strand.
GGCATTCAACTATGAGGACCAGCCTGGCCAGTCGGCAGTCGGCATCGACCGCGTCGTGCACAGCTTTCGGCAACGAGCCCGTGCCGGCACACTCTCCGCCACTGCGTACGCGAACACCCTGTGAGGACCTCATGAGCCAGCCCGTCATCCTCTGCACCATCGAGCCAGCCACGAACGGCGACGCCAACGCGCCGCTCATCGTGCTGGGACCCTCCCTCGGGACCACGATTGACGTGTGGGCCGGGGTAGTACCCGCGCTCGCAGCGAACCACCGGGTGCTCCGCTTCAACCTTCCCGGGCACGGCTTCAGCCCGCGCGCCGCCGAGTCCTTCACGCTCGAGGAGATCACCGACGCCGTCATCGAACTGGTCGACTCCATTCAGGTCGACACCTTTCACTACGCCGGAACCTCGTTCGGCGGTGCCGTCGGCCTCGCCCTCGCCGTGGCCCACCCCGGGCGACTGGAGAGCCTGGCAGTGCTCTGCTCCGGCGCAAAAATCGGCACCGCTCAGGCTTGGACCGACCGCGCGGCCGCAGTGCGCGCGAGCGGCACCCCCTCGCTCATTGCCGGCAGCGCCGCCCGCTGGTTCGCACCAGACTTTCTTGGCCGCGACCCGAAAGCCGGCTCGCACGCGCTCGACCAGCTGCTGGACATCGACGACGAATCCTACGCGCTCGCCTGCGAGGCGCTCGCGGTCTTCGACCAAACGGATGCCGTCAGCGAAATCCGCACGCCCGTTTTGTGCGTCTCGGGCGAGTTCGACACCGTGACGCCAACCGCGCAGATGCAGGATCTAGCCGCGGCCATCCCCGGCGCGCGGGCCACCGTGGTGGCGGGCGCGGCGCATCAGCCCTCGCTCGAGCGCCCGGCTGAGGTCAGCACGTTGCTGGGGGAGTGGTTGGCGGAGGTCGCTACTCGCGGCATGGCTGAGCCGCTGTGGGCGGGCCGTACCGCGGCATCCGCATATGACGACGGCATGCTCGTGCGCCGCGCGGTACTCGGCGACAAGCATGTTGATGCGGCCACCGCCGCGATCACCCCAGAGACCGCGGTGTTTCAGGATTTCATCACCCGCTACGCGTGGGGCGAGATCTGGACCCGGCCGGGCCTTGACCGGCGCACCCGCAGCTTTCTGACCATTGCGGCGCTCGTCACAGGCGGGCACGAGGGCGAACTGGCCATGCACGTGCGGGCTGCCCTGACCAACGGGCTGACCCGCGCCGAGATCAGCGAGGCGATTCTGCACACCGCGATCTACGCGGGCGTGCCGGCCGCCAACACCGCGTTCGCCGTGGCCCGCGCGACCTTCGCCGGGCTCGACGCGGCGGCTGCTGCCGACGTTGATGCTACCGACGACACCTCCGACGATTCATCCGCCGACACCGCCATTCGGCCCAGCTAAAGGATCAAGCACCATGGACAAGACCTACCCCTCCGCCGCGGCCGCCGTTGCCGACATTCCCGACGGCGCCTCGCTTGCCGTGGGCGGCTTCGGCCTGGTCGGCGTTCCGATCGTGCTCATTCGCGCGCTGCTCGCACTCGGTAGCACCGACCTGCACGTCGCCTCGAACAACTGCGGCGTCGACGGCTGGGGCCTCGGCGAGCTGCTGCGCGAGGGCCGCATCAGCCGGGTGATCGCTTCGTACATCGGCGAGAACAAGGACTTCGCACGCCGCTACCTGGGCGGCGAGCTCGAGGTCGAGCTGACCCCGCAGGGCACCCTCGCCGAACGTTTGCGTGCCGGAGGAACCGGTATTCCAGCGTTTTTCACAGCGAGCGGTGTCGGCACGATGGTTGCCGAGGGTGGGTTGCCCTGGCGATATGGGCCGAACGGTGAGGTGACGGTGTCATCGCCACCCAAGCAGACACGGTTGTTCTCCTCGCTCGGCAGCGAGAAGGAGTACGTGCTTGAAGAAGCGATCGTCACCGACTATGCCCTGGTGCGCGCGGCCAAGGGTGACTGGCACGGCAACCTTGTGTTTGAGAAGTCGGCCCGCAACTTCAACCCGGTTGCCGGCATGGCTGGCCGCATCACCATCGCCGAGGTGGACGAACTGGTGGAGCCGGGGCAGATCGATCCCGATGAGGTGCACCTCGCTGGTATTTATGTGAATCGCATAGTGCAGTTGGGGGCAGCGGATGCCGCCGACCTGCCTATCGAGAAGATGACGACGCGGCCGCGTTCGGCGGCATCCGCTAGCGAAACCGGAGCGAACTAATGGCACTCACCCGCAACGAGATGGCGGCCCGCGCCGCTCAGGAGCTCGCCCCCGATTCGTATGTCAATCTGGGAATAGGCCTGCCTACGCTCATCCCCAACTTTTTACCGGTGGGAGTGCACGTCGTGTTGCACTCCGAGAATGGCGTGCTCGGTGTCGGGCCCTACCCGTGGGAGGGTGAGGAAGATCCCAAGCTCATCAATGCGGGTAAGGAGACCGTCACCGTGAATCCGGGGGCGGCGTACTTCGACTCGGCGCAAAGCTTCGGCATGATTCGGGGCGGGCTCATTGATGTGGCCGTGCTCGGAGCGATGCAGGTTTCGGTCGCCGGCGACATCGCGAACTGGGCTGTGCCCGGCAAGATGATCAAGGGCATGGGCGGAGCGATGGACCTCGTGCACGGCGCCGACACCGTGATCGTGGTCATGGAGCACGTGACAAAAACCGGCGACTTCAAGATCAAGACAGTCTGCGACCTGCCGCTGACCGGTAAAAGCGTCGTCACCCGGATCATCACCGACCTCGCCGTCATCGATGTCACCGTAGAGGGTCTCGTGTTGCGCGAGCTGGCTCCGGGCGTCACCGTCGGGGAGGTTCAGGGCGCGACCGAAGCTGTTCTGCTGGTACCGGAACCCCCGACAACCATTCGAACCCTGATCCGTGACGGAGACGCCGCATGACCGCGCTGCGCGAAGTGGTGATCTGCGAACCGTTGCGCACTCCGATCGGCCGGTTTGGCGGCGCATTCAAGACGGTCGCCCCCGCGGATCTGGCGGCCGCGGTCATCGCCGCGCTGATCGAACGCACCGGCCTCGATGGCGCCCTCGTCGATGACGTTATTTTCGGACAGGCCTATCCGACCGCCGAGGCGGCCCCGGTTGCTCGGGTCGCCGCCCTCAACGCCGGCCTGCCAGTGACCGTGGGCGGGGTGCAGGTTGATCGTCGGTGCGGTAGCGGGCTGCAGGCGGTGCTCGACGCCGCCATGCAGGTGCAGACTGGCGTGAGTGATGTGGCCATCGCGGGCGGGGTCGATGTGATGAGCCAGGCACCGTTCTATACCGTTGACTCCCGCTGGGGTATCGCCGGAACCGCCGGCATGCTGCTGCGGGATGCCCTCGGCCGAGGCCGCGAAACCGCAGGAGGTCGGCACTACCCGGTGCCCGGTGGCATGCTCGAAACCGCCGAGAACCTGCGCCGCGACTACTCGCTCGACCGGGTCGAACAAGACGAACTCGCCGTCGAATCCCAGCGCCGCGCCCTCGCCGCCGTCGTCGACGGACGCTTTCTCGATGAGATCGTGCCGATCACCGTGCCCGGCCGCAAGGGGCCCGTGGTCGTCTCCGTCGACGAGACCCCGCGCGAAACCACGCTGGACGCCCTCGCCGGCTTGCAACCGATCATGGGCAAAGGGGATGCCGCCGCTACCGTAACCGCCGGCAACGCGAGCGGGCAGAATGACGCGGCAGCCGCCTGCATTGTTACGACCCCGGAGCGCGCCGCCGAGCTCGGCCTGACCCCGGTGGTGCGCCTCGCGTCGTGGGCGCGGGCCGGCGTCGAACCCTCGTGCATGGGCCTCGGGCCAGTGCCGGCCACGAAGCTCGCGCTCGAGCGGGCCGGACTCACCCTCGCCGACATCGACCTGATCGAACTCAACGAGGCCTTCGCCGCGCAGGTGCTCGCCGTCTCCCGGGAATGGAACTTCACCGAAGCTGACTGGGAACGCACCAACGTCAACGGCTCCGGCATCTCGCTCGGTCACCCGGTCGGTGCGACCGGCGCCCGCATCCTCGCCACCGCCAGTCGCCACCTGCAGCGCACGGAAGGCCGATACCTGCTCGAAACCATGTGCATCGGCGGCGGACAGGGCCTCGCGGCGATCTTCGAGCGTGCCTAGGTGATTGACTCGAATCGATCGGCCCCCTGAGGCTGAGATGCCAGGCTGGCAAGACACTCTGGACGTCGGCCTGGCGGGATAGCTGCCGTGAAGACGATACTTGAGGCAGCGGCCAAAATACCGAAAACTGAGCTCACACGGGAGACGGTGGCCGCGAAGGAATGGATGAGCTTGGCCAAGGAGCGAGGACTGGCCCGGGATGGGGCCGATGGGCTCGGGGCCCACACGTGAAAACTTGATGCACGCACGTTTATTCACCGTTTATTGAGTCGAGACTGGCCGATGTAGGTCGAGGTGTTTCGATAGAATGAGAGCAGATCTCACAAAGAACCCCCGGTCAGATTCAGATTAGTCGAGGTTTTCGGCGCCTGGGCAGACAGATCGAAAAGGGATCGTCGCAAGCCGTCGGTCCTGGGTTCGAGTCCTAGCCGCCCTACGTAAATTATTTGCTGTGACCAGCGCTTTTCGCGGTGGTGGCCCACCAAGCCCGCAACGTCGCGATGGATGGTCTCCGTGCTCAGATTGAGCGTGCTGGATTTCGAGTTGACTCGGTGAGCGGGTCGGTCATGTACGCGTCCCAGTCCAAGGTGTCGCGGAACCCGTCGGCGAGAAAATGGTCGCTGTGCCTCACCGCGGTATGAAAATTTTCCCACTGCCGGGCCTCGAACGCGGACAGGACGCTTGACGGTACGCGATGAGCAGAACGCCGAGGGCGTGAACGCAGCGCCGAAGGCATTCAGGATTGCTGTTGATGAATGGTCTGCTCACCATCAGGTACGGACGCCTGCGCCAGAATTCAGCGCGCGGTCTCGAGGGCGACGAGGCGTTTCTCAAGTGCAAGAGTGCTAGATATCATCGCGACTGCAAAGTATTCCAGGTCGACTTTCGTTCCGGCATCGGGTGCCAGAAGCAGGGTGTCGAGTAGCTTGCGTGTGATTGCGAGGCTTTCGGGCATGTCGTCGCGAAGGCGGCGATATTCGTCGACGTTTGTCATGGCCGGATCTTATACCTGCGCTGCCACACGCTGACAGAGCAACGCTGAAAGAGCGAGGAGCCTCGCGTGAGCGCCTACTCGCGTTCCTCGGCACAGTCAACACCTGCCGACGAACCACGTCGGCGGTGAGCTTGACCGCGATATCGCGGTGAAACTTTGGATCCACCGGTTTCTGAACGGCCCTCGCCCTGTTCCATGAACGATTCCCTGCAAGGCGAGCCCGGGCGAGCCGTGCGGAGACGGCGTTCTTGAGGAGGGCTTGCGCGTGTTCTGACCGATTCCGGTAGGGGCGTGATGGTGGTTATCGACAAAGTCCGCCCACGAAAGTGCGCACCGGTTCTCCACCACCACCGATCCCAAGATCCTCGCCCTGCCGGGCACGACCTGGATCAACAAACCCATGGAGACCACGACCGCCGAGTTGGAGGAGCCACCAACCGATGTCGAATTAGCTGCCTAAACTCCCGCTGGATTCATCTGCCTTGACGGGATGGCAGTCGCGTCCGAAAAGCATGCGGCGACCGCAACCGACACCACCGCGCTCTTGTCGCCCTGGGAGCAGACAGTGGATGTGGTGACGCACCAGCTCTCGACTATGGATTCGGCCCTATCGTTGGGATGGGGTTTCCCCGGGAACACCCGATCGTCCGGAATAGGACTGTAGTGGCGACACTCTCCGCGCCAACCTCCGACGAGACAATCACCTTGACAGCTACCGTGTCCCTCTATCGATGACTACGGTACGGTGCCCGTGATCATCTTCAAGAGGGCGGCCGCCGCTGTCGAGAGCAGCGTCGTAGCGAACGCGGCGCCAGCTGCGACAGCGAGGCCGGAGCCCCAAACCACGAATCTATTGACGCTGTAGATGTCCCCTACGCGATCGAGGCCTAGGCCAGCCGATCGCAAGGAGCGCACATCGAATGCGAATCCGAGGGCGATGAATACGATTAGTACCTGAAGGAGCCGCAAAAGCAGAATCCCTTGCAGCTGTCGCCCGTCGCGTTATTTGACGATGGCGGCGTCATCTTCGGTGACGATGTCCGGGTGTAAAAAAGCCCCGCCGGTGGATTCCGGCGGGGCTTTCATCGTCATGTTGACGTGGTGGTCGTCACTCGCGACGCGGGGTCACTCGCTGTTCTCGGTGATCGCCGATTGCGCCGCGGCCAGGTCGACGATCGCCTTGTCGGCGGCGTAGGTCGCGATCAGCGCGGCGACGGCGAGGTTGTTCACCGCCCGCGGATAGCCCCGCGAGGCGAGGTGGATGGCATGGATCGCGTCGTCGGAGAAGAGCGGGTCTGACCGCCCCGCGAACTTGAGGTGTTGCCGGATGTAATCCGTCGTGTCGCCGGCGCCCATCCCGGTGATTGTGTAACGCGTGGAGATGCGTTGATCCAGCGCCGAGAGCACCGCGAGTTTCAGCCGGCGGCGGAGTGTGGGCTGGCCGATGAGGAGCATTGCGAAGTGCGACCCCGTGTCCATGTCGCTGTTGGTGAGCATGCGGAGCGCTTCGAGGTCGGTGTTGGTGAGCAGGTGCGCTTCATCGATCACGACCACGGGCAGGCGGGCGCGTTCGTCGAGTTCCCCGGCGAGCAGCGTCGCGGTTTGCGAGGCGAGCACTCCGGAGAAGAACGCCGGGGTTCCGCCGAGCGCGGTGACGATGCGGGTGTGGATGCCGCGCATCGTGATCGTCGGGTCTGGGATGTAGATCACCTGATGCCGGGAGGGTTCTAGCCCGGCGAGAGCAGCGCGAACAGCGACGGTTTTCCCGGCGCCGACTTCACCACTGATCACCCCGAGCTGACGCTGACTGACACACCAATCGATGCGGGCGATCGCTTCCCGGTGCGAGGGGTGCGGGTGCAGGGCTTGCGGTGGAATGTCCCGGGCGAAGGGCATGCGGGTGAAGCCGTAGTGCGATTGCAACGTGTCGATACTCATCGGGTCACCTCCGAAACGGTCGGCACGAAGACGACCTTGCGGGCCGTCGCGGTGGACGCTTTGACGAAACTGATTGGCTCGCCAGCCATCGTGCCCTTATGGCGGGTCTCGACCAGGCGGAGGTAGTCGATGCCGGAGGCGGCGTTTTTCGCGCCGGTCTCGATGCTGTCGGCCGCGGCGGACGCGGCCTTCTTATGCACGTGCCGGCGAATTTCGCTGAGCACGGCTATGCCCGCCGGGACGCCGTTGCCGGCCGAGACGGTGATCAGCCCGGCGAGGTCGAAGGGGTCATAAACCAGTTCCACCCGTTTGCCGACGAGGAGCTGATCGACTTGGTAGGTGTTGGACTGCAACGACACCGTCGCGGACTTCGTCACCGTGCGGATCGTCGACCAGCGGAATGCCTCCGCGATGACGGTCTTCTCTTTCCGCACCGGGCGTCGTCCTGCCCAGCTGGCATCCCAGCGTTGCAGCGGGGTTTGCCCCGTCGTGGAGTGGACGGCCTGGTGGTAAACCATCTCCACCCACGACGTGAACAACGCATTCAACTCATCCAGCGACGTCACCATGCTGCCCACCCCGGCATCGACCTCGCCGGTCGCGGTGTCGACGGTGGTGATCTCGGTGAGGAATTGCGAGTTGACGGTGTTGAAGAACCGTTCGATCTTCCCGCGGCCCTGCGGACGATACGGCTTCGAATGCGTCAACCGGATTCCGAGGCGCGCGCAGGTCCGAGCGAGGGACTCGTCAACAAAAGCCGAGCCGTTATCGACGTAAATCGTGCCCGGGATACCGCGCGCTTCCAACGCCGGCCGGAGGGCCGCCGTGAGGCGGACGGAGTCTTCGGCGTAGGCCCACCGGCCTGCCGTCACCACGCGGGTGTGGTCGTCGAGGAACGCGAACAGATACGTTTTCCGCCCGTTGATCCGGGGCCCGTGGAGGCCGTCACCGACCCACATTTCGTTGGGGTAATCCGCCTCGAACCGGCCAAACACCTCGCGGACGCCGGTCGGGAGTTCCAGCGTGCGGAAGTGCCGCAGCAACGTCGACTCGCTCGGCGCGTCGCCGAGGGTGTCGATCATGATGCGCCGCACCTGCGCTGAGGTGCGGGCGGGCCGCTCCCGTTTCAGGGTCGCGGCCAAGGACAGGATCTGCGCCGGCGTCACGGCGCCCTGGGCGCGGCCGCGAGGTTTCAACGCGTCGAACCCGCCGGCCCGCCAAGCCCGAATCCACCGATCAATGGTGTCTTTGGAGACCGTCACCGTGCCGCCGAACGGACCCGGATGCACCAAAGCCGCGAGGTCCCTGACCATCGGACCGCGCTGACGCGTGGTGACCGCGGCATCGGCGGCAGCGCGGATCAGCTGATACCGGAACAGGGCGATCTTCTCCGTCCGGTCGCGGCGCACTGCCGTTTCCGACGGTGACCCTGCTGGCGGCGGCACGAGCAAAGACACGGCCGGGCGCGCCGGGGAAACCCGCGGCACCGCCGGCGGAACGATCGGCAGGCGTGCCGGTGGGATTGCGGGCATGAAGAGTCCTCTCAAACAGTGAACACGCCGATCACAGGGATATGGCCGGCGCTCCTGCCACCTTTCCCGCCGACCACGCCTTTGCGTAAGGGCCGATTGGTGTTGGGACCCGCAGCCCACCAGCTCGAGCAAAACAAGCGTCCGTTCGTCGTGGCGATCCCGGCCTGGATCCACGTCACCGCGACGGTCGCGGCAAACCGGCGCCCCAGTCCCGCGGCATACGCCATCAGCGCCGACAACGCCTCACCCCGGGCCGTGCCAGCAGGCTTGGGCCAGAGCACGACAGCGTCCGGCGCATCCCGCACCAACAAACCCGTGAACCTGTCCCCGATCGAAGCGGCCGACACGGCGAACGCGCGTAGCCAGCCGCGGACCGTCGAGACCGGTCTTCCGCAGCCCGCGGCAATCTTCCGGTGGCCCCAGCCCAGCGCTGCCTTCGCCTCGATCGCTGCCGCGATCACCTCAGCCGTATCGGCCCGCCGCGCGGCCAACCGCACCTCGAGGAGCACATGCGTGCCCTGGCATGCCGTGCACCGGGAACGGCGCGGCCGGAGCCTGCGGCCCGCCCAATCCGTGCCGAGGCCGTCCCGAATGACGCGGTCCCTCGCCCACCCCCACGGGCGCAACCGGCCACCACAATCAGGGCACGCTACGCGCCCGACCCGCAGGTCCAACTCGACAACAACAGAATCATGACTTACCGTGAGCATCAGCGCGGCCTTACGCGTCAGAACGGCCCGGCGTGATCCGCAAAGATCGCACGCCGGGCCATTCGTCTATCCGGACATCGTCAGCCTGACGCCGCCGACGAGCAGATACCAAATCCCGGCGCGCTAAAACCCATCGTCACCGGGGAAGACGCCTACGTCGTCATCCCGGGAGACGTACAACAGCAGCTCCGAAGTCCAGACGAACGGTATGAGGATCACGATGGATTCGGTCGCTAGTAGAACTGTTGCCGTGAGGACTGCTTTGCTTATTCCGCGCGCGCCTCGGATCACAGGGAACAGAAAGCCGAAGGCAAAACCGTAGATCGGAAACCGAAGACCGATGATTGACGCTAGGCCACTCGTCAGGACCCACGGCCCATTTGCATCGTCCGCCAACGAGAGAATGTAGCTCAAGGGGCCGAGGGCGAAGGGCAGACCTGCGACTGTTGCTACAACTGCACCGAAGGCCCCGCGGCGAAGGGCGCCACGAGGCGTTCCGCCCCAGCTCATGGCCTCGGCGTTGGTGAGATGGTCAGCGTAGTGGTGCTTCATAATCTCGGATTTTGTCGCGTCGAGTTCAGCCGCTTTGACCTCGCCGGTGGCGATTGATTTTCGAAGTGAGTCTGCATAGTCTCGGTTCATTCGACGCTCGCCAACGGTTCGGGCGAACTCGCGCACGCCCGAACCGATACTGGCATCGCTCGGCGTGAACCACCGTTCGTCGACGTTCTTGACCACGAGCAGGAGACCAGCCAGAACCGCACCGAGAAGCAAAGAAATCGGTAATCCGATGAAGGTTGTGGTGCGGAACAAAAGCACAACACCGACGAACACGAGGCCACGTCGTAACCACACGCCAACGTCTTTTCCTGCGCCCGACGTTCCCCCGATCAGCAGTACAGTGAGTGCGATGATGATCGGGTCAATGAAGACGCGTGTCATTCCCCACGCGTCGTTAACGCCGACGGGACTATCTGGGCTAAATATTCGGGGGCCAGTCGTGGCGATGGCGACCGTCGCGGTGGCTAGTATCAGCCCGCGACGTAGCGCACGATTGTGGACGTCGAGGATGCGCATAACGGAAGCCACCAGGGCTGATAGAGCTCCAGCGATCACAGCGACAACGACGATGTGAGCCGCGACGTCGGTCCAGAATAGGTTGTGGATCGACGTTAAGGCTATGAAAGCGCTCGCTAAGCATGCTGCCGCGAGCCCGCCAAGAAGCGAGAACGCTCCGCCAAGGGCGCCGCTGAACAAAGAGCCGCCGACAGCGACCGCTGCGAAACCAATGGCGAACAACGGTAGAACCTGTTCAAAAAGCGTCGATGGACTCATGGTCCGACTGACCGGTAGCGAAAGTAGAAGTGAGATCGAAGCTACGCCGACGATGACCAGAGCAACCGTGATTCCTGTCGGTAACTTTAAGGAAGAGCGTGGCGATGGACGCCTAGGAAAGAGCAAACTCCAGATCCATGGGAGAGCCGCAGCCAGCATCACCGTCGACAAATTGCCCTGAGCAAAGCCCGCGACGAGCCACTCGCCCTGCGAAGCGTCTCGCGGCCTGTCTAAAGCGTTCAGCTGGTCTCCCCATTCGCTCAAGGCGCGATCTAGGTAGTCTGAGAGCGTAGCCAAGGAGAAGATGCCTAAGGCAGCGACAAGCGGGCCGATCTGAGTCCATGGCTGCGGTGTGTGCTCTGGTGTCGGACTACCGCGTCGTCTGCTCCTGAAAAGCCAAACGTAGAGGAGTATCCAAATGCCAGAGGCCCAGACCAATGATCCGAATCCGTACCTGTCTAACCAATTGCCTGCGACTGAAGGGGGTGGCTGCACGTCCGAAAGTGCGCCAGCCTGAGTGAAATTGAAACTCACACTTTCCCCAAGATTGCCACCGATTGGTACGACATCGGCTGTTTTCGCAGTTTGGGCGGCGATGAGCTCTCTCGGTCGCGCGCTGGTTAGATCCCATTGGTCTTCAAGCGCAAACCGTACATCTGCTTCTGCTGAGTAAGGGGGCCTGTAGGTCAGGACGAAGGGCACACGAAATTCATGCAGATTTTCTGACACCCATTGGAATGCGAGTGATGCTTGGTCCTGATCGGTGGCGGTAGTCACTATCAAAGGCGTCGGCCGTAGTTCCAGATAGCCCGAGTTGCCGGAAAGTTCGATATACCCTGTCGCCGCGCCGATCGCCATCGGGTAGTCCCGCACCCACGCGAGTACATCGTCACGCAGTATTGCATCGTCGGCGTGCACCGTAAGATCGACCGTCACGATGACCCGGTCATCCGCAGCGACGTTGATAGCAATCTCACGTCCATCGGCTGATGCCCCATATACTGCTTGCCGCAATCGGTCGTTTTCAAGATCACCCACTGAGCCGAACCGCGCGCTACTTGCGGCCGAGACGGAGATCGTACCGAGCAGCAGAAGCGCTGACCCAAGCACTAATGAGATGGTTCTAAAAACCACTGGTTTCAACTTAGGCGCCGAGACCATCTCTGCTCCCTTTCATGCCGAGGAACTAGCTGGAAGATAGCAGGGAAACCGACTCCGCACTAGTGACGCAGCCGCGCCGTGCGCCACCTCACGAACGGCTGGGTTGTCACCGATGATCGTTTTAGTCGTGGCTTCATGGCCTGGTCAATTCCTGTCATCGCAATCCAGTTAGCGATGACCGAAACCAGCGTTGAAATCATCGCGCGCAGCATCACCGGGAGTGTCTCAGTAACGGTGTTTCCGGCGTTTTTCGTTAGTAGGATTCGGCGTTCGGCCAGCGCTCCTGAAACGTGATGGCGAAGGCGTTGAGAGCTGGCTTCCAATGCATCGTCCACCTTGTTCGGCCCACCCCGGTGGGGTCGAGACTGCGGGTCACGAGGTACAAGCATTTTAGAGCCGCTTGTTCGGTGGGGAAATGTCCTCGAGCTCGCACTGCTCGCCGGTAGCGGGCGTTGAGCGATTCGATCGCGTTGGTGGAGCAGATTACCTGGCGAATCTCGGGGTCATACGACAGGAACGGGGTGAATTCTTCCCACCCCGATTCCCAGAGCCTGATAATCGCACCGTACTTCTTGCCCCAGGTTTCGGTCAGATCGTCCAACGCTGCGCGGGCGGCATCGACAGAGCAGCGGTCTAGGTCGGTTTCACGGCCCGTTTCAGTGTGTCCCAGTCCTTCTTCGACGCGAGCCTGAACGTGTTCCGAAGCAGGTGAATGACACACGTTTGCACCATCGTCAGCGGCCAGACGTTTCCCACGACGTCGTGCAGTCCTTTCAGACCGTCCCAGATCTTCACCACGATCGCGTCAATAAGGATCGCCGCGTAGACGCGGCGGTTTCTAATGGTCGTTGCGAATCGGGTATGTTCTTGTGCGGTGTCCTAAGTGTCGCATAGCGCGCTCGGGTGAGATATCTCCTAGGCAGGTGCGAGGCCGGTCGTTGAGTTCGTCGGCGACGGTGTTGAGATATTCTTGGTCCCAACGATTCAGATCGGTGCCCTTGGGAAAGTATTGACGAAGGAGCCCGTTGGTGTTCTCGTTCGTGCCGCGCTGCCATGGCGAATGAGGATCGGCGAAGTAGATCTGGAGTCCGGTCTCGGGGTGCCTGAATCGTCACGGGCCCGGTCGTGGGACTGATGACCGTTTTGGGTCGGGTTCCGTTTCTCACGTTGGTGTCGTCGCGCTCGTCCGGCACCCGGTTCTTCTCAGGGCCGAGGTGATCGTTCATTTCCTCGTTCAGCGCCGTCTCAAGAAATGTTTTCGTGAACTGGCCCAGCAGCCCATTCGGACCATCCAGGGCCAGCCCTTGCTCTTGGGCCAGGCGCACCCATTCCTTCGCGGCCACCTCCTCACGGGTGGGCTCAGTTTTTGTCTTCTTCGTCACAGCGTCAGGTGTCGTCATCGCGGCACCTTTCCCGCCAGACCCAAGTCCAGCGTGTTAGGCCGGAAACACCGTTTAAGAGACAGTCCCTTCTCGCTGGCGAATCCATTTATGCATGCCACGGTCTGTGATTCTTGCTGCGGGGAGATAAGGACTTGGACCTGGATTCTGGGCCGGACGGTGTGCTTTCTGGCGAGTCGGTTTTGGCGATTCCTGAGGAAGGTGCCGGCGACGGGCCTGGTTAGTGTGCTTCAAGCTCGGTTTTCCGGTTTTCCGGTTTCGCGGTCACTAGCCGGGATCCACCGGTAGAGGGTCGGGATCGAGCCCCCGACGTTGTGGGGGATATCGGCGGCGGAGATGCCTTGGGCGAGCAGTTGCCTCGCGTCCGTGATCTTGCGGTTGGTCATGACGCGTTTGCGAGCGGCCTCGAGCCCGGCGCGGGTGCGTTCGACGGTGAGTGCTCGTTCCATTAGGGCGAGGGCGGCCATGACGTGGAAGAAGATTCGGCCCGCAGCGGTCGTCATTTCGATTTGATCGGTGAGGGAGCGGAACCCGACGCGGCGTGCTCGAGAGGGTCGGTGAAGGCGATGAGGTTCTTCACGGGCGCAGGGTCGTCGCTCGGACCACGTACGGCAGCAGCGCCGATGCGAACAGCCGGCTCACCCGCGCCGGGATCGAGGCCACCAGCGTCGTCGGAATCTCCCGTCCTGTTCTGTGTAGAGATACACTGTCTGTGTTATCGGGGTTCTCTGATGACGGGCTGACCCACCGTATCGGGCGAGAAAAAGGGAGAATTCGGTGGACGAACCTGAAGCCGCGTCCGAATGGCTCACCGTCGGCGCGCGCATCCGCGCATCACGGGAGGCCGCCGGCATGAGCATCCGCGAGCTCGGGCGCCGCATCGACGTCTCGGCCAGCCATGTCTCCCAGGTCGAGCGGGGGCTGGCCGCCTTCAGCGTGCGGGCTCTCTACAACGTCGTCAGCGCGCTGGGCATCTCGATGGACAGCCTCTTCGAAGCGGCCGCGACGACCGAGGGCGAGCCGATCGTGCCGCTCGAGGGGGTCGTCGCGACGGCGCAGAATACCTCGCTTGACGAGGCGGGCATTGTGCTGCGCGGCAACGCACGCCCGACAATCCGCCTCAAATTCGGCCCACGCTGGGAGCGGCTCACCCCGCGTGCCGAAGACGGCGCCGAATTCATCGAGGTGGTCTACGACTCCGCGCCGGGAACCCAGCCGCCGGAGGACTTCATCCGCCACGGCGGGCGCGAGTACGGTGTCATTGTCTCGGGAACGCTCAACGCGCAGGTGGGATTCAGCCAGACCCAAATGCATGTCGGGGACTCGATCGCCTTCGATTCGCGCATCCCGCATCGCTTCTGGAACAGCTCGACCGAGCCGGTCAGGGCGGTGTGGCTCGTTCTAGATGAGCGGGGAGACTCTGGCGCACGCGGTGCCGCGGCGAGTTCCACTGAGCGGCATTCCAGCTTCTGACTCCGCGGCCACGGGCGGATTCTGCCTGTCGACCGGCAGTGGTTTTTTAAATTACAGCGGTCTTGCTTTCCATTGGATCCAACCACTAGTGTGGTCCACAGGTTGACACCTTATGTGTGAACCATTCCGCACAACCAATGGAGGTTGACAGTCGTGGCTGATCTAACAGGCAAGGTAATTCTCGTAACCGGCGGAGGTTCCGGCATCGGAGCTGGCATCGCCAAGGTGGTCGCCGAACACGGTGCGCAGGTGGTCATCACCGATATTCGGCTCGAGGCTGCCGAGAGCATCGCGACGGAGATCACCTCGGCCGGCGGACTCGCCCTCGGCCTCCAGCACGACGTGACGAGCGGCGATTCCAGCCGCGGTGTCGTGGCGGATGCGACGAAGCGTTTCGGCCGGGTCGATGGACTCGTGAACAACGCCGGCATCTCGAACCGCGTTCCGTTCAACGAGATGGACGAGGACGAGTGGAACCGCGTCATCAATGTGAACCTCAACGGGGTCTTCCACACCACCAGGGCGGTCGTGGATCAGATGATCGAACGCCGCTCCGGACGTATTGTCTCGAACGCCTCCTTCGTGGGGCTCCGCGGCATCCCGCTATTCAGCCACTACTGTGCCAGCAAATTCGGTGTGATGGGCCTCACCCAGTCGCTCGCCGTTGAGCTCGCCCCCTACGACATCACCGTGAATGCCGTGCTGCCCGGCGTCGTGCGCACGCCGCTCTGGGAGCCGATGCTCGACAAGGCCGCGGCGGCCGGCGGCATCACCCGGGAAGAGGCATGGGCAGGCGCGATCGCGCCGATTCCGCTCGGCCGTCCGCAGGAGCCGGACGACATCGGTGAGGCAGTTGCCTTCCTGTTGTCCGACAAAGCGCGCAACATCACGGGCGCGTCGATGAACGTCACTGGCGGGCAGCTGCTCCACTAATCTCTCGCACAGTTCGATCTCACCTGCGGCAAAGGAGCCCCTGCACATGAGTACAGCACGAGACGCTCAACCGGTTCGAAAAACGGTTATTGAAGCGCACGACATCGTCAAGCGGTTCGGCGGTGCCGTCGCCGTCGACCAGGTCGGTATAACCGTCGCCGCAGGTGAGATCCACGCCGTCGTCGGAGAGAACGGCGCAGGCAAATCGACGCTGATGCGCATCCTCGCCGGCATCCTGACACCGGACAGTGGCGGGGTCAGCGTCGATGGGAAACTCCTGGAACCGGGAGCGAAGGCCTCACTGGAGGCAGGAATCGCCCTGGTGCACCAGGAGCTCAGCCTCATCCCCGAGATGACGGTCGCCGAGAACATCCTGCTCGGGGTGACGCCGACGAAATTCGGTGTGATCGACTCGGCCCGCCAGCGGAAGATCGCCGGCGACGCGCTCGACCAGATCGGCGTCTCCGTCGACCTCAACGAGCCCGTGTCCCGGCTCTCGATGGCACTGCGCCAGTTTGTCGAGATTGCCCGCGCGGTCGCCCGAAACCCGCGGGTTCTCATTCTCGATGAACCCACCGCCACGCTGACTCCGGCCGAGACCGATTATCTGCTCAGCATGCTCCAGCGGCTGGCCGCCAGGGGCCTGGCGATCATCTACATCTCCCACCGGATTCCCGAGGTGTTCCGAATCTGCGAGCGGGCCACGATCCTCCGCGACGGCCAGGTCGTCGAGGTCATGACCATCGCCGAGACTAGTCCGAACGCCGTCATCGACAAGATGGTCGGCCGGGAGCTCAAGCTCGATCTGCAGACCCGCCGGGTGGCCGATCCGGGGGCCGTCGTACTCTCGGCGCGCGGCATTCGAGCGGCACGGGTCAACGGCATCGACCTCGACGTTCGCGCTGGCGAAATCGTCGGCATCGGCGGACTCGTCGGTGCGGGCCGCAGCGAGCTCGTGCGAGCGATAATCGGCGTGGACCCCCGCACGGCCGGCACCGCGACCATCACCATCGACGGCGAAACCAAGAACATCAACGGGTACGGGCATGCGGTCCGCAGCGGTATCGCATTCATCCCGGAGGAGCGCCGAACGGAGGGGCTCGCGCTCGATATGACCGTGGCTGAGAACATCACACTTCCCAACCGAGCGGCTCTCTCCACAGGAGGGTTTCTGCAACGAGGAAAGATCGCCGAGTTCGCGATGCGGCTCGCGAACACCGTCGGACTCCGACCGCCCGAGGTAGACCGAGCGGCCGGCCAGTACAGCGGCGGTAACCAGCAGAAGGTCGTCATCGCCAAGTGGCTGGGTCGGGAGCCGAAACTGATCGTGCTCGACGAACCCACCCGCGGAGTGGACGTCGGAGCCAAGTCCGAAATCCACCGCTTGTTGCGGGAGCTCGCCGACCAGGGCACTGCGGTGCTCGTTGTCAGCTCCGACCTGCCTGAGTTGCTCGAACTGTCCGACGTCATCCATGTCGTCAGAGACGGCCGCATTATGGGAACGCTCTCGCCCGATGAAGCAAACGAACGGTCGGTCATGGCGCTGGCTGCAGGAGAAAGGGTGGCGAGTTCCTCATGACTCATACCGAGATAATCAAGACGCCGACACTGGCGAGTACACGAGGCGGGTCAGGGAACAGCGCCTCGAAAATGGTCGCCTGGGTAGCCAGCCGCGGTATTTTCATCTTCACCGCGGTACTGCTGGTCTTCTCCGCGATCTTCGTGAACGGGTTCGCCAGCTCGGTGAACATCATCGACGTTTTCCACCGCGCGTCCGCCATTGGTATCGTCGCCATCGGCATGACATTCGTCGTGATCAGCGCGAACTACATCGACCTGTCGGTCGTGGCGCAGATCGCAACCTCCGGTGTGATCCTGATGGCGCTGAGCCCGACCTACGGCGTTCTCGGAGCGATGGCGATCGCCTTGTTCTTCGCCCTGCTGTACGGCCTGGTCAACGGCATCTCCGTGGGATTCCTCAAGGCGAATGCCGTGGTGGTCACCCTCGGAACGACCGGGATCGGGGCCGGTATCCTGAGCCTCGTCACCGGCGGTACGATTTACTACGGGCCGACCGGCGGACCGATTGACGCATTTGGAGATGCCCGGGTGGGCCCCTTTCCGCTCAGCGCCTTCGTGCTCATCGTCGTCGCTATCGTCGCGGGTATCGTGCTCTCGCGCACCAAGTTCGGCTTCATGATCCGCTCGTACGGTTCCAACAAGCAAGCCACGCGACTTGCCGGAGTGAACAGTGGCGGAGTCGTCGTCGGCGCCTTCGTGCTGACCGCTCTGGCCGCGATGATCGCCGGGTTCGTGCTCGCCGCCTACTCCAACACCGCGGTGTCGACCATGAGTGAGGGTTACGACTTCCGGGCGCTGGCGGCCGTGATCATCGGTGGCAACAGCCTCTTCGGCGGGCGCGGAAGTATTTTCCGAACCTTCATCGGCGTCATATTCATCAGTGTGCTCTCGAACATTTTAGTTCTCTCCGGGTTCTCCTTCGCCTGGCAACAGTTGGTCACCGGTGCGGTCATCGTCTTTGCCGTTGCACTGGATGCCCTGGCACGAAAGGCGGAAAAGCGATGAGTACGATCAAGCTTCAGGAAACGCAGACGGGTACCTGGAACCGCGTCAAGAACACGGTGGCGCGTCGCACCGAGGGCCGGGCAGTCGTTCTGCTCATCCTCGTGATTGTCGTCATCGCCATGCAGCAGCCCATCGTCTTCAATGCGTACGGTGTCAGTCTCGCCCGGGTCGCACTCGTCGGCATGGTCGCGCTGGGCCTGACCCTCGTGGTGCTGCAGGGTGAACTCGACCTGAGCGTGGGCAGCACGCTCGCCCTGACCGGCGTGGTTGTGGCGACCATCCCGGACCTGGGGCTCGGAATCATTGTCGGCCTCATAACCGGTCTGGTGATCGGGGCGCTCAACGCCTTCCTCATCGTGATCGTGGGGGTGAACTCGTTCATCGCCACCCTGGGCACGCTCTTCGCCCTTCGCGGACTCGCATTCGTGCTCAGCGACGGGCGGCCGGTACGAGTCACCGACATCGACTCGGCGCTCGCCTTTGGCCGGCAACTGCTCGGACCGCTCACCCCACGCGTGCTCGTCTTCATTCTGCTGTTCATCGCGCTGCACTTCTTCATCTCCCGGATGCGTGCGGGCCGTGAGTTCTACGCCGTCGGTGGCAACCGCCAGGCTGCGATCGATGCTGGCATCCCGGTGAAGCTGCGACTGTTCACCGCGTTCATGCTCTGCGGCTTCGTGGCAGCGCTCGCCGGCGTCATCAACACGCTCGAGCTCACCGCCGCCGATCCGACCGCTGGATCGAGCGTGCTGCTGGCGAGCTTCGCCGCCGTCATCATCGGCGGCAACCTGCTCAACGGCGGCCGCGGCTCGCTCGTCGGAACCATGATCGGCGCCTTCGCGCTCGGCCTCATGCAGGTCGGGCTGACCTTCGCGGGAACACCCCGTGAAGTGCAGGACGTGCTGATCGGCATCATCCTGCTCGTGGCAATCACGACAGAACCCAACAATCTTCGTGCTCTCTCCGGGCGCTTCCAGAGGCTCACCCAGAGAAAAGCGAACGCTTCAGCGTAACGCGGCACTGAGTCACCATCCGGTGGCGCACTGAGAAACGAACAAGAAAGAAGCATATGATGCGAAATTCTCGAGTAGTACTAGTGAGTGTATTGGCCGTGGCAGGACTGGCCCTGAGCGGTTGTTCGGCTAGCAACGGAGCGGATGCGGGCAGCGACGCCGGCACCGACGGCGGCTACAACGTCTATGCTCTGCTTCCCCAGGGCAATGACCAGCCCTACGGCACCAACTACCTCAAGGCAATGAACGCAGCAGCCGCCGATATGGGTGTCAACCTCACCATCACGAACGCGGAGTACGACTCGGCAAAGCAGGCGAACGAGTGCTCCGTGGCCATCGCGTCCAAGCCTGATGGAATCATCCTCTGGCCGGCCGCGGTTGACACCATCCGTCCGTGCCTCGAAGCGGCCAAGGCCGCCGGAATCCCCGTGAATGCCTCGAATTCGGACGTCTTGCCCGAGGACAAGTCCTTGGTCGGCACCTACACCGGCCCCTCAAACGACGGCGTCGGCCGGGCAGCGGCCAAGCTCATCGGCGACGTGCTCGGCGACAAGGGCGGCAACATCATCATCGTGCAGGGACTCTCCGGAAACTCCACGGCCATCGACCGTGAGGCCGGCTTCCGGGACGAGCTCGCCGCGAGCTACCCGAACGTCACGGTCATCGGCCAGCAGCCGGGCGACTGGGCCAAGGACGTTGCACTGACCGTGACGTCGGAAATGCTCACAAGCCTCGGCGAAGAGAACATCGACGCAATCTACGCCGTGGATGACACTATGGCCGCTGGCGCGATCGAGGCCATGGAGAACCGCGGCATCGACCCGACCACCATTCCGGTCGTCGGAACCGGCAACACGGAACTGGGCCAGCCCAACGTTCTCTCGGGCAAGCAGTACGGGACCCTGTTCCAGTCCCCGGTGTGGGACGGCGAGAATGCCGTCAAGTACATCGTTGAAGCGATCGACGGAAAGACACTGGAGCCGAACTACTTCATGCCGGTACCCGAGATCACCAAGGAGAATGCAGCCGACTACCCCGCCGAGTGGTAACCAACGCATGACAGCCCCGGGTGGGCGCTGACGGCGCCCGCCCGGGGATTCGCATTTCCACACTCTTTCAGGAGAAGCAAATGACTTTGTCTTTCGACCGCGCGGTGCCGGAATCCGCACTAAATTTCGATAACAGGATGATTCCTGCCCCGGGCCACATGGCGGTGGATTACGAGAAGCGGGTCGATTTCGACCGCTTGCGCCGCTACCGTCTCGGCCGGGCGATGGACTCACTTGAGGCGAGCGAGTGTGGCGCCTTCCTACTATTCGACTTCTACAACATCCGTTACACGACCCAGACTTGGATCGGCGGTGCCCTGGGCGACAAGATGTCGCGGTACGCGCTGCTCGGCCGGGACGGCAAGCCACACCTGTGGGACTTCGGTTCGGCGGCCAAACATCACCGCATGTTCGCGCCCTGGCTGGAACAAGACCACAGTCACGCTGGCATGCTCGGGCTCCGCGGCGCGATCGCGCCGGAGGCGGGTTTGATGCGTGACGCTGTGAAGGTCATCAAGGGACTGCTCACCGATGCGGGCGTCGCCAATCTCCCGGTTGGTGTCGATATCGTCGAGCCGGCTTTCCTGTTCGAGATGCAGGCGCAGGGGCTCAAGGTCGTCGATATCCAGCAGTCGATGCTGGATGCCCGGTCGATCAAGTCCGTCGACGAAATTATGCTGCTCAGCCAGGCCGCGGCGATGGTCGACGGTGTCTATCAGGACATCTCCGAGGCCTTGCGTCCTGGTATTCGCGAGAACGAGATTGTCGCGCTCGCGAGCAAGCGGCTTTATGAGATGGGGTCGGACCAGGTCGAGGCGATCAACGCGGTCTCGGGTGAACGGTGCAACCCGCATCCGCACAACTTCTCCGACCGCCTCATCCGCCCCGGTGACCAGGCGTTCTTCGATATCATTCACTCGTTCAACGGGTACCGCACCTGTTACTACCGCACTTTCTCGGTCGGCAGCTCCACTCCGAGCCAGCATGATGCCTATACCAAAGCCCGGGAATGGATGGATGCCGCGATTAATAAGGTCGCTGATGGCGTCGGAACCGACGAGGTCGCGCTGCTCTGGCCCAAGGCGACTGATCTGGGCTTCGCCAACGAGATGGAGGCGTTCGGCCTGCAGTTCGGGCACGGCCTCGGCCTGGGCTTGCACGAACGCCCGATCATCTCGAGGCTGAACAGTCTCGAGCATCCCGTCGAGATCAAGGCCGGTATGGTCTTCGCACTGGAGACCTACTGCCCGGCCTCCGACGGCGTCTCGGCCGCCCGGATCGAAGAGGAGGTCGTGATCACAAACAACGGCGCGCAGGTGCTCACGAAGTTCCCTGCCCAGGAGCTTTTCGTTGCCAACCCGTACAAGAAGTTCTACTGATCGCGCGGGCGCACACAGATGGGGCGGGCCCGCGGGCCCGCCCCATCTGTGTGCCGTCTCTCAGCGCCGCCGAATCAGGCCTTCCACACTGTCTTCAGGTTGCAGAACTCCTGGATTCCCGCGGCGGCGAGCTCTCGCCCGTAGCCGGAGTCTTTGATGCCGCCGAACGGCAGCTCCGGGTACGACACTGTCATACCGTTGATGAAGACCGCGCCGGCATCCACCGCGCGCACGAAGAACGACTCCTCGGTGGCGTCGTGGGTCCAGACTGAGGAGCTCAGGCCGAAGGTCGTCTGGTTGGCGATCGCGACGGCCTCGTCGCGGTCGGCGACCCGGTACAGCGTGGCGACCGGCCCGAAGGCCTCCTCCATCACGAGGCGCATGTCGTTCGTGAGTCCGGCGAGCACGGTTGGTTCGTAGAACCAGCCGGCGCGGTCGGGCACCCGGCCGCCGGTGACGACTGTGGCGCCCTTCGCCACGGCATCCGCCACGAGCTCCGCGATCTCGTCGCGGCCGGACTCGGTCGCGAGCGGGCCGACGTCGGTGGCCTCGTCCTTCGGGTCACCGACGGTGAGCGCGGCCATCTTCTCGCCGAAGAGGCGGGTGAACTCGTCGTAGACGTCGCTGTGCACGATGAACCGTTTCCCGGCGATGCAGGATTGGCCGTTGTTTGATACCCGCGCCTTCACCGCGGTGCTGGATGCCGCGTCAAGGTCAGCCGAGGGCATGACGATGAACGGGTCGGATCCGCCGAGCTCGAGCACGGCCTTCTTCACCTGCTCGCCGGCGACGGTGGCGACTGAGCGACCGGCGGGCTCGGAGCCGGTGAGGGTCACGGCCTTGACCCTCGGGTCCTGAATCACCGCGGCGACCTCGCGGGCGCCGATGAGCAGCGTGCGGAAGGAGCCGGTCGGGAATCCGCCGCGCTCGAACAGGGTGTCGAGGTAGATCGCGGTCTGCGGCACGTTCGAGGCGTGCTTGAGTAGGCCCGTGTTGCCGGCCATGAGCGCGGGCGCGGCGAAGCGGATGACCTGCCAGAGCGGGTAGTTCCACGGCATCACGGCGAGCACGACGCCGAGCGGGTCGTACCGCGTCCAGGCGCTGGTCGCGTTCACGGCGGCGGGGTCGGCGAGCTGCTCGTCGGCGAGGAATGAGGAGGCGTGCTCGGCGTAGAAGCGCATGTTTTTCGCGCATTTGAGCACTTCGGCCCGGGACTGCGCGATGGGCTTGCCCATCTCCACCGTCAGCAGCGTCGCGAGCTCGTCGAGGTCGCCCTCGATCAGCTCGGCGGCGGCCCGCATCCAGCCGGCCCGCTCGGGGTAGTCGGTGGCGCGCAGGGCCGCGTGGGCGGCATCCGCCTCGCCGATCCGGTGCTCGATCTCCTCGGCGGTGTGCGCCTCGAACTCCTGCTCTGTCAGTCCTGTGGTGGGGTTTACGGTCGCGATCGCCATGGGGTGCCTTTCATTTGGAGTGTGCCTCTCGGCTCGTGGGGAGGTCGAAGACCTCCGGATGCCGCGCGAGCTGGAGCCGGGTACGGCGGATGTGTGACTCGACGACGCGCTCGGCGCCGTCTGCGTCGCCCTCGCGCAGGGCTGTCGTGAGCAGGTGGTGCTCGTCGTGCATGATCCGCCGACGGTCGTCGTCGAGGAGCATGGTGTAGGCGCGGCGGTAGAACTGGGTGGAGTTCCAGAGCCGGCGCACGAGGTCGCCGAGAATATGGGTGCCGCTGGGCTCGTAGGAGGAGAGGTGGAATTCGCGGTCGAGCCGCAGGAACTCGTCGACCTCGGTCGTGTCCTCCATGGCCTGGGCCAGCTCATCGAGCAGGTCGAGCCGGGCGTCGTCGAGGTGGGGCATCGCGTAGCGGAGCAGGAGCGGTTCGAGGCGCTCACGGGTCTGGTAGATCTCCTCGCAGTCGGCGAGGGTCAGCCGGTTGACCCAGGCGCCCGTGTTGGCGACGAGGTGGACGAGTCCGTCGGACTCCAGGG